>JAVBLA010000020.1:0-53211 GCA_031553775.1 Bacteroidales bacterium
ATGCCCACTTTAAGTACCTGGCTCATGTAATCCTCGACGTACATCACCTTCAGGCGGTGGTATCCGGCTTCAAGGGCGACCTTGCCGTCGGCTCTCCAGGCGTTGTGCGAACCATCGTTGTCCACCACCAGCCGGTCGTCGATCCACAGTTTCGACCCGTCGTCCGAATAGGTGTAGAAACGGTAGACTCCCCGTTCGGGTATATCTATCAGCGCGTTGAAGCAAAATCCCATAGAATCGGCCACGGTGGCCTCGGCGAGCGATATATTGGGTGTTATGCCACTACGCACGGGGATGGCCTTCTCGAGGGCTGCCGTGTGGCTGAACCGGCCTCCTTCGTAGTAGTCGAATCTCACGCCCCTCCCTTCGGGTTCAACATCCACGGCGGGTAAATACTCCATCGTCTGTTCATCCTGCAGCGATATTCCGGAAGGATAGTAATATACATATTCCGTGCTGTCGCCGGTCGATATCCAGGTCGAGAACTCGCGTGTACCCTCTTTCAGTACCACCACGCGTCCGCCGCGCTTTAACGGGCACGAGGCGTCGAAACCCGTCGTGCGCCCGAAGCCCATCGCCACTCCGTCGATTATGCCTATGTAATCGTTCTTGTGGACGTGTCCCGCAAACATGCCGCACACATCTCCGCACTCGAGGATCGAACCCATCAGGCCCGAGCCTATGCGCGAGCTGCTGATACTCGCCCCTTTCCGGTTGCCGTATATCTCTCGCAGGTTGTTGTATTCGGGTATAGGTATGTGTAAATAGGCAAGCGAGGGTATGGGCTTGCCGCCGTTGGAGGCTGTATAAGCCTTACTTTTGGCATTGTACCACGCAAGCTGGTCGAAACGGATCCAGTCGTAACCGTCTATCTCGATGTCGAGGGGATAGTCGTTGGAGTCGATGCAGTATATTATCCATGCAGGCTTGTCTGATTTGGAACCCGATATCGCGAGAGCAAAATTTCCCACACCCGACTCGCACCTCCCTTTCGAGCCCACATAGCCGGATTTACCTTCTAACCAGCCGAAAATATCGTCTTTGGAGATACCCGGCTCGGCCTCGAAGTCGTGGTTGCCCATAGTCGCACACCAGGGTACACCGGTCGATGACAGGAAGTCGGCCAACTCGTTCCATCCACTCTGTGCCGGAGCGGCGGTTATAACGTCGCCCGAGAGGATCACTAAGTCGGGTTTCTCGCTTTCGATAACCTTGCGCATCAAATCCATCGTGCCTTGTTTTTTATTCATGCCCGGATCCCAGTGCAAATCCGTGAACTGCACTATGCGGAACTCGCCTTTGTCGTTGAACTTCAATTGGGGCTCCTGTGACTTGGTACACGAATAGAGCATAACCAGAACGACTAACACGAGAACCGATAACAACCTTTTCATAAAAAGAGATTTAATGTGTACTTCGTAAAAAAGTGACAAATATCTGCAAAAACGGAGTGAAAATATAATTCTAATTATATAAATAACAGATGCTTAATTGTTTTTAGCCCCTATTTTGCAAAAGCGAAGTTAGAAAAAATTTCTGTTCCGTGTATGATTTCCGCAAAGAATTTTCATGATTTAGTCCGGAGAAATTGCCTGATTTTGCTAAAAAAATGGGATTATTATCTCCGTGGTGATTATTTCGGTCGAAAGTAGGCTGCAAATAAAATAAAAAAACGGAATATATCGATTTGAAAAATAACTATTTTCATGCATCCCATAAATTTGCTATCTTTGCGAATGGTCAAAGAACCACAAACACCCCGTCAAATGATGAGAAAACAATATCTGCTACTTTTTTTTCTGCTTTTCTGGAGCTCCGTCGCTTTTTCCGTACAAAAGCAGGGGAGCCCGGATGTGAATGACCAGTTGAAAATACTTACCATCAAAGACGGACTGGCTTCAAATGAGGTACTCTGTATTCTTCAGGATTCAAAAGGATTTATCTGGTACGGAACCCGGAACGGGTTGAGCCGTTACGACGGCTATAGCTTCAAAACCTATAAGTCGAATTATCTGCGCCCTTCGTATCTTACGGGAAATTCGGTTACCTGCCTGGCGGAAGATAAAAACAACCGCTTGTGGGTGGGTACCACTTCCGGGCTGAATGTTCTCGATATGCCTACCGGTACGGTGAAACAATATCCCTGTGAGATTTTCGGGGCCGGTAACATTCTTTCCGTTGCTGTTTCGAAAGACAATGTTCCGTACATCGGCACGGATAAAGGCCTGTTTGCTTACCGGGAGCAGGAAGAGCGGTTCGAGCGGATACAGGAAGACCGTTACGGGAAACGGATTGCCGGAAGTAATATCAAGGCCTTGTATGCCGATAGCCGGAATTACCTGTGGATCGGTACCTGGCAATCGGGTTTCCGGGTATTGGACCTGCAAACGGAAACTTTCCTGGATTATCAGGATATACCGGAGCAGCATTCCATGAATATCAATTCTTTTTATGAGGATCGCGATCACCGGATCTGGTTTTCTACCTGGGACAAGGCGGGAGTCTTCAGGATCAGCCGCCCGGAATTTCCGCAAAAAGCCAGGGCAGAGCAGTTCCTGCCGATTAAATTCCAGGATAAGGATCGTTTTCCCGTAGTATATTCTATTATACAGGATGATGCTTCGGGCGATATGTGGCTTGCTACCGGCAACGGCTTACAGGTGATCCGTGAAACAGGCTCTTCCTACCAGGTGGACTATTACCTGCATGCCGATTCGAAAAAAATGCATGCAGAAGAGGTATTCTGTGTGTATAAAGACCGGACAGGGATACTCTGGATTTCCCTGTATGGTTCCGGAGTGGCCTGCATAGACAGGAACAAGGAAAAATTCAACCAGGTGGATTTTACCGATTTTTTCTCGGGGAACAGGAACAATGCTACTGCGGTAACGGCTATTTTCAAAGACGAAAACGACATGGTCTGGGTTGGATTGAAACGGAACGTATTGGTGCTGTACGACTCGCGGAAAAACGAGTTTATCCGCTATTACGAACATCCGGTATTGAAACGGATTTCGGTCATGGCTAACTCGGTGATGAGTATCTATTACCGTCCGGAACGGGAGGAAATCTGGCTGGGTACGAGATACGACGGTATTTATGTGGTAGGTCTCAAAAATAAACAAATCGACAGCATCCGGAAAATACCGGTTGAAAACGACTTTTTCGATAAAGCTACCATTACTTCCATCACGGAAGACCAGGAAGGAAATATCCTGGCGGGAACGATCAAGGGTTTACTGTTGTTTACTCCTGCCGGAGACGGATCGTACCGGCTGCTAAACAACCAGTTGACGGGCTTCTTTTATGCCCAGAACATCAAATCGCTTTTGTTCGATAAAAATGCGTTTTTATGGGTAGGTACACAAAATGCAGGCCTTTACCGGATAGGGTATAAGGGTCTGGATACGAAGGCCACTCCGGAAAACTATTCCCTGAAAAACGGAAAACTGATTAACAACGAGGTGACCTGCCTGTTCGAAGATTCCAAGGGTAATATCTGGGCGGGAACACAGGGAGGAGGACTGAACCGGTACAACGTCCATGAAAACAGATTAAATACGATTCCAAAAATGAATTTAATCCCCGACGATGCCGTTTATTCCATGCTGGAAGACCGGAAGGGAAACCTTTGGCTTTCCACCGGCAACGGATTGGTTTGCTATAACCCGGACCTGCCGTACGACCGGGAAATTAAAATCTTCCCGGGTAGCGATGAATTGAGTATCTATTCTTTTTACGATAACTCGTCGTTCAGGAGCGCCGGCGGAGAACTGTTTTTCGGAGGGAACAACGGATTCGTATCTTTCCTGCCCGACCGCTTTCCGGTCAATACTTTTTCCCCTTTGCCGGTAATCACCGATATTCACCTGGCTTCAGTTTCGTTGGAATATTTTCTGGAAAGGAGGAAAAATCCGCCTTCAGCCTTGTTACCTCCTTTTACGGATAAGATCGCTGTCCCGTTCCGGGAAAATAACCTGTCTATCAGTTTTTCATCGCTGTCTTTTAACAGCCTCGATGTTCAGAACTATGCTTATATGCTGGAAGGGGCGGACAAGGACTGGAATTATACAGGTTCCGGAATCCGGTCTGTTTCTTATAACAATCTTCCGCAGGGGAAATATGTTTTCCGGGTGAAATCTTGCAACTCCGACGGTTTCTGGAGTGAAGGTTCCACTGCTTTGCAAGTTACCATTTTACCTCCTTTCTGGAATACGCCGCTGGCTTACGGCATCTATTTCGTCATCGCCTCACTCCTGCTTTTTGTGATTCTCCGTTTTTACCTGAACCGGATCAAGCTGAAAAGGATGCTGGCCATCAAGCAGATAGAAAAAGAGAAATCGGAAGAGGTACACCAGGCCAAACTACGCTTTTTTACCAATGTTTCCCACGAGTTGTTCACTCCGATGACGATCCTGCTTTGCTCGGTCGACGACCTGATTGCACGCTATCCCCAGGAAAACCGGGTACTGTATATCATGAAAGCCAATATCAACCGGCTGATGAGACTTCTGCAACAGATCATGGAGTTCCGGAAAGTGGAAACCGGGAACCTTCGCCTGAAAACATCCGAAGTGGAAGTCGTTTCGTTTATCAGGGAATTGTGCGATGTCAATTTCGTGCCTTTGGTCGAGCAAAAGAATATTACCCTCGATTTCTGTCCGGAAAAAGAAAGCATCCGGGGATATATCGATGTGGATAAGCTGGATAAGATTATGTACAACCTGCTTTCCAATGCTTTCAAATACAATAAAAAAGACGGACATATTACGGTCTTGCTCGGAGAATCGCTTCTGGAAGACCGCCGCTATCTGCAGGTTACCGTGAAAGACACCGGAAAGGGCATTAGTAAGGATGTGTTCAATAACCTGTTCAAACGTTTTTATGAAGGCGACTTCAGAAAATTCAAAGTCAAAGGAACGGGCATCGGGCTCTCGCTGACCAAAGACCTGGTGGACTTGCATAAAGGAACCATAGAAGTAGAGACGGAAGAAGGGGTGGGTACTGCTTTTTACCTGCAGTTTCCTTTGGACCGGGAAGCTTATTCGCCCGATCAGGTCGAAGATGGCATGGCCGGTCAGATCATGATGGAAACTGCTCTTATCCAAACGGAAGAGATTCCTGCAACCCCATTACCCGGCGGGGAAGCCGTTCATTCCGTATTGCTGGTAGAAGATCATCCGGAACTCCTGAAAATCATGCAGGAAAGTTTGCAGCGTGAATTCCGGGTATACACGGCAGGCAATGGGGAAGAGGCCCTGAAAATATTAGACCGGAAGGAAGTTGATTTAGTGGTGACCGATGTGGTCATGCCGGTAATGGATGGCATCCGCCTGTGCCGGGAAATGAAACAACGGATCGACCTGTCGCATATTCCGGTGGTGATGCTCACGGCTAAACATAACCTGGAAGATAAACTGGAAGGTTTTGAGGCCGGAGCCGACGTGTATGTCACCAAACCCTTCGAAATGGCTTCCCTGCTGGCAAATATCAGGAGCCTGATCCGGAACCGGGCAGGATTGGCCGAGTCGTTCAGGCATTCGGATACGAAAAACGAACTGATTCCTTCTGTGGCGCACACGGAGATCGATAGGAAATTCCTTCAGGATATTATCGCTTGTATCGAGTCGAAAGTTTTGCAGAAAGACTTTACCACGAACGACCTGTATTCCGCAATGAATATGAGTCAGCCTACCATGTACCGGAAACTGCAGTCGCTTATCGGTATGTCGCCCAACGAACTGATCAGGAATATCAAGATCAGGGTAGCTTGCCGTTTATTGAAAGAAAAAGGGCAGAATGTTTCCGAAACCGCTTACGATCTGGGTTTCAACGATCCGAAATATTTTGCCAAGATTTTTAAACAAGAAATGGGCATGACTCCTTCGGAATACATTGCCCATAAAAAATAAGGGTTCGCCATCGCGAACCCTTACCGGAATATTATCTCAAATACGGCATCTGCGCATGTGTATCATCTAACCACTTCAGCAAATCGTTCAGCAATTCATCCCGTTTGGATTTGTTTTTATTCGAAAGGTCTTTGGTTTCCGAAAGATCGTCTTTCAGATTGAATAATTCCACCGATCGATTAGTGTCGATTTTTTCCCTTCCACCTTTCAGCATCCATTCTTCGTAATAAAGGATCAGTTTCCAGTCGCCCTTCCTGATTACGGAAGAAGGACGTTGGCGGAAGACTTGATCTCTGGAACCCGGACAGGGTTTATCCAGATAACCCGGAAAATGCCAGAAGATCGATTCCCTGTTCAATGTGCTTTGCTTGCCGGAGAAAAGAACACTCAGGTCTTTCCCGTCCAGTATTTTATTTTGGGGTTTTTCTAATCCCGCCATTTTAATACAGGTAGGGTAGATATCTATATTTTGTACCGGTACGTCCAATGAGCCGGGCTTAACTTTTCCCGGATAATGGATAAACATGGGTACCCGGATCCCTCCTTCATAGAAACAGCCTTTAAAAGCCCGGAGCGGAGCCTGCGATGTGCTGGGAACACCACCATTGTCGGAAATAAAAATGATCATTGTGTTATCGGAAATTCCGAGCTGGCGTAATTTGTTCGTTAAAATGCCGATCGATTCGTCCATGTCTTTGATCATCGCTGCGTAAACCACTTCGGTATGCTGCTTACCTTTGGTCTTTTTTGTGAAATGATCGATATTTTCTTTCCTGGCTTGCCAGGCAGTGTGCACGGCATGATAAGGGAGATAGGCAAAGAACGGAGTTCCGCTTTTTACCGATTTTTCCATGAATTCACAGGTCTGATTCACTTCCATGAACATATTTTTCGGGTCGTTCGATTTTTCGAAATCCTTTTTGCTCGGGCTTTCTCCGGAATTATCCACATCGAATCCCCTTTCTCCCGGCTTGTATCCTTTTCCTCCTCCTAAGTGCCATTTACCGGCGATGGAAGTGGCATACCCGGCGTCTTTCATAGCATTGGCCAGGGTATAATTGTCGATCGGCAAGCGTTCTCCTTCGGAGTTCGGGTAGGGAATCAGTTTCATCTGGTCTTTCGGGCCTCTTTCGGTAGACCAGACGGCAAATACACCATGACGCGGCGTATACTGGCCGGAGATCATACAGGCACGGCTTGGGGCACTGTTGCCCGCGCAGGCATAAGCATTGGTGAAACGGAGTGATTGAGTTGCCAGGGAGTCGATGACTGGGGTTTCATAGAAATCGCTACCGGTGTAGCCGGTATCTTTCCAACCCATATCGTCTACTAAAATCAGCAGTATATTCGGTTTTTGGGCGTTTTGTGCTGTTAATTGGCCGCCTGCCAGCAGGGAGGCGCCGATTAGGGGGATGAATGATGTTGTTTTCATATATAAACGTTTAAAAATTAAAAATTAGAAATTGATTTATTTTTGTTGATTTTTTATTGGTGCTTTGATTTCCAGATCGTCGAACAGGACTACCGGGAATTGCTTGGTCGGGGTAAAAAAATCCTGTGCCTCCGAATGCATGGCAGCCAGGGCTACATTACCGTTCGGATAGGTGTTGTCGGTTACCTGTGCCACCTGCTTTCCTTCAATCAGGGCGGTTATTTGATTACCGTTGAATGAAAGAGACAGTTCTGTCCATTGTTTCAGTCCCGATCCTACGATTTTTCCTGAAGCTAATGTGACGGAATTTTCCGGTTCTTTTCCCGTATCTTTCCGGAAAAGTAACCAGTTTCCTGTTTCGTCGAGAGATAGCCAGTAAGCTTCCGCATCGAAGTTACCCGATCCTTCCGATTTTCCGTCGAAACGTCCTCCTAAGCAGATTTTTCCCGGATTCTCTAATAAGCCCTTGACTTTTACGGTGTAATCTGTCCATTGGATATTTCCGACCAGTGTCATCGGCTGCGATACCGGGCGCGATCCCGGATGCCAGTTTACCGGGGCATTCCGGTTGACCTGCTTCAATACTTTCCCATTGCCGTAATTAGCAATTTCGAAAGATGCATTGACATTGACGAAATATTTCGGCAAGCCATCCGGTTGATAGCTGTCGAAATGATCCGCATAAGGAAACGGAAAGGCTTTGGGTGCAGGAATTGCAGACGACATTTTATGCTGACCTTTGGTCGTGGTCAGAGTATATACTTTGTTTGGCTCCAGCCGGAATAACACTTTTCCGGTCCCGGTTTTGACAGGAGGATGTTGCAGAAACCATTGGCTTTCTTCCTGTGAAAAGTCGGAACACCAAACATCCGCAAAATCTGTCCCAATATCTTTCAGGCGGATTTCCACATCGGTTCCTCCGGTCGACATTTCTTTGAAGGTATGGATTACCATCGAAAAATCTTTGCTTTGGGGATCTTTGTAGGCAATATATCTGCCGGTTTTTTTACCGGATGCATCTTGCAGATAACTGTCTTTGGTAACCAGCATTTTCCATCCAGGTTGGATGAATTGGGTAAAATGAGCAATCCCCCAGACACAGGAGCCTACCACATAATGTCCCGACCAGGGTTCATTGGCTTTGATGATCCCTGCCGACGGCCATATCTGGTTTTCATAATGCGAAGAGGTGGATACCCACCGCCAGGCAGCAGTTATTTTTACATCCAGCAATAATTTCATCAGTTGGTGGACCGGGGCATATCCGTTGGTTTTATAGGATCCGCCGCCGTCTTCGGTCGACCAGACCGGTTTATCGAAGTCGAATGCTTTTCGGAGAATTGGATCGTCTCCTGCACGGGATTTGTAATGTACGCCGATAATATCCACTACCTGGGCATAATCAGGGTCTTTTTCCATGATATCCATTACTTTATAGTGCTTGGTCTGGGAACCTTCGTCGGCTGCTACTATTTTTACCTGCGGGAATCCTCCGTCTGTTAGTTTTTTTCGGAGTATTTTCGTGACTTCAGGGATAATATAGCTCTCGTTCTGGTTACCGCCGATATAGTCGACCTGCAGGTTATACTGTTCTTTCATTGCCTGGACGAAGCCGAAGATAAATCCGGCTTTTTGTTCATGGCTCTCTGCCCAGGCCGGGTATCCCCAGTGCAAGGCGGCTATTTTGATTTCCGGATTTCGTTTTTTTGCTTCCAGCGCCAACCAGGTGGCGTAACCCCGTTGTAGATTGGCCGGTTCGTTTTCCTGCCGTTTATAGCATTGCCAGGAAGAAGCATCGCTGCATCCATCGTAACCGATGGGGATTTTGATCACTTGCAAAGAGGCTCCGTACCGGGGGAGGTAGAGATAATCGAGTATCTCGCTGCGTTGTTTTTCGGGATAATCGTACAGCAGTTTTACATAGCTTTCCACTGAACCGAATCCGTCGAAACTGCGCCCGGTATTTTTTCCGTCCAGCAAAATAATTTGTTGGGAAAAAATAGAAAAACTACAGAGCGTACAGATAAAAATAAGGGATAAATACAGACGCCTTTTGCTCATTCGGATTGCCTCCATGTGGGGTGGTTTATTTTTTTTCGTTTTTCTTCTTTTTCTGTTCTTTTTGTTCTTTATTTTTTTGCGCACATTCATCATTCCATTGCTGGTATTTATCACAAATTTCACCTTCAGTCAGTTTTTTCCATTCCTCAGGATGATTTTTTTGTACACAGGTACGGATATTGAATTCGGATTTTTCTCTTTTCCTGGATTTCATATCGGCTAAGCCATCATCTTTATACCGGGCCTGCCATTCAGCCATTTTACTTCTCATTTCTTTCAGGACATCCGCATATCGGGGGTTTTCTGCCAGATTATTCAATTCATGCGGGTCGTTCTGGATATCGTACAATTCTTCTGCCGGTTTATGGTCGGCCATAAACAAAGACGTGTTCTTATCCAGTTTACCGGCTGCTTTCAAACTACGCATCACGTGGATCGCCGGGCGATGGAAGTCTAAATACAACTGGTGCTGGTCCCAGGGCAGTTCCGGCATATAATTCTTGATATAGCTGTACCGTTCGGTGGAGATGGAACGCATACATTCGTTGACCTCATCCCAGATATCGCGTGCGGAGTAAAAGTAGTCCACCCTTTTTTCATCCTTATCGAATAGAGATTTACCCATCAGATGGCCCGGTCGTTGCACTCCGGCTAATTCCAGGATGGTGGCTGAGATATCCAGCGTACTCACGATTTCGTTTACAACCTCGGGTTTGACTCCTTTTCCCCATGCGATCATCGGGATCTTGGTACCGGGTTCGTACAAATATCCTTTCCCGCGGATATCACAGCGGCCATTATCTCCGATAAAAAAGATAATGGTGTTGTCTATCATCCCTTTCTGCTTCAATTCGTTCAGTATGATCCCCACTTCATTATCCATATATTCTACCTGGTCCAGGTAGGAGGCCCATTCTTCCCTGATTTTAGGATGATCGGGCATATACGGGGGAAGTTCTACCTTAGCGGGATCTATCCGGTGCTTGGAAGCTGCCGAGACTTCTTTCCACCAGTCGCCCCTGTGGGTAACCACTAACTGTATCTGGGCGAAAAAAGGCTGGTCTTCTTTGGTAAATTCATCGTATTTATCAAAAAGACCGAAATTGCTTACGCCATCATACGGACCGATAGCTGCATGTTTGAAGTTACAATCGATCTTCCTTCCTTTCCCTCTCACGTTCTTATTCCCGAGCACACAGGTATAACCCGCTTCACGCAGATAACAGGTGATCGGCCTGATATTCTCCGGCAGGGGAAGATCCCGGTTACTACGGTGATTGTGGGCGTTGATCACAGTCTGGTGCATGCCGGTCATCATGGCCGACCGGCTCGGCGAACTGATGGGATTGGTACAGCATCCGTTGTTATAGATCACACCTTCCCGGGCCAGTCGGTTCAATATGGGTGTTTTGACCGCTTTCATGCCATAACACTCAAGATCATGTCCCATATCTTCGGCCATTAGCCAGATGATATTCGGTTTATTGTCCTGGGCCGGCAAAGATGCCTGCAGGGCAAGACCGGTAAGAGATAATAGGAGGGTGCTTCTCTGGACGCTCATAAATAATTGAAATTTAATAATTGACTAAAATAGATTTACAACTTTCGATTAATACCGGTTCTTTAATAAACCATACATACGAAATAAAGACTTTTAACTCATTATTTTATAATCACTTTCCCCGTAAAACTTCCCGTTTTCACAACATAGCATCCCGGATTTAATTCTATTTGGGATCCGCTGCCGTCTGTTTGCAATTCTTTTACTTTTGCACCCAATAGATTGTATATGGATATGTTAGCAGGTTGTTCAGTTTTTACATACAGAATTTTCCCTGAAGTATAAACAGAACTGACCGGAATTTTTTCGCTTTCGATACCGCTGTTCATGTCGGATGTTGCCTGCAGGTATAAAGTACGGGGAGCGTCTAGTCCGGCTCCGGAAAAAACAACGCTTGCATGGTAGTCGCCTTCTGTTGCGGGAGCGGTAAATGTGATTTCCATGTTTTTTCCTGCCTGTAATTCACTTTTGGTGAATGTGTTTTTAGATAGACTGAAGCATCCGTTGGCATCATTCAGTACGATGGAAAATTCGTCGTCTGTCAGGTTATATCCTTTGAGAGGAATCGATGTCGTTTTTTGATTTCCCGGTTTTGCCTTGCCTGCGGACGCGGAACTTCCTTTTGCAATATTCAGTGCCGGACTGCTTGTATAATCGATTGAAATATTATCTATAACATAGCTTCCTTCGTCGGCTAATACTCCCAGGAAAGTAATTTTACTGTTGCTGCCGGCGATATAACCGTCTGCTACCCGGTCTGTCAATGTATTGTTACTATTTGCAGCATAGAAGATGGTATCTTCGTCTGCCAGGATAAACATTTCGCTGTTTAAGACA
The DNA here is from genome assembly GCA_031553775.1 of Bacteroidales bacterium. GTDB lineage: Bacteria > Bacteroidota > Bacteroidia > Bacteroidales > Azobacteroidaceae > JAISFI01. The sequence continues at coordinate 11,804 of JAVBLA010000020.1, forward strand.
GATCCTCCTCCTTTTCTGCTTTTATACGACAAGGAGAAAGGCTGCGATAAATCCAATGCCGGGGTAACGGCGCTTCCCCTGCCTTTTTCAATGGAAGAACGGATATTTAAAGCCATGGCATAGTTTCCGCTCCTGAACCATGAAACGCTGTCTGATAGTATCCAGCCGGTTTTATAGGTATAATTGTCTATGTTTTCTGCCGCCGGGTTTGAACCGAGAAGTTCATATTCGGAAGGAAGCACTTTTGAAAAATCTTCAAAAAATACGGTAGATTTTCCGGAGAGCGGAACAGATAGCGATTTGCCGGAATTGAAAAGGGTCAATGTGGCCGAATGATTCCCTCTTGACCGGGGATTATAGGTTACCAGGATATAGGTTCCGGTCAGTTCTCCTGCAGGAATACTTGCTCTGTCGACGCTGAATTTGTCTTGGTCCGGGCCTGTGATGGCTACGGAAAGATTTTCGGTTGCAGTACCGAAAACATTTACCTTGAGCGTGTCGGTGGCTGTTTTATCCAAACTCCCGTATTGTAAAGGAAATGTTGTGGGATTCACAATGATGTCTCCTTCATTGAGGATAGAACCGTAAAATATAATTTCGTCTATATACCATTTGGCCAGGTTATTGGCTGAAGCAGTAGACTGAAGTGCATGAAAAGTGAAATACCTTAGATCTTTAATGGTAACCGGTCCGATTATACCGGATCCTCCCTGCGGATTTTTAGGAATATACGTCTTTGTAGTCCAGTCCGGATGAACGCCTTCCGGTCCGTTGGTTGCAATCATATCATAAATAATATCGGTTTGAGTTGTTCCGTTCGGTGTGTCGAACATTACGCACCTTGCACCCTTTGTGTTGGTGCTGGAGGTTTTAAAAGTTGCTTTCACACTGTCGAGAACTATTTGATACCCGCTTTCGGGAGCAATAGTGATATATCCGTAACGGTTGGCATTCTGGTTGTTCCCGTGATTGGTAAAAGTAATAGCACCGGGTTCGTTGTAATCGATCGTATAGGTGTTCGAGGTACTGTTGTAAATGGCAAATTCATTTGCAAATACCACACCTTGCACCACATTGCTCGGACCTTTGGCTCCATCATTGAAATTGTACATACCCAAAATGCCGGAAGCGTATGAGTTACAGATAAAGAGGATAAACAATGCTGTCAGGTAGTAATTTTTCATGATCTTAGGGATTTAATTAATTGTTAATAATTACGCAAATATAGTATTTGAAAATAGGGGAGGAGTGCATTAATTCATCAAAAAACAATACAAATTTGACAAATGATTTTCTGATTTGAAACAAGATGAGGATGCCTCGGTTTTGAGGCATCCTCATGAATTTCATTAATCGGAATATTTAATTCCACACTTCATACCGGAGGTCTTTTTCCGGATCCTGGCGCAGGATCAGTGTTTCTTCCACACTGTAATTTTTTCCGCCTTTGGTAAACTTATATTTCAAGCTGATCTCGGGGCGTTCTTTGTTCCCGTAGTAGGTGCCTTCCGTATCGCTCAGGGCGAGGCAACCGGCTGGTGTTTCCACTGTTACGGGGTAAATTTTATCCGGACTGCCGTTGGGGACGATTGTCATTTTGACCGCTTCGGTGGCAACTACCGCATTGTTAGCCAAACCGGGCCTTTGCACTGTTTTTGTGGATATAGTGAATATATCCCGGGTAATGTTCTGGCTCAGGTCGGAATTGCTGTATACCGTTTTTGTTCCTGTCCCCAGATCGGTCATTGTACCTTTCACATAATAAGTACCATGATAAGTACTGATGTATTTGATGGCTACAATACTATAATTTTTCGCCTTAATAACCGAAGTTCCGTCTTCATCGAAAGAACCTCCGTGGATACTGTCGGCCGAACTCGAGGTTATCCGGAACGGAAGGGCATAATAGTTCTTCATGCTATTCGGATCGGCATAAAATGCATCGGTAAACGAGACTGCCACGTCGGCGATCGACAGGTTTTTATTGGAAATCCGGAAGGTATTCGGATCTGCCAACCGGTAGTATTCGGCCGGCAGCAGGGTCATCGTTGTGCCGGTGAGCAGAGAGGGGTCTATCTCGAACTGGGCCCAGCAGTTTTCGTCGACAGCTCTTGTACCGCCGAAATTTACTCCCACTTTGATCGACATACCCCTGTCGGCAATAACGGTACGCAGGGGCTGCTGCGTGCCGAAATAAACAGTGGTATAGTCGAAATCCTTTTCATAATCTTCGTAGCAGGCAAAGAACGATACGCTGATTGCCAGTAAGATTGTAATATATTTAATCTGTTTCATAACGATCTGTTTTATTGGCATATTTGTTTGTTAATTCCAACCGACATTGTTGACCAGGTTTTTATTTTTGATCACTTCATCGTAAGGAAGCGGTGAATAATAATCACGGATGTTGCTCAATCTGCGGTCTTCGATTTTCTTTTTGGTATAAGTCAGCGTTCCGTCCGTAGCCCGTTCCACGACAATTCCGTATACAGGCTCATCTAATTTGAGTACCCATCTTCTCATGTCGAAGTAACGTTGGTCTTCGAATGTAAATTCGATCCGGCGTTCATCCTGGATCAGCTGCCTGAAAGTATTGGCTCCGGCAGCCATTTCGTCCAGATAGGTGGTACTGGTAATACCTCCCGATGAAGAACGAACGGTTTTGATCACATCATAAGCCGTGAATTTGGTTGGAAAACCTCCTTTTTCTTTAGGTCCCCAGGCTTCATTGGCTGCTTCTGCAAAATTAATGAATACTTCGGACTTCCGCAACAGGGGGTTGTAATGCATGGCATTGGTCGCTGTAGTCGGATTCAGCAAGGTTTCTTTAGAAGACATGAACTTTGCCAGGTAATATCCGGAACGGGAACAAGACGGATGATATTCTTCCGAGTCTTTACCTCCTGCTACCACATCGATGGGGAGTCCTGTAGTTCCGAATACCCTGCCCTGATAATATATATTCAGGTTCAGACGGTTATCCCTGTTTGCATAAGGAGTGCCTGGGGCGATAGCCGACCGGGGGTCGCTTGCCGGAAATCCGTTTTTAGCAGGAAAAGCATCCACTAAGTTTTGCGAAGGGATAGTTTGTGCACTTCCATAATAGAACGGAGGGAAATGCCTGGTTTCTAATGCTCTGCTATTGAAAAATTTGCGGAATACAAAATCGGCAGGAGTGGTATTACCTGCATCAGCCAGGTTCTTGGCAGTCATAGCCGTAAAATTACCGAATCCGGATAACTGTAATACAGAATCAGCTACTAAGGCGGCATATTCCCATTTTTTCTGATAGGCAGCCAAATTTACAATAGTGTATTGTCCCATGCCTGTGATCTTCACGATTTCATCCGGTTGGTAAGCCGGGCTGGCGGCATAAAGGGCAACCCTCGATTTCAGCACACCGGCACTGTATTTACTGGCCCGTCCGATTTGAGTCGCACCGGTTACAATGTCTTCTCCTGTGTAGGTTGCTGGTAAACGTACTATGGCTGAATCGCAGTCCCGGATAATCTGTGCCGCACATTCGGCATAAGTATTCCTCCGGAATTCAGTGGAGTTTTTTGCTTCATCCTGTGTAATGTAATGGGTTATGATCGGATATCCCAAAGCTTCACCTGTTGCGGTTTTTCCTCCGTACATTTTAAGCAGTTCGAATCCCCACCAGGCCCGCAGGAAGAAAGCTTCGCCTTTCAACCGGCTTTTGATCAGGGAGTCTAATTTTGCATCGGTTCTGTTGTAGACCGTGTTGGGAGTCAGGCCGTTTTCCAAGAACGAATGGATGTACTGGAACTGCTCGTAGCAGGTGCCCCAGTTTCCGAATGGATTGGCGGAAGTAGTTGTTTCTCCCATGGCCACTTTGTACACAGACGAATTGAAATTATTGGTCAGTGCATTGTCGGTAGCAGCATCCAAAAAGTTATTGCTGTAATTGTCAGGTAATTGGGCAATCGACATATACGCTTTCATCAATGTACCTTCGGCAATTTCTGGTACATGCCAGACATCTGCGTCGTCCCATTCGCTGGAAGTTCTTACATCCAGTACTTCTTCACAGGCCGGGAACAGTAAAATGGCACTAATCAGGTAGATAATATTGAAATTTTTCATATGATCTGTTTTTTATCGAGTCATTAAAATCTTACCGATACACCGCCTGTCAGCGTTCTGTATATCGGGTAATTGTTCACACCGGCATTCAGTTGTTCAGGATCCAGTTCTTTTACATCTGAAATAACGAACAAATTGGTTCCGCGGGCAAAGAATTTAATATCTTTAAAAATGGCGGAATACGATTTGTTCGGCAATGTAAAACTCAGTTCCACGTTTTTTAACCGGAAGAAGGAAGTGTTTTTCAGCCAGAAACTGGAGTTAACGAAGTTGTTTTCGCCTGCAGTACTGGTCAGGCGGGGATAGGTACCTTCCGGATTGTTTACCGCATGGTAACGATCTCTGGTAATGGCGGAATATTTATCTTCTGCCTTGTTCCAGTAGTAGTTGTTGTTAGTCCAGGTATCTACACCCGTTTCGGCTACTCCCAGCAGATATAAGCCCCATTGTTTGTAATGCAGGTCGATATTCAGTCCCCAATGTGTCCGTGCAAAAGAATTACCCAGTACGATTCTGTCCCTTTCATCCACCACATTGTCTCCGTTCAGGTCTGCATAAGCAATGTCTCCGTTCTGGTACGGGCCGAATGTCTGCAGGGGATGTCCTTCCAAAGGCACATCTTTTCCGAATAGTCCGAGCGCCTGGTAACCTACCAGCACATCAGTGGGCTGTCCCAGCATATTTCTGTATGCATCCGGATAGCTGATCTGGTCCCAGTCAACGAGTTCGTTTTTCGACCAAAGGAAGTTCAATCCGATATTGTAGGTCAGGTTGCCTGCTTTATCTGTCCAGTTTACGGATGCATCGATTCCCTGGTTATTGACCTCTCCCATATTGGTATATCCGTGGAATGCACCGATATAATTTTGGAAATCAGACGATTTGTATCCGATAATATCCGATCTGTTTTCATGGAAATAATCGATTTCCGCGAAGAGGCGGTTTTGCAGGAATAGGGCCTCTATTCCCACATTCAGTTCTTTGGATTTTTCCCATTTCAGGCCGGGACTGGCCATGCGGATCATATTGGTAACATGCGAAGCATCTGTTTTATTCTGTTCTCCTAACTGAGCAAGGCCACCATCTTCCCAGGCCGCATTATACAACAGGAAATCCGTATTACCGTCGTATCCCAGTATTCCGTAACTGGCTTTCAGTTTCAGGAAGTTGATTTGCCTGTTATTTTTCAGGAAATCTTCGTTAGAAAGGATCCAGGCTCCCCCGAAAGCAGGAGAGGTAAAGAATTTATTTCCGTCGTCAAAGCGGTTACTTCCCATGCAGGCCAGGTCGAATTCGGCAATGTACTTGTTGTTGTATGCATAATTGAGCCGCATGGTATAATTGGCGTTGGCTACATCCTGTACAACCTTTTGTACACCTGTGCTGGCTGCGGCGGGGCTTTCCGATTCACTCCTGGCATAATTGTAAGCCAGAACAGCCGATAATGCATGTAATCCGAATTGATTTTCATACGATGCATTTACCCTCCAACTGCTGGAACGCAGGGTACTTTCGTCCATCCGGCTCTGGTCGGTCTGAAGTTCTCTCTTTCTCATCTGGGTGACTAATGTATCGAGTACTCCGGCCGATGTCATATACGGATTCACGGAATAAGTAGGATAGATATTCCGTTGGCCTTTTTTGAAGTAGTCATAATTGTCGAACGATAAGAACGCTGATGCTTTCAGTCCTTTCAACAGTCGGTCCAGTGTAAAGGTCATTCCCAGGTTAGCCTGGCTGTTGAGTGTTCTTTCGTTGGTAAATCCCCCGTAAAGCAGGTCGCCGTATAGGTTCTTCGCTTGTTTCAAACTGGCTCCGAAAGCCGGTGTACCTGTTGAGTCTACTGCTACACCGATGCTGGCAGGATTGATAGTAAACGGATATTCGTTCGGGCGGTGGGTAGACATAGCGCTGAAAATATCGGCAGAAGTCATGCTGCTGTAATTCTTGTCGCTTACCCTGCCGGAAAGGCCTCCCGTAAGGCTCAGGTAATCGGTTACCCGGATATCGATATTCCCCCTCAGGTTGAACCTGTTCAGATCGGGAACATCTCCTACATTTTCAAATCCCAGGCTACCGGCATAGCCCAGTACCACTGCATATCTTACTTCGGTATCTCCTCCGTTCACTTCCACAACAGCGTTTTTATACAGGTTCTGGTTTTGCAGGAACTCTTTGTAATAATCCACATTTGGATACAACAGGTCGTTGACACCTGTGGAGTTTTTGTAACCTTCGAGTTGCTGAGCCGAATAAAAGTCCGGACGTCCGTCGTTTCTCCGCGCTTCGTTGTACAACTGGGCATATTCGTAAGCATCGACATAATCGGGAAGGCGTGTCATCTGCGTGATTCCGGCTTCTATGGAAGCCTTGATGGTACGCCGGTTCACTTCCCCTCTTTTAGTGGTAATCCATAATACACCGTTAGCGGCACGCGGTCCGTATAATATTTTAGTGGTAGGATCTTTCAGCAGTTCTATTTTCTCTATTTCTTCTGCGATCAGGTTATCTAATGGACGTTCTATCCCGTCGATCACCACGATGGCTTGGTTTCCGCCTTTCGTATGTTGTCCGCGGATAAAGAGGCTGCTGGTGTTATTACCTACATTACCAAGCGTGGGGATACTGGTTAAGCCTGCAATCCGTCCCTGTAAAGCATTGCTGAGCAACATATCAGGATAGGTAGATAGGGCGCTTCCGGCAATGCTTCCTCCTGTTCCCACGAGGTCGCGTTGCATGGTGATACCACCGTCTGCACGGTTTACCTGGTCTTCCTTGGCCGCAAACAGCGCTTCTTTTTCCAGCATCAGTTCTTTGGGAAAGCTTCCTGTAAGGAGATTTACCATAGCATCTTCATATCCGAAAGCTTCGATAATAATTCTGGCATCTCTCCTGACCGAAAGGGAAAAATTGCCCTGTTCGTCCGTATAAGTAACATATGCACCTTCGCCGGATATAACGGCGGCATTCCGGATCGGATTTCCTTCTGTATCCGTAATCCGCGCATGAATGTCCACTTTGGAAACTTCTTTCCGCATCGATTTTTTTGCCTGGGTCTTGTTTTTCCCTTTGTTTTGTGCAGGTAATGTTACCGGTACGATCAAACCGAGGGTTATCAGCAACAAGACTCCGTATATATAATTTTTCATCCTTTTCATTGTATAAACATTTAAGATATTACCAACCGGGATTCTGAACCAGGTTATCCAAAGAATAAGCATCATCCAGGCAGAACGGATACCAGTAATTCCGCATACCGTATTTCCTGACTTCGGGGATTAAAGGCACTTCTTCGTAAGTAAAATGCAGAGTGCTTTTATCTTCAATACTGGCGTGGTTCGTTTCTATGGGTCTGGCTACGATCCCAGTAATAGGATAAGCGGTTTCGAAGAGTTTATGCATGATCATCCAGCGACGGATATCCCACCAGCGGTGGTTTTCAAACATCAGTTCCACAGCTCTTTCCCTCCGGTAGGCTTCCCTGAATTTATCCGGAGTGGTGTATTCGTCGGGGAGATCTCCTATACCGGCACGGTTCCGTACGATATTCAGTGCTTGCAAAGCGGAAAGTTCGCATCCGTCTACTACAGCGGTAGCACTTCCTGTAGCTTCGAATGAAGCTTCTGCCAGGTCTAAATAAATTTCAGCTACCCGGATATACACAGTGATCACCCGTTTGGTGTAGTCACTTTTCAGGTTATCGGCTCCTTCCCAAATAAATTTTTTGCAGAAATAACCGGAATGCTGCCTTTTGTTTGTATATTGATTGGTCAATAAGGTATTGGCGATCTGTCCTCCCAGATAGCTGGTGATATACATGGGTTTATTGTTCGTGCCAGTACCCCATTTTTCTCCCGGTACCAGAATGTTATTGCGGAATCTGGGATCTCTGTCTACAAAAGGATTCTGGGCATCATATCCGGCTTTAGAATCGTCGATGGGATAATATTTTCCGTCTGTACCCTTTTTCTCATACAACTTCACCATGTTCTGGTTGGGAGCATTGAATGCCGCCGCGTCGTTTCCTGTTCCCACAGCATATTCCGAAGGAAGCCAGAAAGAACGGATATAACGGGAAAAGTTGGAGGCCTGGTCGCGGTTATACCACAAAAATTCCGGTTGGGTATAATTCGGAGGCAGCCAGTAAAAAATATTTTTATAGTCTGCCGTACCCATTAGATGATAATCTGCCGAATGTTCAGCAATGTATTTCAGCGTAGCTGTTGCTGATTGGGCGGCTAATTTAGCTCTGTTTTTATCATAATCCAATACAGAGAGGGTGGTCAGACTATTTTGCATCAGAGGACTGGCATCGAACAGTCTGGTTTGAGTCATTAAAGCCAACGCGGCGGCTTTGGTAGCCCGTCCCACATTTTTATCGTCCCATTTATCAGGCAACATACCGAGCGCTGTTTCCAGGTCTCCGTACATCCAGTCATGCGATTCATGGTAAGTAACCCGGGGAACATCCTCATCACCGTCTCCTACGTATACTTTATCTAATATAGGCATTCCACCGTAACGTTTCATAAGGTTGAAATAATACCAGGCTCTCAGGAAATAAGTCTGCCCTAAAATCTCGTTCCTCTGGATATCGGTTAATCCGGGTACCTTGTCTATGTCCCGTATAATCCGGTTGGCAATACGTATGGATTGGAAACTGTATGCAATTACTGTTCTTCTTTGGACTCCGATCTCGAAAGTCTTGTCAGCTTTAATCAGCCAGTTCCCCGAATTCATGGTCATTACGGCCGGGCTATTCAGCATAGACGAAAGTTCGTCTGAAATTGCACTGATATGTGACCGTCCGTTTTCGTGTCCGGCGGTTCCGTTCTGATCATCCCCGTATTCATGGATGTTTTCCAGGTTATCGTACATTTTATCCATGAAACCGCGTATGGAAGCATAATCTTTGTATACATCTTCCTCTGAGATACCCATATTAGGATCGATATCTAAGTAGGATTCACACGACGGGAACAGGAAAAGCAACAATAAACCGATCAAACTATATAAATATATTTTTTTCATTTCAGTTTTTATTTAGATATTTCCATTAAAAAGTCAAACGCATTCCCAAATTATACCGGCGCACAATAGGATACACACTGGCATTGGCCGTTTCAGGGTCACGCCTTGGATCGGATTTGCTGAATGTAACCAGGTTATTCCCGTTCAAGTAGAACTGGCATTGAGAAATATATAAGTTTTTCAACAATGTCTTGGGGATAGAATAGTTCAGTTCGATATTTTTCAATCGCACATAAGCATGGTTGGTATAAGTAAAGGTACTGCCGACAGAATTGTACTCGTTTGCCAGGTGTACTGAAGGACGGACAGGACCATCTGCATTAACTTTGTCGGGAGTCCATCTGTCGAATGTATTGGGTTGGGCCTTTACATTCGAGCCGGGAAAATCCCAAAGCAAAGTGCTGATCTGTTCCTTGTACACTTCCGGAGCAGCATAGATCAATGCATTAAATCCGAAATGTTTATAATTGAATCCCAGGGTCATACCACAAGTAGTAAGCGGATAATTAAGCTCTTTCAAAGGTACCTGGTCATCCAAGGTCAGGAATCCATCACCATTGTAATCCATGTAGAATAAATCTCCTGGTATTAATGCGCCCTGTGTAGTTTTATTGATACTGGTGACGGGCCCATTGAAAATATCGTCTATGGAAGTGTAATTTCCGGTTGCGAGATACTTTCGTGATACGCCGATAGGTTTTCCTGCTTCTTTCAAATAATCAAGATAATTTTTAGGGTCATCTTTGAAAATCACCCGGTTTTCACTGGAAGCAATATTAAATTTAGCAAAATAGCGAAAATCTTTATTTAGCTTGTCATTCCAGGATACTTCGAACTCAAATCCGTGGCTTTTGGTTTCACCGTAGTTAACAGTCGGAACCCCCGCACCGAACCAGGATGCAATAGATTTACGTTGCATCAGGATTTTATCCCGTTTTTCTGCAAACAGGTCGACGGTCATATTCAATTTATCAAATAACCCCACTTCCAAACCCAGGTTCTGTTTGGCACAGACTTCCCAAATCAGCTTAGAATTAGCTACCTGGCCTTCCCAGTACATGGGTCCCCAATTTACATTTTGATCTAATCCCAAGGTAATGTTTCCTCCGGTTTCATATAATTGTATCCAGCCGAAACGTTCGGTATTTGGTGGCATTTTACTATTCCCGACTTCTCCGTAAGAGTATCTTAATTTCAGGTTTGACAAGGGTTTCCAGTTCATCCAGGGTTCTTCCGATACCCTCCAGCCCACAGAGTAGGAGGGGAAAAAACCGTATTTTTTTCCCGGTGCGAAACCTTCCGAACCATTAGCGGCTCCATTCACTTCTACCAGATAAGTTTCTTTCCAGTTGTATGTGATACGTGTCACATAATCCATTTCACGGATAGGAAATTCCATTTTTGTCCCGTTATTTCTTTTCGCAAAATCACTGTTCTTTCCACTCCATAATAATAGTCCGGTGAGATTATGATCACCGAATGAACCGCTATAGTTGAAAGCCAATTCAAAATATTCGTCTCTTTTATAGTTATCGAAAAGATTATAAGTGGCGGTAGAAGGGAGCCCTTCTGTGCTTGTAGGTAGCGGGAAACGGGTTTCTCCTTTTAACGGATAAGATAGAATATTTCCATCTGTATCTGTTATTGGTTGGCTGTAATCCCATAACCTGGCATAACGAATTTCATTTTTCGGACCGGTGGTGGAACTAGCTTTGTAAATTCCGTTGTTGATAATCTGCTCGTAAGTAGTGGAATAAGATGAATAGGAGTAAGTTCCCTTGAAAGATAATCCTTTCAGAAGAAAATCCAGATCTTGTTTGAGCGTGATATCATAGAAGCCCTGGAATGTTTTTTCATTTGCCTGTCCGCCTGTAAGCATGTTAGCAATCAAATTGGCACGCGCGGTAGTATCGTCACCCCAATGTCCGTCGCTGTATTTGATCGGGAAAGAATTGGTTGGGGTGGTCAGGAACATAGGGAAGAAATAACTGTCATCACTTAACCAGTCCTGGAAGATAGGCTGGTTTCTATAACTCATTTTTCCGGCTAAATTAGTTGTTAAAACGGTAGTAGGAGTAATATTCAGGTCTACATTGAACCTCCAGTTATATCTCCGGTAATTAAAGCTGGGATCGTAATCCGGTTGTTTTTCGGTTTTATATACGTCCCCGTCATACAGGTAACCTAATGAAACGAAATAACGCATTTTTTCCGTTCCTCCCCGTGCATTCAGGTTGTATGTTTGTTCGGTTGCCACATCCCTGACGGTTTCATCCCACCAGTCGATTTCCGGGAAATAATCGTTGTAAGGTCCGTAATTTCCGGTGGCGTATGCATTTCTCCATGCATCCATAGTGGATTCCGGAATAACTTTTCCCCATTGCAGGTCGTTGATCTGTGCTTCATTATACATGCCCATGGATGTTACATAATCTGCCCAGTCTAATTTTACCGAAGGTTGTTTAAAACCCATATTGGCGTTGAAACTGACTTCCGGTTTGGTTTTCATCCCGCGTTTAGTGGTCAGCAGAATTACTCCGTTTCCCCCTCTTTGCCCGAATACGGCGGTTGCGGAAGCATCTTTCAGTACGGAAATGGTTTCGATCTCATTCATGTCGATATCGTTGAAACTCCGTTCCACGCCGTCTACCATAATTAAAGGACTTGCATCTCCCCAGGTGCCTTTACCCCGGATGAAGAGATCCGCAGAATTTGCTCCTGGTTTGGAGTTGGTATTGATGGCTACTACCCCCGGCATTTGTCCCTGTAAAGCTTCGGAGATAGAGGTAACTCCCCCGGTCTTTAGCAGGTCGTCTCCTTTGGTGGTGGTAATGGCAGCTACGGAAGATGATTTTTTCTGTACCCCGTAACCGACTACTACGATTTCATCGATTATCTTGACATTTTCAGTCATGTTGATATTCAGGTGTTTCTGAGTACCGATTGTAGTTTCGGTAGTCAGATAACCGATGTAAGAAAACACCAAGGTCTGCCCTTGTTGGACTTCTATGCTGAAGCGGCCTTCGAAGTCGGTAACGGTTCCTTTGTCCGTTCCTTTGATTACTACACTTACGCCTATCAGTTCTTCATTGAGGTTCGCGTCTTTCACCACTCCGGTAACCGGTTGCTGGCAATAAAGCGATAGCGGGCACAACAAACAACAGATAAACATCAGTTTTTTCAGTCGATTTCCCATAAGTATTTAATTAATTGTTAAACAATATTTGCTGTTAGATATTTATGTTTCATTTTTTCTTTTCGATGTTGTTCTTGAAAAACTCCAGCACATAGGGTGAGGCTTCGGATGGAAAACCATGCCCTTTCGGATGGATATAAGTTGTTACGGATGTTCCTTTGGAAGAAGGATAGACCGTAACATATTCTGAAGTTTTCTTTCCCTTTTTTACATCACAACCATTTAATTCCAATACGGACCGGAGAGTTTCTACCTGCCATTCATATTTGACGAGATCGTCTTTTTCTCCCGATAAAATAAAGGCTGTTTTCGGTTGCAATACTCCTTTCAACGAAGCTCCGGGCTGATCCAGTATCAAAGTATTGGTTGCCGCAGCCGTAGGAGCTACCGCAGCAAAAACGTCACCCCTCATCGCCCATAATACATAGGTAAAATAACCTCCGTTGGAATGTCCCGTTAAAAAAACCTGTCCGGGATCGACCCGGTAATTTTCTTTAAAATAAGATAACATCGTATCAAAAAACTTTACGTCTCTGTCGCCCGATTGCCCCGTTTGCATCTGCCAACCGGCCCGGGGATCTTCTTTTCCGAATAATTTGCCCGAGTTTCTCAATCCCTGGGGATATACCACGATGGCATCCGGCCAGTATTTGGAAAATTTATACCTTTCGTTGGCCATTTCCATCGATCCGCCGCGTCCGTGATAGGCAAATATCAAGGGAAGGGAACGTGTTTTGGCCGACTCAGGAATATACACCAGTGCTTTCCTTGGTTTGCCGTCTACCATCCATTCCTGTTCTTTTACCTGGGTAATCGCCGGGTCTAACCAGCCTAAGGAGACTAAAAATTCATCTATATTCCTCAGTACGAGCGGATAGAATTTGTTATCTTCGTTGTAATTGTAAAAACCGTGTGGCTGTTTGTCGTATACTATCAGGTCGCAACGTCCGCCAACTGCCTTTACATCTGCTTCGAATTTGCGGACGCCTTCCATGGGAGTCCTGTTATCAGCGCTTCCGGCCACATACAGCACCGGAGGAATTCCTTTGGCAATATTGCAGGCGGGAATGAACTTTTTCCAGTTGTCGCCCAACAGATCTTTCCCTCTTCCGTGGGTATCGTCTAATGCAATGGTCAGGCAGATTACCGCATTGGGTTTACTGGAAACGGACAGATCTTCTCCTTTTTCGTCGAATTCGGAGGATAAGGTCGCGGCAGCAGCCGATAGATAGCCTCCGGCAGAACCTCCGCCCGCAGCAACGCGGTCAGGGTCTATTCCCAGTTTTTTTGAATTGTTCCGTAACCAGCGGATAACCGATTTAGCATCTTTCACACATTCTACAGGTGTGTTTTTCAATCTGTATTGGGCAGAAAAAGCCACTATCCCGCAATCGGCAAAATGCTGGCACTGGGCATAAAACTGGCTCGGGGAACCGGAGGTATATCCTCCGCCGTGAAAGAATACGATGCAAGGAGTATTAGCCCCCACTTTATGTTCCTTGGGTTTGAATATGCTGATTTCCAGGCTATCGTTTCCAATAACTTTATAGACCTGTTTTTTGTTGGGCCGGTAATATTTTTCTGCCAGGTTACCTGCTTTTTCCATATTTCCTTCCTGTTTCTGTTTTTGTGCAGCAAGAGAAAGGGTGAACAGGAGCAGAATTCCGAATATAAATGGCAATTTCATCGTCTGACGCATTTTATTTCAGTTTGAATATTTCTTTGGAAAAACGATACATCTCCATGGTAATTTCTTCATATTTATCGGAAGCATTCTTGTTAAAAAATGCATGTACATAATATGGATAGATTAATTTGTTGATTTTTCCACCCTTGGCGGCAACTGCATCGCACAAAGCAACCGCTTGCTGGTAGGGAATGGTTGTATCGGCAGTGCCGTGCGCCACCATAACTGCCGGGGGATTTTTTTTAGGGATCTGGTAGACTGAGGACATCTCCCTGGCTTTTTCCTGGCTGTCGATAAACCGCAGGTAAGGCCGGTCTTTCCCGGGAAAGTTTCCGGCAGGCGGGAACTCTGTAAGATCGTAGAGCCCGTTACAGCCGATATAAAGGCTGCAACCTTCTTTTTTCATGGCCCAGTACGACGACAAAGGTGTGCCTGCCGAACCTCCCGCGTACCCGAAGCGTTTCATGTCGAGATTCCATTCTTTGGCGTGTGCCTGTGTAAAACGGAAGGCTTCGTCGATCTCTTCGAGTCCCTGTTCAAAATGGCCGTTGTTTTTCTGAAGTGTGTAAGTAATCCGTATCCCGGCGATTCCCCGGGATGCTAAGTATTGCGATTGATTTTTGAACGAAGAAGGTCCGCCACTTATCCAACTTCCACCATGTACATAGATAATAAAAGGAAATGGACCTTTCATTCCGGAGGGAATATCTACTTCCATGCTGAGGGAGTAAGTGCCGTAGTCTTTAAAAATATATTCTTTGGTGGTACATTTTTCGTAATCACTGCCCTGTATTTTATCAGGCTTGTAAACATAAGGTACGCATAGGTCCGCTACCTGCGACAGATCGATTATTTTTTCGATCTCACCTTGTTTTTTTATTTTACATGTACCATCCGTCCGTTTTTCTATTTCCATTCCATAACGGTTTTTCTTTTGTCCGGCTATGGAAAAAGCTACAATGAGACAACAGGCTATCAGAAGATATTTTTTCATCATATATATTTAGCTGTCTTAAGATTTAATTTTCGGAAATCAGTTCGATCATTTCTGCTTTTAAGTCTTCGGCAGATGCTTTCAAACGGATTTTCCCTGTTTTTTCCAATGATTGTACCACCACGACGCACTGGCCGCTGAAGGCTTTCATCTCATTGCCGGATAAAGATTGTATATTGGTGGGGTCTCCATTGGTTACTCCTCTTACAAAACCGTCACCTTCTGCTTCAAAACGAATGTTGTTTTCCGCCCAGGGACAAAGGTTACCGTCTTTGTCCAATACGGAAACCGTGATGAAAGAGAGGTCTTTTCCATCTGCTTTCAAGCGGCTTCGATCGGCTTTTAAACGTATTTTTTCGGGTTTTCCTGCCGTTTTTTTGATTATTTCTGTTGCTTTTTTTCCATTCTTGTTAAAAGCTACCACCTTAATCTCTCCGGGTTGGTAAATCACATCGTCCCATACAATCCGGTAATGGTGATAAAGCGGGCCGGTCATGTCTTTCTTCCGGATGCCCATGCTTTTTCCGTTGATAAACAGTTCTGCCGAAGGATAGGAGGTGTACACATGTACCGGAGTCACTTTTCCGATGCGTTCTGGCCACGTCCAATGAGGCAGCATGTGCAATACCCCTTTATCTGTCCATTTGCTTTGATACAGGTAGAAACGGTCTTTAGGAATTCCTCCCAGGTCGATGATCCCGAAATAGGAGCTGTGGGAAGGCCAGTTGTAAGGAGTGGGCTCTCCCAGGTAATCGAATCCTGTCCATACGAATTCACCTGCGATGAAAGGAAAAGAATCCTGTGCGGCAAACTCCATGTCGGGAGAAGTCGCCCAACGCGGATATTCCATGTCGTAAGAAGAACATTGATTGTCTTCGTACATATGATGTACCTTCGGTTCGACCGGAAAATAATATTTTCCACGGGAACTGATAGTAGAAGCAGTTTCACTGCCATACATTTTCCAGTGCGGAAATTGTTGGTGGATATATCTGTAATGCTGGGGTTTATAGTTCCATCCCGGAACATCCACTATTTCAGAAAATCCTCTTTTGATAGCGCCTTCCCAGCGGTTAAATCCTGCTGTGACCGGACGTGTCGGGTCTTCACGGTGGCAGATATCCGTCAGGAAACGACAATAAAATTCTCCTCCTTCAATTTCCTGTTCCCGGATTTCATTACCGATACTCCACATGATCACGCAAGGATGGTTCCGGTCGCGATGGATTTGCGCTACCATATCTTTTTCCGCCCATTGATCCCATAAAATATTGTATCCGTTCTTGTTTTTCGGATTTTTCCATTCGTCGAAAGATTCGTCGATGACTAAAAACCCCATTTGGTCGCATAGATCCAGTAATTCCGGGGCAGGAGGGTTGTGGCTGGTACGGATGGCATTACATCCCATGTCCTGTAATATTTCAAGCTGACGCTGCAACGCCCGGTAGTTAATGGCCGCACCTAACGGTCCCAGGTCGTGATGCTGGCAGACTCCGTTCAATTGTACCCGTTCCCCGTTCAGGAAAAATCCTTTTTCATTATCGAACCGGATACTACGGATACCGAAAGTGGTGCGATATTCATCGCATGTCTTACCATCGATAGAAATGTTTGAGACGGCAGTATATAAATAAGTATGCCGGATATCCCAAAGTAAGGGGGAAGATATTTTCAATTGTTGTTTACAGGTATTTTCCTTGTCTATCGACATATTGATCCGGTCTTCAGCGACCACCTTTCCTGCCGGGTCTAAAATAACCGTTTGCAAAATGCCTGCCTGTTTCTTTCCTGATTGGTTTAGTATTATGGTTTGGATGTCGACGGTAGATTCTTTGGCATCTACTACCGGCGTAGTGATGTAAGTTCCCCAATGTTTTACATGTACCGGATCTGTCAATACAATCCTGACATTCCGGTAAATTCCCGCTCCGGGATACCAACGGGAAGATTCTTCCTTATTTTCCAATCTTACGGCCAGTATATTTTTCTTTCCCGGCAGCATATAATCTGTCAATTCAAACGAAAAAGAGGCATACCCGTAAGGCCAGGTTCCGATCTGTTGTCCGTTGAAATAAACCACGGCATTGCTCATGGCGCCGTCAAACTCCACGAAGCACCTTTTTCCGGATGTTTCCCGGGGGAGTTCGATAGCCTTCCTATACCATCCTACGCCTACCCAGGGAAGACTTCCTGTTCTTCCTGTCCGCAATTTTTTCTTGGTTTCTCCGTCTTCGGTAACTTTTACGGATTGGGCATCGTGTAGTTCATTGAAAGGTCCTTTGATTGCCCAGTCATGTGGTACGGTGACATTTTCCCACAGTTGGTCGTCGAAATTTGATTTTTCAGCTTGTTTTATATCCGACTGAGTAAATTTCCAACCCTTCTCCAATGGGATTACCTGCCTGTTTTGTGCAGGTAAAATTCCATAAGAGAAACAGAGCACGCAAAAAATGAAAAAAATATATCTCATGATATGAATCGTTTGGCTTATGTTTTTGATGGTTTCTTGTTCATGTAAATTTCATGAATGAACATTATTTAGTTTTTCGTATTTGTTCATTCATGAAATTCAGCGGTTTAATGCATTACTATAATACAGCGGTAAATGTAGGTATATACCATCGCATTCAGTAACTCAAATTCATCAAATAATGTAATGAAATTGACAATATTAATTATCCTGGAACTGCCACAACGGACTTTCTGTATGTGCTTTCTTGAGATATGCCTGTAATTCTTTTACTTTTGCGGGATATTTGGAGGCAACATCGTTTTTTTCTCCTATATCTGTGTTCAGGTCATATAATTCTGTGATCTTTTGTCCGGGTTTTCCTATATTCAGTTCAACGAGTTTCCAATTATCTTTCAATACTGCTTTTTTGCCTCCTTTTTCATAAAATTCCCAGTAGAGGTATTCATGTTTTTGCTGTTTTCCTTTACCTGTCAAAATCGGTAAATATGAAATACCATCCACACCTGCGGGTTTAGCTACACCGGTTAATTCACACATTGTTGGAAGGAAGTCCCAGAAAGAAGATATATGCGAAACAGTAGTTGATTTTTTGATTTTGGCAGGCCAGTATGCAACAAACGGGGTACGTACGCCACCTTCGTACAAATCTCTTTTGATTCCCCTGTAAATACTGTTGCTATTGAAGAATTCCGGATCGTGACCGCCTTCTTTGTGGTTACCGTTGTCGGAAGTGAAGATTATCAGCGTGTTATCGGCAATTCCTTTAGCTTTCAGTAAATCCATGATCCGTTGTACATCTTTGTCTAATCTGGAAATCATAGAGGCATAGGTTGCATTGGGTTTGGGCTGCGACATATATCCTTTGCCGTTTTTATTTTTATTGACATAAGGTGTTTCCTCAAATATTCCGTCGTATATTCCCAAATCGGGAACGTCAATATCTGCGTGTGGGATTGTCGGCGCAAAATACAGGAAAAATGGTTTATTTGCATTCTTTTCAATAAACTGCAACGCTTTGTCGGCAATCAGGTCGTGGGAGTAATTCCGTTTATCGATCATCACCTTTTCTCCGTTTTCCCACAGAAAGTTCGGATGATAGCGATGCGCTTCTCCCTGACCGATATAGCCATAGAAATAATCAAATCCCTGTTTGTTGGGATCCCCGGCCGTTTTGGGTCCACCGAGTCCCCATTTGCCTATACAGGCCGTAGCATAGTTTTTCTGCTTCATTATTTCGGCAACAGTCACTTCTTCTGTTTTCAAGGAATAGTCGAATTCTTCTCCATCAGCAGTAACCAAACCTCCTTTATTTCCCCGGATGTAGCAATGTCCGGTATGTTTTCCCGTCATAAGGCTACACCTGGATGGAGCGCTGACTGTCGATCCTGAATAGTGTTGCAGGAAACGTAAGCCATTAGCTGCCATATAATCTACTGCCGGTGTCTTGATCCGGTCTTGTCCGTAGCAGCCCACATCCCCGATACCCAGGTCGTCGGCCAAAATAAAAATTACATTAGGAGTCTCGTTTTTTTGTGCCATTGCGGCTACCGGCATCATGGAAACGGCCGATAAAGCCATCCAGTTTAATCTCATTTTCATACGATAAATAATTGATAATTGAAAATTGATAATTCTTGGTAAACCAAACGGCAAAGCCGGGTAGAAAACATATTATCAGCAATCAATTCTTAATTCTTAACTCTTGATTCTTAACTCATTTGAAAACAACCTTCGCCGCTTTCAGCCACTGTCCCGAAAACTCTACCTCAATATTACCCCCGTCTCCAGTAGCCTGTACATAAGCCAGCAGACGTCCGTGGTATACCCTGAGTTGTTTGTCGTGATAATCGACCATATCGGTGGGATTGGAATTTTCCATACCTAATAATTTAGCAGGACCTTTGATTTTGCAGGTGATCATATTATCTGACGGAAAGGCAAAGACCCCGTTTTTATCTTCCAGTATAACTTCGATCTGGGCCAGGTCTCCTTTTTTCGAAAGGCTCTGTACATCTGGTTTGCAAACAATTTTTTCGGGTTGGCCGGATGTTTGTATGGAATATTCGGCAACAGGTTGGTTTTTATTGAAAGCTACGGCTTTCAGGGTGCCCGCTTCAAAAGGAATAATCCAGCATTTAGCCCCTGAGTCTTCATCGTCAACCGGTTGTTTGGCAATAGTGCGGCCATTGAGTTGTAATTCTACTTTCTCGCAGTTGGTAAAACATACGATACGCATTTCTTCATCCTTTTTGAAATTCCATTCCGGAAGCACATCCATCAGGTTTTTTTTCTTTTCATTGCCTTTTTCCACTCTTGCCCCAATGTAAACCATGGGCTTGTCAGACCAAAGGCTTTCGCGGTAATAACCTTTCGGTTTTTTGAAACCGCCGAAATCTAATAATCCGCTGTCGAATCCACGGGAAGGCCATGCATGCGATTCTCCCAGGTAGTTAATACCAGTCCACAAAAATTGTCCTGCAATATAGTCGTTTTCCGTTACGGCTTTCCATGCATCCAGATCGTGCCTGTTCTCACTGCCGTAAAGGATCCGTTCCGGGTATTTTTCATGGTCTTGTTTGTAGCGGCTTTCCGTATAATTATATCCGGCAACGTCTATTACAAAGGGATAGTCTGTATGATTTGACATCACTACACCGGCTAATGCAGCGGTTACCGGGCGGGAAGTATCGGCTTTTTTTACGCAGGCAACCAGTTTTTTTGCAATTACACCTAAACGTTCTGCATTTGGTTGGTTAGGTTTATATCCCATTACCGCTTTCTGACTGATGCCTTCCGTATCTAATATGGGATGGGAG
This sequence comes from Bacteroidales bacterium, assembly GCA_031553775.1. Classification (GTDB taxonomy): domain Bacteria; phylum Bacteroidota; class Bacteroidia; order Bacteroidales; family Azobacteroidaceae; genus JAISFI01. Next base: position 32,108 of record JAVBLA010000020.1, read on the forward strand.
TAAGGATCGTTCGGATAATCCACTTCATTTCCGATACTCCACATAATTATAGAGGGATGGTTTTTGTGCTGGTTAACCATATCGGTCAGGTCCCTTTCTCCCCATTCTTTGAAATATTCGGCGTATCCTTCATATTTAGGTACTCCCACATTCCATCCTTCAATCCATTTACGTTTGTAGTTTTCCCATTCGTCGAAAGCTTCATCCATTACTAACAGGCCGATCTCGTCGCAAATATCGTATATCATATTGTCCTGGGGATTATGGCTCATCCGGATAGCGTTACATCCGAGGTCTTTCAGGTTTTTCAGGCGTCTTTCCCATACGGACTTGTACATGGCCGATCCGAGACATCCTGCATCATGGTGAATGCAAACACCTTTCAGTTTCATGTTTTCTCCGTTCAGAAAAAAGCCTTTATTGGCATCGAAGCGGATATCGCGTATGCCGGTTTGGAGTGTATTCCTGTCGACCTCTTTCCCTTGCACGCTGACCGATGTATGCAGTTCATATAAGTTAGGATTCCGGATGGACCAGAGGGCCGGAGAAGAAATTTTCAGTTCGGCAATAGCTTTGGCCGTGGAAGAAGCCTGGATCTGTATGCTCTTTTTAGTCCGGGCAATAACTTTCTCTTCTCCTTTTTTGGTAAGACTTAGTTCTACAACGGCTGTTACAGGGGTCTCCGTACTGTTATTAACGGTAGTTTCGGTATGTACCGTGGCTTGTTTAGCGGTAACTTTATCTGCATAACAATAAACGCCCCAGGGATCGATATGTACGGGATTGGCTTTGATCAGGTAGACATCCCTGTATATGCCGGATCCGGTATACCAGCGGGAATCAGAGTATTTGGAATGGTCTACTTTGACGGTAATCTGGTTTTCCGCACCGAAGTTGACATAGGGAGTCATGTCGTAAATGAAAGAAATATATCCGTTGGGACGTATTCCAAGAAGTTTATCGTTGATCCGGACCTCGCTGTTGCAATACACGCCGCCGAAGTAGATGTAGATTTTTTTTCCTTTATCGGAAGCAGGAATTGTCAGGGACTTTTTGTACCATCCGATACCGCCCGGAAGATAACCGGTACAACTGGACAGGGTAGGACTATGGGGGCCTTCCACACTCCAGTCGTGCGGGAGATCGACCGTTCTCCACGGATCCGGTTTTTTCCGGAATTCATCTTCGTAATCCCGGTTTTTAAATTGCCAGTTTTCATTGATCTTGATTGCCTCTCCAAAAGAAGCCTGGCTGAAAAGAGATACTTGAATCAAAAATAAAACAATCGAAACAGATAAGATTCGTAATTTCATGGATATTGCATTTTAAATAAGTTCAAAATTTAGTCGTTTTGTGTGATCCGGAGGAATTCAAACAAGTTTGGATTCTGTTCTCACTACTTAAATTGTTCGTTGCAAATGTATGAACATCGTTGGAGGATAATTGGGATAAATTTGTCAAAAACTACTACAAATTATTTTTCTTTTCCAATGCTTCACAACTTACTTTATTTAAGGTACAAATTTAGACTCTTGTCTGTTTGTCGATGTCTTATATTTTATTCAATTTATGGAGATATTTTAGTCACCCCTGTTTGGAGTGTGTTTTTTCAATATTATTGCTTTTCCTGCATCGATACACAGCAACAAAATTATTTACAGGGATATGTTCGGGACAATAGATGATTGCCAGGCAAGGTGACGAATAAAAATTCCCCCGTTTTTGAATAGGATATACACTGGTCTTCTTTTATGAGTGTATATTTTTGTTTCATATTTTGTATAATCTTTTAATTCAATTTATCATGAAGAATTTTTATGCTTTAACAATTATCTTGTCTTTTTTATTCTCTATGTCAGGCCGGTCCCAAACAGTATATGAAGTGGGAGCCGATAAAACTTATACGACTGTGGGAGCCGCCTGGGATGCAATCAAGGCTTCTTCGGATACGGATGTCGAGATCAAAGTGGATGAGGGGGTTTATATCGAATCGGTAAATATGACCGGGAACAGTAATAAAAAAATCACAATCACCGGAAGTGGAGCGGATAAGACCATTCTGAAAAAAAGTACGGATGATACCTTTTCTTATTCAAGTGCTAAAAATCCGGGACGGCTTATGCAATTGAACGCCGGTGAGACAAATCTGGAACTGACCATGCAAAATATAGGTTTTCAGGTTATGGGCTATACGAATACCAATGGAGGCGGTCTTCTCAATATCAATACAGGAGCCGGCGACGGATTGAAAATCACTTTCAGGAACTGTAACTTCAAATACATTTACGCCCGGGTGGGTTCAATCATTCAGATATTAGGTATACAACCCAATCAGTCACTCGTTGTGGAAAATTGTTTTATCGAAGAATGCGGTACATTTGACAACAATAGTATAGAAGGAATTTTTACCGTGAAAACAGGAACATGTGCGATAAAAAATACGACCTTTATGAACAATCGATTCAATGTACTCAATATTGGCAATACCAATACAGGAACCGATAGGAATCTGAAAAACGGTGGTCTGATAAGTGCCGGAGAGGGAATAACGGGTTTAACCATAGACAGTTGTTATTTTGTCGGTAATCAGTTCAATGGAGATGCCGATAAAATACATCCCCTGCTATCTGTAAAACCAGGTGCTACAGCATCTTTAACTACCAATATCAGAAAACTCGTATCGGTTGGAAATAATCGTCCGTCATATAACGACTGTGATTTTTATTACAATATATCTTATCCTCCAACCATGCATGATTGCCGGTTCAATGCAGTTTGGAATGTAGATGATATTACAACTCCGGGATCAAATATCTATACGGAAGTGTTTGAATATGAAGGAATAAATATCGATAAATCTCTGACGTATACATCTCCGGGCATTAACCTGGAAATGGATGGAGAATTACCTAAGGTATATGTAGATCCGCTTACAGGTGTCAAACATCTTAAAACAATCGGAGGCTCTTCCATCTCCGGCCGGCTTATTGGAAAAGCAAATATCTGCCAGGAAAACGGAAAGCTGATTGTAAAACTGGAGACTGCCGGAAATATTGAAGTGTATAATGTACTGGGGAAAAAAGAAGCTGCTTTTCTAAACGTAACAGATGCAATAGTTCCTCTGCAAACCGGAGTTTATATTGTTAATACTTCTGCCGGGTCTGGCAAGGTTTTCATCCGGTAAGCGTTTCCGATTGATTTAGGTTTCATTACAACAAAGAGGGGTATGCTAAAGTCGACTTTTGACACACCCCTCTTGCTTTTTAGAAGTTTACCGGATGTTGATTTTTTGTGTTCTTGATGATTTTTATAAATTATATTTTAATGATGTAGTATATTGATTACATCACAATTTTAAATCGAATAAATAATGAAACAACTTCAGCTGTTTTTAATGTATTTCATGGCTGTAAGCCTTAGTCTGTTCTTTTATACTTCAAAAAGTTTTGCGCAAAAGAATAATCAATCTTTGAACACAGTTTCTGCAGAAGACTATGAAAAAATAACTACGGATGGAGCCTGGTGCTGGTTTTCCGATCCCCGGGCTATTTATGTGGATGGCAAAATGATCGGAGGCTTTGTAGATAAAGAGGGAAGCATCCAGGCATTCAGCTACGATCCTGTTACCCGGGAAAAAAAACAATATAAACTGTATGATAAACTGGAATACGATGACCATGCTAATCCTTCAGTAATGCAGTTGCCGGATAAACGGGTAGTAATATTTTTTTCGAAACATGGCGGCGGATTTGATGCGCCGATTTATTATGCCGTCAGCCGTAAACCGGCAGATATATCTTCCTGGGAAGAATTACAAACAGTTATACCGAAAATGGAGGGTAACAGAGGAATCTGCTATACCAATCCTGTTATGTTGCCGGCAGAAAAAAACAGGACCTATTTGTTCTTCAGAGGCCGTAATTTTAAACCCACTTATATTTATACTGATGATTTGAAAAAATGGAGTGATCCGCTCACGGTGGTAATCAACGATACTGCTTATAACGACTCAGGGCGTCCTTATATGAAAGTAGGTTCGAATCGTAAAGATAAAATTTTCCTGGCTTTCACCGATGCCCATCCCCGCGACAGGGCTACGAACTCGATTTATTTCCTGATGTATAAAGGTGGAAAATATTATGGGGCTGATGGCCGGTTGATTGCCGGAGCTACGGAAGAGATCAGGCCTATACAAGCCGATAATGTCTACGATGCCACAAAAACCTTCGATAAAGCCTGGATATGGGATGTGGCATGCGATAAAAATGACAATCCGGTATTGGTATATGCCCGCTTCAAAGACGGAAACAACGAACATTCTTATTGGTATGCCCGCTGGAATGGTAAAGCCTGGGAAAATCACATGATCACGAAAGCCGGAACTTATATGCTTCGTTCGAATCTCCCCAAAGAACAATTGGAATATGAATGTAATTATTCGGGAGGGGTATATCTTGACCATGAGAATCCTGATATAGTTTATACCTCGCGTCCGGTCAACGATGTTTTTGAAATTGAGAAATGGACCTTCACTGGTGGAAATAAATCCAAATGGAAACAGGAAGCTGTTACACAGGGTTCTGCCCGGGATAATGTACGTCCTTTTGTGGTCCGGAATCATCTTGGAAACCAACCTTCGGTATTGTGGATGTATAATTATAAATATCCGAGGTTCAAAGAGTACGATTGTGCCATCAGGGTGGGACAGCCAGCCAAAGGATTCGATGCCTCATTCGATAAAGAAAGCATACGGAAAGTAGGAAATGCCCTATTCGATTGGCAAATCAGAGATTCGGAAGAACATCCCTGGGGTGATAATATTTCCCGCGGTTGGAAATATGGGATTTTGTATAACGGAATGTTCGACTGGTCGGAAATGACAGGAGAAAAGAAATATGAAGAATTCCTGAAAAAAACATTGTCGGGACAATCCTATCAGATCGGAAACCGGATGCATCATGCCGATGACTTCTGTGTAGGGCAGGTTTGCCTGGATATGTATGTCAAATATCAAAAAGATGAAATGCTGAATCCCATACAGGCGAGGGTAGATTGGTTGATAAAAAATCCTCCGGCAGTAAAGAAGGACAATACAGGGAATAACAGACCCCTTTGGTGGTGGTGTGATGCCTTATGTATGGCGCCTGCCGTACATTCCCGTCTGTATGCCATTACCGGTGATGTGGCTTATATGGAATTTGCCCATCGGGAATTCCTTCAAACATATGATTTGCTTTTCGATAAAGACGAACATTTATTTTTCAGAGATGCTAAATTTATTCCGCAACGTGAAGCCAATGGGAAAAAACTATTCTGGAGCCGGGGGAACGGCTGGGTAATGACCGGTTTGGCCGAAGTTCTGAAAACCCTTCCTGAAAAAGATAAAAAATACCGTCCTTATTATGAGGCTTTGTTCAAAGAAATGAGCGCCTGTATCGTAAAATTGCAGGCAGAAGACGGTTTTTGGAGAAGCAGCCTGCTCGATCCGGGAAATTATCCGGAACCGGAAACCAGTGGTACCGCTCTCAATGTTTATGCCTTGGCATATGGAATCAATAAAGGATACCTTCCTAAAAACCAGTATCTTCCGGCTGTGGAGAAAGGATGGAAAGCGCTGGTTTCCGCTGTAGATACCGAAGGTAAACTTTGTTGGGTACAAGCTGTCGCATCTTCTCCCGGGCACACTCAAAAGGAATCAACCCAGGTGTATGCCGCCGGCGCCGTGCTAATGGCTGCTTGTGAGATCGAAACTTTGTTTAATGGTAAATAGATTAGTGAAAACATACGGATAATCATTTCTAATATATTATAATTGATTTTTGATTGTAAAATATCTCATGTATATTTGCATCTTCCAAAAGAATATGGAAATAACAAACCATTTTCTACCAAAGATCAGCTTAGCTATAATTATCAATTATAAATTATACTTATATGAAAAACAGCGTATGGATGTTGGCAGGGACAGCCGTTCTGATTCCTGCAATAGCACTGGGACAACAGAAGGCAAAACAACAACGGCCGAATATAATTTACATCATGGCCGACGATCATGCCTCTCAGGCAATTTCCTGTTATGGTGGCATCCTGAAAGATGTATTACCTACCCCGAATATCGACCGGATTGCCCATGAAGGGGTACGGATGGACAATTGTTTTGTTACCAATTCGATCAGCACACCCAGCCGGGCTGCCATCCTGACCGGACAATACAGCCAGTGCAATGGAGTATATACTTTGGCCGACCGCCTGGAACCCGGTCATCCGAATATGGCCAAAGAATTACAAAAAGCGGGCTATCAAACGGCAATTATCGGAAAATGGCATCTGGGAACAGAACCGGAGGGTTTTGATTTCTACAATGTATTGCCCGGACAGGGACGATACCACAACCCAATATTGATTACGAAAGGAGAATGGAGCGGTAAAAATTTTGAAAAAGCCAAAGGGAAAGAATATCCGGGACATTCTACGGATGTGATAGCCGGAGAAGCGATCCGCTGGATGAAAGATGCCGATAAAAACGAGCCTTTTTTCCTGATGTGCCATTTTAAAGCACCTCACCGGCCCTGGCAACCAGCCGAGCGCTTCAAGAATTTATTGGCAGATGTTACCATCCCGGAACCGGAAAACATCCTGGAGACTTATGAAAATAAAGGACCCCAGGCCGAACGTCTCAGGCTCCGTCTGGAAGATATGAACGAAACAGATCTGAAAACTCCTGTTCCGCAAGGGATGACCAGGGAAGAACAACGCCACTGGGCCTATCAGCTATATCTGAAAGATTATTTAAGATGTATCGCCGGAGTCGATGAAAATATCGGAAGGATATTGAAATACCTGGATGATAACGGACTGACGGAAAATACCATTGTGGTTTATACTTCCGACCAGGGTTTTTTCCTGGGCGAACACGGTTTCTTTGATAAGCGACTGATGTATGAGGAATCGCTGCGAATGCCTTTTGTGATCCGTTATCCGAAGCAAATTAAGCCCGGAACAGTTAATAAGGATATTGTTGTTAATGTGGATTTTGCCCCTACTTTTTTGGATTTTGCAGGCATTTCCAAACCCGTTCAAATGCAGGGCGAAAGTTTTCGTTCCAACCTGCTGGGAAAAACATCTTCCAACTGGAGAAAGGGCATGTATTACCGTTACTGGATGCATGATGATGCCATTCATCATGTAACAGCCAATTATGGGATCCGGACAGACCGTTACAAACTCATCTTTAATTACGGATTACCGTTGGAGAAGAAAGGAACCGGAAAAACGGTCATTCCACCCACCTGGGAATTTTATGACCTGCAAAATGACCGGTTTGAAATGAAAAATCTCTACAACGACCCCTCCAAACAAACCATCATCAACCAACTGAAAAAAGAACTCCTCCAGCTGAAGAAACAGTACAAAGATGAGGATGGAGCTTATCCGGAAATGGAGAAATTGGTTGAAAAGTACTGGAGATAAAATAGTTAAGAATTAAGAGTTAAGAATTGGGATTCTTCGAGTCCCTGAAGTAAATGAGCTTATCATTTTAATTCTTAACTCTTAATTCTTAACTATTGACTTATTTCAACGGAGTCTCCTTAACCTCCGCCTTATAATACCCTTCCGTCAACATCAGGAAATCTTTTTCCATCGATTCTAACCTTTCGTGTTGCGATTGTGCCCGGTTTTGTGTTTGTGCCCGGTCTTCTTTCAGATTGAAAAGGCCATATTCTTTCAGGTTCCCGAGTTCATTGCCTGTGGTATTCCGTTCAGGTCCTTTATAAGGGGGAATCATTGCCCAGTCACCTTCTCTGAAGGCCATTTTTCCCTGGGCTTCAACAACCAGATTTTCCCGGCCTTCTTTGTTTTTCCCTAATAATGTGGGCAATAATTGCTGACTGTCTAAATCTTTATGCTGAGGCTGTCCAACCAATTCGGACAATGAAGCCAGCAAGTCTAAATGACAGATCAAAGCATCGGAAACTACCGGTTGGATGTTTCCTTTCCAATAAGCGAAGAACGGTACCCGGGTACCGGCATCGTAGAGGCTGTACTTTCCTCCGCGTAAACCACCGGTTGGCTGATGATTTCCTAATAATTCCACTGCCTGGTCTTTATAGCCATCGTCAAGTACAGGACCATTGTCGCTCGAGAAAATGATCAGGGTATTTTCCAGTAAACCTTCTTTTTCCAGATGGGCGATGAGTTCGCCTACACACCAATCGGCTTCCGCGATAGCATCACCCCGGGGACCCATGCCTGTTTGCCCTGCAAAACGGGAATGTGGAGCACGGGGAACATGCGGTTCATGTAATCCGTAATACATGAAAAAAGAATTTTCTTTATTTTCCGTAATGAACGATTTGACTTTTTCTGCAAAATAGTCGGCCATATCTTCGTCGATCCACCTGGCATTCTTTCCTCCTTTCATAAATCCGATACGTGGGATTCCGTTTACGATAGAGTTATTATGCCCGTGGCTCCATTCCATTTTAAGCATTTCAGGATGGGTCAGGGCGGTGGGTTCGCCTTCGAAGTTCTTTTCGTAGCTTACTTCTATCGGATCGGTTGCTTCTAATCCCACTACATTCCCGTTTTCAACATATACAGTGGGTACCCGGTCGTTGGTTGCGGCAATCAGGCAGGAATAGTCAAAGCCGATTTCTTTTGCTCCGGGTTTGACCGTTTCATTCCAGTTCACATTTCCATTGCCCATCCCTAAATGCCATTTACCGATAGCTGCAGTAGCGTAGCCGGCTTGTTGCATCATCTTCGGCAGGGTATACTGGGTTTCTCCGATAATAAGCGGTGCATCTCCCTGAAGAATTTTGGCATCCTTGTTTTTCCAGGGATATGTGCCTGTCATTAAAGCATACCGGCTGGGAGTGGAAGTGGCGGATGTGGCATAACCGTTTGTAAAACAAACACCACCTTTGGCCAGTTTATCGATATTGGGCGTTTGAATAGTGGTGGAGCCGTAAGCGCTGACATCTCCATATCCCAGGTCATCGGCCAGAATAACAATCACATTAGGCCTTTTTTCTATGTTTTCCTTTTTCTCTTTTTTTGCCTGGGAACAAGCGACCGAACCGAAAGGAATCGCGGCGATGGCCGACCAGGTAATCATTTTATTGCTGTTAATCATGACATTTGTAAATAAGTAAATCTGATTAATATTCAATGGACAAAGATATAAAAAAAAACACGGGATTTATCTGATAAACCCCGTGCTAAATGTTTTAATTCAAGATCCCGCTTATGCTTTTTTCTCAGGAGCAATGAATTTGTAAGCTAAACCTGCTAATACGGCCCCTACAATCGGAGCAAGGATGAACAAAGGCAATTGTGCCAGTGCCCAGTCTCCCACGAAAATAGCCTGGCTGATACTACGTGCCGGATTCACGGACGTGTTGGTTACCGGAATACTGATCAGGTGAATCAGTGTCAGCGTCAAACCGATAGAGATGCCTGCAAAGCCTTTCGGGGCACGGGCATCGGTAGATCCGATAATGACAATCAGGAAAATGAATGTCAACACTGTTTCAGAGATCATGGCAGGGACCAATCCGTATCCGCCGGGAGAATGTTCTCCGTAACCGTTTGCTGCAAATCCACTGCTCAGACTGAAAGAATCTAAGCCGGAAGCAATGCTGTAAATAACAGTTGCACCCAGGATAGCACCCAATACCTGTGCACAGATGTACGGCAATAAATCTTTACCCGGCATCCTGCCGGAAGCCCATAAGCCTAACGACACTGCCGGATTCAAATGTGCTCCGGATACATGTCCTAATCCGTAAGCAATAGCCACGATCGTTAAACCGAAGGCAATTGCAACTCCTAAAACTCCAACTACAGGAGCAGCCAGAACTGCGGTTCCACAACCTCCCAATACCAACAGGAAAGTACCGATAAATTCGGCTGCAAATTTTTGACTTGTTTTCATAAAAATAAAGTTTAATAAAAAACTGAAATTTTAATCAGCTTGTAAAATTACTATTAATTAAACAGTAATGAAAGAATTATGTTTGGATTTTTTGGGAGTATTGATCAAAAAAGTATCTATAGAGATCTTTAGAAAGAAATGATTTTTAATTAAACTTCTGATAATCAGTGACTTTTAAAGCTCGAATAATGTTGTGCTAATCATTGAAATATTCAGTCATCCTGTCTTTGCGAGGAGAAAAAGTGAAAAAGAGTACCGTTATTAAGAGGAGGAACAACGAAGCAAAGCATTGCGATTGGCCGGAGATTGCGTCACTATTACTCGCAATAACGGTATTTTTTAGTTTATGAGATATTTCAGGATATTTACGGAAATTATTTTTTCGCTTCAGAAGAAAGAATTTTCTTTAACTGATAAGCCAGAAATGCACCGGTCAACACCGCCGATAAAAAGTCTGAAACAGGCTGAGCCATCCAAACCCCGTTAAGACCGAAAACCGGAGGAAAAATAAACAAACAGGGGAGCAATAGCAGGCATTGCCGTGTCAGACTCAGGAAGATAGACTTGGAAACCATCCCGATACATTGGAAAAAATTGGTAGCCACAGCCTGGAATCCAACCGTAAAAAAGGAGAGTAACATGATTCTCAGTCCATGCGAGGCAATGGAAATCAATTCTTCATCGGTGGTAAAAGCACGGACAATGATTCCCGGGATAAGGATAGCACACAAGGCTCCCACGCTGGAAACAATCGTTGCTACTTTAATGGTTTTTTTCAAAGCCTCATACATCCGTCCGTATTGTCTGGCTCCGTAATTGTATCCTACAATAGGCTGCATTCCCTGGTTCAGGCCGACGATAAACATAATCATCAGCAAAGCCAGACTCCCGTTGATTCCATAGGCGCCCACAGCCAGGTCTCCTCCATATTTTTTCAGAGATGTGTTAATGATTACATTGACAAAGCTGGCGGCCAATTGCATGAAGAACGGGGAAAGCCCGATCGATATGATACTCCATACTATTGTCCGGTCTAAAGTCAGGTATTTCATCCGGATGCGTAAAAAACTGTGCTTGCTCATAAAGTGGGACATGACCCAGGTGGCAGAAATCGACATGGAAATAACGGTTGCAATCGCTGCACCCTGTATTCCCCATTTGAAACCGAAAATAAAAATCGGGGCGAGGATGATATTGGCAACGGTTCCGATGATCATAGTCAGCATGGCTTTTTTCGGATAACCCGAAGCTCGCATCATGTTATTGAAGCCAAAACTTAAAGCTGCAATGATATTTCCCGGAATCATGATTTTCAAAAACTGTTCGGCGTAAGGAATCGTAGCTTCACTCGCTCCGAAAGCCAGCAGCATGGGCTCCATATAAATCATACTGAGGATGATTGTTATGCCGCTGAAAATAAAGGTCAGGATCAATGAGTTTCCTAATATTCTTTCCGCTTTTTCCATGTCTTTTTGTCCGAGACAAATGGAAATACGGGTGGCAGCACCGGCACCGATCAACATCCCGAATGCCTGCAGCAGAATCAGGATCGGTAGGGTCAATGCCAGGCCGGAAATGGCTAGCGGACCTACTCCCTGTCCGATAAATATCCGGTCGATCACACTGTAAAGCGTATTGACCATTGTCCCTACAATAGCAGGTAAAGAGTATTGCCAGAGTAGTTTACCGACATCGCCGGTTCCCAGTTGATTGACCGAAGCTTGATTATTGGACATGTTTCAGGATTGAGGGAGCAAAGGTAATGTTTTTTTCAGCATTTGAATGAATGAAAATAAGTTTCTCCGGCAGGATTTTGTAAATCATTGTAAAATATTTATATTTGAAAACTGATCACCAAAAATGATTTCTTTATAATAAATGTACAAGGGAAATTGGCGCTGGATGGTATATTATAAAACAACGTAAAATAACAACAATGACTCCCAGAAGTTTCTTTTCAGTTTTTATTAAAATCTTAGGTATTTATCTGATTCTTTCATCGATAACAGTCATACCGCAATTTATTTCAACATTTTTTCTTGTAACATCCAATGCCGGAGAAAATCTGGTGAATGTAATTTTAACTATTTTGCTATTACTGCTGACTTTATTTGTTTTCTTTCTGATTTTGCGCTATTGCATTTTCAGAACAGATATTATTATTGACAAGTTGCGTCTCGATCAGGGGTTTCCGGAGGAAAAATTTGAGTTGAACATGCATCGTTCCACGATCCTGAGTATTGCAATAATTGTAATCGGAGGTATTATGTTTATCGATGCTCTCCCTGGTCTGTGCCAACAAATCTTCACCTATACCCAGCAACGGAATATACGCTTTCTGGAATATCCTAATACAGGCTGGATCATTTTCTACTTCATCAAAACCCTGGCTGGTTATTTGTTGATGACCAATAGTCGCCAGGTGGTTAATCTTATCGAACGGCAACGAAAAAAATAAAAAATATCACTCACAAGATTGCCATATCTAAATTAGTTTATACCTTTGCAACGGTTTTGGTGGTATTTCCTCCATCCGGACGAAATACTGAAAAGGGAATCAGGTGAGAATCCTGAACAGATCCGCTGCTGTATGTTCCACAAAAACCTTGTACCATACTTTCGCCACTGATTATCAAAGTGGAAAAAGGAAAATGAAACATTGAAAGCCAACAAAACATTTTCAATTTTCAATTTTCAATTTTCAATTAAAAATCGGGAAGGCCGTACAAAGGGGAACGAGTCAGAAGACCTGCCAAAAAAGATGATCTTTGGTGAAAACTCTCGGGAATTAGAGTCTAACCCATCTGAACATTTTCAATAACAATAGGCAGAAGCCAGGTTTACCTGGGTTATGTTATTGCGAGAAAATGACTAATTTATTGAACATATTCAAAATTTTTTACAAAAGGATGAATGAGCATTTCTGCTTGTTGATCCGGGTGTAACTGCCGGTAGAAGGTCTTCCGTGCATTTTATCGTTTCAAAACTTGTGAGCAATAAAACTGTGACACTTGTAAACCGCATTTTTTTACGGGGAATTCTCTGTATGCTTGCCTGCCTGTTCGTTTTTACGATCGCCGGACAGGAACCGGAAGACAGTATCCGGATACATACTCTCCGGGAAGTCCATGTAAAAGGGGTATCCAACAGATCTTCTACCCGTTCTCCTTCTCCTTTGCAGCTACTGGACAGAGAAAAACTCGAGAAACTGAACAGTCTCCAGGTTTCTGATGCCACTAAGTTCTTTTCCGGAGTACAAGTGAAAGATTACGGGGGACTGGGGGGCTTGAAAACCGTATCCATCCGGAGCCTTGGCGCAAACTATACCGGCGTTTATTATGATGGAGCCGCTATTTCCAACTACCAGTCGGGGCAAATAGATATCGGCCGGTTTTCTTTGGTAGATGTAGACCGGCTCGAACTGCAAACCGGCGAAAGCGACAATATCTTCCTGCCTGCACGGATGCAGGCTTATGCAGGATCATTGCATATTGTCTCTAAAAAACCGTTGCAAAATTCTTCCCGGCTCAGGCAAGTAACAGCTGCTGTTAATGGTGGCTCCTGGGCATTTTTTAATCCATACCTTTCTTATGAGCAATGTTTAAGTAAAACAATCTCTACCCGTATTTCCGGCGAATGGGTGCAATCGGATGGCAATTATCCGTATACTTCCGGTTCGGGAGAACGTAAAACGAGGGAACATTCTGATGTTGAAAATCTGAAAATAGAGGCCAACCTTTATGGTAATTTCCGGAACGGAGGAGAATTATCTGTCAAAGCTTATGGTTATAGTTCAGACCGCTCTCTTCCCGGAGCCGATTATTTCTATACCACTACACCCGGGGAAAATGCCAGGGAACAGAACCTTTTCGTACAGGCCCAATATACACAAAATCTGTCGGAAAAAGATAAAATGCTGACAGTGGCCAAATTTGATTATAATCATGCAGATTATAATTCTTACCTTCACGGAGATAAGAATTATTTATATTATCAGCGGGAGTACTATGTAGGAACATCGTTTATTCATTATTTTCTGCCGGTCTTATCGGCTTCTTTTTCCAATGATGGTTCATATGCGGGTTTCTACAATCGCTCTATGGGCGTAAATCCTTACAGGGCTTCCTGGCAGGGTGCATTGTCCATCCAATTTAAAAGGCCCCGTTTTACAGCCACAATGTCTTTACAATCGCTCTACTCCCATGATACAGGTAGTGTAAATGCAGAAGGAAACGATTTGTTCAGGCTTTCTCCGGCTGCAGATTTTTCATTCCGCTTATTCACGGATATCCCATTGCATTTCAGGGGATTTTACAAACAAACCTGCAGGCAGCCTACCTTTGGTGATTTATACTTATCCCAGGTTCCCCCAACCGGATTGAAACCGGAAACGGCCAATCAATACAACCTCGGATTCACCTGGAGTCATGCAACTGGCAGCTGGCTTCCTTTTATCGGTATTTCGGCCGACGGCTATTGGAATAGTGTTAAAAATAAGATTATCAGTTATCCGAAAATGGGCATGTTTATCTGGAGTGTGGAAAACCTGGAGAAAGTGGATATCAAGGGAATAGATGCCAAAGTAAACTTTCATTTGCAGACAGGAAGCTATTTCCTTTGGCAATGCGGATTGTCTTATACTTATCAAAAAGTATTGAACAAAACGAGTCCGGGATCAAAAACGTACAATCAACAAATCATATATACTCCCAATCATTCGGGTTCCGGATATCTGGCACTTGTTCTTCCCTGGATAGAGGTCGGTTATACAGCCCTGTATTGTGGGGAACGATATTACGGCACCCATTCTGACTTTCAGATGAATGCCTACACCGACCAGAGTATTTCATTGTCGAAGATATTTTCATACAAACAATCTGAAATTAAACTATCGGCAGAATGCCTGAACCTGGCCGATGAGCAATACGAAGTTGTCCGTTCATATCCGATGCCGGGTAGGTCTTTCAGAATCGGAGTGAAATTTACATATTAATAATCATAAAAACATTGATCATGAAAATGAAGAAAAACATTTTTTTACTGGGACTTTTTATTTGCAGTATTTTTACTGGTTTTACATCCTGCAACGATGATGACGATCCTGATCCGCTTCCGCAGGAAAAAGGTGTTTTTGTCCTGAATGAGGGCTCTCGTGGCAAGAATGATTCCGGTATCTCTTTTTACAATACAACAACCGGTGATGTATATTTCGATATACAGGAAGGTAAAATGGGCGATACGGGACAGGATATGCTGCTTTATAATTCCAGATTATTTGTAGCTGTAAGCGGTTCTGATTATGTATTAGCCATAGATCCGGAAACTAAAGCCACATTGAAAAGGATTTTATTGGGATCAGGTAAATCTCCCCGTTATTTGGCTGCCGGTGCCGGAAAAGTCTATGTATCGACTTATGACGGATATATAGTCCGGATCGACGCAGATAATCTCTCTGTTGAAAAATCTGTTGAAATAGGTCCCAACCCGGAAGGAATTGCCATCAGCAATAATATTTTATATGCGGCCATAACAAATGCAGCCGACTATTCAAACGTAGACAACAAAGTGGCTATGGTAGATTTGAGTTCATTTACGAAGAAGGCAGAAACCATTACTGTCAATAGAAATCCGTATTATTTGCAGGCGGATGCCTCCGGTAATATTTATGTCAGTTCCATGGATGTATGGAGTAGCGATTATTCTACAATTTTGTCTCCCGGAATCCTTCAGCGGATCGAACCCGCTAACGATTACAAAGTATCTACCATTGTTAATGCCAATGTGCTGAAATTTGCGATCAATGGAAATTCATGTTATTATTTTACCGCATATCCCCAGGAGGTAGGTGTTTATCATATAGATACCCGGTCGAGTACGGGTTTCATTACCGACGGAAGCAAAATAGGCAACGTTTATGGTATTGATGTAGATCCTCTGACGCAGGAAGTGTATATCTCCGATACGGATTACAGTAATCCGGGAACGGTTTATGTTTTTAGCAAAGACGGAAAAAAACAAAGGAGCATCGATGTGGGAGTGAATCCCAATGCGTTTGCTTTTTATTATTGATTAAACGTTCGTTAGTTTATCCGGTCCACAGTGCTTGTGAAAGCAGGTGGACCTTTCTTTATTCTTTATACCATCCGGCATACATCAGATAGTTCTTTGCGATCTTCTGGTTAATTTCTTTAGATTGTTCCGGATCTACTTTTTTGACGAATTTGGCCGGTGTTCCTGCATAAATGCAGCCAGGTTCAACCTGTGTTCCGCTAAGTACTACAGCTCCGGCTGCAATGATCGCCCCCTCGCCGATTACAGCATGATCGAGTACAATGGCTCCCATGCCGATCAATGCTCCTTTTTCAATCCGGGCGCCATGGATCACCACATTGTGCCCTACCGAAACATCGTCTGCTATTTCGGTGACCGATTTTTCATACAAAGTATGGATAACAGTTCCGTCCTGTATATTGACCCGGTTACCGATACGGATAGAATTCACATCTCCCCGCAATACGGCCCCGAACCAGATGCTGCAGTCTTTCCCGATCACAACGTCGCCGACAACAACAGCTGTATCAGCCAGGAATGTATTTTCTCCTATTTCCGGGACAAATCCCCGGAGAGGTTTTATAATTGCCATAATATCAATATCAGTTTTTAGTCAGATCGCCCAGCAAACGTTCGAGTGTTTCTTCGTCTAATTTTTTGGCAATGATTCTTTTATCTTTATCCAACAGGTATATCCCCGGAGTAACCGATACATCGAAATACTTCCAGAAAGAAGTCTGCCGTTGAGGATCCCACACATTCAACCAGTCGGTCAGGTGATGCTCTTCAACAAATTTGCTCCATTCTTCCTTTTTCAATTGTGTGTACACACAGAGTACTTCCAATCCTTTGTCCCGGAATTTGACATATAAGCTGTCATGAATGATTGGGGTCGTTTTCTTACAATGCCCGCAACTCGGTTCGAAAAAATACAGCAAAGTATAATCGGAAGGAATGGAATACAGTTCTACCGGATGATTGTTCATGTCTAAGAATGTCATGTTCGGAGATTTCATCCCGATCCGGTTGTACTGTAATTTCTTATATTCTTTCTCCAGGGAGTTTACAAAGGCGGTATCGGCCCAGGCAGCCTGTTTCTTGGAATAATAATCTTCGTATAATTTAGCCCAGATATTTTCCATACCCATAATCTGGCTGTTGACCGAATAATTGTGCAGGAAAGAAAGCATCAACCGGAAACAAAGCGTATCTCCCTTTGCCTGTGATACCAGGTGCGAAGCTGCTATTGCCAGTGAATCCGGGTTCTTACTGACAATATGATCCATATATGCGGTTATTTTGCCCGGAAAATAGTTGGTTCTCCAGTAGCGGACATCCGTCAGGTCGATGTTGTCAAAAAAATGACCTCTCAAATAAGTAATTTCCTGGTTGTATTCCTCCTGAGATTTGGGAGCCGGAAAGGGCCCTTCCACTTGTTTCAGACCTTTGAAAAAGTTGCCAACCCATTGCCCCTGATGTTCTTGCTGGAAATTAGTCATAAATTGTGAAACCTCTTCATTTAAGGCTTCTAATTGTTTTTTATAAGGTTCCTGTTCTTCTTCCGGTAGATCTTTCATTTTTGCCAATATATCCGACTGTTCCTTCTGCTTCTTTGAAAGGTACTGGGTATAGTGCAAAAAGGCTTCCGAATCCGGGGAACCGGAAATCGTGATTTTAGTAGGAATATCGACAGTATCGATTGTCATCTTGAAAGACTGGGCATCTCCGATCAGTAAATCGACATGTTTCTTGGATATGGAAGGCGCAAAAAGCAGATACATGCCTTCCTGTAGTTTTTTATCCCCGGATAATATACCTGTCCCTTTGTCGGAAAGTAGCACAGAGTCTGTTTTGTAAACATTTCCGCTGAAATGGTTGCCGAGATACAGTAAGGAATTTTTCCATTGGGGAGCATTTATTTCGATAGTATATTCTTCCGGTTTTTGCGCATTTGCACTCAGGGTTATCCAGGAAAGGAATAGTACTATTGCCGTAAAATAGCTGTTAAATTTCATACGTTTTGTTTTTTAACCAGGTTTGTTCATTTTCAGAAAGATGTGGAGAAAGGCGATCGTACACCGTTTGGTGGTAGCTGTTGAGCCATTCTTTTTCTTCCTGAGTAAGCATTTCGGGTAGTATAAGTTTTGTATCGATAGGGCACAATGTCAATGTCTCAAAACAATAAAACGACCCGAATTCGGTTTCTTTTTCCTCACGGGCCAGAACCAGGTTTTCTATACGGATACCATACATGCCGGCGCGGTAAACTCCCGGTTCGTTGGAAGTCACCATCCCGGGTTCTATACAAACCGGGTTCTCTTCCAGCCGGATATTCTGGGGACCTTCATGCACATTCAGGAAATGTCCTATGCCATGACCTGTTCCGTGCAGATAAGAAAGTCCTTCATTCCATAAAAACCTCCTGGCAAGTATATCTAACTGGGATCCACGGGTTCCTTTGGGAAAACGGGCGGTGGCAATTCCTATATGGCCTTTCAGTACCAGGGTGAAATCTTGTTTCATCCGGTCGGTTACTTCACCGGTAGCAATCGTACGGGTAATATCGGTGGTCCCATCGAAATATTGTCCGCCGGTGTCGATCAGCAGCATTCCTTCTGCCCGGATCTGTTGATTGGATGCTTCCGATGCATGATAATGAATAATAGCTCCATGTTCCTGATAACCTACAATCGCATCGAAACTTTCACCGAAATAAAGAGCCTGTTCGCTGCGTAATTCCTTGAGTTTGTCTTCTACAGATATTTCGGTAAAGGCTCTGCCGGAAGCTAATGACTGTTCTATCCACATCAGTAGCCGCACCATTACTAGCCCGTCTTTTTTCATCGCATTCCTGAAACCGGCAATTTCCGTTTCATTTTTAAGGGTTTTCAATAGGGCGACAGGAGAGGGGCCTTCTTTCAGGATATAGGAAAGTTGTTTGTTTTCCGAGAGTCTGCCAATAGCATCGAATATGAATTGATTGGTTTTACCGCTGTCTATCCGGATAGTCAGTCCTTTTTGTGCAGACAGATAAACCGGGAGTCGGTCATAATCGGCAATCATAATCTTGTTTTTGAATAATTCTTCCCGGATTTCGGCACTTACTTTTTCCTGTTGTATAAAGATGACAGACTCCTGCGGAGTGATCAGGGCATAAGCAATTGCTACCGGATTACATTGCACATCACTTCCCCGGAGGTTAAAAGTCCAGGCGATTTCGTCCAGCGAACAGAGAAGCATGGAATTACAACCTTCCCCTGCAACCGATTTCCTTATTTTGTCTATTTTTACACCGGCCGATTCCCCGGAAAACTCTTCCGGATGCAGGAAAACCTGATTGGAAGGGATCGACGGTCGATCGGTCCATATTTGAAGTAAAGGATCAAAGTCGGTTACAAGCGATATATTTTTGTTCCGGAAAATATCCTGCATGGATTTTACTTCCCTGATAGAAAAAACAGAGCCGTCTATACCCACACTTTTCCCCGGAAGATTTGTACATATCCAGTTCTCGATTGAAGGAATTTCCGGCAAGCCTGCTTTTTGTAGCAGAATGGAGGTGTCTTTCAACTCTTCTTCCGCCTGAAGAAAATAACGGGAATCCGTCCATAAAAAGGCTTCCTGCCAGGTAACCACTAAAGTTCCTGCAGAACCCGTAAACCCGGAAAAATAAGTCCTGGTTTTCCAATGAGGTGCAGTATACTCACTTTGATGGGCGTCGGAAGAAGGGATGATACAGGCGCTGATTCCTTTTGCCTGCATGGCAAACCGCAACTTGGCCAGCCGGCCCCGGATAATTGAATGATTTTCCATACTCTTTTTGTCTAAAGGAGAGGCAAATGTACGGAATTTCATTTAACTATTGATCCGGCTGTTGCGATTTTTTACATTTTCATAACAGAAGCGGCTTGTTTTATGTGATTTTTTATCTATATATTTGCGAATCACTAATCCGGCTGGGTTTATGCTCCCGGGAGAAAACCGAATGTAAAAACTAAACAACACAGACTATGACAAAGGCCATTTTATTTCCGTTCATACTTGCTTGTATGCTTACTTCATGTGCTAGCTTCAGCAGCATGACGATCGATAATAATATCAAAAAAATCAGTATAGGAATGACCCCGGAGCAGGTTGTCTCTTTTCTGGGAAAGGGTTATGAAGTAGTATCTGCCTCCGAAGAAGCGACTACATTTGCATACCAATCGTATAATGGAGTATATAATCTCATTTTTGTTAATGGGAGACTGAAAGAGTGGTATAAAGAATGGCTTCCGAACAGCTCTTCTTATCAGCCGGGTGGCCTGTACTATCCAGGCACTTCATATCAGCCGGGAGGAACATATCCAGGTCATGACATCGAATACTTTCCCGAATTCATCGATAATAAAGGGCGGCGGACCACTATCAGTAAAGATGTTTTCGGTAACACGGTGATCCAGGATGATCGTGGAAACAAGGTTACTATAAAAAAAGATATCTTCGGTAACCTGCAGATAGAAGACAATAATGGCAACCGTACTTCATACGAGAAGGATATTTTTGGTAATCTTATCTATAACCATAACGGACGTAAAATATCCATAGAGAAAGACATCTTCGATAATTTACAGTACAAAGACAGCAGGGGTAAAAATGCCAGCCTGAAAAAAGATATTTTCGATGTATATACTTACACCGATAGCAACGGTAATAAAATTTCTTTTGACAAAGAAACCTGGAGGCAAACTTCCCGTCGTTTTGATAGTGATCAGGCGTTTTTTGTTTATTTGATCAGGAGGTATTTGTATTGAGGATTTTGTTTCATATTGGGGGCGATTGAATGTTTTTGTGGTATAAAAACATTTTGAATAAAAATACTTTCTGTATCTTTTTTTGCTGCGCCAAAAAAAGGCGCTTCGTCGAAAAGAACTCGTTCGCTCGCTGCGCTCTCTCCCTCGGACAGCTTTTCGACCACAAGGTATTGTCCCCCTGGCCCCCAGCGGGGGATTGACCGGGCTTCGCCCGGGTGAAATTGGTAGATTTTGTAGGGTAATATTATTTGTGAAGTTCCGTCATTGCGAGTAGCCACTATATTAAAATATCGAACAATTCGATAATGACGAGAAATACGTCA
>JAVBLA010000034.1:0-49404 GCA_031553775.1 Bacteroidales bacterium
GCGGAATCATTTAATGCTAAAATCAAAGCCTTTAGAGGACAGTTCCGAGGGGTTGGGGATATTAAGTTTTTTATGTATCGGTTGGCGATGCTATATTCATGATATGTGAGGGGAAATCCACCGGGAAAATCCGCTGATCCGAAAATCCGCTGATCCGTTTTGGTTAGCACCACCCCACCCAAAAGCATAAAAAAAAGCAGCTACAATATTTCTTGTAACTGCTTATTTTTTAGTAATTTGCGGAAAGGAAGGGATTCGAACCCCCGGTACAGTTTTGCCGTACACACGCTTTCCAAGCGTGCCTCTTAAACCACTCGAGCACCTTTCCTGATACTTGTGTTAAAAGCGTGGCAAAGGTAAAGTATTTCCGGGAATTAAACAAGGAAAAAGGAAAAGATTGTCGATCTTTTTTTGTCCCGGTGAATATTTTTTATCTTTGTGCTCTTGCCTGTGAATGGGCTTAAATTTATGATTTATGAAATCATCTCCCTTTAAGAAACAATCCCGGTTGGGCAGTTTCGGTGCGGCTTTCCGGGGACTGAAGATCCTTTTTCTGAATGAAAAGAATTTCAGGATTCATTCGGTATTTGCTTTGCTGGCGGTCGCGGCTTGTGCTTTTCTTCAGGTGACGGCTACCGAATGGCTTATTGTGTTGATCTTGATCGCTCTGGTTTTATCGGCTGAGGCGATTAACACCTGCTTCGAATATCTATGTGACTTGGTTTCCCCGGGATATCATCCTCTGGTTGCCAGAATTAAGGATATTGCTGCGGGAATGGTGCTTTTTATGGCAATTATTGCCGTAATTACAGGTTGTATCATTTTTATCCCTTATATATGGTTGCTAGTATAAAGGCTATCCTCTTAGGCTTGCTATTCTACCCCTTCCTCCTTTGTGCGGAGGTTTCTGTAGATGATTCCCTGCAGATTTCTCTTTATCCTGAAACAACTGAAGGCTTGAAGTTTTCACCTAAGCAGTTAATTATACCTGGAGTATTGATCGGTATGGGAGTATATGGAACCATCGATGGACGGTTGGATAAAGAAGTCCGAGACCAAGCGCTTCGCTGGAATGGAAATACTCATATAGATGATGTGCTAACGCTTGTACCGGGTGCCTCTATCTATTTATTGGATTGGTGTGGCGTACGTAGCAAACATAATTTTTTAGATAAAACCGTAATAACTGCCACTTCGGCAATGCTGACTATAGGGACTGTTTATCTTCTCAAATATACTACTTCGGTGGAACGGCCCGATAAGAGTGACTATCATTCCTTTCCGTCTAACCATACGGCGGTTGCATTTGCCGGAGCGGAGTTGTTGCGGCAGGAATATGGAGATCGTTCCATTTGGTATGGAATAGCCGGTTATAGTGTGGCTGCCTGTACAGGATTTTTTCGTGTTTATAACAATAAGCACTGGCTGTCTGATGTATTGACCGGTGCCGGAATTGGGATACTGAGTACCCAGGCAGCATACTGGCTGTATCCTTCCATCCGGAATTTGTATGGTAAAAATGGAAACAGCCAGCTAACAGTTCTTCCTTTTGCTTCTTCTAACGGATTCGGAATCAGTTTATCTGCAGGTTTTTAGACTTTTTTAGATATTTTAGACCCTCTGTTTGTTTAACCTGTAAATTCCTCCCGGAACACATTCAATGATGCCTTTCATCTCCATCTCAAACAGGAGGGGAGTCAAGCGGTTGACCGGCTTATCTGTCCGGATGGTCAACAGGTTGAGTTGCAAATCTTCGCAGGTCAGGATGTCGTATATTTGTTGTTCTTCTTCCGTCAGGTCAGGGAAAATACTCATTTGTAGGTTTGCGCAACTGTTGTGGGTGCCGCTTTCGTTCCAGCACAATGTCCGGATGATATCTTCCGCACTTTCTACCAATGCAGCTTTGTTTTCTTTGATCAGTTTATTGCATCCCCGGGAGTAGGCAGATGTGATTTTCCCGGGAACACTCAAGACATCTTTTCCATAAGAAAATGCAATTTCCGCCGTTATGAGCGCCCCTCCTTTGTCCGCCGATTCTATTACCAGTGTACAATCGGAGATACCGGCTACGATCCTGTTCCGTTTGACAAAATTCTGTCGGTCTGGATTGGTTTCGCTGATGAAGTCGGTTAATAAACCTCCGTTTTGCAGCATATTGAGGGCAATGTTCCTGTGTTGTGACGGGTAAATCCGATCCAGTCCATGCGCGAGAACTGCTACTGTTTTTAACCCCGATTTCAGAGCCGCTTTATGTGCTGCGATATCGATGCCGTATGCTAATCCGCTGACAACCAGTAGATCCGGGTAAGTGGCTGCTAATTCTGCTGTAATTTGATCGACGGTTTCTTTGCCATATTCTGTGGCATGGCGGGTTCCTACGATGCTGATGATTTTAGAGGAATTCAAACAGTTATCTCCTTTATAATAAAGAAGGATAGGAGAATCGATGCATTCTTTCATCCGTTTCGGATATGCTTCATCCGATACAAAAAGTGTTTGGATACGGTTTTTTTGGATGAAATTGATTTCCCGCTCGGCGCGCAGAAGTATTTCCGGATCCTTTAAAGAATCCGCCAACCGGGGAGTAATGCCCGGAAGCCGTTCCAAAAGTCGTTTTTTCTCTGTAAAGAGGATCTCAATATGGTCTACTGACTGGATCAGTTGTTTGGCGATAATGTCGCCGATTCCCCTGGCTAGTGTCAGGGCAATTTGGTAGAGGAGATTTTGGTCTTGCATTTTTTTTAGTTAAGAGTTAAGAGTTAAGAGTTGAATTGTGAAATCCGGTAGAGGAGTTCTTTTAGATTAAGAGCCTTGGAGATGATGGAGCACCAGGGATTCGAGGAATCCCAACTTTTAATTGGCTAAGGCCGATCTAACGATTCTTAACTCTTAACTTATTTGTCAGTTCATCAAAGAATTCACCGCGGGTAAGTTTGCCGTTTTGAACAACTACGGTTTCCACTTTTCCGCGGGTACAGAGTTTCTCGTCTTTTTCCCGGTAGATATTCTGTTCGAAGACTAAGCGGGGACCTTCTTTTTTCATATTCAGCCGCGAGATGAATGTGTCTCCGGCGGTCAGAGCGGATTTGTACTGGATGTCGACACGCGATACAACGGCATCGATTCCCTGCTTGTGCATATTGGCGAATGTGTCGCCTAAACTTTCCAGAAATTCATGACGGGTATGCTCCATATAATGCTGGTAATTCGCGTTGTTCACGATTCCCTGCAGGTCGCATTCATAGTCGCGGACTTTCATTCGAATCTCAAAAATATAATCTTTCATAAATAATTGAAAATTGAGAATTGAAAATGATGAAAATACTGATTACAATTTTTTAATTATTAATTTTCGATTCTCTATTTATCGGATTGTTTTTCCAGTTTGAACAATTTATCCGAGGGCCGTATCTTTTCGTCTATCCGGATGGAGAAATATTCTCCTTTGACGGTTTTTTCGACGGGTTTCAGTTCTACTCTTATTTCGTCGACGGTATGGAATACGGCTCCTGTAGTGGGTCCGGTAACCAGGATTTTATCTCCTACCTGTAATGATTGCGTTTCCATCAGGAATTCGGCGACCCGGATATTGGAGAAATATTTGATGGCTTTGCCGATATACACTTTCTTTTCGGTGGCTTCCGATCCGTAATTGCTGCTCCATTCCCCGAGGCGTTGTCCGAGGTAATATCCGTTCCAGAATCCCCGGTTGAATACACGTTTCAGGCGCTCGTCCCATGCTGAGATTTTATCTTCTGAGTAGGAGCCATCGCAATAGGCTTTGACGGCTTCTTTGTAACATTCGGTTACTGTCCGTACATATTCCGGTCCCCGGGCGCGTCCTTCAATTTTGAATACCCGTACACCCGCATCCATCATCCGGTTCATGAAATGAATGGTTTTCAGGTCTTTGGGCGACATGATATATTGGTTGTCGATTTCCAGCTCGATATCGGTTTCCTTGTCTTTGACGATATATCCCCGGCGGCAGATCTGGTAGCAGGCTCCCCGGTTCGCGGAAGTGTT
The DNA here is from genome assembly GCA_031553775.1 of Bacteroidales bacterium. Classification (GTDB taxonomy): domain Bacteria; phylum Bacteroidota; class Bacteroidia; order Bacteroidales; family Azobacteroidaceae; genus JAISFI01. The sequence continues at coordinate 4,027 of JAVBLA010000034.1, forward strand.
CATCTCATGCAGACTCAGGTAGCATTTACCGGAGACAGCCATGCACAGGGCGCCATGACAGAACATTTCTATCCGGATCAGTTCTCCACCCGGTCCTTTGATCTGTTCTTGCTCTATATGTTTGTAGATGAAAGCTACCTGCTCAAGATTCAATTCCCGAGCAAGTACTACGACATCGGCGAATTGGGCATAAAATTTGAGCGCTTCCGCATTAGAGATGTTTAGTTGAGTGGATAAATGCACTTCCACCCCAATGCTGCGGGCGTATGCCATAGCAGCGACATCGGCTGCGATAATTGCAGAAATACCGGCTTCTTTGGCAGCATCGATAATCTGTTGCATCCGGGTAATATCGTTGTCGTAAATAATCGTGTTGACGGTAAGATAACTTTTGATTCCGTTTGCTTTACAGATGCTGACGATTTCATGTAAATCGTCGATCGTAAAGTTATTTGAGGAACGGGAACGCATATTCAGTCCCTCTATCCCGAAATAGATGGAATCGGTTCCTCCCTGAATGGCCGCAGCTAAGGAGTCGTAGGAGCCTACCGGCGACATGATTTCATAGTTCTGTATCTCTTTCACGAAAATCAGTTTGAATGAGGTTGCAAATTTACTAAATAAATCTCTAACTTTGCCATTCAAACATCGAATATGCCCTTCTCAGATAGGTGATACCCTGAGTTTATAAGGCGTATGACATCAATGCCGTAAGAATGTCGCAGGTAAACCGTTACAACCAATCAGTAACCTACTGTAATTTTGGAGCGAATTCAAAATACTAAATTTATGGAAACAATCGGAGAAAAAATTGCAGAGATCAGAAAAAGAAAAGGTTTGACCCAGGAAGAATTATCGGACAAGGCTCTCATCAATTTGCGAACATTGCAACGGATCGAAAAAGGGGAAACTGAGCCCAGGGGACATACACTTCGTGTTCTCTGTGAGGAGTTGGATGTTAATATCGAAGATATTCTGGATTATGGAAAGAAAGAAGACAAGCGCTTCCTGATTTATTTTCATTTGTCTGTCATTTTTGGAGTGGTTATCCCGTTTGGAGATATTATTGTACCTGCCATTTTATGGTTGACAAATAGAGATAGGATTATTTCTTTGAATGAGCAGGGAGTTAATGTGCTTAATTTTAGAATTTGCTGGGTGATTTTGATTTTTGCTACAGGAGTATTGTTGATGTTAGCAAAGTTACAACATTTTCCGGTAGCCGGAATAGGAAGCATGACAGGCATTGTACTGCTTTGTGCAACTAATATTCTGGTTACTGTATTATACCCTGTATTTGTGGCAATCTCGATTTATAAGAGAAAAACATTAAGAATGTATTATCCTGCCGGAATAAAGATTATCAGATAAATTATTGATGAAAATAGGAAATGTAATTTTTGGAAAATATCCTGTCTTCCTGGCTCCCATGGAAGATGTCACCGATATCTCTTTTCGCCTGATGTGCAAACAGTTCGGGGCGGATATGGTTTATACCGAATTTGTTTCGAGCGATGCTTTGATTCGTCATGTAAATAAAACAAAAGCCAAACTGGAAGTAGCCGATGAAGAACGTCCGGTGGTGATCCAGATCTATGGAAAAGATGCAGCCTCTATGGCTGAAGCGGCTCAAATTTGCGAAGAAGCTCGGCCGGATGTTATCGATATTAATTTTGGTTGCCCGGTGAAGAAAGTCGCCGGAAAAGGAGCGGGAGCAGGAATGCTCCGGAATCCGGAACTGATGCTGGAGATTACCAGGGCCGTGGTGGATGCCGTAAAAATTCCCGTTACGGTAAAAACCCGTTTAGGTTGGGATAATGATACTAAGATTATAGTAGATCTCGCAGAAAAATTGCAGGATTGCGGAATTGCCGCATTGGCGATTCATGGCCGAACCCGGGCACAAATGTACACCGGGGAGGCTGATTGGACGCTGATCGGTGAAGTGAAAAATAATCCCCGGATGCATATCCCGATTATCGGAAACGGAGATATCACTTCTCCTGAAAAATGTAAAAAAGCATTTAACGATTACGGAGTAGATGCCGTGATGATCGGCCGGGGCAGCATCGGCTGTCCCTGGATCTTTAGGGAAGTGAAGCATTATTTAAATAAGGGAGAAATCCTTCCTAAAGAATCTTTCGGATGGTACCTCGACATCCTTAAAAAACAAGTACTTCAAAGTGTGGAACGGTTGGATGAACGGAGAGGGATCCTTCATATCCGCAGGCATCTGGCGGTTACTCCTTTGTTTAAAGGTATCCCTGATTTTAAGTCTACCCGGGTTAAGATGTTACGGGCCGAAACGGTGGAGGAGTTGTTTGGAATTATAGGGGGAATAGAACTAAAAACTAAAAGTTAAAAACTAAAAATTTATACTTATATTCTGAAGATAATTCAAACTTTGTCAGTAGTTAATTTTTAGTTTTTAGTTCATTTAATTATCCAAACAATTCCCTAAACGCCTCTTCAACTTTTCTGACTTCTACAATCCTGAGTTTGATTTTCTTAGTATCAAATCCTTTCAGGTTATTTTTGGGGATGATAATTCGTTGAAACCCGAGTTTTTCAGCTTCCAGAATGCGTTGTTCAATACGGTTTACAGGACGTATTTCTCCTGAAAGCCCTACTTCTCCGCACATACAGGTTTCCCTTTCGATGGCAATGTCTAATGAGGAAGAAAGAACGGCGCTGATCACGGAAAGATCGATGGCCGGATCGTTTACTCTTAACCCTCCGGCAATATTCAGGAAAACATCTTTCTGGATAAGTTTGAAGCCGGCCCGTTTTTCCAGTACGGCCAGTAGCATGTTCATCCGGCGGATGTCGAACCCGGTGGCACTTCTTTGGGGTGTTCCGTAGGCGGCAGTGCTTACCAATGCCTGTGTTTCTATCAGGAAGGGACGGATACCTTCTATGGCGGCGGCAATGGCAACTCCGCTCAGCCCTTCGTGGTTTTGTGTCAGCAGCAGTTCGGAAGGGTTACTCACTTCTCTCAGACCGTTTTGGCGCATTTCGTAAATGCCTAGTTCTGCCGTGCTTCCGAAGCGGTTTTTGATATTGCGGAGAATGCGGTACATATAATGGCGGTCGCCTTCGAATTGCAAGACCGTATCGACGATGTGTTCCAGTACTTTCGGTCCGGCAATGCTTCCTTCTTTGTTGATATGTCCGATAAGCAGTACCGGAGTTCCGGTTTCTTTGGCGAATTTCAGGATGGCTGCGGCGCATTCCCGTACCTGGGAAACGCTTCCGGGAGAGGATTCGACTAGTTCTGTAAAGATCGTCTGGATAGAGTCGATGATGACCAGATCCGGTTGGATGTTTTTGATGTGGACGAAGATTTGCTCCAGCGCTGTTTCGCATACAATGTAGCAATCCGGATTATTGTATTCCAGTCTTTCTGCCCGTAGTTTCAATTGCTTGGCGCTTTCTTCTCCGGAAACATACAGGATTTTGTTTCCTTTTAGTTTCAGGACGGTTTGCAGTACCAGGGTCGATTTGCCGATACCCGGTTCTCCGCCGATAAGTACCAGTGATCCGGGTACCAGACCTCCTCCCAACACACGGTTCAGTTCTTCATCTCCCATACTCATGCGGACTTCTTCACCGGTATTGATATCTTTCAGCAATAAAGGTTTGGAACGGGGTGTCTCTTCTCCTGAATAGGATCGTTGCGGAACCGGATTTTTGGCGATCACTTCTTCTACATAAGTGTTCCATTCTCCGCAGGAGGGACATTTGCCGATCCATTTCGGAGAGTCCGCTCCACAGTTGGAGCAAACATAGACTGTTTTTGTTTTTGCCATGCTACAAAATTACGTTTTTTTAGATCAAAAAAACGTGTAAACTCAAAAATAATATCGTACCTTTGCTCTCTCATTAAAAAACTATGGAATTAGATAGTCTGACCGCGATATCCCCCGTTGACGGGCGGTACCGTGATAAAACAAAGTCGTTGTCCGTTTACTTTTCGGAATACGCATTGATAAAATACCGGGTATTAGTAGAAGTAGAATACTTTATTGCCTTATGTGAGTTGCCCTTGCCACAGTTGAAAGGAGTAGAAAACATCCATATCTATGATGCCTTGAGGGATATTTACAAAAGATTTACTATCCAGGATGCACAAAAAATCAAAGAAATAGAAAAGGTAACCAATCATGATGTCAAAGCGGTGGAATATTTCCTTAAAAGCAGGTTTGATGAACTGAATTTGTCTGAATATAAGGAGTTTATCCATTTCGGACTGACCTCTCAGGATATCAATAATACTTCCGTTCCGCTTTCCATCAAAGAGGCATTAGAGAATACCTATTATCCTTTGCTGCAGCAATTGATCGATCTGTTGAAATCGTATGCTTCCGAATGGAAAGATATTTCTATGCTGGCAAAGACGCATGGACAGCCAGCATCTCCTACCCGGCTGGGAAAGGAAATAATGGTTTTTGCCAATCGTCTGGATGTTCAGTTGGATGCTTTAAAAAAAGTCTCTTTGTCGGCTAAATTCGGGGGCGCTACGGGCAACTACAATGCACACCGGGTGGCTTATCCCCAGTTTGACTGGAAAGCTTTTGGCGATGGATTTGTTCGTAAGAGTTTAGGGCTGGAGCGGGAAGAGTGGACCACACAAATCTCCAATTACGATAACCTGGCGGCATTGTTTGATGCACTGAAACGGATCAATACCATTCAAATCGACATGAACCGTGATTTCTGGCAGTATATCTCCATGGAGTATTTCAAGCAGAAGATCAAAGCTGGCGAGGTGGGATCGTCTGCCATGCCTCATAAAGTAAATCCGATCGATTTTGAAAATGCAGAAGGGAACCTGGGAATTGCCAATGCCGTACTGGAGCATCTGTCGGCTAAGCTCCCTATATCCCGTTTGCAGAGGGACCTTACGGATTCAACTGTGCTCAGGAATGTAGGTGTGCCTTTTGCGCATATGCAAATTGCTTTACAGAGCACTATGAAAGGTTTGGGCAAACTGCTGCTTAATGAGAAAGCTTTGTATCAGGATCTGGAAAATACCTGGGCGGTGGTGGCCGAAGGTATCCAAACCATCCTCCGGAGGGAGGCTTATCCGAATCCTTATGAAGCACTGAAAGAGTTGACACGCACTAATCAGGGAATCACAGAACAAAGTATCAGGGCTTTTATCGAGACCTTGCATGTGAGTGATGAAGTGAAAGAAGAGTTAAAGGCGATAACGCCGCATAATTATACCGGAATCTGAAGCCGTGAGGGCTACAGAACTTAAACTTTTAAACTATTTATTCAAAATGAACACAGAAAGAGATGATTGGTCTCCCGGAGAAGAAGGAGCCGGCGAAGGTTACAAAAAACCTTACAATCAAAACAGAGATGGTTACGGAAACTATGAAGACAGACCACGTCGTTCGTATGATAACGACAGAAATGAGTCTTATGGAAACAGGCCACAGAGACCTTATGATCAGAGGCAATCGGGAGGACCGGTGTACAGCGCCCGTCCGGAAGGTGATGATGGTCAGATTAAAAGAAAAAGACCCCGTGTAGGTGAATCCGGTGGTTCTTACGGCAATAACCAGGGCGGCGGCTATGGTAACCGTGAAGGCGGTTACAACCAGGGTGGTTACGGCAATCGTCAGCAAGGCGGTTATGGTAATCGTGAAGGTGGTTATAACCAAGGTGGTTATAACAATCGCCAACAAGGTGGTTATGGTAATCGTGAAGGTGGTTACAACAATCAAGGTGGTAGCTATGGCAACCGTGAAGGCGGTTACAATCAGGGTGGCTATAACAATCGCCAACAAGGCGGCTATGGTAACCGTGAAGGTGGTTATAACAATCGCCAGCAAGGTGGTTATGGCAACCGTGAAGGCGGTTACAACCAGGGTGGCTACGGCAACCGTCCCCAAGGTGGTGGCTATGGCCGTCCCCAAGGCGGAGGCTACGGCAACCGTCCTCAGGGTGGAGGTTACGGCAATCGTCCCCAAGGCGGTGGTTATGGTAATCATCCCCAGGGAGGTGGCTATGGCAACCGTCCGATGATGAACCGCAATGCTGCTCCGAGAGTGATTGTCCCGAAACAGATTCGTTACAAAGAAGACCACTTGAGTCCTACCGATCCGATCCGTCTGAATAAATACCTGGCGAATGCCGGTGTATGCTCCCGGAGGGAAGCTGATGAATTTATCCAGGCCGGAGTGGTAAAAGTAAACGGGGAAGTGGTTTCCGAACTGGGAACAAAGATCACCCGTGGAGATAGTGTAATGTTCCATGATCAGGCGGTAAAGCTGGAACACAAAGTATATGTGTTGCTGAATAAACCGAAAAATTGTGTGACAACTACCGATGATCCCCAGGAACGGATGACCGTGATGAATATCGTTAAAGCGGCTTGCCGTGAACGTATTTTCCCGGTGGGACGTTTAGACCGGAATACAACAGGTGTTTTACTGTTGACAAACGATGGCGACCTGGCAGCTAAACTGACGCATCCTAAGTTTTTGAAGAAGAAAATTTATCATGTATGGTTGGATAAACCGGTAGCGATCGAAGATATGCAGAAAATTGCAGAAGGTATTGATCTGGAAGACGGAGAAATCCATGCTGATGCCATTAGCTATGCTATGGAAGAAGACAAATCGCAGGTAGGTATCGAAATTCATTCCGGAAGAAACCGGGTGGTGCGTCGTATTTTCGAAACGTTGGGTTATCATGTTAAACGTCTGGACAGGGTGTATTTCGCCGGATTGACGAAAAAACACCTGGGCCGTGGAAAATGGCGTTATCTTACAGAAAAAGAAGTAAATATGCTCCGGATGGGAGCGTTTGAATAAGAATTGAAAATTGAGAATTGAAAATTGAAAATGAAGTTTTTTTAATTTGAATCCTTCATTTCTAATTTTCAATTTTCAATTTTCAATTTTCAATTAATGAACTATGGATTTGATAAAAAGAACAAGGATAGCAGACCTGCTGCAAAGCACTGCTTTTGGCTCGACAGTCAATGTTAAAGGCTGGGTACGTACCCGCCGCGGTAACAAACAGGTGAATTTTATTGCACTGAACGATGGTTCTACTATCAATAATGTGCAAATTGTGGTAGATATGGCTCAATTCGGAGAAGAATTCCTGAAGCCGGTCACTACCGGAGCCTGTATCAATGTGAATGGCGTGTTGGTCGAATCCCAGGGTCAGGGTCAGGCAGCAGAAATACAGGCAACCGGAATTGAAATTTACGGGGAAGCCGATCCTGCTCTCTATCCTTTGCAGAAAAAGGGGCATTCGCTGGAGTTTTTGCGGGAAATTGCGCATTTACGCCCCAGGACGAACGTCTTCGGTGCCGTTTTGCGCATTCGCCATCATCTGGCGTATGCTATTCATAAATATTTCAACGATCATGGGTTTTATTACCTGCATACTCCGCTGATTACCGCTTCGGATGCGGAAGGAGCAGGGGCCATGTTCCAGGTAACCACGCTCGATCTGAATAACATGCCGAAAACGGAAGAAGGAAAAGTGGATTATTCCCAGGATTTCTTCGGACGTTCTACGAACCTGACGGTGTCGGGTCAGTTGGAAGGCGAGTTGGGAGCCATGGCTTTGGGTGCTATTTATACTTTCGGGCCGACTTTCCGAGCCGAAAACTCCAATACACCCCGTCACCTGGCTGAATTCTGGATGATCGAACCGGAAGTTGCATTTTACGATATCAACGACAATATGGATCTGGCGGAAGATTTTCTGAAATATCTGATCCGTTATGCTTTGGATTATTGTGCCGATGACCTGAAATTCCTGAATGAATTCCAACTGCAAATGCTGGAAAAAAGACTTCAGGAACAGGATCGGAATCCAGGCCGTAAACTAACGGAAGAGGAAAAGAAGAACGAAAACCTGATTGAACGCCTGAATTTCATTATTGATCATGAGTTTGTCCGGCTGACTTATACGGAAGGGGTTGAAATTCTGGAAAAATGCGGGCAAAAATTTGAATTTCCGGTATACTGGGGAGCCGATCTTCAGTCGGAGCATGAGCGTTACCTGGTAGAAAAACATTTCCAACGTCCTGTAATCCTGACTGATTATCCGAAGGAAATCAAGTCGTTCTACATGAAACAGAACGAAGACGGAAAAACCGTTCGCGGAATGGATGTGCTTTTTCCGAAAATCGGTGAAATTATCGGAGGATCACAACGGGAGGAAAGTTATGAGAAGCTGATGAACCGGGTCAATGAGTTGAATATGTCGCTTGATAGCTTGTGGTGGTTCCTCGATACCCGTAAATTCGGTACGGCGCCTCATTCAGGTTTTGGACTTGGATTTGAACGTCTCATTTTGTTCGTTACCGGAATGGGGAATATCCGGGATGTGATTCCCTTCCCCAGGACGCCGAATAGCGCGGAATTCTGATAAAGAAGAAATTAAACTAAAATAAAAAGGTGTATCGAAGTCAATTTTGATACACCTTTTTTATATGGAAAATAGATGTTATTTTCTTCCTTTTACAGCAGCAATAGCCAGTATCACTCCCAGGGCAACGCCTAACAAAGCTGCAAATAGAATTCTGTATTCTCCCGGTAACATGAATGTGATGGTATGTGCCGGAAACCAGAAAAACGGAATGGTTTTTTTGAAAACAAATCCCCATTGTACATCCCAGTTGACATTTTTGAACGATTGTGCCATGTTAATAGCCTTGGAGAAAAAGCCTTTGATGGTTCCACCTGTAGACAGGATATGCATGTCTGTAATTTTGTGGAAAGTCATAAATACCGGAGCAAAGATGCAGTTCATTGCCACGCTGATGGAGAATGCCACGAGTAAGCGGATCAAAAAATCAGCAGAAGTAATATTCACTCCCAATCCGGCCAGGAAGGCAGGCGTTCCGGTAGAAAATATGGTCATCGCCATGCTGATACCTATCCCTAAAAATCCCCAAACCAATGCTCTGGGAAGGATGCCGAATCCGGGTTCGTTGTAATTCCCGGTTTTGATCCTTAATCCCAGCATTTCTCCGGCAGTGGATAATATGCCGAATTTGATGAATGCCATGATCAGGGCATGTTCCGCATTAAAACTTTTATACCAGGCATAAAGATCCGGAATGAAAACAAATGGTAAAAAGATGGCCAGCATGAATAAGGCAAACAAAAAGTCATTTTTTTTCATGATTTTGTGATACTTTAAAAGTTATTGGTTGCAAATATAGGAAATGTTATTGATAATTGGGGGGATTTGTTGTTTTTTTGAAATTAAGAATTAAGAATTAAGAATTTTCTAATCAACATAAAATGGGTTATGAAATCAGGGATTCGAAGAATCCCAACTCTTAATTCTTAACTCTTAACTAAAAATTTCGTAACTTTGCTCCCTTAATCCATATTACTTATGTCCCAAAAACATCCATTTCATCAATTTAATTATTGCCCTAAGTGTGGTTCTTCTCAATTTGAGGAGCATGATTTTAAATCGAAAAAGTGCCGGGATTGCGGTTTTGTTTATTATTTCAATGCCTCGGCGGCGGTAGTTGTTTTTATTACGGATGCCGATGGGCGTTTGTTGCTTGCGGAAAGAGCTTGTGAACCGGCTAAGGGAACTTTAGATCTTCCCGGGGGCTTTGTAGATATGGATGAGACGGCAGAAGAAGCAGTGATCCGCGAAGTGAAAGAAGAAACGGGATTGACCATCCGGCAACCCCGTTATTGTTTTTCACTTCCGAATATTTATCTGTATTCTGGATTTGAAGTCCACTCGATGGACCTGTTTTTTGAAATACGTTTAGATGCAGCGGTTTTGCTTCAGCCTTCCGACGATGTAGCAAAGCTTTTCTGGATGTCTAAAAATGAAATAGATCCGGAGCGGGTAGGACTTGACTCTATCCGGGAGGGCGTGAAGCGCTGGATATCGTCCCGTTAAATTCCTGTTTTTTTTATTGTTTGACGAATTTAATTTCTATCATATCCACATGTACCTGACCCTGAAATTTGTCGGATTTCAACATTTTGACCTCAAACTTCTCCGTCGAAGATAAAATCCATAGCAGATACTTAAGGCTATCAACAGGGAGATTCCGTCTTCAGCGGGAATTTCCGTGCCTGTTGAGCTGCCATTTCTGTATTCATAATCACAATCTTCATTTGTGCAAAATCCGTTTGCATCCAATGCGCTTCTACATTTAGGACAAAGTGTTCCCGGAGGAGCAGGAGATTTCAATATATGTTCCGGAATTTCTGCAAACCCATTTTGATTGATCCATATGTCCATATCTTCATTTTCGCAGTCCGGATGTGTATGACATGTCTCATCCGATACTACAATATCACTATGAAACTGAGCGTTAATTCTCTCGGTTGAGATAAAACCCAATAACAGGATAATGATTATTTTTCTTATGTTTGATATCATCATCTACTTACTTTTTGATCATAAACTTACTTGTTTCCGAAGCTTTTGATGTAGATGCTTTTACCACAATAGCACCAACGGAAGGCAAAGGCAATTCTATAGAAGAAAGTCCGGTGTTCTTCTGTTGATAAAGTAATCGCCCGTCGATTCCATACATGCTTACATTCAACAGTTCGCTATTATCGAGACTTGTTACCTGAATCTTATCTCTGTAAAGACTGATGACAATCGGTTTCTGCATTTCAGGATTTTCCCCGGAGGTTATGACTTTCGAACAGATCAAATAGAAACGTCCCTCCTGATTTCCTTCGGTGTTGTTGAACGAGTAAGAGAAATCGTTGTTTTCCAAAGGAATCGTTAACGATTCTTTTTGGTCTTTGAAATACAAAAGGTTTCCTTGGGATATCACTTGTTCCAAACCACTCAAACGAAGTGTGAGTTGTCCTTTTTTTGTAGTTGAGATCCCTATTGGCAAGGTTTCGGGAAGTTCCGGAACTCGGTTAATATCCAGATACATCCCATCTACCACTGTATAAATACTGGGGGCAGTCCCTACTTTTACAATCAGCATCCGGCGTGAGTCTTCATCGATAAAATAATTCTTTCTAAAATCTTTGCCGAGAACAATTGCTGCATCTGATTGATAAGTCCCATTATCGGCATAGAGACGTATTATTCCCTCTTCCGACACAGAAGAACGTAATTTGGAAAGGCTATTGGCTACAGCCATTTGCTTTGTAATCGACAGATTTTCAGGGCTTCCTGTATAATCCTCCCTTGTGGTAACAATAAAAGATTGCATCGGGGGAAGCGAAGTTGGGGTTAAGGGTGGGAGAGTATTCCCTGTATATTCCCATTTTTCAACAATTCCGTCATTATCTGCATCCGTTCCGGAGAGGGTAATATAACTATTGCCGGAGAACAGTACCTTAAATTCCGGTTTAATTACAGCTTTGTTGACATAATAAAATTCATTGAAGTCGATGTGTGCCATCAAAGGATTTCCCACCAACACCGGATTCCCTCCTGTGGTTTGTTTTGTAGGAACCTCTGCCAGTACATCACCGGCCGGAGCTACACTTTTCCCATTTTCTGTTACTTCGTAAACAAAGCGGGACGCATTTTCACGACTTGCTACTGTTTCCGTCTTCGGGAATTTGGCTTTGGTAATTTCGTCATAAAACTGGAAGGTGGTCGGCGGATTTGCAGAATGAAATACAAAGCTCACATCGTTTACAAATTCCCAGGGAGAATTCTGTTGATCGATTCCGTTGTCTCCAAATTCTCCGGTATAAAAAAGACGTCCCACATTTATACTATATCCCAAACCGGCAGTCAACAGGTAATTCGTATTATTAAACGGAGTAGTCCAGTCAGAAGAACTGGCTCCGGCTTTGGTTTCCGGATTGATTGCATTGTGTAATCTTATCTCCGTCAGCGGATTGGCTTGTTTAAACATATAATCTCCTGTATACATATCCCTTAACGGTGCCGATAAGCCATACCATTGCATGGTTTTTATCTTTAGGTTTACTTTAGCTGTACTATATGTTAATAGATCAGTACGTGCTATTTCTCCACCGAATCCAAACTCAATTGTGTCGCATATTGCATTTGTCTCCCCGATCAGTGTAGGATAATGATTGGCATTTCCCGGTATGATAACATAAGTGCATTCCCAAGGAACTCCATTATCCCAGTTGGCAGGGTTATTCCAGTCGCCATCCTCACCTTCCACGATCCATGTACTTCTCAAGGGATAAAATACCGTCACGAACTCGGCAGAGGCAATGCATCCTTTGGGATTCATGATAGAGATCCGATAGCTGCGTTTTCCTGTTTTCAGCGCATTCCACAATAACGATACATGGTCTTCATGAATTGCTTCAGCCGGAATCGGTTTATATTCGCCGTCATCTATGTTGTTATTTTTTCTTACATCAATACCTGAGACTGTAATGCTGTATTTCCAACTTGCATTGACTCCCGGAGCAGAAAATGTGATGCTTGTCTGACGGTCCGGGTCGCAAAGATTTTGTTCCGTTACGTCTAAATCAATTATTTCCGGTTTTTCTATGGTAACCGGTAAAGATGTCTCGTTAGAACATTCCAGACTTGTTGTATAAACTACTTTTAATTCTCCGGGTTCATTCCACATTACCGTAACATCCGGCGCTTCATTACTTCCGTAAATCGCATTTGTAGTTCCGCTTACAGTCCATGTATAATAGAAACCTTCCGTATTTTCGAAATTACTGATCTCAGCGGAATAGGTTTCTGCATTACCATAACAAACATTTTTTGATCCGGATATAGTTCCTTTTGGCAATTCTTTTACAATTACCGTGAAATCGATTATAGCAGACTGGCATGCTGATCCTTTGGAAGCGGCAATGCCATAGGTTGTGGTAAGGGCTGGTGTCACAATTCCGTCGGTAACATTCTTTAATAGGGAATAACTTCCATCGGATTGTTTTTCATAATAATACCATGTGTCCGGATTCGCATTGGCAGAATCATATATAAATTGGTCTAAGTCGATTGAACTGCCATCACAAATAGAAGTAGAAGGTACTGTTGTTTCCAAAACAGCCTTGGGGGTTACCTTTACCTGCATCTCCGTTTGATTCAGCAACAAGGTATTATTCCTTACCCGGTATGTAGAGGTTATCTTAAAATCTTTATTTCCGATTAGAACTAAAGCTTTGGACTGGACTGTATCTTTCTCCCATTCCGTTCCGTTACCTTCATTCGAAATTCGTTTAGGAGTAGCGCCTGTAGTTCCATCGACTTTGAAAAAGTATTCTCCTCCCTGTCCGGGTGTGGTAATATAAAGCAAAGTATCGCCTTGGCAAACAGATTGAGAACCAGCGATAGTTACAATCGGGACAGACAAAGTTTTACATACAATAGATTCCTGAGGGATGTGTGCCAAGAGCTGATACGGATTTCCATTATTGTCAAAATCCACTTTGATTGAGTCATTCATCACAACATGGAATGTACTTTTAGCAGGTATAGTTTCAGAAGGAATATATGTTAATATAGCTTTTTGTTGAGAACCAGTACCATCTTCATCCCGGTAGCTATTCCCATTTTTGTCCGAATAGAAGTCAAATTGTATTTCTGTTCCGGCAGGAACTGCTGTTTCTGTATAAATATCAAAAGAACCGGTCCAGTATCCATTGTTGATTTCTCCTTTGCTTGTAAGTCCTTTTTCGTCGAATACAAAATCAAAGATATACCATTCCACTTTCAGCTCAGGGTAACTTTGAGCCAGCGATTCACTGAAAGTACAAAGTGTTCCTTCACACGATAATTTTCCCGAACGGATAATTTCCATATAGAATGTCTGGTCACCGCAAGAGGCAGCGGTTGTTACATCGAATTCAAACGAGAAAGTAGCCTCATCTCCTAAATTTCTAGTAACGAGGGGAAAGGCATATTCTACACCTAAGCCCTTTACATTAGGATCACTTATCCTTGGCTCTTGACCCGCATAAACGCCGTCAAAAGATTCTGGTTTCAGATTCATTCCGAAAGGAATCAGAAAATAGAGAGAATCTCTTACGTTGTCGTACGCTCCTCTTGTTAATTTATAGGTTGCTGTCCACTTGATTGTTTTGTTTTCAGTACTATTATTAATATAGGATTTATCTATTGAGCTTTCCAGGAATATATAATCCGTATCCATTCCGTTTTCGAAATTCAGATGAAATGGTAAAGATTCTACACTTTGGGTTTGTATGGGATTCGTACGACAAATATCCGACCCATTCACCTCGAATTTAACGCTGGATCCGCCATAGAAACCACATACCGGTTTAACCCGAAAACGTACCTGAAGCGAATCTCCATTGTCTAAAGTTACCGGGAGAGTATAAGTGTGAATGAGCGGATCAGTTACCGGAAGTGGGTCTCCTAAATTTATCCAGTTGTCTGTGTCCCTCATCCGGTAATCAGCCCCGTTCACTACCAATCCGCTTATTTTCCAATCCAACAGGGTCACCCGGATATTACTTAACCCACCAATACCAGTCTCCTTAATTTTTACAATGTAAGCTGTATCATTACAGGCTGCTTGAGGAGTAACAGGTTGTTTAACAATGCTTATTGAAGCAGCCGGATTTGAAGGATTCTTATATAAATCAACGGTTTGAAAGCGGTACGAACAGGCGCCTGTATTGGCCCTCAATCGAATGACAGCCTTTCCATTATTATCAAAATCATTTTGTATGGGGGTATAAATCACTTTGGGAACAGCGTTCACTCCGTTATTATCCTCTCCTGCCGGAGAGAATTGTCCTAAGTTTCCGGCAGCATAAGTTTCCGGGCTGGATCCGGGTACCAAAATTTCCCATCTGTAATAAGAAATCCAATCTGTATTTGTTATATTCGAAGTGAGGGTAAAGTCAACCGCATTACACAAAGTATATCTATTGGATATCAAGCTTACCACAGGATCTTGCTGAAGGACAACAGTTACCGGAATCCTTGGACTTTCACAAGCTTTGTTGTTGGTTTGAGATACCCAATATATATTTCCATTTACTAAAGCAGTAGTTAATGAATCCAAAGGCGCACTGCTATCTTCCGCATCATAGCAATTGGCAACCCCGTCCCGGGAGTCCAGTGTAATCCGTCTCAATAAATCGGCTACGGTTCCACTTATACAAAATGCCGAATTGGTAATAACCGGTGTTTTTGGCAGCGGATTGATAGTAAGAGCCATTTTGGTGTTTATCACACAATTGGATGTTGTATTAAAGCGCACATAAACAGTGTCTTGTGTAGCTTTATAGGCTGTGGGGTTTTCAATCGGTGTTGTATAGGCTGCATTACTGAAAAAGAGCGTATCTCTGACATTTGTTGCCGATGTGATGAAATTTTTAAGATTTGTTTCGGAACCATAACAAATTTCGGGAACAGTAAATGTAATAACAGGTATATCTTCATTATTTATTTCCACTGCACCAACTTCTTCGTTACAACCTACAGGGCGATCTATATCTCGTTGATCAGTGCCAAGTGCATCGAAGGAAGTCCATGAGTTTACTACTGATTGGGGAATATAATTATGCGCCGGACCTCCTTTTTTGATCATGATGGTTGGCGTTTTTCCTCCATTATCGGCAAGCGCACCTGTCTCGAAGACACTTGATAGCTGGCCATCAGCCAACATTTTGTTTGTTGCTCCTAAGTTCAGATTGCGAACAATGTTATAGTTTGCGGTAGCAGGTAAAATATTCATTTCTGTAGAAGTATCACCGGATCCGTTACCATAAATAATGTTTCCATTTAATAATTTCCCCACTTTGTCGAAAAAGTAAAATGCTGCCGCCTGATTGTTTTTTGTGGTGTTGCCTGTAAATGTAGATAAGGCTATTTGCACTGCATCGCCACTTGTTGCGGAAAAAATGGCTCCGCCGCCATTGTCGCTGGCTGCTGTATTTCCACTAAAAGTAGAGTTTGAAATTATTCTGTTCAATTTCCCGGTAGCATAAATTCCTCCTCCTCCTCCTGTGGTAGTAGATGTAACTGCATTTTGGCTGAAAGTAGATTTTTTAATGGTGAATGAGGAAGTTGAATAAATTCCTCCACCATTTGTTTTAGCTTTATTTTTGATTATAGTTGCATTTGTAATGTCGCAAGCGCCGGCAGAATATAAACCGCCGCCGTTACCGGCAGTTGCTTTACCTGCTTCATTGTTACTGAAAACAAGCGAGTCTGCCTGATTTGCCCTAAATGTAGATCCGGCATAAATACCGCCGCCATCGCCACTCGACATATTTCCATCTACAATGATTTTAGCTCCGGCTTTTACTTCAATTATTCCGGTTGTATATATTCCACCGCCTTTGTATGTAGAACTAAAAGCCGTTCCATCTGCTGTCCCGGATTTATTTCCTTTTATAATTGCGTTTCCGAGAGTCAATTTTTTTGCTGAAGCAAATTTAATTCCTCCACCTTCAACAGCAGAAGTATTGCCTTCGACACGCACATATTTTACCGGACTTAAATCTAATTCTGACTGGTTAATCCAAATACCGCCGCCACCAACAGTACCACTTGTTCTTGTCGTTTTACAATTTGTAACAATTAAAGTATCGCATTGCCGAACATCAAATTCATCTAATTCGGGAAACCCTTTGGGACCCGCCCAATGTGTTATACCTGCTCCATTGGTGTTTGCTGTGGAGTTGTTTATTTTGATGCTTCCTTCCAATTTGAGTACATTTCCAATCCCCAATGCGCCTCCATACCGGGTAGCGTAGCAAGTGTCGAAAGAGCAATCTTTTAGTATAACCAACGAAGAGGTTGTTCCGTAAGATTCAATGGCCCCTCCATCGCCAATGATACCTTGCGCCCTGCAGTTATAGAAATCGCCATTGGTTACACGTAAAATTAAACGTCCTATTGTTTTATTGTTGGTGTAAATTCCTCCGCCTTGTCCCGATTCGGCAATGCTGTTATGTATTTTTATTTTTTTTACGACAGATAAGTCCAAATTCATCATGGTGTATATTCCGCCACCTCCCCAGTTTCCTCCACCAGAAGACTCAGAAGAACCGTCAATAACATGTGCTGTACTGTTGGTAATAACTAAAGTATCTAAATGTGTGGTAATAAATTCATTTTGAACCCCTTTAATAATACTACCTCCGTTACCGCCGGACTCATTATTATCAAAATACAAATTGCCTTGCAGTTCTAAATTTCCTTCGGCACAAATAGCGCCACCGGAACTATTCATTAACTCGGCTGCAGAGGGATCCTTGGTTGTTGTAGTAACAGAAACAATGCTTGTTCCGTTATGGCCCGATTTATTACCCGTGAATGATGAGTTGCGTACAGTCAGTGCGGTACCATTGGGCGCTACATAAATTCCTCCTCCTCTTTCTAAGGATTCATTATTTTTAATGATAGAATTGGAAAGTAATAATTTTCCGGTATAAAAATAGATTCCGCCGCCATAAGTTTGCGAAGTGGAAGCACCTAAGGCTTTACCGTTTTGGATGACAATGCCGTCTATTTGACTTGGTTCGTCTACACCCGTAAACAAAGAAAGCACGTGATAACTTTTTGCGTTTCCATCTAAAATGGTAGGATATTTTTTGAAATCACGACCGGCGTCACTAAAATCGGAAGTGTAGCCACCTAAAATATACACCCCTTTTTTCAACATAAATGTATTGTTCGGATCCGTATTGGTCGAATAATATGTTCCGGATGTTATTTTAATGGTATCGCCAACCATCAAACAAGGGTTATTTAATACAGCAGCCAAATCGGTAGCCGGATGATCGATGTCATCCATACCATCTCCGGAAGTTGCATCCTTATCTACATACCAAACAATAGGATCAAAGTTTGTTCTTTCGCAAAGCGCAGCTTTTGTTATTTGCACCGCCCCAATATCCACCGCATTGGTAGTAAGTCTATTGATGTCCCGTTGGTCTGTTGAACCATTTCCGCCAAAAGTTGCACCCACCGACAATGGAATGGCACCGGTAGCCAAACCAATTTCTTTTATCATAATAGTTTGGGTATGCCCCTGGTTATTTGCTAAGATGGCTAAATCGGAATTTCCGGCATCAACGACATCAAATATAGTTGCGCCTTGGTAGGCTTCAATCCGTTGATTATTGGCGCCGATAAGTTCCTGCTCACGAATGATATTGTAACTTGCATTGGGTGTGCCGTTGGCGTATATTTCAGAATCAGTACCGGTTCCGTTGCCATATATAATATTTCCATTCAAATGCAACGCACCGGCATTCCAGTAAATAGCATTCGAATGATTGCCGGCGGTACTGTTTCCGTTTAATGTACAGTAATAAATAGAGGCACCCCCTGCACCAAAAGCAATGGCTCCCCCACTGGTTGCCGCTCTATTCCCCGAAAAAGTACAGTTTGCTATTTCTTGCGATGTGTTTGATGATGTTGAGTAAATAGCTCCACCAAGACTTTCTGAATTATTATTGGCAAATGTGCTTTTGACGATAGTCATTATTTTTGAATTACCCATGTATACAGCGCCTCCCGAGCCGGTGGCGCTATTGCCCGATACGGTAGCTTTACCGAGAGTAAACGAACCTCCATTCACATAAATAGCCCCACCGGTTTGCCCTGCATTATTATTGGAAATGGTTATGCTTGACAAATCGTTGGTGAAGGTAAGGTATAAATCTTTGGTTGTATAGATGGCTCCACCCGAACCTCCGGCTTTGTTGTCTGAAATAACAGCGCGGGTTTCCACACCTTCTTCCTGTTTTGTGAACAACATTTCATAGGCGCTGTATATTCCTCCGCCATTCCCTTGTATTGAATGGTTTCCGGTAAGTGTAAGCATTTTAACTTCGGCAACATCAAGTCCTATAAAACTGGTTCCTTTGTATATTCCTCCTCCGTTGCCAGTAGCTGTGTTGTTTGTAATGGTCAAGGCATCATTGAAAGCAAGAGGGCCAGAGGCATAAATACCTCCTCCATCGTAAGCCGCAGAAGAGTGGGTGTCGTTGGCAAAATCCCAACCGGCTTTGTTGCCCGACAGAGTAAGGTTGAAACCGGTAACATAGTTGTTTTGACCAGTGGTTGAGGTATAAATTCCTCCCCCTTGTTTTCCTGCTTTATTGTCTGAAACGGATGAGTTGAAAATTGTTAATCCTTGTGTACTGAGATAAACACCTCCACCTTGCAATGCTGCATTATTACCGGTTATTCTTACATTGGTTGCAAATATGGTATTAGTAGTATATATACCACCCCCATTTGTAGTTTCGGCTGTATTGCCCGAAATGGTAGCATTTCCTAAAGTCAAAGTTCCTGTAGTGTAAATACCCCCACCGGAAACTTTGGCTTTGTTATTGTTGATGTTTATAATACCGGTTGTTAAAATAGTAGGGCTTATTGTGTAAATACCTCCACCTAAACCACCATTAGACATATTTTTTGCTTCATTGCCGTCAACAGTAAATGATGTCAGATCAGCTGTAAGAATAGAATCTATAGCACTTTTATAAATTCCTCCTCCACTATTTCCTGTGGTATTACCGTTTATAGTTACATTACCGGCTAAAATAAGACGGTTGTTGGCATAAACACCACCACCGAGATTATTTGCTACCGTATAGATAGAACCATTATATCCTGCTTTGTTACCCGAAACAGATATATTTTTCAGCCCTAGTAAAACATTGGCATAAATACCCCCTCCATGTGTAGCGGCTTCGTTGTTATTGATTTCTACCGAAGATAAATTAGTGGCAGTAGTAAAGTCAAGAATTGTTGCTGTGTATATTCCTCCTCCGCTAGTGCCTCTTGCCACATTGTTATTCACTTTAAGAGAAGTAAGATTGCTTACATCAAAGGGTGCAGCAGGCGTGGTTTTATAAATACCTCCTCCCGAAGTGCTTGTGCCGTTGTTATTGATGTTTACCGCACCTTGCAGAGTTAAATTATTATTAGCATAAATTCCTCCACCGTAGTATGTTCCTGAATATCCGGTTGGAGTCCATCCTGCTTTGTTGCCCAATGCAGTTACATTGTTTAAAGCCAATGCTCCGACAGCATAAACACCGCCGCCATGCTGTGTTGCAGTATTATCAGAAATAGTTGATTCTGTAACAGTTAAAGAACTTGCTGCATGAATACCACCCCCGGTTGTTTTGGCTGAGTTTTTAGAAACTGTTGCTTTGGTAAGAACTAAATTTACTGCTGCATAAATTCCCCCACCGGTTGTAGCTGCAGTATCATTTTTGATTTCTATGGTTTCTAAATTGGCGGCAGTAGAAAAATCAAGTGTGGTTGTCGTATATATTCCTCCTCCGGCAGCTGAGTTTGCTAAGTTATTGTTGACTTTTAAAGTTGTAAGTGCAGTTACATCAAAAGCTGCAGTAGCAGTGGCTTTGTAAATTCCTCCTCCAGAATTACTTGTACCATTGTTGTTAATATCTATTACTTCTTGTAAAGTTAGATTAGAGTTGGCATAGACGCCTCCGCCGTGATATCCACCTGAATATGCGCCAGATGAAGTCCAACCGGCTTTGTTGCCCGATGCGGTTACATTGTTTAAAGTTAACGCACCGGCAGCATAAATACCACCGCCATGCTGTGTTGCAGCATTATCAGAAATAGTTGATCCTATAGCAGTTAAAGAGCTTGCTGCATGAATGCCACCACCGGTTGTTTTAGCAAAATTCTCAGAAACTATTGCTTTGGTAAGAATTAAATTTACTGCTGCATAAATTCCCCCACCGGTTGAAGTTGCAGTATCATTTTTGATTTCTATGGTTTCTAAATTGGCGGCAGTAGAAAAATCAAGTTCGGCTGTTGTATATATTCCTCCTCCGGCAGCTGAGTTTGCTAAGTTATTATTGACTTTTAAAGTAGTAAGTCCGCTTACATCAAAAGGTGCACTAGCAGTGGCTTTGTAAATTCCTCCTCCAGAAGTTCTTGTGCCATTGTTACTTATATTTATATTCCCTTGTAAAAACAAGTTTCCGCTCGCATAAACACCACCACCATAAAGATTTGTTCCGGTATATATACTCCCATTCCAACCGGCTTTATTGCCTGTTACAGTTACATTGTTTAAAGTTAATGCTCCGGTAGCATAAACACCCCCACCGCTACTTACTGCAGTATTATTAGCAATAGTTGAATTGTCTATAGTCAAAGTCCCTGTACAGTGAATACCCCCACCACTACCGGTAGCCGAACAATTTCTTATCTCCGTATTGTTTAGTGTTACTGTTTGTGTGGCTGCAGAAAAACTAACTGCTCCTCCGGTAACAGCACGACAGTCTGTTATTTTACAATTGGTAAGTGTTATAGCACTATTTGCGGTGGTAGCTACTATTCCACCTCCGGTAACGGTTTCGCTAGTAGTATTAGGGCCTTGAAATATTAAATTTTCAAAAATTACCGATGTGTTTGTAAAGATCGTAAAATGGCGGCTGGTACCCGAGTTACTGAGTACAATATCGCCTGTAACAGCGGGCGATTTACGGATAATTAGATTTTTTGAAATAATAATATTATTACAAATTTGGGTTTCTAATATTTCCAATGTCGAACCTGCCGGCACAGTTGAAGATGATACAGCCGCCGATAGCGTAGAAAAGTCCGAATCGGGAGCAGATCCAATAGTAAAAGTTTGAGCATGCAGAGATGTAAACGCTACTGCAAGAAGAAAAAAAGCCAACGATTTTTTTAACATGAGCGCTAATTGTTTGGCGCATATTTTTGTTTTCATAATTAACAAAATTTTGTATGTATGTAATGATTGATTGTATAGAGGTTATCTGAAATTTTTATTTACTTTCAAATCAAAATCTATGCCAAATTTTCAATGAGAGAATCTTGCTTCAAATTTGTTTGGAATTGATCTGAAATTATCCACTTAAACATTGGTTCTTCGGGTGGTAAACCTTTCTTAGCAAAGAATGCCATCAAACAGATAATATTCATCCCTTTTGTTCCCATAGCAATCGTTAAAAAACGTATTAGGAGTAGTTTTATTCTGTTATTATCTATTTTTTTTATTCCGGTATTTAAATTCCTAAAATACAATAATCTGCACATTAAAAAACTTTGCAAAGGTAAAGAAAAATAATAAAATACCTATTTTTCGATGTTGCTTTATTTTTCAAAACATAGATGTCCTAAAAAAAATACTTCCGCGTTGCGGTTTTGCCCAGATCTTGAGCTTTTATTTTACCACAAAATACACGATATAAGCGGGTACAAAGTTACTCCTAAGTGCATTCTATAAATTCGGAACGACCAAAATAATTATTTCTTTTTTTTGTAACTTTTCTTTCAACTGTTTTGTTTTTTGGAAAAAATAAAATAAAAATGGCTTTTTTAGAGAAAAGTGATTCTAAAAAACGGTTTGTGAAACTATGCGCACGTTTTCGTTAAACGATGAGCAGAAGCAAAATTTATTTTGATTATGCGCGTGGTTATTCAAATTTACCCGCTTCGCGGACATGTTATAAGTACAGTATATGATGGTTTTGTTTTAAAAGAATTTTAGATAGAAGCTTCATTCATTTCATTAATAATATTTTTCCCTTTGGCCGAGTAGAGGAACTCTATCCGGTCTTTATAAGCTTCCTCTATTTTTCCGCGGACGATTTTCAGGGTACTGTTCATCATCTGGTTTTGTTCCGTAAAAGCTTCCGGGAGAACGGCTATGGCGGCAGGTAACCATCGTTCGGGAAATTGTCCGGTATATATACCATCGGATTTATAGCGGTTGAATACTTCCTGTATTTTTAGCAGAGCCAGCGATTTGGCTTCATTACTATTCCAATCCAATTCCGGTTTTACCCGTTTAACATAGGCTTTCAGGTTTTCTTTATTAGGGACTACCAAAGCGATGGTGTACGGATCCTGGTTGTTGTGCAACATCATCTGGTCGATGTACTTTGTTTTTTCCACGATGGCTTCTTCTATTCCTTCCGGACTGTATTTTTCTCCGTCGCTGCTAATCAAGAGGCTTTTGAAACGTCCCAATACATACAGGAAATTATCTGCATCCAAGTAACCCATATCGCCGGTGTACAGCCATCCTTCTTTCACTGTATCTGCTGTGGCTGCAGGATTTTTCCAATAGCCTAACATCACGTTTTCTCCGCGGACGACAATTTCTCCTTTTTCTCCCAAGGGCAACTCATTTCCTTCATTGTCACAGATTTTCAGGTCCAGGTTACTGACTAAGAACCCGGAAGAACCTAATTTATGGCGTTGGGGGGCATTAGCAGAGATAATCGGGGTGGCTTCTGAGAGTCCGTATCCCTGGAACATCGGGATGCCGAGAGCATAGAAAAAGCGTTGGAGTTCGATATCCAACAAGGCTCCTCCACCGATAAAATACTGAAGATTCCCACCGAATGATTCCCTTATTTTTGAGAAAAGGATTTTATCGTAAACAGATAGCAGGGCTTTTTTCCAGTAATTGCCCATTCCTCCTTTGTTCCATCCCTCCTTGTTATAGGAATAAGCAATATGGAGGGCATGTTTGAAAAGTTTTTCCGTTAAAGGGCCTTTGGCTTTGATTCCGGATTCGATATTTTTTCTGAAATTTTTAGCTAGAGCCGGTACGCTCATGATGATGTGTGGCTTAAACTCTTTGATATTCAGCGGGATATTTTTCAACGACTCGATCGGTGTTTTCCCTTGCTGAACGGTTGCCACATTGGCTCCGTATGCCATGAAGGTATAAAAGCCGGCTACATGGGCGAAACAATGGTCGAGTGGGAGGATGATCAGTGTCCCCCATTCGGGAGGAAGATTGATGAGCGACATCGCCTGCTCTACATTGGCCGTATAATTCCGGTGGGACAGCATAATTCCTTTCGGATCGGCAGTTGTACCAGAGGTATAACTGATATTGGCCATATTGTTTCCTTGTACAGAACTATAAGTCTCTTTGAATTTTTCCTGGTTTTCTGCTAACCATTTGCTTCCGTCTGTCCGCACTTTTTCGATCGAAACCTCTTTGCTGTCGTATGCGTCCTGCGGATCGAGGATAATAACTTTTTCTATACCGGGCAGTTCCCTGAGGATATTCCGTACCTTTTTCAGCTGGGCTCCGGATACGATGATGTATTTGCTTTCGGAATGTTTCAGGCGGAAAACCAGGTCGTTGCTTTCTTCTAGTTTGATGGACAACGGGATGTTGATTGCTCCGGCATACAATATCGCTAATTCTGCAATTATCCAGTCGTTCCGGCCTTCGGAAAGCAAGGCGATTTTATCTCCTTTGGAGAGTCCGAGGTGTATCAGTCCGGCAGACAGTTTATATACTTCCTCCCGTGTTTGTGCATAGGTGAGCGGTTCAAAAACATCTGTTTTTTTCTCCCACAGGAAAGTGTTACCGGAAAATTTCTCCACACTTTCTTCAAACAAACGGATAATTGTTTTCATTGTACATTTTTTTAGAAAGGCAAAGATATAATAAGTATTTTCAAATTGTACTCCGGTGTCGAAATTTTAAGAAGAATGTTGTATAATCCGAAAAATGTTTTTATCTTTGCACCGCATTTGAGAAAATGTGGTTATTTTCTTCCTTAGCTCAGTCGGTTAGAGCATCTGACTGTTAATCAGAGGGTCCTTGGGTCAAGTCCAAGAGGAAGAGCGGAAAAAAGCAGTTGTAACTTTGTTGCAGCTGCTTTTTTAATTTGAAATGAAATATTTTTTCAATTGGTGACAATTTATTTCCGGTTTATTTTCGTTCGCTTTTTTATGCATATATAGGGGAACTGGATCGAATAACTAAGAAAAGCCAATTGCTGAATTTGATGTGAGTGGCTATTGGAGGATGAAACTTGTTATTCAATGCGAGGGTCACCGGACTCAAAGGCCTGTTATTGTTCATCAACAGCCGGTGACCCTCTACATTGTTTTATTTATTTTTGCTCAAAGAAATGCGATAGTTATTTAACCATCACTTTCTGAATATAATCTTTACCATCGTATTTTACTTTCAAAACATAGACACCATTAGATACATTTTTGCCGGAAATACCTTTCCCGCAGATATCAAACAGGGTGACTGATTGGATTTTATTATTCACTTCAGCAACGACTTCGATAGTGCTGTCTGTTGTTATCACTTTGAAAGGAGCGATGACGATGTCCTCAATTCCTGAACCAAACGGGATGACACGCATTTTCATGGTATTCAGATTCACCTTGATGGTATAAACACCGGGAGTTGTTACTCCGAATTTGAAATCATTGGGACTGCTTTCGTAAGGACGATAATTCAGATCGTAATCTGTGTTAATTTCAAAATTAATATCGTTGTCCAGCGGGTTAATCGAATTACTCCATATACCTTTTACATTTTGGAATTTAAATTGACCGCCATTGTCTGTATACAGATTTCCGCTCCATGTAAATTCGCCCATTGCTGTTCTGTCCATTTCTATTGCCTGTTCGTTATCCCAGCCGGCATCAGTTCCGCTACCTGCAATATACAATACGCTTAAATCAGGATTGTTGATGGTATTTCCTCGTTCTATACGCATTTTCATTGTATTCAGGTTTACTTTAATGGTATATACATCTGTAGTTGTTACCTTGAATTTGAAGTCGTTTTCGCTGGACTCCAATGGTCTGTAATTCAAGTCGTAATCGGTGTCAAGCATAAATTCGAGATCGCCATCTAACGGGTTAACGGTATTGCTCCATACTCCTTTTACATTCAGGAATTTCATCTCATTCCCATTGGTATTGTACAATTCTCCGCTCCAGATAAAGATCCCCTTCGTCACTTTTGTCATTTCAACCGGATTGTCTTTGTCCCAGTTGCCTTCTTCGTTTGTGCCACTTCCAACCATGTACAGTTGGTTCAGATTGATAGGAGCAGGTCCGTCTAATGCACAAGTCATTTTCATTGTATTCAGGTTAACATGAAGTGTATAAACGCCTGTTTCTGCGACTTGGAATGCATTGTCATTTGGACCGCCTGTAAATTCATAAATATCTGTTTCTTCACCCAGAGTCAGGACTAAATGCCCCGGAACATCAAACCTGCAGGTAATGCTAGGACTCCAATCATTTTTGACGAGAAATTTGAAACGGACCTGGCCGTTATCTCCGGTATCTTTACCTTTCAAAGTTCCTGTCCATGCAAAGATGCCATCCTCTACTTTGGTCAATGGAATCCCATTGGGAGTCCACCCAACATCAGTTGCATTTCCGGTAAGGTACAGATTGTCATAACTGGCGGCAGATGTGAAACCCAATACCAAAAACAACCCCAATAATAAAAAAGTCATTTTTTTCATGATGTAACAATTTTAAAAATTAAACAATAAATAAATTAGTTTAGTAAGATGAATTATATTCTGAAAAAATTGTCTGCAGTTTTTCCTATATGTATATCTTCAATAGACTACAGTTATTATTTTTTTTGACTTCGATGAAATAGATCCCTTTATCTAACAATGGCAAAGTGTATTCTTTTGAAAGGCAATCACTCTCGTTAATATCCCTAAAAGTGTGCACCAATACTCCTGAAACTGAATACATGTTGACCTGGAGTGCCCCTGATTCCTCCGATTCAATATATAATTTATTGTTATAATGGTATATTTTAGAAGATTGCGTTTCTTTTATGGTATTTATACCGGAATTAGACTTCCGGACTTTAGAGAATATCCAGGATAAATAGTCTTCTTGTTTGAATGCCGGTACCCACGAGTCATGGTCTACACCCGGGAATTCGATATATTCAACACTGGCGCCTATTTCTTTTAGTTTTGCATAGGCAGTCCGTGAATTATTGACTGTGACAACACCATCCGAGCCACCATGGAAAATGCGCCAGTATATGTTTTTTACATTGCTGTTCAATCTTTCTACATTAATTCCGCCACAAATCGGCACAGCTGCTGCAAAAATTTCAGGAAAACGGCATACCATATCGAATGTGCCCATTCCACCCATCGATATACCTGTAATATATATCCGGTCTTTATCGATTTCATCCATTTTCAGGTAGGAGTCTATCAGCTCTTTTACCTGTTGTATGGCTGGGGCAATGGCGTAGTCGACAGGAAATGTAGTTGCGGTATACGAAGCCGGCTGAGAATTAAAAGGCCAGAAGTAATTGCTTGGGCATTGAGGAAACAACACATAAGCGGGAAAAGCTTTCCTGTTTTCTGTTTTTGCAAATAAGTCGCCTCCATGTGTCAATTGGTTGCTATTATCCGAACCTCTTTCACCTGCTCCATGCAGGAAGATTATCAAAGGATATTTCGTGTCTTTCTCTGGTGTGAGGGGAGTTAGTTTCCTGTAATTTAGAACGGCACTTCCCGAAGTAACGAATGTTTCTTTGGTGTACTGCTCCAGACCCGGTTCCACCGACAGTTTGGTGCATACTATTTTCATGGTATTCAGGTTGACCCGAATGGAATAAGTTCCGGTGGAATCTACCTGAAATGCATTGTCGTATCCATCACCGGTGAATACATAAATATCCGCTTCTTCACCGCTCTTTACCAGTAAATGCCCGTTTATATTCACCCGGCAGGTAATTGAAGGGCTCCAATTGTTACCGACGATAAATTTGAAACGGACATTACCATTGTCTTCTCCGCTAACCTTGCCTTTCAAAGGTCCTGTCCACGTGAAAACTCCGGTACTTTCTTTGGCCAGTGGAATTCCACTGGTAGTCCAGCCTACACTGGTTGCATTTCCGGTAAGGTACAGGTTGTCGTAGACGGCTGCTGACGAAAATGTTAGCAGGCAAAAGATGTTCAATAGTAAAAGAGAGACTTTTTTAATTGAAAATTGAGAATTGAGAATTGAAAATGGCATATTGTTTAGTTGTTTCTGAGGTTATTTTATAATTACTTTTTTTGAATAAACCATATTGTCTGAATTTATGGTTACGATATAAATGCCTTTGTCATATACGGGGATTGACTCCTTTCCTCCGGCAAATGATCCTTCTGTAAGTAACTGTCCTTGTGTATTGTGAATTTTATACACGGTGGGAGTACTCAGTTCGATAATAATCTGATTATCCAAAGCATAAATATCGGTTGATTTTTCATCTTTTATTTTTTTGATTCCGCTGTTTTCTCCGCCGAGTTTTGAAACTGTAATCCGGTCTATAGCAGGAGCATAGTCGTTATAGTTTCCGAATTCAATCGTATTGTCGATATCTGTTTCCAGGTCTACCAGGACTGTTTTGATCCCAAGTCCTGAGCCAGTTTCCGTTCCGGTACTTACAAAGGTGTATTCTTTCCAGGATTCATCTTTTCCGTTCACTTTAACGTATGCATATTTTGTTGCGTCTGCCATATAATAAAACGTAACGGCATAAGTTCCGGCTTCCGATATTCTGATTTTTTGGAATGTCAAACTGCGTCCTTTGCCTATATCGCTGACATATTGTTTGTTAGAGCATAAACTATCTTTATCTGTCTTGGTCGCAACTCCGAATGGGATGGTATTATCGGCCGATTCCGCTTCATATTTTCTGAGTATGGGTCGTTCATAAGCAGACGGAGAAAGGATCATGGTCACCCCTCCGTTGTTTTTGAGAGGTACTGTTATTTCACCGGACGAATTCAGATTTCCCCTATATTCAAATTGGATTTCAGAGGGACAATCTCCATCTTTATAGATATGAGCATAGTAAGTGACTCCCGGAGTTAAAAATGAAAGGTTGATTTTTGTCTCCCTGCTTTCGTCTGCTAAAGAGGCTATATACCAGTCTTCGCCTTTCTTCCGGGCGATAGTGATAAAGTCATCCGGTTCGGCTTCCAGGCACTTTGTATCATCCCATGCTACAGGAAGTCTTTTCAGAAAAGCGGATGAGATGTTATACCTGATATTACTGGGAGCATCCATGATATGCTGGATACCTGATTCAAAGATTACGGAAAGCGCTAATTGATGCGCCCAGGTGGTTCCGTACAATATCCTTCCGTTTTTATCTGCAAAATCGACCGGACAGTAATCGGTTGCACCTAAGGTGCTTCGGATAATGGCCGAGTTGATGTTATGCTGTGGCGATATAACAGCAGGGCTTGTGGCGTAATATGCATTTCCCAGAACAGCTTCGGATGTCAACAGATGAGGCCATGTCCGTCTCAGTCCGGACGGTTTGGTCGACGAATGCAGGTTCACCATCAGTTTTTGTTCGGAAGCCACTTCCAGTAACAAATCGTATTTTTTCATCATTGTTTGAGAATCATCTTCCCAGAAGTCTACTTTCAGTCCTTTTACTCCCTGCGATTTCCAGGTGGATAGTGTTCTCTGGAGATCTGTTTTATTCGAAGCCAGGGTATTCTGATTTACCCAGATAAAGATTCCGATTCCCTTTGTAATGCCATAATTGACTACCTGCGCCAATGTGAACTTCTTATTATTTTGCCAGCCACGGTCTAAGGTGAAATATTCCCATCCCATTTCTGCAGCCCAGTCGATATAGGAGTAAATGCTTGTGGTAGACAAGTAATCTGAGGTATCTTCGCCTCCATAATTCCAGGCTGTCCTGCCGGGTTTTATCCATGACAAATCTGTTATGCCGGTTGATGTATTCAGATTTTCCGGCATGGCCGATTCGATTATATTATTCAGGGAGCCGATAAAAAAGATTCTCCAGGGTGTTTGAAGGGGGAGGGAAGAGGTTACCGTCCCGACCGGTTTATACCTGAATGCTTGCGTTTGTTCGTTTATTTCCAGTTGGGATGCTGCATATCCGCCATTTACCATTGCTTCCGAAAGCAGAACATAATTGTTTGTCGTTTTTACAAGTAAAGGGAGTGAAATATGTTGCTTTACACAATCTAAAAGTTCCAGGTCTGCTTCTTCAGCGATGTTTTTATAATCTTTGGAATAGGTTTGAGCCAATATCCGGTTGATGCCTGAAACATTACATTCGCTAGATTCGGAAATTACAGAAGCATTACCTGATCCTTCCAGCATGTAGCGATAAGCGACCCCTTCATTGTAAATCCTTGCTATAACTTGCATGCTATATCCTGATTTGGAAAAAGAGGCGGTTATTTCATTACATTGGTTGGAGTAGTTACTTTTCTTTCCCGAAGGCAGCGAATAATTTTCATCGATGGCTTTTGAAGAAACCGTATTGAAAGTTAAACCTGAAGAAAAGTCACCGAGGGAAGTGTCGATTCCTAATTTCGATTTTGAAATAACGATTTCAGATCCCTTGCTGACCTGATAATACATGGTGGAGTTTGCATCCAGGAAAAGTTCAAACCTGATGTTTCCGTCCGGCGAATTTGCCTGGGAAATCAAGTTGTCTGCCAGTATATTTTGATGACAGGAAAATAGCATCACAACTATTACAATGAGAAAATATTTGATTTTTTCAGTCTTCATTACATCATTTTTTGAATAATTGAAAGGCTATTTTACCACTACTTTTTGAGTCCGGGTTTCTTTTCCGGTTACTATCTTTACAATATAAATTCCTTTATTTGCCGGTACTCTATATTCCGGGGCATCGAGCCGGCCGGTGTTTACCGGCTGTCCTGCTAAATTACAGATCTGATAATATCCGGATTCTTCCGTCTTCATGATAATCTCTTGTCCGGCAGAATATACCGAATAGATGGTCGATGGTCCGGAATAAGAAGTTTGCGCAACCGGGAAGATTCCTGTTTTCTCGAACAACTGCCATTTCAATAATTGAAACCGGTCTGCACCATTGTTATCCAAGGTTCTCAACCGGTATCCCCTGTATTTTTTAGTCGGTTCGCAATAAAACTTCATGGTAGCATACCGGGTGGGAAATAAAAAGTTACGGATTTCACTAACAGTTTCCCAATTTTTATCAAACCCTTCCACAACCCAGGTTTTAGGATCTCTTTCCACATAATCCTGGCAAGAGGTCATCGTATAATAGTCCAGCGCTGCCGGAATGGACAATTCGATTTGTACCGAAAAGTTGGCAACATCTCCCGAATAATATTTCTTTGACATATCCCTGTCGAAAAGGTTGTAACATCTTTCGTCGAAGGAGCCGTAAACATATACTCCCAAAGGTTCTCCCAGTACTTTATTCCGGTAATCGACACCTTTCGTAATATCTTCAGGGAAATTCTTGTTATCGGTATTAGCCAGGTAAGGGATACCGAACAATTGTATTTCTCCTATTGATCCGCCATAAGCTGTTACTCTGTAGTATTTTGCGGCGTTTCCCTGGTGTGGTAACCTGTTGATATGGAAAAAAGCTCCGTTTTCAAGATCTTCCGTTTTTGAGGGAGTAACGGCGGAATAGGTATTCCCATCCGCCGAATACTCTAATTTCCAGGTTTTTGCATTTTTGGAGTCATTAGCTCCGGAAGACAGCAGATAACCTGTCAGCAGGTAGGGCATATTACATTCTATTTTGATCTCGGCGGAAGAACCGCTATACGAATAGACCGTATATTCTTCATTATCAGTTATGTGTGACAGATTTTCGGTCGTTTTATTCGAAGAAATAGCCGCATCGTCTGTCAGGTCGTAGTCGAATGTTACTTTGACCGGGTCGGGGCGGGTCATTGAAACCGCTGTTTTGCATATCTCGAATTTATCGATGTTGGGACCTCCTCCGTTGTAAGGAGTGATGGCTATCGTATTGGCTCCTTTGTTCAAGTATATATAAGTAACCATGACAGCAACAGGCGGGGTGTTCCAATCCAGGGTCGTTTGGGGAGTTGTAACGATCACCTTGGGATAAATTCCCGATTTAACGGCTACCGAACGGATGTGCATACTTGTGTAGTAGGTTCTGAATTCGTATGTTCCCTCGTTCTCTATATTTACATTCCGGAAAGTAATAACGCTCCCCGGGTCATTGTCGCCTACATAGGCGTTTCCTGAATAACCACTGACGTATTTTATTTTGACTGGTGCTGTTAATTCTGCTTTTTCGGCTTCCAACGTCATGATGACCTCCTGGGCCTGCATACGGCTAAATATGCTACCAGCCAGAACCAATAAAAATAGGACTGTTTTTTTTCTCATGTTACTGTACAGAAATTTTTTCCGTATATGGAATATTATTGTAATGATAGCGGACAATGTAAATACCCTGGCTGAATCCTTTGGTATCGATTGTGCCGGTACTTTCGTAAAATGCGACTTGCTGTCCGCCTATGCTATGCACCGTTACATTTTCCGAGGAACCCAATCCGATGAAAATGTTCTCTCCTGCCTGAACGACAGAAGGGATCAGGTTACTTTTTTTTTTAACGGGATTTTTCAGTGCGGAAGAAACATCTTCGATATTTACATCCGTATCCAGTTTGATATCTCTGGAAGAAACTCCCAATTCCAATTTGTAAGTTCCTTCGTCTACCACAAATTTTTTGCTTTCAACACTGTAATAAGAGAAGTCGTCTTTGTTCAGCAGCATGGTAACTGTTTTTTCTTCACCCGGTGACAAATACACTTTACTGTAGTTTTTCAATTCCCTGAGCGGACGTTCTACCGGAGAACCATCCCGCTTATTCACATACAATTGAACAACCTCAGCTCCTGCTACCGTTCCGGTGTTTTTGATCGTTAAGCTTACTTCTACCAAATCTTTGTTATTGGTTAATTTGGTAACCTGCATACCAGAAAGTTTGAATGTGGTATAAGATAATCCGTATCCGAAGGGGTATTGGACCGTTCTGTTCAGCTTGTCATATCCGCGGTATCCGACAAAGACGCCTTCGGTGAATTTGACACGTTTGTTCGTGTCGTAATAGCTGTTATAAACCGGATTATCTGCCCATTTTTTCTCGAAAGTAACCGGGAGTTTTCCGGAAGGATTGGCATCTCCAAGGAGTATTTCCGCCATGGCGGTTCCGGCTTCCTGTCCACCGTACCATCCCCAGATCAAGCCTTTTAATTTCGGTTCCCAGCCCTGCATTTCTACATTGCCTCCCGCGTTGACTACAGCAACCATGGGTTTTGTAGACTTCTGGGCTTCCTTAACCAGATCTTCAACACCACTGGGAAGACCGAAAGAACGGTCGCTGGCTTCTCCTTCGCTGCTGGTGTTGTGTCCGATAAAGGCCACAATCAGGTCTGCTTTGTTTAATTCGGTCTCGAACCGGTTGTTATCTCCCACTTTCTGATAGGCGAAATCTACCGAACCGGCGCCTCCTGCCTGGTAATATTCCAGTTTGATGGCATATTTTTGCCCTATAGTCAAGGTTTTGCGGTATTTTCTTTCTCTTAAGCTACCGTCTTTGTATTCGTCGATTACCTTATCATTATTGATAAATAACCTGTAACCGTCGTCACCGCTGACGATAAAATCGTATTCGGCTGTTTCTGCAGGACGTAATTCTCCTGTCCACCTTACCGAGAAATCATTTTTATTGATTTTATCCAGGTCGCATCCCATGGTCCATTCGAAACCGATTCTTTTATCGATTCTTGTTGCGACCGGATTTCCGGATACATCTTTGTTATTGAAATATTCTCCGTATAAACCGTTTTCCTGAGAAGTGGAAGAGGGGTATAATACATTCTGCATGTGATCGTATTTCTCGACGTATGTAACATTGATCCCTTTTTCAGTCGCTAATTTTTTCAATCCGTCGAAATAAGTTACATAACTGTATGGTTTTACCAGACCGCTACCACCTCCGGCAGCCAGGATCAGGGCATTGTTGCCTATTACCGCGATGTTTTTTACGGTTTCCTGTTTGATGGGAAGAATATTGTCCTGGTTCTTTAGCAGTACAACTCCATCTCTGGAAACATCCAGGGCCGTTTTAGCTGTTACGGGATTGTTCAGCGGGATACTTGTATCTAATTGGTCTCTATCGAAAAAACCGAATGCGACAAATGTCCGTAAAATATGTTTTACTTTCAGGTTAATATCATCCATTGAGATATCTCCTGTGGCAAGATATGAGCGTAGTGCGTCTTCATTCTCGATTTCGTTTCCTGCCATTTCCAGGTCGAGTCCGCTTTTTACGGCTGGCACACAATTGTGGGTCGATCCCCAGTCGGACATCACCAGACCTTTGAATCCCCATTGATTCCTTAAAACCTCCTTCAGTAACCACGGATCTTCAGTGGTCCATACTCCGTTCAATAAATTGTAACTGGACATGATCGCTCCGGTTTCCGCTTTTTGAACAGCAGCTTTGAATGCCGGGAAATAGATTTCGTTCAATGTCCGCTCATCAATGTCCGAACTTACATAATTCCGGTCGTATTCCTGAAAGTTTGACGTAAAGTGCTTGATGACTCCCATGACTCCATTTTCCTGTAAACCCTTGATGTATCCTGTTGAAGTTTGAGCCGCCAGATAGGGATCTTCTCCCATATATTCGAAGTTACGACCGCACATAGGAGCGCGGTATATATTTACCCCGGGGCCCAGCAAAATATTGACACCCCTTGCCTTGCAGTCGGAAGCCAATGCTTTTCCATACTCATAAGCCAGGTCACGGTTCCAGCTCGAGGCAAGCAACAAAGCGCAGGGATAGGCGGTAGAGGCTCCCCATGTTCCCAATCCCTGCGGACCGTCGGACATTTTAACAGAAGTTATTTTCAAACGGGGAAAAGCTCTGGTGTACATCCAGTCGATGCCGCCGATATAGATCAGTTTTTCCCGGGTAGTCATGTTTTTCAGCAATTCATCTGCCTTTTTTTCTACCTCAGGAGTAAGCCAGGATTGCGGGTATATATAGCCTGCCATCAGCAGAAATGCTGCTACCAGTGTATATTTGATCGATTTTTGTATCATCTTTTTTGATTTAATTTTATATTTACTGTATGATTCGGGTTTTAGGTTATCTGACAATTACTTTTGCCGTATAATTTTTGGTGTTATCACCAATGCTTACGATATAGAGTCCCTGAGGGATTGAGATATCTTTTTTTGTTCCGGAGATAGTTCCTTTATTGACTAAAACTCCGGATATATTGTAGATCTGATAACCTGAAGGCTCGTCTGTCTTGCTGATAATGGTAATTTTTCCTTGTTCCGAACGGATAGAATATTTATCTTCACCCTCTTTCAGGAGGTTTTCAATACCTGATCCGGTATATTCTTTTCCGAATAATTGCCATTTCAGCAGCTGGGTATCAGTACTTCCGTTGTTGGTTTCCACATCGAGTAAGAATCTGGTGAACGGTGTTTGGTCTTTGTTGTTGAATTGCATAGTGGCATAGCGGCTCGGGAAGGTAAATTCGACGTGCCGGTCCAGCTCGATCCATCCTGATTCTTCATTGAAGCCGTTTAACGTCCATCTGCTTGGGTCGCGGTCGGGAAATTCGTCGGCAGAAGTCAGTGTGTATGCATCCAGGGTATATGCTTTGTCTAATCTGACTTCTACATAGAACTGTTTGGAACCGCTCATGTAATATTTGCTGTTCAGTTTGCGGTTGAACAGATTATAGAATTTTTCCGACCAGTTGGAACCAGATGCTCCTTCCGGATAGCCGGTAACATTTGTTTCCAGGTTGATTCCTTCGGTGATATCCTGCAGAAAAGTTTTCCCATCGGCATTTACGATATACGGAACGCCGAATAATTGCCATTCTGCCACATGGATGTCTGTATCTCCTTTGGCGGTCAGTCGGTAATATTGTGCTGATTCTGTTGCGGCATTACCGTAGCTCCGGTTAACCGTAAATAAATATCCGGCGGACAGGTCGGTCGTGCTATTCGGTGTAATATTTTTCCATGTGGAACCATCGACAGATGATTCTACCGTCCATTTGGTTACATCTTCTGTTCCTTCCAATCCGGATGATAGCAGATATCCTGTCAGCAGGATCGGTTGTTTGCACTTGGCGATTATCTGCGTAGAGGTAACTCCCGGAATGGAGTACGTTGTCGCTTCATCGTTATCAGACAGATAAGGAAGTGTTTCATTTTCGTATTGTGCCGCGATTTCAGCGTCATCGGCAAGATCCGAAATAAAAGCGACATTTACTATTTTCGGTTTGTCGATGGTTTCAGTGGTCTCGTGTATTTCAAATTTATCTAAGTTCGGTCCATCATCGTTATGAGTTCCGAAAGTGAGTTTGTTTTTTCCCTTGTCTAAATAGATCAGGGTGGAAACCATGGAGGGAGGCGCATTGTTCCAATCCGGCGAATCTTTTGTTCTGATCACCATTTTTTCATACCGGTTGATCTTGATAGACAAGGCCCGGCTCGATCCCATAGAGTACACCTTGAGTTCGTAAGTGCCTTCTTTCGGGATTTCGACATCAACGAATTGCAGGTAAGATTTGGAGTTCTGGTTGAAATCACCGATATATTTACCTCCTGATAATCCGCTGATGGTAGAACCATCGGTCGGTTTTACTTTCAGGGAGCCGAATAAGCGTGCACGCTCTGCTTCTAAAAGCAATGGAAATTCACCGGGTTGAGGATCATCTGTGGTCCAGATTTCGAATTTATCCATATTCGGACCGCCTTGGCCGGTGGGGTGCGGGGTGATTTTGATTGTATTTTTACCTTGGTTCAAATAAATATTTATACTCATTGTTCCGGTTGGTGGAGCGTTCCAGTCTGAAGTAGAAGTCACGATGGTTGAAATCACTTCGGAAGAACTGTTGACCTTGACCGCAATAGACCGCGATCCCACACAGGTGTAGAATGTTTTGAACTCGTATGTTCCTGCTTTTTCGATTTCAACATCCGTGAATACAATCGAGCTTCCGGTATCGTTATCGCCTACATAAGCATTTCCTGAAAAACCATTTACAGTTTTTATTTTTGCCGGGAGGGTCAATGTTCCTGATTCCGCTTCGAGTAATTTGATAAGTTCCTGGGCCTGTATTACAGGCACCAGGAATATCAGGGAGAATCCTAAAAACAATCTTGTTAAGTCGGTATATTTTATTGGTTTCATTTTGAATAATTGAATAATTGAAAATTGAGAATTGAAAATGAAATGCTGTTGTTATTTCACTTTCACTTGTACTCCTTTCTGTAAGGTTCCGGTGCCTTTATAGACTTTACCATTCAGAAGGATTTCTGCGTTGATGTTTTTGATTTCTTTTTCTACTTTTCTTTTTCCTTCCTTGTTTGCCAGTTTGATGGTTACATTATCTCCGTTTCTCTCGGCTGTGAAAGACAACAGGCTATAGTCTCCGCATTGGAATGCCCATCCTTCTCCCGCATCGGTATAGAGTTTTCCGGAGGCTTTTCCCTGTTCATCCAGGCAAACAATCAATGTAAGAGGATCGAATGAATTTTCGTTTGTATTTTGTACGATCTTACCGGCAGGGATAATGCTTCCTCCCCTGATTTTCAGTTTGGCCTGGTATTTATCGTACAGGTCTCCTTCTATCAGGCTCAGTTCTTCCCAAATGCCGAATGGAAGTGTGGGATTTTTTGAAAAAGCGGGAACAACCAACAGATTTTCACCCATCAGGAAAGCTTCTTCTTCGTTTCTCAGCCTTAAATCCTGCGGATTGGCGAAGAAAACGGGGGCCATGACCGGCATACCGGTTTGTGCTGCATCGTAAAATAAAGTATAGATATAGGGCAGCAAACGATAACGGCGTTCCAGTGCGATGCGGGAAGTTTTTTCAATCGATTCGCCGAAAGCCCAGGGTTCCTTGTCGTTTGTACCGGCACAGGCATGTCCGCGGGCAAACGGCATAAATACGCCGAATCCCAACCAGTTTGCCCAAAGATCGCCATCCGTATTGTTCAGAAATCCGCCTATGTCGGGACCGTTATACGGCTGACCGGATAAGCCTAAGGTGATGGACATGGGAACTGAAAGTTTCATGTGGTCTTCCGATGCCCAGTTATCTCCCGTCCAGGTGGCGGCATAACGTTGTCCTCCCAGCAAATTAGCCCGGGTAAGGATAAAAGGTCTTTTATCCGGGTTTACAGCCATGATACCCTCTAAGGATGCTTCTACCATCAGTCTTCCGTAAGCATTGTGGTATAACAGGTGGGGACCGGCAGGTAAATTACCGCCTCCTCTGTGAGGGGTATCGTAAGGCATTGTACCCAATCGTTGGTCTTCCGGCAGTTCGTTGTCGTTCACAGCCGGTTCATTCATATCATTCCAGATACCGTCCATTCCTTTGGCTAAGAAATCTTTGTACAGGCCTGACCACCATTTTCTGACATCAGGACTGGTGAAATCCGGGAAAGCGCAATCGCCCGGCCATACTTTGCCGTGGTATTCTTCTCCGTTCGGTTTTTTGATCCATACGTTGTTCGCAGTACCCGACTGGTAAATACTGTAGTTATTATCTACTTTTGCTCCCGGGTCGATCATATAGACTGCACGGAATCCTTTTTTGTGTAAATCGTCGTTCAAAGCCTTAGGATCAGGAAAGTTACTCTGATTGAAGGTAAATATCCGGTATCCGTCCATATAATCGATATCCATCCAGATGGCATCACAAGGAATATTTTTGGCCCGGAAAGTATCGGCTATTTCGCGAACCTTTTGTTCCGTGCCATAAGAGAAGCGGCATT
The DNA here is from genome assembly GCA_031553775.1 of Bacteroidales bacterium. GTDB lineage: Bacteria > Bacteroidota > Bacteroidia > Bacteroidales > Azobacteroidaceae > JAISFI01. Next base: position 42,368 of record JAVBLA010000034.1, read on the forward strand.
GGTGGTATCCCAGCGACCAGCGTGGAGGCATTTTGATGGTACCCGTCATTTCAGCCAGTCCTTTGAGTACAGCCTGGGGAGATTCCCGGTCGATGATATATACCCGGAAAAGGGCACCTTCGGTATTGAAAGCAATTTCAGTGGAGTTGGTATACAGTTCCGATTTCCAGCTACTGTCGAAAATAATTCCGAAAGCAGTACCATCATACCTGACCCCCATCACCCATGGATGCGATTGATACAACCGTTTTCCTCCGTCTACTCCGTACGCGCCGGTATCGGTATTCCATAATTTGATATATTGTCCGTTACGCAGGAGAGGTCCTGTGACTTCTCCACCACCATATAAACTGATCTCTCCGGTCAATTTCAGGGAAGCATTTGCTTTATTGTTGACTACTGTGAATTCCGGAATCAAAGTCCAATCGGCAGGCACTGTTCCTTTTGCCGTAGGTTCTTCTTTCAGTATCAGCGATGGTGTTTTATTCTGATCGAATCCAACGGGAATAAATTCCACGATCCTGTCGCCCACCAGCGTGGTTTTTTGGATGGATATTTTTTCCGCATGGATACTTGTAATGCAGAGAAATGCGATTAAAACGAATAATAAGTTTTTGAAATTCATGATTATATGTTTTATTTTGATAATTTCTTATTGTAGTGTGGCAACCCTGGCGTACATTTCGATGATGGCGCCCTGGGTTAGTAGTTCTTTTTCCGCATCGGTGGTCCGGCCGCTTAGGTCGGAATTGAATAATCCTGTTTGTGGATCACGGGCGTACTTCCAGGCGTGATCGAGAGATTGCCGGAAGGAGCTGATATATTTATCATCTTTGTCCACCAAATATAATTCTGCAAATCCCCTGAACATTACCGCATTGAACCATAAACTGCCTTTTTTGAGGATTGTAATGGTTTCGTAGGTCGGTAGGGTATATTTTTCAAAGAAATATTTGTGGGCAGATTCTGCGATGTTCTTTGCATCTGTCAAATAGGTCTGATTGTTTGTTTTGTTGTACAAAAGCACTGCGCCCTGTAACATTTGTCCGGAATTATAGGAATATTTCGGTTTTTCTCTTGTTCCATCTGTTTTGATGTTATCCCAGTACAAATAATCCGAGGGGTCCTGCAGATTTTTTTTAGTCCATTCGTACAATTCTTTTGCTGTGTCAAGGTACGTGTTATCCTGCGTGGCAGCATAGAGCTTTACTCCGAATACTACGGCCGGTGCATTTGAGCAAGTGTTTTTACTGTTTCTTTCTCCTTCTTTCCAGTAAATTCCTCCGCCCAGTACATTGTCTTTACCGCTCATGATGAATTTCCAGACTATTTTTGCTTTTTCTAAATACCAGCTATCTCTTGTCTTGTCGTATAACTCAACCAGGTCGATGCCGAGCCAGACGTTGTCGTCATAATAACGATCGTCCCAACTATTTGCGAAGCAGGCATATCCTGCCGGGTTTTTGCTTGTGTTGTAATAAACTTCAAGTCCGTCTATGACTTTACTTTTGTATTTCCGTTCGAAGTCGTATGATGAAAGGGAGCGTTGAAAAACGGTATTATAGGCAGACAATACGGCTCCGTATCCCCAAACGAAGGCATACCCCTCTTCATAAGGATAGCTACTTGTATTGTTGTTGGTTGCCATCTTGTTGGGATATTTGTCATACATGATTTTCATGTTATTATACCAGTACAATTCGAACATTTTATCGAATGTAACTTCGGCTCTTTTGATAGAGGTTGTATCCAATGCCGGTTTTTCGGTAGGTTTCGTCGGTGTTATAACAGGATCGTCCTCATCCGAACAACCGCAAAAGGCCATGATAAATAACAACAACCAGATACAATTTTTTTTCATTTTATCAAGGATATTTGGGGATGTATAAAAAGCGTAGGGCTTTCGATACATCCCCGGTTAGATGTTGAACTATTGATTATAATTTTATAAAATGGATTACTTTGTCTTTCACATTCAATGTGATTTTATATGTCCCGGCCTGGTCGGCGGTAACTTTCCATTTATAATCCGGGTCTCCGGCGTAAAGTTTAGTCTCAGTACTTGTGATAGAACCATCGGCTACCGTTGGGTGGAATGTTACAGCCTCCCAATTTGGTGCTGTTAGTATTTTCAGTTCGCCCGCTTTCAGCGTTGTCTCAACCGTATATATATTCGGATTTGCTGCATCAGGATTCATTAATACTCCTTTAGGATCCCAGCCTATAGTAGTTGCGTCACCTACCAGATAGAGATTTTCATACGGAACTTCATTGGTCGATATTGTCATATCCTTAATAGACAGGTAGATCGAATAGGTTCCTGCAGTAATGATACTGAATTGGGTGTCGGGATCGTCTGCTGTTTCCCGCAGAACTACTGACGTTTCACTGTCGCCTTTGTTCAGAGAGGGTAATAAGGACGCCGGATTGTAGATAAATTTATAATTTCCTTGCTTCAACTTCCCTTTCCAGCTATATACCCTTCCGTTCGATACTTCAGTCATTTTGATCGCCAAGCTCGGATTCGCTCCGGCATCGGTTGCGGTGCCCATCAGGTAGAGCGGTATGGATTGCGGCAGATAAGTCTGAACAACTACCGATTTTATAACTATTTCCGGGTATAGAAATTTAGGTCCGAGTACTTTTGCTACGATCCGGCCTTCGATGGTTGTTTCCTGCCCTGCAATTCCACCCCATTTTTCTACTATCCAAGTGTACAATTCTTCGTTGGTAAAGCTGACGGAAAAGACCCCGTCTTCGGCAATGATCGGATCGATAGCCGTTTCAAAATCCTTACCGGCAATATCTAATCTGAAGATATACATAAAGTTGTATTCCGGCCCGATATCCGTAGCTTTTGTCCAGGTAAAAGTAAGTACTTCTTCATTCGGTTTCGTTTGATCTAATACCACTCTATCGGCTGATGGAGTTAGCGTCAATTGGTTCCGCTCTGGAACTTCAGTATCGTCATTGTCGCAAGCGAAGAACGAAACCGCAATAAAACAAAACAGTATTTTATATAATGTATTCATCGTTTTTAATTATTAGATTACGTTTCAATTATCGGTTACCATTTGGGAAGTTGTCTCAGGTTCCAGTTTTTATCCAACTGGTTCTGATGTACCGGGAGCCAGTAGTTTTTGTCGCTGAATGCCCGGGTGATATATACTTTCCGGACATAATAAGCATCGGGGTCACTTTCATTGTCACTCTTTTTAGTTGCATTGGCATTCATCCCATCAAAATCGCCTTTCAGTAAATCCATTTGTTTCCATCTGCGGATGTCGTCGAAACGGATGGCAAATTCGCAATTGAACTCTACCCTGCGTTCACGATGGATAATATCACGCATACCTTCCGGAGTAGTCGGAGCCGGAATTTGATCTGCTCCGTCTCCGTAAGTGGGAATACCTGCCCGTTCCCTGATCAGGTTCACATACTTAAGTATTTCGTCTTTTTGCGAAGGATCCCATTCGTTCAGTGCTTCAGCATAATTCAGGTACGCTTCGCCTAAGCGATACAATATCCCAGGACGATAGGGTTTAATATTGTTTCGATTACTGAAATCCGGATGCATTCTTTTTCTCAATAAATAACCGTTTTGAGGTGCATCCCATGCTCCGCTGGAACCAGGTCGGTTTATTCCATCCAGTCCGTTTTTGTAAAAATTTACATACCGGCTTGATACTCGGTGATATGCTTCGTTATAAAGGACTGATATATAAAAACGGGGTTCCCGGTTTACATACATATTAAAGATTCCTGCCGGAACCACTGTGTTGATTTCCTGTGATGATCTAGCATCCGCGCTTCCTTCTTCCCACTTGGTTTTTCTTTTATCGGCTGTGGTTGAGAAACCTTTTTCCTTATAACCGGAAGGCTGATTGATAATAGGTTTTCTGTCGGCAGTATAACCTGTAATGGCAGGTAAACCGTTGCTCATAAAGAAGGCATCAACTAAGCTTTGTGTGACTCCTAATCCTCCGTTCCCGTTTGAACCGCCCGGAGAGGCATGTGTTTGCATATCATCCCAACTACCTTCAGACCGGACAAATAATAATTCCTTATTACCTTCGTGGTATTGTTTAAAACTCATATTTGAATAAGACATAAACGGATCTATCGTTCCATCGTCATTGTATTCATAATACAATTTATGACCATTAGCCTCTGCTGCATCGATCAAGTCTTTACATGCATCTACCGCTCTTTTCCATTTTTGGGGATTATATGTGGAATTGAATATGTGTTCGCCTTTGTCGTTGACAAAATTAGCATAATCAGGATCATCATTCCCATTTACCAATGGGCTTGCGGCAAAAAGTAACATTCGTGCCCTTACGGCTAATGCCATAATGGAGGTTGCCCTGCCATAGTAGTATTTGAATTTATGACTATTACTAAAATCCTGATTATTAAGATAAGAGTAGGGTAATATCTGAGCTACATCCCATAATTCTTTGTCAATCCAGTCAATAACATCGTCATAGGGATTTTGTCCGATCATCAACGATTCAATAGGTTCATCCAGTCCGGATAACCATGTTTGCAAGGGTATAGCTCCGTATGTATTTACCAACAGGTAATAATAGTATGCTATAAGGAAGCGGGACTCTGCTTTCAGGTTATCCACGTCAGCTTGTAAAATACCCTGGTCCGGTAATGGTTTGATTTGTTCCATGAAAACATAAGATTCCCGAATTTTTACCGGTAAATCGCCCCAGAAATTACCATCCCATGGACTTTCTGAGTTCCAGTTTCCTTTGATTTTACTGATACAATCCCAATTGCTAAAAGCTTCCCAACCGGCGGAAGGAGAAAAGTCATCGGCATAGGCATCATAGTTCCGCATCATCTTCATGTGAGGATCTGGGATGGAATTATACATTCCGGCCAACCAGTTTTCTATTCTGGTCCTATCATTGAAAACCATTTCTAAGGTTATATCTCCATCGGGCGCATTATCTAAGAAATCAGTACAGGAGGTAGCTGCAAAAACGCCAAATGCCAGTACTATGTATTTTAATATATTTTTTTTCATACTATTTTTCATTGTTATTAATTAGAATTTTACCTGGATCCCCATGGAGTATGTTTCCATGACCGGATATTTCAATCCGTCGTCGGTGTCTAATTCCGGATCCCACAATTTGAAGTTGGAAAAATGATAAAGATTTGTCCCTCTCACAAATATTCTGGCATGCTCTATAGATGCTTTTTGAATCAGTTTTTTAGGGAAAGAATAGCCTACTTCTATATTTTTGAGACGTAACATGCTCATATTTTTTAGCCACCAGGTAGAGGATTGTGTATTATTGGCATTGTATCCTATATGCAGGCGAGGATAAAAAACATCACTCCGGGGATTATCTACTGTCCATGCATCGGTAGCATTCGTGAAAATATTTCCTCTTACTCCCCCTGCCGATCCCGGTAGAAAAATATTTTCCCTACCTATCATTCGATAAGTCCTGCCGTTTCCCTGCATAAAAAAGCCAAAATCAAAACCTTTGAAACTGGTATTCAGACCAAATCCATATACTAATTCAGGATTTACTGTTCCTCCGATCGAGGTCATATCTTTTGTCGTAATTACACCATCACCATCCAAGTCCCGGTATTTAATATCACCGGGATATACCTTTTCAGTAAATCCCTGTGTAGGTATTCCTGGTTTCAATACACCATTAGCTACGTCGGCAAAATCATCTTCCGTAAATAGACCTTCTGCTATTAATCCGGTAATTTGCCCGACCGGCATCCCTGTGCTGGAGCGATAAGTACCTATTCTAGCTACATCTTCGTCTTGTTCTATGATTTTATTCCGCGCATAAGTGACACTGCCTCTTGCTGATAAAAACCAATCTTTTGTGATTTGCTTGTTTACATCGACAGACACATCAAAACCCTTATTTGTCACTACTCCAAAATTGGCCCATGGTAGGTCCGGGAAACCTGCTGAATTGGGGTATTGTGCCCTTTGCATAAAAATATCCTCTCTTCTTTCATGGAAAAGGTCAACTTGTATATCAATCATTCTCCATAAACCTAGTTCAAGTCCTATATTTGTTTTTTTTACCGTTTCCCATGTCAAACCAGGAACACCGACCCATCCTTCTCTTAATCCTGATATACCATGAAAGTTGGATGAATTGCCAAATTGATACCCGTCAGTAGAGTTAATGGTTGTGATATAAGCAAATCTTTTTTCATTATTGCTTCTGTCTGTTAAGCGGTCATTTCCCACTGTACCATAGGAGGCCCTAAATTTGATTTTATTGAATGTATTCTGCAAGGATTCCATGAAGGGTTCTTCCGATAAAATCCAACCGACTGCATAAGACGGAAAAAAACCATACCGTTTGCCAGGAGCAAAGTTTTCCGATCCATTGTAACCAAAATTAAACTCAGCAATGTATCTTCCTAGGTAAGTGTATGCAGCCCTTCCTGCAATACCCTGATGACGATGAGGAACTTTCTCCCCATTGTCATAATCCCTTTGGTTATAAAGGAATAAGGCATTAACATAGTGCTTCGAATTAAATGTCCGGTCGAATGACAAATTAGCTTCAAGATAGGTACTGTTAGTTCCGTATTGTGCTTCTGTTTTATGATCTAAAAATTCTTGTCCATCTTCAGGCGTTGTGAACTGCAATTCCCCGGTTTCAAAATCCCTACCAGAGGCAGGCTTGTAATATACCGGATTTCCAGGACGTTTTACAGCATTTTCATTATAATAGTCAAAAGAAAATAACCCTTTTATTTTTAATCCATTCAGTATTGCTTTCAAATCTTGCTCGGCTATAAAAAGGGACTCAAATTTGCTTTTGGAATTTCGTTGAAATCCGGTTTGAGTTAAATACGCCCACGGATTTTGAATATTCTCTGGTTTGGGAATTTTTCCATCAGCATACCGGATTGGAATAATATGAGGCGGCGTGGTAAATGCCTGATCAAATGCATCATCTATACCTTTATCTGGTGCATTCCGGCGTTGTAAATATCCTCCCAGGTTAAATGTTAACAATGTAGTAGGG
>JAVBLA010000016.1:0-189214 GCA_031553775.1 Bacteroidales bacterium
AGATATCGACCTGATCGCTACTGAAATTGCCGATCAGACAGTATGTTCGGGTATCGCTACTGCAGCTATTACATTCGCAGCTACTCATAAAACAGGAACTGCCAATGGATTCGTAGCTTCTGAAGTAACTTACGACTATAAGTTTATCGGTGGAGTGGATATTTTGTCAGGTAAAGGTTCTGCTACAGGTTATGCTGCGGCTACTTATACCAACAATACTACCCAGCCGGTTAGCGGAACATATCTGGTAACTCCTTACTGGAAGAACAACCAGGGTGTACCTACGATCTTCACGATCACGGTTAAACCGGTTCCGACAGTCAATGTTATTGCTCCGATCTATACTTACAATGGAGAAACCGTGCCGGCTATTTCATTTACCGGAACAGCTACTTCATTTGCATGGACAGCCGGAGGTGCTAATGTAAACAATCCTCAGGGATCAGGCGTGGGTGTCATCCCGTCGTTTGTTGCCCTTAATGGCACAGCTGCTACAATGACAGCTACTTATAGCGTAACTCCTTCTTATGAAGAATGTACCGGAACTGCAGTTGCTTCTGTTGTAACGATCAACGTAGTACCGAATACAGTTCAGGATATTGACCTGATCGCTACTGAAATTGCCGATCAGACAGTATGTTCGGGTATCGCTACTGCAGCTATTACATTCGCAGCTACTCATAAAACAGGAACTGCCAATGGATTCGTAGCTTCTGAAGTAACTTACGATTATCAGTTTATCAGCGGAGTGGATATTTTGTCAGGTAAAGGTTCTGCTACAGGTTATGCTGCGGCTACTTATACCAACAATACTACCCAGCCGGTTAGCGGAACATATCTGGTAACTCCTTACTGGAAGAACAACCAGGGTATCCCGACGATCTTTACGATCACGGTTAATCCTGCTCCTACAGTTAATAAGATTGCCGAAACGCTCTACTATCAAAATGGTGATGTAGTTCCTTCGATTACATTAACAGGTGTAGCTACCCGCTTTGGTTGGGGTGCTTCCGGTGATAATGTTGGTAATGCTCCTGAAGGAGTCAATGTAATTCATTCGTTCTTTGCAAAAAATACTACAGAAGAATCTAAAACTGCAATTTTCAAAGTGCTTCCTGCATACGAAGGTTGTGAAGCTGCCGATTCGGTTGAAGTATTGCAAATTAAAGTTACTCCGAATACAATCGAAGATAAAAATCTCTTGATGAAGGGTATCGAAAATCAATTCATTTGTGCAGGACAAAAAGTCGATCCTATTATTTTTGAAGCTGAATACCGTTTACCGGATGCTCATAGCTTCAATAAAGATAAAGTGATTTTCGACTGGGTATTGCTCGACGGAGTTGAAATATTCAATCCTGCTAAGGGTACCAGCAAAGTTGGAACCGTAGCTAAGAGGAACGAAATCTTTACAGATGGAACTGAGCTTACAGTAGCAGATTATAAATATGCTGCTTCTGCAACTTATATGGTGACTCCGAGGTGGGATAATGGTGAAGGTAAGTCTACTTTCTTTACAATCACTGTACTTCCGAAACCGAGTGTACATAAGGTAGCTGATCAAAAAATCTGTAACGATGGGCATACAACTGCTGTTTCTTTCGGCGGAGATGTATTTGAAACGATTTATGCATGGGATACTGATATTCACTATGGAAATATATCCGGATTCCCGAGATCAGGCTTCGGTAATATTGATTCTCATCAGTTACATAATAATGGAAATGCTCCTGAATCTATTATCGTGAGAGTAACTCCAAGTTATGCAATCAATGCTGCAAATGATCTGTGTGAAGGACGTCCGGAGGAATTCAGAATTGTAGTGAATCCGACTCCGAAGGTAAATCAGATTGCTAATATCTATAGAAATGTAGGTGAAGCAACTGGAAATATCGACTTTGGAACACCGACAAGACCGGAATCTGACGTTGTGTATCGTTGGACTAACGACAATACGAACATTGGACTGGCTTCTTATGGAGAAGGAAGTATTCCTTCATTTGTAACACAAAATACTTCAAATGCACCGATCACTTCTACAATCGTAGTAACTCCGTGGTTTGAAAATTGTGAAGGTCCGAAAATGACATTTACAATTACGGTGAATCCGAAACCGGGTATGGGACCGATCGCTAACCAGGAATATTGCGAAGGCGAACAAACTATTGCTTTGGATCCGATGATCAATAAGGATGATGCTTCTTATATCGTATGGACTGTTACAGGAGACGATATAGGTTTGAAGAACAGTGATGCTTATGGTACCAGGAATAAATATATTCCTTCATTTACTGCAGCTTATCACTTGCAAAGAAGCGCTACTGCACAAAGAGCCCAGGCTACTGTTAAAGTAACTCCTTATTACGATAATAATGGGGCAACTCCTTCGGCAGGTGATCCGTATTTCTTCGATATTTATGTTATTCCGCAAACTCAACTGGTAGATGGTTTCGATCAGACAGTTGAAACAGAAGTTTGTCCGTCTAACGACGCAATAAACTTGAAGGTGGAAGCAACTGGATATCAATTGAAATACCAGTGGTATATGAATGGCGTTGCTATTCCGGGTGCTGACGAATCAGTTTATACAATTGTTCCGGAAGAAGCTAATAACTACCATGCTGGTAAGTATTATGCAACTGTAATCAGCGGATACAAGAAAATCTGTAATCCGAATGCATTGAAATCATTGACATACAATGTTAAATTGAATGTTGTGACTCAGATGTGGGATGATATGATGGTATTGAACTGTAACCCGGAAACTAACGGTGGATTCAACTTTGTAAGTTATGAATGGCATGCAACAAATGCAGCAGGCAGTGAAATTCCTAGCAATCAATGGGCATCAGTAATAAATATGTCTTATGTGAATACTCCTATTCAAGATAATATGTATTACTATGTAAAAGCGTTGACAAAAGAAGGATATTTGTATACTTCCTGTCCTGTTAAAGGTATTGCAGCCGGAGATCCCGTTGTAATCTCAATCTATCCGAACCCGGTAGCAGCCGGACAACAGGTAACGGTAGCAGCTCATGGTGTAGAAGCAAGAACTATCCAGGTTCTGAATTCTCAGGGTATGGTTCTCTCTTCAACGTTTGCTAGCTCAACTGGATCTACAATGGTTACAATGCCTAATGCTGCCGGTCTTTATATCGTCAAAGTTCTGATGAATAAAGTAGGTGTTCCTGCAGGTGTTACGAAAGAGTTTAAAGTCATTGTAAAATAAATGGAAAAGCTCGGTTGGCAGGATTTATCCTGCCGGCCGACAAATCCTCTAAAACTAGTTATATATGAATAAAATATTTTTAGCAATTACGATTGGGCTTTTTTCCATTTCTACTTTTGCACAGAAGCAGCAAAACAGACATGAGTTTTCACTCTGGGGCGCCGGTGGTATATCTACTTTCTGCTATGATCTGCCAGCTGACGGTGATCGCAAAATAGGATTCGGAGGAATGGCCGGACTTGGATATAATTATTTCTTTAATTATAACTGGAGCTTGGGCATTGGAGCGGAATTTTCCATTCTGAATGCCAAATCTCAGTTCGATAATCTGACCGACTATTATTATATGAGCGAACAACCGTATTCTTATTTGTTCAATCATAAAACAGAAGGCCGGGATTTTGAAGAAGCGCATCATGCTTATTACATCAATATTCCTTTGATGCTGAAGTACCAAACGGATATAGCTCCTAAAAAGAAATTTTATGCAGCTATAGGTCCAAAAGTAGGAATTCCTATGAAAAGTAAATATGATTCCTGGGGTTCTTTAACTTCTAGTGCCAGATTTATGGATGACCTGGGTGTTCCTCATACGAGAGACTGGTTCTTGCCGGGAGTTCATGATTTTGGAACAACTTATGGCGCCAGTGGCTATGAATCTGATTTGAAATTGAACTTCATCGCATCGGTAGAAGCCGGTATCAAATGGGAATTCAATCAACGTTGGTCTCTGTACACGGGATTGTTCGCCGATTTCGGTTTGAATGATATTCGTGATACTAAAAGCTATGGTGAAAATAAGAACTTCTTTGACAGGCTTCCGTCTGATAATACTCCGGGTATGCAGGATGTGGAGAACCGTTATACAAGAAATTCCATTTTCTTCTCTAACTACAACGGAAATCCTTTTGTTGATAAAGTAAGAACTTTCTCTTTTGGTTTGAAAGCGCAGTTGGCATTTGGTACCAGTCCTTTCAACAAGAAAGAAAAAGTGGTTGCTACAGAAGCCGCTCCGGTAGACAAACCGTACGAAGGCCTGACTGCCGCTCAGATGGAAGACATCATGAAACGCAGTAACAAGGAAATGATGGATTTCCAACGCAAAGAATTCGATGCGTTGAAAGAACTGATCCAGAAAGAAGATCCTGAATTGGTTCAGGCTATTATCAACTTCGATCTGGATAAGCACGATATCCTTCCGAGAATGTATCCCGAACTGGATAAGAAAGTCGACCTGATGAACAAATACCCGAAAGCAAACTTGTTGCTCGAAGGTCACACAGACGACCAGGGATCCATGGAATACAACTACGAATTGGGTCTTGCCCGTGCAAACGCTGCGAAAGAATACCTGGTTAAGAAAGGTGTAAGCGCAAGCCGTTTGTCGGTTGCTTCCAAAGGAAAAACTCAACCGGTTGTTCCTAACAATAACGAAGCTCATCGTTATATGAACCGTCGTGTTGAATTTATCCTGGTGAAATAATCTCTTTCGATAGGGCTTATCCCTAGAATATGAAACGAGTCTTTCCTTTTGGAAAGGCTCGTTTTTTTTGAGCCTCTTTTTTGGATTCTGATAAAAATATAACTACCTTTGTGGCGATTTAAAAATAGTATAATATTCTTTTTGGAAATGACAGCAGTTTATATACAGATTTGCATGGCGAAGAAATACGGTTTGAGCCATTGTTGTTTCCGGAAATCTTATTTCAAATAGTCGATGCGTTGGTGTTTACCGGCGCATTTTTTTTGTCCGTAAATTGGTATTACTATCTAATATAAAAGCAAGATGTCAGAGAAAGCAACCATCAGGAAAGTGTTAGTCTTAGGTTCCGGCGCTCTAAAGATCGGACAGGCGGGAGAATTCGATTATTCGGGTTCGCAGGCTTTGAAAGCCTTGAAAGAAGAAGGTATTCATACGGTATTGATTAATCCTAATATCGCGACGATCCAAACGTCGGAAGGAGTGGCAGACCAGGTGTATTTTCTTCCGATTACCCCATTTTTCGTTGAAGAAATTATTAAAAAAGAAAAACCGGATGGGATCTTGTTGGCTTTCGGGGGACAGACTGCCCTGAACTGTGGTACTGAAATGTATCTCAAGGGAACACTTGAAAAATATAATGTGAAAGTGCTCGGTACTTCTGTCGAAGCGATCATGTGTACCGAAGACAGGGACCTGTTTGTGAAAAAACTGAACGAAATCGATGCCAAGACTCCGGTCAGCCAGGCTGTGGAAAGCATGGAAGATGCCATTGCCGCAGCGTATAAGATCGGTTTTCCGGTAATGGTGCGTTCTGCTTATGCACTCGGAGGATTGGGTAGTGGTATCTGTAAAGATGAAGCAGAATTCAGGACCCTTTGCGAAAGCGCTTTTGCTTACTCCAAACAGATTCTGGTAGAAGAGTCGCTCAAAGGCTGGAAAGAAATAGAATTTGAGGTAATCCGCGATAAGAACGATCATTGCTTTACCGTGGTTCCGATGGAAAATGTAGATCCACTGGGAGTTCATACCGGAGAGAGTATCGTGGTGGCTCCGATCTGTTCACTCGAAAAATCGCAGATAGAAATGCTGGAAGATATTGCCCGGAAGATTATCCGCCATATCGGTATCGTGGGTGAGTGTAATATCCAGTATGCTTTCAATGCCCAGACCAACGATTACCGGGTGATCGAGATCAATGCCCGTTTGAGCCGTTCTTCGGCTCTGGCATCTAAAGCAAGTGGTTATCCCCTGGCTTTTGTCGCGGCCAAATTAGCATTGGGTTACTCCCTCGATCAGATAGGAGAAATGGGTACTCCGAATTCTGCTTATGTTGCTCCTTCCGTAGATTATATGATTGTGAAGATCCCGCGTTGGGACCTGACGAAATTTGTCGGTGTATCGCGCCAGATCGGTTCTTCGATGAAATCGGTGGGAGAGATTATGTCGATCGGAAAATCTTTCGAAGAGATCATACAAAAAGGTCTCCGCATGATCGGGCAGGGAATGCATGGTTTTGTCGGAAATAAAGATATCACTTTTGCTAACTTGGATGAAGAACTCTCTAATCCTACCGATTTGCGTATTTTTGCGATTGCTAAAGCTTTGGAAGAAGGCTATACGGTGGACCGAATCAATGAACTCACCAAGATTGACCCCTGGTTCCTGCAGGGCTTGAAAAATATTGTAGACTATGCAGCAAAACTGCAAACTTATTCCGGTCTTGAAGAAATCCCGGCAGATGTATTGAAAGAGGCCAAACGCCTGGGATTCTCCGATTTTCAGATCGCCCGGTTTGTAGAAGATCCGGACGACAGCATGGAAAGGGCAAACCTCAAGGTCCGTGCCATCCGTAAGAAAAACAATATCCTTCCGGCAGTCAAACGGATCAATACGATTGCATCCGAAGATCCGGAACTGACGAATTACCTGTATATGACGTACGGAAGTTCTGAAAATGATATTCCTTATTATAAGAATGAAAAAAGCGTGGTGGTGCTCGGATCGGGAGCCTATCGCATCGGCTCGTCGGTAGAGTTCGACTGGTGTTCTGTGAATGCGGTGGAAACTGCCCGTAAATTAGGATATAAAGCCATCATGATCAACTATAATCCGGAAACGGTTTCTACGGATTATGATATGTGCGACCGGTTGTATTTCGATGAATTGTCGATGGAGCGGGTGCTGGATATCATCGACCTCGAAGCACCCAAAGGGGTAATCGTATCGGTGGGTGGACAAATCCCGAACAACTTGGCCATGAAGCTACACCGGCAACAAGTGCCTATTCTCGGTACTTCTCCGGTGAGCATCGACCGGGCGGAAAACCGTCACAAATTTTCGGCGATGTTAGATCAGTTGGGAATCGATCAACCACAATGGAAAGAACTGACCCATATGGATGAGATCAATGCCTTTGTCGATAAGGTTGGTTTTCCGGTTCTGATCCGTCCTTCGTATGTGCTTTCGGGAGCAGCTATGAATGTGTGCTATACCAAGGAAGATATGGTGACTTTCCTGAAAGCTGCAGCCAAAGTATCTAAGGAATATCCGGTAGTGGTGTCTGAATTTCTCCAGAATGCCAAAGAGATTGAATTCGATGCGGTGGCCGACAAAGGCGAAGTGGTAGAATATGCCATTTCCGAACACGTTGAGTTTGCCGGAGTACACTCCGGTGACGCAACCCTGGTGTTCCCCGCACAAAAAATCTATTTCGAAACGGCCCGCCGGATCAAGAAAGTAAGTAAAATGATTGCTAAGGAGCTGAATATCAGCGGACCTTTTAATATACAATTCCTGGCGAAGAACAACGAAGTGAAGGTTATAGAATGTAATCTCCGGGCTTCCCGTTCTTTCCCTTTTGTTTCGAAAGTACTGAAACGTAATTTTATCGAGACAGCTACCCGGATTATGCTCGATGAATCTTACCAGAAACCCGACAGCTCGGCTTTCGATATCGACTGGATCGGGGTAAAAGCTTCCCAGTTTTCCTTTACCCGCTTACATAATGCGGACCCGGTACTGGGAGTGGATATGTCGTCAACAGGGGAAGTAGGATGTATCGGCGACGATTATCACGAAGCATTGCTTTCTGCCATGATCGCGGTAGGTTATCATATCCCTCAGAAGGGAATCCTGATCTCTTCGGGAGCTGCCAAATCAAAAGTCGACCTGCTGGAAGCCTGTAGAATGCTGCATGAAAAGAAATACAAGGTATATGCCACTTCCGGTACTCAAAAATTCCTGGAAGAAAACGGAATCAATGCTATTGTGGTCGACTGGCCGGACGAAGGTGGCGATAACAATATCCTGAATATCATGTCAGATCATGCCATCGATCTGGTAATCAATATCCCTAAGAATCATACCCGTCGCGAGCTGACCAATGGCTACAAAATCCGCCGGTCGGCCATCGATCACAATATCCCCTTACTCACCAATGCCCGGTTGGCAGGTGCTTTTATCGAAGCGTTCTGCACGATGACGGAGTAGGGGGTTCAGATTAAGAGTTGGGGGGAATTTGTTTAATAATTGAAAATTGAGAATTGAAAATTGGAAATTAGAATCTCTGTATCTTCATTTTCAATTTTCAATTTTCAATTAACACCTCAGCAGTCTGCTTCTTATCCGCAGCCAACTGCTTTTGCAGTGCTTCCAGGGAGTCGAATTTCTCGTCGTGGTGTAGGAAATCGACGAATTCCAGCGTGAGTTTTTGATTGTAGAGATTGCCGGAAAAGTCCAGGAGGTGTACTTCTATCCGTAATTCGTGGTTGTTTTCGATTGTGGGACGGTGTCCGATATACAGCATCCCTTTGTATTTAGCATTGTTCACATATACCCATACGGCATATATACCGATAGAGGGGAGAATTTTATGATCGGGATTTGTTTTAATGTTGGCAGTAGGAAATCCTAGTTTTCTCCCTAATTGATTGCCCGAAATTACAATGCCTTCCATTTTGTAGCGATATGACAGGAGCTGTGAGGCATATGCCATATCTCCCGAAAGGATTAAATTCCGGATGCGGGTAGAACTTACGTAATTGCCTGAAACCTGCAAAGACTGGGCCTGGCTGACCCGGATGCCGGCTTTTTCCCCATAGACGGTATATTCTTCTATGCCTGCTGTACGGTCTTTCCCGAAACGATGATCGTATCCGGCTATCAATTCCCTGACGGATAATTTTTCAGCCAGTATTTTTTGCATAAATGCCTGGGCAGAAAGTTGAGATAACTCTTTTGTAAAATCAGTAACAAAACAATAGTCGATTCCTGTATCTTCCAGGTGCTGTAATTTTTCCTCAAAGCTATTGAGTAATTCCGGACAATACCGGGTATCTAAAACTTTCCGGGGATGTTCGGGAAATGTAACTACGGCAGAGGGGAGACCCGTTTCGGCGGCAATTTCCTTCATTTGCCCGATCAGGAAACGGTGCCCCAGGTGTACACCGTCGAAAAAACCGACAGTCGCGGCTACCGGTCCTGTTTCCGGATGCGTTGCCGGAAATCCGGTGAGTTTTTCGGACTTAAAAAATAGAGTCTTCATTCGTATAAATTTCCCTTTCAGGCGGCAAAGGTACATGAATTTTCAATAAAAAACCATATATTTGTAACTCGTTTGCAATATTAAAAAATGTATGCATGGCCTATCTTGTCCAGGCTCCGGAAAAACTCCGGGGAATCATAAGTTTACCGGCTTCCAAAAGTATCAGCAACAGGGCATTGATTCTTAAAGCACTGAGCAGGAGTATTTATCCTGTCAAGAATCTTTCGGTGTGTGAAGATACGGAGGTAATGCAACGTGCCTTTTCCCAACCTCAGGCGGTTATTGATATCGGTGCGGCAGGCACTTCCATGCGCTTTCTTACCGCTTATTTTTCTACACTTCCGGGAGAACGGGTACTTACAGGTACGGAACGGATGAAGAACCGTCCGATAGCTGTATTGGTTAATGCGCTCCGGGAAATCGGAGCAGATATCGAATACCTGGAGAAGGAAGGTTATCCTCCGTTGAAGATCAGGGGAAAGGAATTGGAAGGAGGAGAAATTTCGCTGGATGCAGGGGTCAGTTCACAGTATATTTCTGCATTAATGATGATTGCTCCGGTAACACGCAAAGGTCTGCGGATTGTACTGAAAGGTAAATTGGTATCGAAACCGTATATCCGCATGACGGAACAATTGATGGAGGATTTTGGCGTAACGCTTTCATGGCTGGGAAACCATATCCGGATCAAACGGCAGGATTACCGGCCGGCTTTTGAATATCTGGTTGAAAGTGACTGGTCGGCAGCCTCATACTGGTATGAAATTGTGGCTTTATCGGATGATCAGCCGGAAATAGAGTTGCTTGGTTTGCAGAAGAAAAGTTGTCAGGGAGATGCGGAGGTAGCTCATTTATTTGAAAAATTGGGAGTCTCCACTGTCTTTACAGAGAAAGGAGTAATCCTGAAAAAAAACAGTCATATGCTTTCTTCTTTTAAATATGATTTTGTTTGCGAACCTGATCTGGCACAAACTTTTGTGGTGACATGCGCATTAAAAAATATACCGTTTCGGTTTTCCGGTTTGCAGAGTTTGCGGATCAAGGAAACCGACCGGATAGCGGCGATGCAGCAGGAAATGCAAAAATTAGGTTATGTGATTGAAGCGAACGACCAGGAAATGTGGTGGGATGGGACGCGTTGTGACGCCGATCTTTCTCAGGCGATCCATACCTATGAAGATCACCGGATGTCCATGGCTTTTGCTCCGGTGGCATTGGTATTGGGGCCGGTACTTATCGATGAACCCGATGTGGTAAAAAAATCTTATCCATCTTTCTGGAAAGATCTGCAATCTGTAGGATTTAAGCTGGATAATCCGGCTGTGAAAAAATGAATCAATATGTCGAAAAAAGATCTCCCTACCGGTTGTTGTGGCCAACATGCCGTCTGTGAGCATGATCTGAAACTGCAGGCCGCCACTCAACCCATTGAATATTACGATGATGAGGAATTAGATGTCTTCAAAGGCATACCTTCCGATGCCTATTCTTCCGAAGATATCTTTCTTTTTGAAGACATCCTCCATACCATGTGGCAATCGGATGTCGCCGGCTGGCTCCGTAGCCTTCAACTCCGTGGCATCTCCTTGCCAGACCCTCTGAAAGACGAGGTAATGCTAATCCTAAATCATTAACTCTCCCCATTTTTTTATAAAAATAGCACTGTTCTCCCAAAATCCCGTCGATTCTTAACTTTTAACTAAATAAGCCCCCTCTCTACCAAAACCACCACCTGTTCCGTAACCGCATCCTTCCCCTTAGGATCCCATTCCGATTTCAGACTGGCACCGAAAAGTCCTGCAAACATATTCCAGAATCCAGCCCGGAAGGGTCCTAGAAAGGCTTTGACCAGCTCAAATGAGCTTTGGTTACATTCCCGGTCGATCAGTTTGATCAGTAGCTTACCCTGGGATAAGCTCATTTTTTTTAATATCGGCTTATATTCTTCAAACAAATCTTTTTCCATTCGTTTAAGATGTTCATCCCGGGATTTATCGTTGGGGAGTGTTTCAATGTACTCGTAGGTCTCTATCAACGTAGCATAGATCATCTTGGCATAGGGAAGTGTTTTTTTAACATCACGTACCAGTTTATCATATTGTTGTTTCTGTTTTTCATTCTGAAAAATTACCGGAGGATAGATAACGATTTCCTGCACACCTACGATAGCAATGGTATCACCGTTTTCTACATAGGCCGGATATTGTCCGTCGGGAACGGTTTTTACCTGTATTTGTGCTTTTATGCTGCAAATGCAGGTGAAAGATAGTAGGAATATGATAGATAATAGTCGCATATCGCTGCAAAATTACTCCTTTATTTTGATTCGCTTGTTGGTGAAAGGGGTTTTCTTTGTTTTCTGGGGTTTATATTGGGGGGGTAAGAGAATGTTTTTTGTGTAAAAACGTTTTTGATTAAAAATACTTCTGTATCTTTTTTTGCTGCGCCAAAAAAAGGTACCAAAAAAAGGCGCTTTGTCGAAAAGAACTCGTTCGCTCGCTGCGCTCTCTCCCTCAAACAGCTTTTCGACAGCAAGGTATTGTCCCCCTGACCCCCAACGGGGGATTGACCGGGCTTCGCCCGGGTGGAATTGGGCAATTTTGCGGGGTAATATTGTTTGCGAAGTCTCGTCATTGCGAACAACAACGAAGCAATGATGGTTATCTTCATCAGAATAAACCTTGTGCAAAATGTTCATTTGATTAAACGAACAGCCGATGCGGCTCCGTTCCGGCCTCGGGCCAGTGGCGTGAAGAAAAATACGTAGTGTAGGCGTTAAGAACGAAGCGCTGTTTGAGCACCGGAGGTGCGAGTTCGATTCGTTTAGCCGGCGCGCAGTATTTTTTAGCCAATGGAACGCAGCCTTGATTTTTTGATTCCTTTTTTATCAAGAAAAAAGGAATATCCACAAGGCGACAGCCTTGACCTATTTATAATTTTCTTAAAAATATCCTCCAAGGAGATCGACTTGCATAGATCAAATAATTTCCAAAATAAAACATTTCCCAAATGCTCAAATAGTTCGTATCTTTACAAAGAATTAAAGTTAAGAATCAAAAACTTTTCCGGTCAATTATTCCAGTTCCAGGGATTCGCAGAATCCTAATTCTTAACGCTTAACTCTTAATTTAAACGTTTCATGGAAATAAAACGAATCGATAAATCTTTACTGGATGCAACATCCGAAGCCGCCAAAGCCAATCCCCGGTTGCGGATGAATTACAACATACATGATGATCTGGATGACCCGATCAACAGACTGATCAATGCCATGGAGCCGGGAACTTATGTCTGCCCGCACCGTCATACAGATCCACCCAAAACGGAGGCATGTGTTGTGCTTCGCGGCTCGTTGGATGTATTGATTTTCGATGATGAGGGAAATGTACTGCAACGTGAAACCCTGAATCCCGGGAAAGGGGTATATGGTATCGATATTCCTGCCGGTATATGGCACGGATTAATTATTCGTGAACCGGGTACGGTGGTTTACGAAGTAAAGACAGGTCCTTATACGCCTGTGCCGGAAACCGATCTGGCTCCCTGGGCACCCACGGTTGATGATGCAGAAGGAATACGGGCGTTTTTAGCTTCTTTGAGCTAAACGGGAATTTCAATGATATTCCGCATCTTTTCCAGAGCTGATTTTCTTACCGCTGTCTAATGATTTCCACGCATGCCAGATGTATGCGATGACAAACGGAATCATAAGAGATACCACCGACATTACCCGGAGGGTAAACAGGCTTGAACTACTGTTGCTGATTGAAAGAGAACTTTGTATGTTGGTGATCGACGGATAGAAAGCCGTATGATTAAATCCTGCTAAGAGCAGCAAAACCAATACTGTAAGAACTGTTCCGGCTCCGGCATACCAAATCCCTTTTACAAACGTCTCCTGGAAAATACCCCTGATGAAACCATATAAAACCAGGATTATACCGGTCAGCAAAAGAGCCGGCATCCATGGCATGTCAAGCAGGTTGTGCCAGTATTTGAAGGGTTCGGCGGTAAAAATACCTTCTGTATTTTCCGTATAGCCTGTGCTGACAAGTATTTTTATCAGATAAGCTACGAAAAGCACTACAAAAATGGCAGCATTGGCGAGTAATAGCTTCCTTGCCTGCCTGGTAATTTCCGGGTGGTTGATGGTATTGATAAAATACAGGCATCCCAGCGACCGTGCCAGGAAAAACAGGGAAAATCCAAGAATGAGGTTCCAGTAATTAAAAATGGCTTCCAGTCCGTGCAAGGGGTTATCCCAACTGGAGATAACCGGCTGCAAAGTATCAGCAATATTGCCCTTGTTAACGGAAAATTCAGCTCCTGTAAAGAACGTGGAGACTGCAACTCCCAGCAGGATCGAGCCGAACAGGCCATTGCAAAAAAGAAAAATCTCATAAGTGCGTTTTCCCAGCATGTTCCCTTTTTTGGAAGCAAATTCATAAGATACGGCCTGAACGACAAAGCTGAAAAGGATCAGCATCCACAGCCAGTAAGCTCCTCCGAAACTGGTGGAGTAGAACAAGGGAAAAGAGGCAAAAAGTGCTCCCCCAAATGTAACCAGGGTGGTGAAAGTAAGTTCCCATTTTTTAGATAAGGTAAACATCAGCATGCTACGGTATTCTTGTTTTTTGCCGAGTGAAAACAGCAGGCTTTGTCCTCCTTGAACAAATAACAGGAAGACCAGGATACCTCCCAGAAGGGAAATGATAAACCACCAGTAGTGTTGATAGAATGAAATATTGTCCATGGGTTTTAAATTGAAAATTGAAAATTGAAAACTGAAAATTTTTCAGGGATGTGATCATCCTACTTATCTTCTGGTTCTTGTATTTTTGTCTTTAACTCTTCTGGGCCTGCTTTGATCTGTTTTACCATGATGCCGATTTCTGCGATTAGCAGGATAGTGAACAGAGTCAGGAATATGAAGAATGTTATTTTAACAGATGATGTTTCTATGTCGGAAATAGCAGCCGAAACAGGTAGAATATCCTGTATGGCCCAGGGTTGCCTTCCTACTTCGGCGACGATCCATCCGGCCTGGGAGGCAATATATGCCAGGGGAATAGAAAACAGGCATATCCATTGTAGCCATCCGGTTTTTTCGAATTTCTTTTTATACAGAAGGAACCATACCAGCAGGAATAAACCGATAAAAAACATACCGAAAATTACCATGACATGGAACGAGTAGAAGACTAAAGGAACATTAGGGATGGCATCTGCCGGATCTTTGAAATATCCGTATCCGAAGTATGCAAAGTTTTCTTCCAGTATTTGCTCTGCGTTCAGGGCTGCCGTTTCATCTTTTAGTTTTTTTGCCTGCTGATAGTCGCCCAGGGCCTGTATGGCTTTCTTTCCTTTGTTGATTTTTTCTTCTACAGACAAAGCTCTGCCGTTTTCTGTCATATATCCGCCACGGATCAGGTCGTTGATACCGGGCACAAAAGAGTCCGGATTCCTGTTGGACAGGTAGGAGAGGAGTTTGGGAATCTCCACTTTAAATAAGTAGGGTTCCTGGTTGTCTCCGTATTTTTCTTTGTCTGGGTTTAATATGGCCACAGCGATCAATCCTGCAGATTCCTTCCCGTCGTACAGCCCTTCCATGGCAGCCAGTTTCATCGGTTGCTTTTGAGCAACCTGATAAGCAGATCCATCGCCTGTGTATAACAATAACAGGGAAGATACAATGCCAGTGTAACAGGCTATTTTAATACTGTCTAAGGCAAAACGTTTTTCCCGTTTCCTGATCAGGAACCAGCAACTCACACCTAATACGAAAACCGATCCCAGAAGCCAGCCCGAAAGAATGGTATGGAAAAATTTATTGATGGCGACCGGACTGCCGATGACTGCCCAGAAATCGAACATCTCGTTCCTGGTGGTGTCAGGATTGAAGTGCATTCCGACCGGAAATTGCATCCATGCATTGGCAACCAGTATCCACAGGGCGGAAAGCGAAGCCCCAAGTGTAACCATCCAGGTGGATACGAGGTGATACTTGCGGCTGACTTTTTCCCATCCGAAATACATTACTGCAATAAAAGTGGCTTCCATAAAGAAGGCCATAATGCCTTCAATTGCTAAGGGGGCTCCGAATATGTCTCCCACGAACCAGCTGTAGTTCGACCAGTTGGTCCCAAACTCAAACTCCAGGATAATGCCGGTAGCAACACCTATGGCGAAGTTAATGCCGAAAATTTTCATCCAGAATTTGGTGGTGCGTTTCCAGAATTCGTCCCCGGTTTTATAATACATGGTTTCCATGACCGACATGATAATGGCCAGGCCTAAAGTGAGGGGTACAAATAACCAGTGGTACATGGCCGTCAGTGCGAATTGCGCCCGCGACCAGTCAATCAGAGAAGTATCGATTCCATTCATGTTATTTAAATATGGTATTGATGGCAATGGTTTTACTGCTACAAACTTACAAAAAAAATGAAAATTAAGAATTGAAAAATGAAAATTAATGTGTGGATATTCTAATTTTCAATTTCTTCCGCCGGTAGGCGCTTCGTTAACTCTTCCGAAACGTGTTCACTTCGTTTTTCGTCCGTATCGAATTGTTTTTTCAAAAGATTGGGAAAGAAAAAAACTTTCAGGATGGCAAACATGATGAATAGTTTGACCAGGATGATGATCCAAAGCGTTCTGCCCCATGTCATTTGCCTGAACCCGTCACGATACAACCTGAAAAAATCTGAAATATTCATACACCGGTATTCTTCATTACAAATATCCTCAAAAAAACAGAAACTACCTCGGTTTTTGTGTTTTATTATGGAAATTTCACTATCTTGCGCTCGTATAATAACAATCTGAATACCGATGAGAAGATATTTTATTTGCTACTTTATTTTGTTTGCTACCATATTATCTGCGCAAAATAATTTTTGGGAAAATCCTGTAATTGTTGATGAAGGTAAAGAACCAGCCCGGGCGGATTTTGTTCCGTATCAAACAATAGAACAGTTAGTTAAAGATTCAAAATGGGATTCTCCATTTGTATACTCCCTGAACGGAACCTGGAAATTTGATTGGGTGGAAAAACCTTCTTTACGTCCCCTGGACTTTTATCTTCCGGATCTGGACGATTCCGCCTGGAAACCGATCCGGGTACCGGGTAGTTGGGAAATGCAGGGTTTTGGAATACCTGTTTACACCAATGTTAAATATATTTTTCCGGTTAATCCTCCCTTTGTAGATAATAACGATTTGCCTGTAGGCACTTACCGTACTACATTTGATTTTCCGGATTCGTTTGGAGACCGGGAAGTAATTCTTTATTTCGGATCTATCGCCGGTGCGGCCGTTGTATATCTTAACGGAGAAAAAGTAGGCTACAGTAAAGCTTCCAAAACACCGGCGGAATTCAATGTCACTCCATTTCTGCAAAAGGGGAAAAATAGTTTGGCGGTACAAGTTTTTAAATGGTCGGACGCTTCTTATATAGAAGATCAGGATTTCTGGCGTTTGTCCGGAATCGAGCGGGATGTGATGCTAATTGCACGGCCCAAAGTGTCTATTGAAAATTTCTTTGTAGTCGGAGATTTGGATAAAGATTACAAAAACGGAGAACTCAAAATGAATGTGGAGGTCCGGAATTTTCAGCCGGCAGCTTCCGGTTCTTACCAGATAGCGGTTTCCCTGTTGGATGAGACCCAAAAAATGGTATTTTCCCAGGTGAAATCATTGGGATCTCTTGCTGCCAAAGGAAAGGTTGAACTCACTTTTTCAGGCGGGATCAATGCCCCTAAAAAATGGTCGGCGGAGTATCCGAATTTGTATACGGTTTGCATCGAGTTAAAAGACCAGGCTGGAAAAATTGTGGAGATGGCAGGATGTAAAACGGGTTTCCGAAAGATGGAAATGAAAAATGGGTTGCTGTTGATCAATGGGAAACCGATTATCTTACGTGGCGTGAATATCCATGAGCATCATGAGAAATATGGGCATTATGTGGATGAAGAAACCAAACGGAAAGATGTGGAATTACTGAAACAACACAATTTTAATGCAATCCGTACCTGTCATTATCCTCAAAGTCCGGAAATTTACAAATTATGTGATAAATATGGTTTGTATGTGGTTGACGAGGCCAATATCGAAGCACATGGAATGG
Source organism: Bacteroidales bacterium (assembly GCA_031553775.1). GTDB lineage: Bacteria > Bacteroidota > Bacteroidia > Bacteroidales > Azobacteroidaceae > JAISFI01. The sequence goes on from JAVBLA010000016.1 coordinate 17,387, forward strand.
ATGGCAGGAACCGGGATACACATCCCTCTTTTCAGGAAGACTGGAAAGGACAGCACCTGGATCGTACCATCCGAATGTTTGAACGGGATAAAAATCACGCCTGTGTGATTATTTGGTCGTTGGGCAATGAAAGTGATTTCGGTTCCAATTATGAGGCAACATATAACTGGTTGAAAAAAAACGATAAGGCCATGCGGCCTGTTCAATGCGACCGGGCCAGGGAAAATGCCTTTACAGACCTGATTACTCCCATGTATTGGAAAGCGGATGTCATAGAAAAATATGCCCGGAGAAATGATATCACCCGTCCGCTTATCCTTTGCGAATATGCACATTCCATGGGCAATAGTACAGGTAATTTCCAGGAATATTGGGATGTTATTATGAAATATCCGGCTTTACAGGGTGGCTTTATCTGGGACTGGGTAGATCAGGGCCTGCAGGCTTTCGATGACCAGGGACGTAAATACTGGATATACGGGGGAGATGCAGGCGGACACCGTTGGACACATGATGAGAATTTCTGTGCTAATGGACTGATTAATGCCGATCGTACTGTTCATCCGGCTATCCATGAAGTGAAAAAAGTATATCAGAGTATCTGGATGAAGGCTGTTGATATTGAAAAAGGGAAAATAGCTTTTCAGAACAATCATCTGTTTACAGACTTGAATGCATTTACCTATGAGTGGGAATTGTTCCGTAATGGTAAGTCTGTTAAAAAAGAATCCTTCAACCTTTCCGGTAAGCCGTTGGAAACAAAGGAGGAAACGTTGAGAATCCCGGAAACAGTTATAGGTACTGGAGTAGAGTATTTCCTGATTGTCCGGGCTTTGACTAAAACAGCTACAGATATGGTTCCGGCCAGGTTTGTGGTAGCAGAAGAGCAATTTGCTTTTCCGAAGAATAATTATTTCGCATCTCAATCTACCGGGGGCAATCTTGTTTTGGAAGAAACCCAGAATGATATTGTTTTTCACAGTGGAGATGTAACCGGACGTATTGATTTGAAAACCGGGTTGCTTCGGGATTATAAATACCAGGACCGGTTGCTGATAACAGAAGCGCCTGTACCGAATTTCTGGCGTGCTCCTATTGATAATGATTTTGGCTATAAAATGCAGCGTTCCCATAATATTTGGCGTACTGCCGGCGATTTCCGGAACCTGATCAGGGTACAATTGAAAGAACAAACAAAGGAAGGGGCAACTATCATGGTTCAGTTTATGTTGAAATATATCGATGCTCCATACGATGTTACTTATTTTATTGGAAATGACGGATCTGTACGTGTTACTTCCCAATTGAATTTAGTAGCTAAAACTTTGCCCGATCTTCCGAGATTCGGGATGAAGCTGCAACTGCCGGTGGAATTCGATCTGGTTTCTTACTATGGCCGGGGTCCTTGGGAAAATTACAACGACCGGAATACGTCGGCTTTTATCGGACGTTATACCTGCACGGTCGACGATTTGAAGTTTGATTATATCCGGCCACAGGAAAATGGTTACCGTACCGATGTACGAACGGTTTCTTTTACCGATGCCGACGGATATGGCGTTTTATTTGAGGGAGTGGATACGCCATTGTGTTTCAATGCGCGTCATAATTTCGATGAAGACCTGGATCCGGGACTGACTAAAAAACAACAACATCCGGTCGATGTGGATCCCCGTAATACGCTTGCTGTGAATATAGACCTGAAACAAACAGGGTTAGGAGGCGATAACAGTTGGGGAGCCCGGGCACTCGAAAAATATCTTTTATTAAACAGAAGGTATGAGCATTCTTTCCTGATCAGGCCTTTAGGAAAATAGCCTGGTGATGGGGTGATATTCGTTTGGAATATAGGATATGCCTCCGTAATTTTTGAAAACAAGCTTTTACAAATGCGTCTGGCTATCACTATATTTTTCATGAATAATTATTACCTTTGCGGTGCTTTTAGAAGAAACGATATCGTTATCTCCTGTGTTTCAGATATATATAGATAAAATATTAAAAGAAAAGGCTCCCCGGTCAGCAAAGAAAATCCCTGGTTTTCTTGTGAAGTGGATGATGAAGATTGTTCATCAGGATGAGATCAATGAGGCACTTCGTTATATCGATGGGCATACAGGAGCAGACGCAATGATAGAATTGGTCAGGTATTTTAACGTGACGATTCATCTGAAGGGTATGGAAAATATCCCGGAAAACGGAAAATTCATATTTGCATCCAACCACCCTCTTGGCGGAATGGATGGTATTTGCCTTTCAGCCATATTGGGCCGGAAATATAATGAGAAAGTCAAGTATATAGTCAATGATATTTTGTATTTTCTGGAGCCGTTGCAACCGGTTTTTGTTCCGGTGAACAAGCATGGTGCCCAATCCAGGCAATCGGCAGTATTACTGAATGAAGCCTTTGAATCTGATAATCAAATTATTACATTTCCAGCGGGTATCTGTTCCAGGAAACAGCAGGGAAAAATAGAAGATCCCGAATGGAAAAAAATGTTTATCCTGAAGGCTATGGAATATCAGAGAGATGTGATTCCTGTATACTTTGAAGGGCGAAATTCCTCTTTTTTTTATTGGCTGGCCGGAGTGAGAAAAAAAATGAAAATTAAATTCAATATAGAGATGCTTTTTCTTCCGGCTGAAATGTTCCGTCAGAGAAATTCTACTTTTACCGTTTTTTTTGGAAAACCGGTTCCATGGCAGTCTTTCGATCACTCGAAAGATGTACAGGAGTGGGCGGATTGGATGAAGTCTGTTGTATATCAAATGGGAAACGAAAAATAAGATGGAAGATATTATTCCGAAAGTAGATAAGGACAAAATCAGGCAGGAGCTGACCCCTGACAAATTATTGCGTAGAACGAATAAGGCAGGTAATGAGATCTATGTTTTTACCCATCATGATGCGCCATATACCATGCAGGAAGTAGGGCGTTTGCGTGAGATTGCTTTTCGCTATTACGGCGGAGGTACAGGTATGTCGATCGATATAGACTCATTCGATACTATGCCTAACCCATATAAACAGATGATCGTATGGGATCCTGAATCTGAGGAGATCCTGGGAGGATATCGTTTTCTTTGTGGGAATGATGTCCGCATAGATGACAATGGTCAGCCGATATTGGCAACTTCTCATTTGTTTAATTTCTCTTACAAATTTGTAAAAAAATATCTTCCGAAAACAGTAGAGCTGGGGCGTTCGTTTGTTTCTCTGGAATACCAGGTCACTAAAGGCCGTACCACCAAAGGACTCTTTGTCCTGGATAATTTGTGGGATGGTTTGGGTGCTCTTTCGGTAATCGATCCTTCCATGAGATATTATTTCGGAAAGGTAACGATGTATAATACTTACAATCCGGAAGCCCGCAATATGATCCTGTATTTTATCAACCAGTATTTCCCGGATCATGAACGTTTGGTGACTCCGGTGCGTCCTTTGGAGACGAATACCGATTATGATAAAATGGCGCAACTTTTTACCGGAAAAGATTATAAAGCAGACTATAAGACTTTGAACCTGGAAGTTCGTAAATTTGGGATCAATATTCCTCCGCTTGTCAGCGCCTATATGAATTTATCTCCGAAAATGAAAGTGTTCGGTACGGCAGTTAACTATGAGTTCGGAAATGTGGAGGAAACCGGTATCCTGATCGATGTTAACGAGATTTTCGAAGAAAAAAAGAAACGACATATAGAGTCTTTCCTCCGGGAAAAACCTTCCCGAAAAATTATGAAGCGCATCCGGGCGTTGATCAGCCGGAAATATGAAATAGAACCGGGTACTGCAGCCTGGAGTTGATTATTCTTTGAGATTTCCGGTAAAACTGATTTGATCGCGTTGGTATGAATTGACGCTGACCATGCTGCTTCCGTTTTTAAAAATGTTCAGATAAAATTCGTAGTTGTAGTCTTTCGTATCTACCTTGAATCTGATATCCCATCCGTCTTTGGCCGGCGATATGGTATATTCTTTCATCAGTGTAGCGAATTTGATGCCTCCCTCTCCGCCTCCGTAAGGTGCTGATTGGGCTACTCCGAAATACGGCATGTAGGCATAGGCCGAATCATTGCTGATTTTCAGATCGTAGCCATAAGAGAGGTTGATTGCTCTTCCACGCATGGGCATGGCCCGGTCAACCTCGATGGTGTATTTTTTGTTTTCGACCTGTTGGCTTATTTTCTGACTTTTAGCCTGCTCATCTGCACTCGGGGTTTTTGAAGAACTGCATGCGGATAAGGTCAGCACAAATAAAATGATAAGTCCGGGAATAAATAATCGTTTCATACGTATATAATTGAAAATTGAAAATTGAAAATGAGATGTAGTTTTTCATGTTCTTTGAGAAATGGAATATACATGGACATTTTCATACTGTTCTTATTAATATAAAACAATTGAATGCGGATTTGTTTAATAAATGGACGACTTTTTAGCTTTTGCAGTCCATTGCTTTGGTTATTTTTCCATAAATGATCAGGGCGATAGCGGAAATCAAACCGACTCCGACAAATACGAACCAGATGTTATGGGCATGTGCAGTAGCCTGAGCATAGGCTTCGGCCGATTCGAATAATTTAGGGTCAGGACAGAACTTTTCTAATAAGAATCCTGAAGAAATGAAGGCAATTAAAGAAGATACAAACGAGTGTAGGTGGCTGAATCCCAAATAAAGGCCTTCTTCTCCTTTGGGTGATTGCAAGGAAAAATATTCCAGGAAACGGGGAGAAATGAAACACTCGGCCAAGGCCTGGAAGGCAATACCTACGATCATCATAAAGGCAACCGGATGCATGCCTAAGATCTGGCTGTCTCCGATTAATGTTCCGCCGGACATTATCAGTGCTGAAAACGGAATAATGAACATCCCGATAGTCATGGATGTCAGGGCATCCCGTTTTTTCATCAGGGAAGTCACCAGGTTCACACAAAGAAATACGATCAGGGGGTTGACATTGGCGTACCAGCCGGGTGAGGCTCCCGCACCAATCATCCGGATGACATATTTCGGCATGGTGGCATACATTTGTTGTTGTACGATCCAGAATCCGCTGACGATCAGTATCAGTGCGATCAGGCGTCCGTTGGAACATACTTTTAGCAGGGCTTTCCATAGTTCCGGAAAACTTTTTCCTTGTCCCTGCGTTTGTACGGATCTATATAGAAAATAAACGGCGATCAATGCGAGTAGAGTCATGCTTGCCGAGAAAAAGTTCAGATAAACCAACCCCATGTCACCCAATGCTTTTCTGAGAGGATCTACCACTGTTTTTCCGGTGAAGGCTCCGATATTGATCATCATATAAAAGAGAGCATAACCACGTGCCCGGTTTTGGGTAGAAGTTTCTTTGGCTACGGTTCCTGAAATAACCGCTTTGATAAAGGCTCCCCCTACGACGATCAGGAACAGTACCGGAGCAATTGTCCAGCGAAGAGCACTGGTGTTAAGCCCGTAAAATACAGTTTCAGTACCATATTTTATAAACTCATTATTTTTGAATTGTTCATAAAAAAAACTCTCCGTGCCTTCTCCGAATCCGTATTTGACTAAACCAGCACCTTCCAGCAGGGTTGGCAGTACCCCCAATCCTGCATAGCCGACCGTAAGCAAAGCAAAAGCCAGGATAATTGAGGAGCGGAATCCTATTTTGTCGGCGTAAGCACCTGTGAAAGTGGGCAAAAAATACAGAAGGGCAGAAAAACATCCGGAAATAATACCGGCCTCACTATCGGAAAATCCCCAGACATTGGAAAGATAAATGGTTAATACAATAAATACCGCATAATATGCTAATCGCTCTAATAATTCAACAGAATTGGCCACCCAGAAAGCCTGGGAGAATGTAGTTTTTTGTTTGGTATTTGTCATTTTTTTTTCAGTTTGTTTGCGAAGATAGTGATATCTGGTGGAAAATGCAACTTGTTTTAGTGCTCATTTCTACTCGATAACTCATTTGCTACAATCGTCAACTGCGAATACCACTCTTCCCCGAACTTCCGGACCAGTGGCTCTTTTAAAAATTCATATACCCTCAGATTATTCGCTTTTCCGCAGGTTCTGGCCGGTTGACAAATACTCCATCGATGATAATTTACTGCCCGGAAATCTTTGTATTTGGCTACGCGTACAGGGTAGAGGTGGCAGGATATAGGTTTGTAGAAATCAGTCTTTCCTTCCCTGAAAGCTTTTTCTATGGCGCAGATGCAGATATTGTCTTCTGTGTAACAGGTAAATACGCAGTCTTTCCCGTGAACGATGGAGGTGACATATTCCCCGTCTTCATCGATATAAGCAACCCCTTGTTCATTAATAATTTGCTGTGCTTCGGGTGAAAGATCATCCCAGATCACAGGCAGTACTTTTTCTAATAAAGGAATTTCATCTTCATTTAAGGGGGCCCCAGAATCGCCTTCCACACAACAAGTGCCTTTACAGGCGGACAAGTCGCAACAGAACATTTCTTCCAGGAGGTCTAAACTGACAATTGTATCTTCAATTTGAATCATGTGTATTTTGTTATTCTGCACAAAATTACAAAAAAACGGATTACCTTTGCCCTTCCATGCAGAAGATTATTGAAGATAAAGACCTGGGAGTTGTGGTGTTGCGGAAATATTATCGCTCACGAGCTTATACTATCCGATTGAAACAAGGGAAAGTAAGTGTGTCTATGCCGGTGTGCGGAACTTATCGTCATGCTTTGGAATTGCTGGACTTACATCGGGAAAAAATTCTTCAAACTATTAGTAAGCGCTCTCTGCCTGTTTCGGAACCACCGGATGAATCGGCTCTCCGTAAACAGGCAAAGGCCTATCTCCCGGATCGGACGCAGGTTCTTGCTTCCCGTTTTGGTTTTTCTTATCATTCACTGAAAATCAATAAAAGTAAAGGGCGCTGGGGTTCCTGTTCTGCAAAGAAAAATATCAATCTGTCTTTGTATCTGATGACATTGCCGTCTCATCTGATCGACTACGTGATCCTGCATGAGCTTTGTCATACGAAGGAAATGAACCATGGCCCCCGGTTTTGGATTTTGATGGATGAAGTGACCGGAAATCAGTCCAAAGTGTTGAGGAAGGAGCTGCGGAGTGTGGTTCGTAATTACTGAGTTTTTCCCATCCTTGAGAGCGAAAGCAAAGCAATCTCCCGCGATTGTCAGAAGATTCCTTCATTGTCCCTTTTTGCAATGAAGGAATATCATCTTCTTCGCAATGACGATCAAGAATCGAATTTTGCAACATTTATAGCCGAAAAGTTTATTCAAGATCGATAATGATCAAAATGATTCCCCACTATTTTGTTTTGTTTTATTTTGTTGATAAATAGTATTTTATGCTGTGTTTATATCCTGTTAATAACTTGTTGATAAAAAATTTATTCAAAAAGTGGGGAAAAGTGGTTTAAAGTTGTACCTTTACGCTGTAAAATAATATCCTGATGGACAGATTCTTGGGAAACATAGATGCGAAGGCGGATGCGAAAGGGCGGGTGTTTGTGCCGGCTGCTTTTCGGAAGATCCTGCAGACATCGGGTATCGCCCGTTTGGTGATGCGCAAAGATGTACACCAGGACTGCTTGGTATTGTATCCCGAAAATATCTGGAATCAGGAATTGGACGAATTGCGCTCCCGCCTGAACCGTTGGGATGAAGAACAGCAAAATCTTTTCCGGATGTTCGTTATGGATGTGGAAATCCTGGAACTGGATGCTAACGGACGGATTCTGATTTCGAAGCGTTACATGCAATTGGCAGGAATTACCGGTGAGATCCGGTTTGTCGGAATGGATTATACCATCGAGGTTTGGTCAAAAAACAAATTGGAAAAACCGTTGATGTCACCCGGTGATTTCAAAAAAGGAATACAAAAGTGGATGGCGCCGGCATAGCATAATACAACACATATGAACAGCTCTTATCACATCCCGGTCTTATTGCAGGAAAGCGTCGACGGATTGAATATTCAACCCGGAGGAATTTATGTGGATGTGACCTTTGGAGGTGGAGGGCACAGCCGCCTGATTTTATCTAAACTCGGAAAATCCGGCCATTTATACGGATTTGACCAGGATCAGGATGCGGAAACCAATGTGCCGGACGATTCCCGGTTCACTTTTGTCAGAAGCAATTTCGCTTATCTCTCTAATTTCATGGATTGGCACGGGGTGCAACAGATAGATGGCCTTTTGGCGGATCTGGGTGTTTCGTCGCATCATTTTGATGATGAAGCCCGCGGATTTTCCTTCCGTTTCGATGCCCCTTTGGATATGCGGATGAATACGAGAGCCGGAAAAACGGCGGCAGAGATTCTCCAGAATGCTTCGGAGGAAGAGTTGGCCGACATCTTTTATCTTTACGGAGAACTGAGGAATGCCCGCCAGATTGCCCGCACGATCGTAAAAAGCAGGATACATAAACCCTTGCATACCAGCGGCGATTTATTGGACATCCTCAAATTGTTTTTTGGAAAAGACAAGGAGAAAAAATACCTGGCCCAGGCATTCCAGGCAATCCGGATAGAAGTCAATGGAGAAATGAAAGTCTTAAAAGACATGCTGCTACAGGCTGAAAAACTTCTGAAACCCGGAGGAAGACTGGTGGTGATCACTTATCATTCTTTGGAAGACCGTTTGGTAAAGAATTTTTTTAAGTCAGGAAATTTTGAAGGCCGGGTTGAAAAAGATTTTTATGGAAATGTAACTACTCCATTTGTAGCGGTAAACAATAAAGTGATTGTTCCCCCGGAAGAAGAAATAGAAAGAAATCCGCGTTCCCGGAGTGCTAAGCTCAGGATTGTTGAGAAAAAATGAGAGATGTCATCTTGGATAGAGTAGATACAGAATAATAAAAGAGTGGTGAAACCACGACGGTGTTCGGAAACGCCTCCCCAACGGGATAGGCAACATACAACAAAGAGGCAATGAAACAGGAAGCAGACGAACAAAAAAACAATGAATCGACAGCCGGAAAATCTTCCGGTAAGAAGTCTAAAGTTTCCATTTCCCATATTCTGGGAGGAGGGATCCTTACAGAAGATTTTATTGTTAAACAGTCCAAACTGCTGATATTGATAGCAATCCTTTGTATTCTGTACATCAGCAACCGATATGCCTGTCTGAAGAAAATATCGGAGATAGAAGATATGAACAGACAATTACGGGATGTAAAATATGAAAATCTGGTTATTTCCACAGAATTAACAACAAACAGCCGCCAGTCGCAAATCGAAGCGTTGGTGGAAGATCGGGGATTGGGACTGACAGGTTCCAAAATACCGGCCTATGAAATTAAAAAATAATTGAGTCGTGGCAGAGGAAAAATTGCAAATACCTAACAAAAAAATACGGAGAAGCTATTTTATGGTTTCGCTGTTTTTTTCTGTTGTAGTGATTCTCATTCTCTACAAGGCATCGTATACTCTTTTTGCAGAGGGTCCTATGTGGCGCGAACGTGGAAAATCCCTGGTACGGCCTAATGTGGAAATACAACCTCCCCGGGGAAATATTTATTCCTGCGATTACCAGTTGATGGCTACCACAGAATATCAGTATCGTGTATATATCGATTTCTGGGCCGACGGATTACGAGGCGATACCCTGAAAAAATATATAGATCCATTGTCGCAGGAACTGAGCAAAGCTTTCCCGGAAAAAACAGCCGGTCAGTATAAAGATCATATCATGAGGGGTTGGAATGCCCGGGTGAAAGAAGAAAGCCAGATCAATGCAGGTAAAAAAAATGTACGGAAAACCCGTGAATATCCTTTGTTCACGACCCGGAAACTGAATTATCTGGAGTTGAAAAACCTGCGGAAAATGCCGTTCTTTAAATTGAATAAAAATAAATCGGGAATGATCACCCGGGAATTCGTAAAAAGAACCAAACCTTACGGAACCCTGGCTTCACGTACTATCGGTGATATTTATGGAGAATATGAAAAAGGAGGGAAAAACGGGCTCGAACTCCAATATAATGAGTTGTTAAAGGGAATTCCCGGAACAAGCACTTTTCGCAAAGTGAATGGCAGGTATATGCATGTTCCCGATATAGAGCCGATACCCGGGTATGATATTGTTTCTACTATCGATATCGATATACAGGATATTACGGAGAAGGCTTTGTATGATAAGCTGAAAGAAATCGATGCTGAATCGGGAACGGCTGTTGTAATGAGTGTCCGCACCGGAGAAATCAAAGCGATTACCAATATGGGCAGGTTCGGAAGCGATTGGACGGAGACTAAGAATTACGCAGTATCCGATCAAACAGAGCCGGGTTCTACATTTAAAGTCGCATCGATGATGGTGGCTCTGGAAGATGGTGTTATACAGCCTTCGGATACGATCGATACAGGTTCCGGTATATTTATGTATGCAGGTAACCGGATGACCGACCATAACTGGCATAAAGGAGGCTATCACCGGATTTCCGCGGAACAGGCCATCTGGTTCTCTTCCAACATCGGAGTGGCCAAGATCATCCTGAAAGGGTATGAAACACAACCCGAAAAGTATGTGGAAGGCTTGTACCGCATCGGTTTGAATATTCCCCTGGATATTGAAATCCCCGGAGCCGGAAAATCGATTATCCGGAAACCGGACGATAAAACCCGTTACTGGTCTAAGACTACTTTACCATGGATGTCTTTCGGATACGAAACGCAGATACCGCCCATTTATACCCTGACTTTTTTCAATGCGATAGCGAATGACGGGAAAATGGTCAAGCCGTATTTTGTCAAAGAAATCCTGAAAAACGGCTCGGTAGAAGAAAAGCGGAAACCAGAAGTCATCAAGAAAGAAATATGTTCCTCAAAAACACTGAAGTTAATCCAGCAGATGCTGTTGGGGGTGGTTGAGGGTGAAGGAGGTACTGGAGGCGTAGTGCGTTCGCAACATGTTCGGATTGCAGGAAAAACAGGAACAGCGCAAATTTCACAGGGTGCTGCGGGATATAAAGGAGCCGGACTGAGTCACCAGGTTTCTTTCTGTGGCTATTTCCCTTTCGAAAATCCGGAATATTCCTGTATTGTGGTCATCCGGAAACCCCGGAACGGTTATCCGTCCGGAGGTGTGATGTCCGGAGGTGTTTTCAAAAGGATTGCGGAAGAAGTCAATGCCCGGAAAAATCACCTGAAACCGAAAGATATGCCGAAGGATACTTTGCATCCGGTTGTTCCGGGAGTACGGGCGGGAATGTTTTCTCCTACGGAATATATCCTGGGTAAACTGGATGTGTCTTATCAGGAGGATGTTCGTACAGAATGGGTGTCTGCCGAGTTGCAGGATAATGAAGTGAAAGTTTCCGACAGGAAGATAATAGATAATCTGGTCCCTAATGTTGTTGGCATGGGAGCAAAAGATGCTGTTTATCTCCTGGAAAAACAGGGATTAATGGTTTCTCTTTCGGGAAGCGGGATTGTCAGGGGACAGACGGTTGCTCCGGGAACGCAGGTGGTTCGGGGGCAGACGGTGGGACTGACTTTGAGGAATTGAAAATTGAAAATTAGAAATTGAAAATTATAGTGGGATGGTTTTGTTGAGTGGGTTATTGGATGTTTTGCTTCCTGTACAGGTGCTGGGTGAGGTTGAAGGGATAGAAGTTGTGGGGATTCAGGCTGATTCGAGGAAGGTTGGCGATGGATTTCTGTTTGTGGCTGTTCCGGGGACACAGGTCGATGGGCATGAATATATCGGTAAAGCGATTGAAAATGGTGCCCGGGTAGTGGTTTGTGAACGGATTCCTGATAATAGTCCGGAAGGTGTTATTTTTGTACAGGTTGGAGATGCGGCGGAAGCGCTGGGTTGTCTGGCTTCTGCATATTATGGTTTTCCTTCCCGGAAATTGACATTGGTCGGGGTGACCGGTACCAACGGAAAAACTACGATTGCCACTTTGCTTTACCGGATGTTCAGACAGCTGGGATATAAAACCGGATTGCTTTCCACTGTATGTAATTGTATAGATGAAAAAGAAGTACCTGCTACACATACTACGCCGGATCCGGTCGAACTCAACCGTTTATTAGCGGAAATAGTAGATGCAGGATGTACTCATGCGTTTATGGAAGTGAGTTCTCATGCCATAGATCAGAAAAGAATTGCCGGTTTGCGTTTCAAAGGGGGTGTTTTTACCAACCTGACCCGTGATCACCTGGATTATCACCATACTTTCGAAGCATACCGGGATGTCAAAAAAGCCTTTTTTGATCAGTTACCTGCTGAGGCTTTTGCTCTGACCAATGCCGATGACAAGAATGGACCAGTCATGCTGCAGAATACAAAAGCAGTCAGGAAGACTTATTCCATGCGCACATTGGCCGATTTCAAGGGAAAGATCCTGGAATCGCATTTTGATGGTACGCTGATGACAGTGAACGGACGAGAGATTAATACGCAATTTGTCGGCAAATTCAATGCCTACAACTTGTTGGCAGTATATGGAACTACTGTTTTGCTAGGAGAAGACCCGGATAATTCCCTGCTGATACTCAGCTCGTTGAAACCGGTTTCCGGTCGTTTCCAGACTTTGCGTTCTCCCGAAGGATATACTGCTATTGTAGATTATGCCCATACTCCCGATGCCCTGACCAATGTGCTGAATGCCATCCATGAAGTGTTGGAAGGTTCCGGGGAAGTGATTACGGTGGTAGGCTGTGGAGGCAACCGGGATAAAGGGAAACGCCCGATCATGGCTAAAGAAGCTGTGAGGTTGAGCGACCGGGTAATCCTGACTTCCGATAATCCCCGTTTTGAAGAACCGCAGGATATCCTTAACGATATGCTGGCCGGACTGGATTCTGTGGAAGTGAGAAAATCGCTTACCATTGCCGATCGTAAAGAGGCGATCCGTACGGCCTGTGTACTGGCCCGTCCGGGCGATGTGGTATTGATAGCAGGAAAAGGGCATGAAGATTACCAGGAAGTGAAAGGGGTGAAACATCATTTTGACGACCGGGAAATTATACGGGAAATATTTGCTAAATAAAATTATAATAAGGCTCGGTTATGTTATACTATCTCTTCAATTACTTAGATAAGTTAGATGTCCCCGGAGCCGGGATGTTCCAATACATCTCGTTCCGTTCGGCTATGGCTATGCTTTTTTCTTTGTTGATTTCCACGCTCATCGGACGGAAAATTATCAACAGACTACAGTTGAAACAAATTGGGGAGATTGTCCGTGATTTAGGTCTGGAAGGGCAAATGAGCAAAAAAGGTACCCCTACCATGGGAGGTGTCATCATTATTATCGCCATCCTGGTTCCCGTACTTCTTTTTGCAAAGTTGGGAAATGTATATATTATCCTGATGCTGATTACTACAGTCTGGCTGGGATGTATCGGCTTTTTAGATGATTATATTAAGGTATTTAAAAAAGATAAGGAAGGTTTGAGCGGAAAGTTCAAAATTGTAGGGCAGGTAGGTCTGGGACTGATTGTCGGATTGACATTATATCTCAGTCCCCACGCCGTGATCCGGGAGAATGTGGAGATCCGCAAAGGAGATGTTATTGAAGATGTTTATCACAGTCCGGAAGTGAAATCAACGAAAACAACAATTCCATTCGTCAAAAACAACAATCTGGATTACCGGGATCTGGCGTCTTTTATGGGAAGTCACCGGACGGCCGTTACCTGGATTATTTTTGTTATCATTACGATTCTTATAGTAACGGCAGTATCTAATGGCGCTAACCTGACAGATGGTTTGGATGGTTTGGCAGCCGGATCTTCCGCTATTATAGGGGTTACTTTAGGAATATTGGCTTATGTGTCGAGTCACATAGAATATGCAGCCTATCTGAATATCATGTATATTCCGGGCTGTGAGGAGCTGGCTATTTACGCCAGCGCCTTTATCGGGGCTACGATCGGCTTCCTTTGGTATAACTCTTTCCCGGCCCAGGTATTTATGGGAGATACGGGTTCGCTGACTTTAGGAGGCATCATTGCCGTTTTTGCCATTATCATTCATAAGGAATTATTGTTACCTATCCTGTGTGGGGTCTTCTTTGTGGAAAGCCTTTCTGTGATCATGCAGGTAGCTTATTTCAAATGTACGAAAAAGAAAACGGGAACCGGCAAGCGGATTTTCAAGATGACGCCTTTGCATCATCACTTCCAGAAACCCGGAAATGCAGGGATCGATGCGCTTATTCAACGTCCTTTCCGGGCTATCCCCGAATCGAAAATCGTAGTCCGTTTCTGGTTGATTGGTATTATCCTGGCTGTATTGACTATAGCCACATTGAAGATGAGATAATGATGAATGCCAATAAAATAGTTGTTCTGGGAGCTGGGGAAAGCGGTGCGGGAGCTGCCGTACTTGCGAAAAAACAGGGCTTTGAGGTCTTCGTATCTGATAGGTCAGTCATCAAAGAACAGTATAAAGCGATACTGGATACTTATGGAATTGCCTGGGAAGAAGGCCGTCATACGGAAGCACTGATCCTGGAAGCCGGAGAAGTAATTAAAAGTCCCGGGATTCCCGATAAGGCACCGATAGTCCAACTCTTGAAATCCCAGGGTACCCCGATTATTTCGGAAATAGAATTTGCCGGACGTTACACCCATGCAAAAACGATTTGTATAACAGGAAGTAACGGAAAGACTACCACGACAATGCTAACTTGGCATATCCTGAAAAGCGCCGGGTTGAATGTCGGCCTGGCGGGAAATGTGGGCGATAGTTTTGCCTTACAGGTTGCCGAAGACAATTACGATTATTATGTGATTGAACTCAGTAGTTTCCAGTTAGATAACATGTATGATTTCAAGGCAGATGTGGCGGTGTTGCTGAATATTACTCCCGACCACCTCGACAGGTATGATTATAAAATGCAGAATTATGTCGACTCCAAGATGCGTATTTTTCAGAATCAGACAGAAAAAGATGCATTGATCTATTGGAATGACGATCCTCTTATTGCTGAAGAAATCAGGAAACGCCAACCCCGGGCCACTTTGTATCCTTTTGCAGAAACAAAGCAACCGGGTGTTAAAGCTTATACGGAAAATAATCAGGTCATCATAGAAACACCTCAGGGAAATTTCAATATGGAAGAAGAATTATTGGCATTAACAGGCACGCATAATTTACATAATTCGCTGGCCGCGGCTATTACAGCGAAATTACAGGATATCAAAAATGAAGATATCCGCCGGTCGCTGAGCGATTTTAAGGGAGTGGAACACCGGCTGGAAAAAGTGGCAATCGTGAAAGGTGTGGAATATATCAACGATTCCAAGGCAACGAATGTCAATTCCTGCTGGTATGCCCTCAAGAGTATGAAGACTAAAGTGGTGTTGATCCTCGGAGGTACGGATAAAGGAAATGATTATTCGGAAATAGAAGGATTAGTGAAGGAAAAATGCCGTGCCCTGATTTTCCTGGGAGTGGATAACAGCAAGTTGCATGCTTTTTTCGACGGAAAGGTAGAAACAATTGCCGATGCAGGTTCTATGCAGGAAGCAGTGAATCATGCTTATGCCCTTTCCAGACAAGGAGATACGGTATTGCTTTCCCCTTGTTGTGCCAGCTTCGACCTCTTCAAAAATTATGAAGACCGGGGAATCCAGTTCAAAACATACGTCAGCAATCTGTAAATACAGGTTTTAATTTTTTACTGTTAGTTTTTAGTTTTCAATGAGTTTTATCAATAAAATATTCCGTGGTGACAGGGTGATCTGGATGATCTATCTCTTCCTTTGCCTGATCTCCATTGTGGAAGTGTTCAGCGCTACCAGTACGCTGGCATACAAACACAATTATTGGGATCCCATTATGCGTCATACGATGTTCTTGCTGCTGGGTACCTTTATTGTGTTGCTGGTGCATGCCATGCGTCCGAAGTTTTTTTCTGTGTTCCTGCCGGTTCTTCCTCTTACATGGTTACTGCTGATCGCTACTAAATTTATAGGCTCATCGGTGAATAATGCCGACCGGTGGCTGACGATTTTCGGAATTTCTTTCCAACCTTCCGAACTGGCCAAACTATGCCTGATCGGGAGTGTGGCATTTTTACTGAGTAAATATAAAAATACGGTTTCCGGTAAGAATTTTTACTGGATACTGGGTGCCATGGGTATTACCTGTGGCATTATCCTGATAGATAATTTTTCTACGGCTTTTATACTGGGAGTAGTTGTTTTCCTGATGATGTTTATCGGTCAGGTACCTTTGAAAAAGCTGGGGATGCTTGTAGGTTCTCTTGCCTTGTTGGCTGTATTATTTTTTGCCGGTTTGGCTTTGTTGCCGGATAAAGTGAAGCATGACACTCTTCCCCGTCTGGAGACCTGGGAAAACCGTATGCAAAACTTTTTTGTAAAAGATACGGGTGAAAAAGCTTCTGATTTTGAAATTACAGATGATAATTTCCAGAAATCACATGCCAAAATTGCCATCGCCCGTGGCGGCATCTTCGGAGTGATGCCGGGAAACAGTCAGGAACGCGACTGGCTTCCGCAGGCTTATTCGGATTTTATTTTTGCCATCATCATAGAAGAGCTCGGACTGGTAGGAGGTATTACGGTATTGTTCCTGTATGTGATCCTTTTTATCCGGGCTGGTATCATAGCCTACCGGTGCGACCGGCTTTTCCCCAAATACTTAGTGATCGGATCGGCCTTACTGATCACCTTGCAGGCTTTTGCTAACATGTGCGTGGCCACCGATGTGATTCCCGTTACCGGTCAGCCATTACCGTTGATCAGCCGGGGAGGAACCTCTACCCTGATTACCTGTGTATATTTCGGGATTATCTTATGCGTAAGCCGTTTCGATACACCGAAAGGAATCCGGCGGGAAGAAGACATTGCGGCAGAAATGGAATCTGCGGAAGTCGAAAAACTACTGAACGAAGACCTCAAAATAGAGATTGAAGAATTGAGGGCGGAGAATGAGGAATTGAAGATTATGAATGAGGAATTGCAAGACAAAATATAATTGAAAATTGAAAATTGACAATTGAAAATTAGTGCATTTTTTTCTCATTGTCAATTTTCAATTTTCAATTCTCAATTATAAAAACATGAATAGGATCATCATCAGCGGTGGCGGCACCGGGGGCCACATTTTCCCCGCCATATCTATAGCCAATGCATTCAGGGAAAGGTTCCCGGATACGGAGGTGCTTTTTGTGGGGGCTGAAAACCGGATGGAGATGGAGAAAGTTCCTGCAGCAGGTTACCGGATTGTCGGTTTACCTGTAGCTGGTTTTAACCGCAAGCAGATCTGGAAAAATATTGCTGTTCTTCTGAAGTTGAGAAAAAGTATTCGTATTGCCCGGCAAACGATCCGGGAGTTCCGGCCTGATGTGGTTGTGGGAGTAGGGGGCTATGCCAGTGGTCCTACCCTTCGCGCAGCAGAAAAGGCGGGAATCCCGACTGTATTGCAGGAGCAAAACTCATATGCAGGGGTTACCAATAAATTGTTATCGAAAAAAGCTGCCTGTATCTGTGTGGCTTATCCGGAAATGGGAAAATTTTTCCCCAAAGAAAAAATAGTGTTAACGGGTAATCCGGTCCGGCAGGATTTACAGGATATACAAGGAAAACAGGATGAGGCCCTTGCCTTTTTCGGCTTGGATCCTTCTAAAAAAACAGTATTGGTGGTAGGAGGAAGTTTAGGCGCCCGTACCATCAACCGAAGTATTATCAAAGGTTTGCCGGAAATAGCGGCGTCGGATGTTCAATGGATCTGGCAAACCGGAAAATATTATTTTGAGGATGCACAGAAAGCTTTGGCCGAATTTCCCGGAGCTCCGGTGCATCTAACGGCTTTTATATCCCGGATGGATCTGGCGTATGCGGTATCCGACCTGGTCGTATCCCGTGCCGGTGCCGGTTCTATTTCGGAATTTTCTCTTTTGGGAAAACCTGTGATCCTGGTGCCTTCTCCTAATGTAGCGGAAGACCACCAGACAAAAAATGCCATGGCATTAGTAAAGGAACAGGCCGCAATCCTGATACGGGATGCTGAAGCAGAGTCCCGGTTAGTTCCGGAAACTCTTCAGGTGGTGAGAAATGAGGAGCGCGTTGCAGAACTGAGTAGCAATATCTTTCGCTTAGCTTTGCCGGATGCCGCCTCTAAAATTGTAGATGAAATTATAAAAGTAATAAAGAAATAAAGTGAAAAACGAAAAGTGAAAAATTAAATGATACATCATTTTCAATTTTCAATTTTCAATTTTCAATTATTCACACATGAAAAGTATAGATAAAATATCCTCCCTGTATTTCATCGGCGCCGGAGGAATCGGTATGAGCGCTCTGATCCGTTATTTTCTTTCTAAAGGGAAACGTGTGGCCGGATACGATAAAACGCCTTCGGAGTTAACGGGAGAGCTGATCCGGGAGGGGGCGGAAATTCATTACGAAGACTGTGTTTCTCTGATTCCGGAATATTGTAAAGATCCGGATGATACGCTGGTAATATATACTCCGGCTGTTCCTCTGGATCATTCGGAACTGACATTTTTTCGAAATCATGGATATGCGATCCTCAAACGTTCCCAAATCCTGGGAGAAATCACGAAAACCAACCGGGGATTGTGTGTAGCGGGAACCCATGGAAAAACTACTACTTCGTCGCTGATTGCCCACCTGCTGAAGCAATCGCATGTGGATTGCAATGCGTTTCTGGGTGGTATCTTGAAAAACTACAACAGTAACCTGTTGTTGTCGGATACGAGCGACCTGACCGTGATCGAGGCCGATGAATACGACCGGTCTTTCCATTGGCTTTCCCCATATATGGCGGTGATTACTTCCGCTGATCCCGACCATCTGGATATTTACGGAACCCCGGAAGCTTATGCGGAAAGTTTTGCTCATTTTACTTCCCTCATTCGTCCTGGTGGCATTTTACTGATGCGGAAAGGAATCCGGGTAGAACCCCGCGTACAGGAAGGAGTCCGTATATTGAGCTATTCTGCGGAAGAAGGAGGTGATTTTCATGCCGAAAATATTCGTATCGGCGGTGGAGAGATTGTTTTTGACTTCATTTCTCCGGATGCAAAGATCGTGGATGTCCGCTTGGGAGTTCCTTTGAAAATCAATATAGAAAATGGGGTGGCGGCCATGGCGATTGCCGGTCTGAATGGTGTGACTCCTGAAGAACTCCGGGCTGGGATGGCATCTTTCCGGGGAGCCAAGAGAAGATTTGATTTTTACCTGAAATCAGACCGGATTGTATTAATAGACGACTATGCGCATCATCCCGAAGAATTGAGGGCAAGTATTACTTCTGTTAAAGAGTTGTATCCCGGCAGGAAGCTGACCGTGATTTTTCAACCGCACTTGTATTCGAGGACCAATGATTTTTATAAGGAATTTGCACAAAGTCTTTCGTTGGCAGATGAAGTCGTCCTGCTGGATATCTACCCGGCGAGGGAATTGCCTATCCCTGGAGTGACGTCCCGGTTGATCCTGGATGAAATTACTTCTTCCCGGAAACAAATCTGTTCTAAAGATGGTTTATTAAACTGGATAGATACAGATCGTCTGGATGTGGTGTTAATGGCCGGCGCCGGAGATATCGACCGCCTGGTGCTTCCGGTGAAGGAAAAGTTACAATAAAATTTCTTATCGGCACGGAGATTGACGAAATAAAGGAGATGTAAAATGGTTAAAAAGATTCTATACATAACATTGGCATTCCTGTTGCTGGCATACATCCTGTATGCTGTTTCTTTTCCCAGGAATCATTTAGACGGGAAGAACTGCAATGGGGTGGAGGTAATTATTGCGGATACTTTGAAACGCCATTTTATCGCCGGTAAAGACGTCCTTTCCATGCTGAAAAATGCCGGTTTATACCCGCAGGGAAAACCATTAAAAGATATCCGGACGGATTTGATGGAACAAAAACTGGAAGAAAATAAGTTGATTAAAAAGGCCCAGGTGTATATTACTGCCGGAGGAGGCGTGACCGTGAAGGTTTACCAGAAAATCCCCCTGTTGCGTGTGATGAGTGTTTCTGGTGATTATTATGTTGATACGGAAGGAGATATTATGCCTGTAACTCTTCAGTATGCTGCCTATGTTCCGCTTGTTACCGGATTTGTAGACAAAGAGTTTGCCCGTAAAGAATTGAGTAACCTGGCAAGGTTCTTGCAGAAAAATAAATTCTGGGACGCACAGATAGAACAAATTTATGTATATCCGAATAAAGATCTGGAACTGACTCCCCGAGTGGGCAATCATCAGATCTTGCTCGGCAGGATCGATCAGTTTGAAGAAAAACTGGAAAATCTCAGGCTGTTTTATGAACAGGCATTGGACAAAACGGGTTGGAACCGTTATTCCATGATTAATTTGAAATTCAAAAATCAAATAGTATGCACGAAAAGATAATTGTTGCGGTAGACCTCGGTACGTCGAAAATAACGGCTGCAGCAGGGAAGAAAAACGATAAGGGAAGCCTTAGTATTCTGGCTGTGGAAACGACCGAATCGAATGATTGTATCCTCCGGGGACGAATTTATAACCTCGAAGAAACGGCGGTCAGACTGACGCATGTTCTCCAGTTACTGAACCG
Organism: Bacteroidales bacterium; assembly: GCA_031553775.1. Lineage (GTDB taxonomy): Bacteria > Bacteroidota > Bacteroidia > Bacteroidales > Azobacteroidaceae > JAISFI01. The sequence goes on from JAVBLA010000016.1 coordinate 37,930, forward strand.
GAAGATTTCACAGAAGATAGAGAAAATATATGTGGGTGTGGGAGGGCAGTCGGTTTGCTCTGTTAGTCATTCCATTTTCCGGGAGCTTCCTGAAGAAACAGTCGTTTCTCAAAAGATACTGGATAATATGATGGAAGAATGCCTGAATTGTGAATTGGATGGATTAGCCGTGCTAAGCGCTTCTTCTCCGGAATACAAGGTAGACGGCCGCCCGGAACAGAAACCTTTAGGCGTGCAATGCCGGCAAATAGAGGCGGAATACCAGCTGATAGCCGGACGTCCTTCTATGGAACGGGATTTGCAGAAGGTAGCGGAAAAAGCCGGGATATCCATTGCCGGTTTCCTGATAGGAGCGGAGGCGACAGCTGCTGCAGTATTGGCATCTTCGGAAAAAGACCTGGGGTGTGTGTTAGTGGATTTCGGAGCCGGAGTCACCACCTTGTCTATCTATAAGAATAAGTTGTTGAAGTCGCTGGTAACGATTCCTTTAGGAAGTTCGGTAATTACTAAAGACCTGATGGCCCTGAACCTGACGGAACAGGAAGCGGAGACTTTCAAAATCACGAAAGGGTCTGCCGTCGCTGTCGAAGGAGACAAGGAAAATCAGGTAATAGAAGCACGTGTAGACGAGATATTGGCCAATGTTGCTGCACAAATTAAACAGGCCGGATTTGAAGAAATATTGCCTGAGGGAATGTTGATTACCGGAGGAGGCGCCCGTCTTCAAAAACTGGCGGAGAGTATAGAAGACCGGTTTTCCTGTAAAGTGCATGTTGCTAATGCATTGCCCGATCTGTTCTTCCATAATTCCATTTTACCGGAATCTCCGGAGTATGCCCAATTAGCAGGTTTGCTGGCTTTGGGAAAAGACTCCTGTGTAAAAGAAGTGGAAAAACCGGTTGCTCCCGGCACCACAGGATTCCTGTTTCCGGATGAAGAAACTGAAAAACAGGAGGCTCCTGTTAGGCCGGTCAAAGAGCCTAAACCGCAAAAAGAAAAAGAAGTGAAAGAGGATAAACCCAAGAAACCCGGTTTTTTCAAGAATATTATCAACAAAGCCGAACGTTCTCTGTTCGACGAAGAACTGTAATCCGAATTTAAAAAGAAGCTAACGATATGGAAGAAAATATATTTCAATTTGATTACCCTACCATTAAACCATCTATCATTAAGGTGATAGGAGTGGGAGGCGGTGGAGGAAACGCAGTAACACATATGTTCCGGGAGGGAATCCATGATGTGACCTTCGTGCTTTGTAATACGGATAACCAGGCTTTGTTGTCGAGTGAGGTTCCTTTGAAAATTCAGTTGGGTAAACGTCTGACCGAAGGATTGGGAGCGGGAAGCAAACCCGAAGTTGCCAAACAGGCTGCCGAAGAAAGCATAGACGATCTGAACAAGTTGCTGAACGACGGCACTAAAATGGCCTTCATTACTGCCGGAATGGGAGGTGGAACCGGTACAGGAGCCGCTCCTGTAATCGCCCGGGTGGCGAAAAGTATGGGGATTCTGACGGTGGCTATCGTTACAATTCCTTTCCTGTTTGAAGGCCGTCCCAAGATTTTGCAGGCTTTGCGTGGTGTGGAAGAGATCAGTAAACATGTGGATGCCCTGTTAGTAGTGAACAACGAGCGTTTGCGTGAAATCTACCACGACCTGACTGTGCCGAATGCTTTCAAAAAAGCGGATGATACACTGACAATTGCTGCCAAGAGCATCGCTGAGATCATTACCCTTACAGGACATATCAATCTCGACTTCGCAGATGTGAATACTGTATTGAAAGACGGAGGAGTGGCTATTATGAGTAGCGGTATGGCATCGGGCGACAACCGGGTATCGGAAGCAATCGAAAATGCCTTGAATTCCCCCTTGCTTAACAATAACGATGTGTTCAAATCTAAAAAGATTTTGTTGAATCTCGTTTCTTCTTCTACTTCCCCGCTGATGATGGATGAAATGGATTATGTACATAATTTTATGGCCAAGTTCAATCCGAATATTCATGTGATCTGGGGTACTGCTATTGATGAAGAGTTGGGTGAAAATGTGAAGATCACTATTTTGTCTACTGGTTTCGGTATGGACAACATCCCGATGATGGATGTGCGGAAAGAACACGACCAGGAAATGAACTGGGAGGAAGAAGAAAAGAAACGGATCGAAAAAGAACAGTTGGAACGGTACGAGCGTGAATTGTTCGGGAAATATTACGGTAAAGGAAGCGACCGTTACGTAGGACAGCCTACCAAGCCTAAACCGATTATTTTTTCCGGAACTTTGCTGGACGATGATAAGTTTATTGAACAGATGATCAATCATCCCACATACAACAGGAGCCCGCAGTTAGTCAGTGCCCTGATGAAAGAATCGATGGAGAAAAGAACGGAAAATGCCTGAAGGGATATCTCCTTCAGGCTGCTTTCAGACCGTTCAACGAAATAATTTTCAAATTATTGCCTAATTATTTGGAAAAGCATCCATTTTGATATATCTTTGTGTCGAATTTAGAATGAATCTACGGATGAAGAAGTATATACTTATATCGATTCTGGCGTTATTCGCAATATTTTCTTTTTCACTATCCGCTCAGGAGGTGAAGCCGAAGGCTGTTGTCGAAAATGAACGCCCTGCCGTAGAAATAACTGTAAGTGCCAATCGTGTTTCCATACAAAATGCTATCGTCGGACAAAAGCTGGAAGTTTTCAGTGTAGTCGGTCTGAAAGTAGATGAGAGTATTATCAAATCGTCTACGGCAGAGTATGTATTGAATGTGCCTAAAGGATATTATATTCTGAAGATTGGTGATACTGTTAAAAAAGTTGCAATTAAGTAATTCTTTTTTGCGGTTTTAGAAGTACTTTCCTACCCTTCGAGGGGTTTTATTATCAAAAATACTGCTTGTAAATTTTTAAACAGTTTCTTAAAGTTCTCAAGGTTTTTTAAAATTCCTTAAAGTCATCCTGAGAAAGTGTTATTAAGTGTTATAAATATAATTTTTTATGACATTTTGTTCTTGTGCTTTATTGAACCATCTATTGAAACGGATTTTATTTGACATTTTGTTAAATAATATTCTTTTTTAATAGGTTTCTAATAAAAAAAAGATGCTATCTTTGGAGATTCTCAATTAGGAATTTTAATTCTATCAATTATGGGCAAGAGGGAAATAAAATTAAGCTTAGTGTACCGGGATATGTGGCAGTCTTCCGGTAAATATCAGCCGAGAGTAGACCAGTTGCAGGATATCGCTCCAGTGATCGTAGAGATGGGGTGTTTCTCCAGGGTGGAAACCAATGGAGGTGCTTTTGAGCAGGTCAACCTGTTATACGGTGAAAACCCGAATGTAGCCGTCCGGGCATTTACCAAACCTTTTAATGAAGCGGGTATCCAGACACACATGCTGGACAGAGGCTTGAATGGTCTCCGGATGAATCCGGTTCCTTCAGATGTCAGGAAAATGATGTACCGGGTAAAAAAGGCTCAGGGAGTGGATATTACCCGTATTTTCTGTGGGTTGAATGATGCCCGCAACATTATTCCTTCCATACAGTATGCAAAAGCAGGCGGTATGATTCCGCAGGCGGCGTTATGTATTACCCATTCTCCTATACATACGGTAGACTATTATGTAGACCTGGCTTCCCGGCTGATAGAAGGTGGAGCAGAAGAGATCTGCCTGAAAGATATGGCAGGGATCGGGCGCCCGTATAGTCTTGGTGAAATCGTGAAACGGATCAAAAAACAATATCCCCATATTCCCATCCAATATCACGGGCATTGCGGCCCGGGTTTTTCCGTTGCATCGATGATGGAAGTCGCCCAAAACGGTGTGGACTACCTGGATGTAGCTATGGAGCCTCTTTCCTGGGGGATGGTACATCCCGATGTGATCACTATTCAGGCGATGTTGAAAGATGCCGGTTTTTCCGTAAAAGATCTCAATATGGAAGCTTATATGGAGGCCCGGCGGTTAAGCCAAAGCTTCATGGATGACTTCTTAGGCTTTTTTATCGATCCGGGAAATAAAGTAATGACTTCCATGCTGGTGAATTGCGGTTTACCCGGCGGAATGATGGGATCGATGATGGCCGACCTGAAAGGGATGCACCAGGCAATCAACCTGGCTCTGCGTCAACACGACAAGGAAGAGGTTTCTTTCAACGAATTAGTTCTGCAATTATTCCGGGAAGTGGAATATGTATGGCCTAAGTTAGGCTATCCTCCTTTGGTAACACCTTTCAGCCAGTATGTCAAAAACATTGCATTGATGAATTTGCTGACTATGGCGAAAAACGAGCCGCGTTTTACTATGCTCGATAAAGACAGCTGGAACATGCTCCTTGGAAAAATGGGCAAGCTTCCGGGAGAACTGGCTCCGGAAATTATCGAGTTGGCAAAAGAAAATGAAAAAGAATTTTATACCGGTAATCCGCAGGATGCCTTCCCTGACGAGTTGGATAAATTCAGGAAGATCATGGAAGAAAATAACTGGGAACCGGGGCAGGATGAAGAGGAATTGTTCGAACTGGCTATGCACGAACGGCAATATATGGACTATAAATCGGGGGTCTCCAAATTGCGTTTTACAAAAGAACTGGAGGACGCGCGGGAAAAAGCAGGCGCTCCTATTGTCGTTAAACGTGCCGTGGTGGAGATGCCTAAAGTCAACCTGAATAACATATTGAAAAAACATCCGGATGCCAAGCCTATTCACGCTACCTGTAAAGGCCAGGTACTATGGAAGTATGAACCGCTGGGTTCTTCCCTGCCTCCGGTGGAAGGAGAATTGGTGAAGGAAGGCGACAGATTCTGCTCTATACAAACTTTTTATGGTTTTGAAACAGTAAGGGCGAATTATGCCGGTAAGATCCTGCGGACTTTTGCGCGGCAGGGCGATTTTGTGCAGAAGGGAGAGATTCTGGCGCTTATTGAATAGAGCTTTCCGGTATATGGAATATTCATAAAATACTAAAAACGGATGATTGCAGAAATGTGGTTGTCCGTTTTTTATTGGCTCCCTTTGGGACAAGACACTGTTGTACGAAATATTTGAGTGGCTGAATATTTTACATTCTCTTCCAGAATCCAGGTGTCAGCAAAGTCAATACGGTAAATAGTTCCAAACGCCCGATCATCATCAGGAAAGACATATACCATTTGGAGATAGCGGGGATGTCGGCAAAACAGCCGTTCGGGCCTACATCGCCCAGTCCGGGACCGGCATTACTGATGGCAGTGACGGCAGCTCCGAGAGATTCTTCGAATCCCATACCGGTAATGGTGAAAAAGACCCAGCTGATCAGGATGATCAATATATAGAGGAATACGAAAGCCATGACTCTTTGGACTACATCAGGAGATAAAGCGACCCCGTTGATTCGTACTGGGATGATAGCCCTCGGGTGCAGGTGTTTTTTGAACTCATTACCGGTATTTTTGGCCAAAACTACCAGACGGATCATTTTCATCCCTCCACTGGTAGAGCTGGCGCATCCGCAAACTACCATGAGCAGGATGAAGATAATCCAGTAGAAGGGGCCCCAGGTGACATAGTCGGCTGTGGCGAAACCAGTGGTAGAAATAATAGAAACCACCTGGAACAGAGCTGCCCGGAAAGAAAGTGCATAGTTCTGGGCATGCATATCTTCCATCAAGTAGAAAGTAACGATGGCTGTTGCCCCGAGGATTACGATCAGGTACCATTTTAATTCTTCGTCTTTGAATACTTTCCGGAAATTTCCTTTGAAAAAGAAATAGATCAGGGCGAAGTTGACGGAGCCGATGATCATAAAAATACTGATGACGTAATCGATATAGGCGGAATCCCAGTAAGCGATACTGGCTTGTTTGGTGGAATATCCTCCGGTAGACATGGTAGACAGGGCATGGCATAGGGCGTCGAAAAAATCCATTGGACCTAAATACAACAGAAATACGAGGACTATTGTCAGTCCCAGGTATATACCCCACAAACGTTTCGAGATCTGTTTGATCCTCGGACGGAATTTATCGTGGGTGATGCCTGTGGTTTCTGCATCGTAGAGTTGTACAGCTCCTCCTCCCAACAGGGGCAGCAGTGCCAGGGAGAAAAGGATCATCCCCATTCCACCGAGCCATTGGAGGAGGCATCGCCAGAACTGCAGGCCTGCCGGCAGGCTTTCGATATCTGTGAGAATGGAAGAACCGGTAGTGGTCAGTCCCGACATGGTCTCGAAAAAAGCATCGGTGACCGAAGGAATGGCGCCGCTGATATAAAAGGGAATGGTGCCGAATATGGAAAAGAACAGCCAGCAAAGAGTCACGGTTAAAAAACTTTCTCTTTTTCCGATGTTTTGGGTTTTTCGTTTCGGACCTGATAAGATAAAAAGAATGCCAAACACAAGACTGATTCCCGCAGAAATCAGAAGAGAGAAAGCATCCCAGCCTTTATAAAAGAAAGAAATGCCGGAAGAAATAGCCAGGAAGAGCGATTCCAGGCAGAGGATGGCCCCCAATACCCGGAAAATAAAATGCCAGTTCAACCACAAGCTCTTCCTTCTCATTTTCAGTTGAAATAGTTTTGTAATTTCCGCATGGCGGTGTCTAAGCAGAAGATCACTACGTGGTCGTCGGCCTGGATACAGGTATCTCCTTCGATAATGATGGGTTTGCCGTCGCGGATCAATCCTCCGAGTGTCATGTCTTTCGGCAGGTTGAGATGTTTTACTGGTTTGCGGGTGATCCTCGATCCCGGTTTGGCGACTAATTCCGCCACATCGGCATTGGCAAAGGTCATACATTTAACGTTCGATACATCGGCATTCAGCAGGAACTGGTAGATATGACTGGCAGCGATCAGTTTTTTATTGATGACTGTTCCGATATCCATTTTTTCCGCCATGGTGATGTAGTCGATGTTTTCTACCTGGGCTACTGTTTTCGGGACTCCGAAACGTTTGGCTGCCATGCAGGCCAGGATATTGGTTTCTGAATTTCCGGTAAGGGCGATGAAGGCATCGCAATCCTTGATGTTTTCCTGGATCAGAAGTTCGGTGTCCCTTCCGTCACCATTGATAACCATCGTATTGCTCCGGATTTGCTCCGCGATTTTGTAGCTTTTATCTTTGCTTACTTCCAGTATCTTGACCTGGAGATTGGAGGGGAGGAACTGGGAGGTTTTCACGGCAATCCGGCTTCCGCCCATAATGATGACTTTTCCTACGTGTATATTCTCCTTTCCGGTGTGTTGTTGGATGATGCTTACTCCGGTTTTTGTAGTAGTGAAGTAGAGAAGATCATTCGGTTTGATCTGATCGTTCCCGCTCGGGATGATGGTTGCATTTTCTCTTTTGATGGCTACCACGTGGTAGATCTTTTCTTCCCTGGATATTTCGTGGAGAAATTTACCCACGATGGGTGCGTTTTCCCGTACTTTAACGCCGATCAGGATCAATTCGCCGTTACAGAGCTCCCACCATTGCCGGGCCCACGGGCGTTTGATGGCGCTTACGATTTCTTTGGCTGCAAGCATTTCCGGATAGATCAGTGAATCTACTCCCAAACGTTCGAAAAATTCTTTATTTTCCTGTAACAGGTATTCATAATTATTGATGCGGGCGAAAGTTTTGACAGCGCCCAGGTTGGTTGCCAGCATACAGGCTGTAATATTGGTGGTTTCCTCTGGGGTGACGGCAATAAACAGATCTGCTTTTTTGACCCCGGCCTGTTTCAGATCCCGGATGGAGGTAGGGTTTCCTACGATAGACATGATTTCCAGATTGGAATTGGTAAAAGCCAATCTTTCTTCGCTGGGGTCCATCAGGCTGATATCCTGGTTTTCCTGCGACAGCAGTTTTGCTAAATGTGTGCCGACTTCTCCTGCGCCGGCGATAATAATTTTCATATTTTTTTTGCCTGAAGATCAGGCAGATTTTAGCTTGGAACGTATTCTTTTAAATGAATTAGTTGCATGATCTCGTTCCGGATGCTTTCCGCATCCATTCCGCAGAGTTTATACAATTCGGGAATCGATCCGTGTTCTATGAATTCATCGGGAATACCGATCCGTTTCACTGTATTGGTATAGTTGTTATCCGACAGGAATTCGAGTACGGCGCTGCCGAGCCCTCCTTTCACTGTCCCGTTTTCAACGGTCACGATATATTTGTATTGTTTGGCTACCTCATGCAGCAGGTCTTCGTCTATCGGTTTCAGATAGATCATATCGTAATGGGCGATCGGGCCGGTTCCTGCTTCTTCTGCCAGTTGGATGGCTTTTTGGGCAATATATCCGATCGGGCCGATACTGAGAATGGCCATTTTTTCTCCGTTTTTCAGTTTTTTTCCTTTCCCGGGCGACAGGAATTCCATTTCATTCCGCCAGTCGGTCAGTTCTCCTTTGCCTCTCGGGTAGCGGATCACGAATGTGCCCATTCCGGGTTGGGAAGCAGTGAACATCAGGCTTCTCAGTGCATGTTCGTTAATGGGAGAGGAGATGGTAATGTTTGGGATACAGCGCAGGTATGCCAGGTCGAATGAGCCGTGGTGTGTGGCGCCGTCTTCTCCTACCAGTCCGGCGCGGTCCAGACACAGGATCATATCTGTGCTCTGCAGGGCGGCATCGTGGATGATCTGGTCGTATGCCCGTTGGGTAAATGAGGAATAAATGTTACAGAACGGGATCATTCCTTCTTTGGCTAATCCCGCGGAGAAGGTTACGGCATGTGCTTCTGCAATTCCTACATCGAAAACTCTTTCCGGCATTTTTTTCATCATGATATTCATGGAGCAACCGGTGGGCATGGCAGGAGTGATTCCTACTATTTTTTCGTTTTTTTCTGCCAGTTCCAGTAATGTGTGTCCGAATACATCCTGATAAAGTTGCGGTTCGTCTAAAGAGCGAACGATAATTCGTTCTCCTGTAACAGGATCGAATTTTCCCGGAGCATGCCATTCGGTTGCTGATTTTTCAGCCGGGGCAAATCCTTTTCCCTTAACAGTGCGGATATGGAGTAATTTAGGTCCTTTCAGTTCTTTAATATCATTCAAAGTTTTGATTAATCCTTTGATGTCATGTCCGTCGACCGGACCGAAATACCGGATGCTGAAGCCTTCGAACAGGTTATGTTGTTTGGTTAATAAGGCTTTCAAGCTGTTGTTGAAGCGCAGGACAATCCCTTTGCTGTCGTCGTCGATAAATCCCAGCTTTTTCATTCCCCGGAAAAGTTTGTACCGGATCTTGTTGTATGTCTGGGAAGTAGTGATGTCTACCAGATATTGGCTGAGTCCGCCGACACTGTCGTCGATTGCCTTATTGTTGTCATTGAGGATGATCAGGAGGTTGTTGGGATCGGAGGAGGCGTTGTTCAGTCCTTCGAAAGACAAGCCGCCTGTCATGGATCCGTCGCCGGTAACAGCAATGATATTTCTTTCTTCTTTTTTCAGGGAAGAGGCGACTGCCATTCCCAGCGCTGCGGAAATCGACGTGGATGCATGTCCTGCAATAAAAGCGTCGTATTCGCTTTCCTTCGGATTCGGAAACCCACTGATTCCTTTGAATTTCCGTAGTGTTTTGAATGCTTCTTTCCTTCCGGTGAGAATTTTATGGCTATAGGCCTGATGTCCCACGTCCCATACGATTTTATCATAAGGAGTGTTGAATACATAATGCAGGGCAACCGTCAGTTCCACGGTACCCAGGCTGGAAGCAAAATGGCCCGGATTATCGGCCAGCACCCGGATGATGTACTGCCGTAATTCGTTGCAAACCCGCTCTAACTGGGATATATCCAGCTTTCGGAGGTCTTCGGGATATTGTATTTGATCTAGTAATTCCATTTGAACTGGCAAAATTACATAATAAACGGGAAATAACGGGTATTTTTGGGGGAATTTGAGGTTGGAAAAATAAGGGATGTTTTGTTGGTGTTTTTATTGAAGTTGAATGGGCTAAGAGAATTATTGATTTAATTGGCTGGGATAGTTTAAATTAATTATTAATTTAGGCGGTGAAAATCTTTGTTTTAGTGGGGATAGGCTTTGAAGAAGGATGTGAATGATAGGGATTGCTAATTCAGAATTCAAAATGAATGCGTTGCAACATAACAGAAAAATGTATTATATTGTGTTAGTTATATTAATCCAAACGAAAATAAATACATCAATATATACCAAAACAATAGCGAAATTTTCCCCTGTTCGGCGGCGTTTCCGAACGCCGTCGAAGAATCCCGGTAGTTTATAACTACAAATAATAATCTGAGCAAAAAAATAAGTTCTATATTTGCACCATACTTTAACTATGTTTACGTGATGAGTTCAGGATATAAAATCGAGGAAAAGGAAGGTATCTATTTTTTAACTTTCCAAGTAGTAGAGTGGGTTGATATCTTCACCCGTAAAATATACAGAGATCTTATTCTTGAAAGCCTGTCTTATTGTATAAGGTCAAAAGGACTCATAATTTATGGATTTGTGATCATGTCAAACCACGTCCATTTACTGGCAAAGAGCGAAACGAGTGATTTAAGTGGCACTATCCGTGATTTCAAGAAATTTACCAGTAAGAAAATGATTGAGATCATTACATCCGGAATAGAAAGCCGGGAAAAGTGGATGCTGGATATTTTCAGAAAAGCGGCATCCAGCCATTCGCACAATAAAAACTACCAGGTTTGGACGCGGGAAAATCATGCAGAATTGATTTATTCTGAAAAATTTATTGAACAGAAATTGAATTATATCCATGAGAATCCTGTAAGAGCTGGTTGGGTAATGCATCCGGAAGAGTATCTTTATTCAAGTGCATCCAATTACATAAATGGTGTTGGAGTGTTAAATGTTGAGATATTATATCAAAGATGGAAAACTTATATGAAATAGGTTTTAGTTTTAATTGTGAAGCTTTACGACGGCGTTCGGAAACGCCGCCGAACGGAAGAAAATAGAAATGAAATTGAATGAAGAAAATGTATGATTCTGACAATTTGATTAAGAATGTGCTAAGTGTATTTTTTCTTATAATTGTCTTTATATCATGTAATACAAGCTCTGTGCTGAAAACACAAGATGCAACTGAGTATGTAATATATGATTCTTTGACCCATCAAAAAGTATATTCTGTAGTGGATGAAATGCCTGTTTATCCGGGTGGAGAAGAGGCTCTTTTTATGGATTTTATAAAGAATTTCAAATACCCTGAATCCCAGAAGGAGTTTCAGAGTAAGATCGTCATGGAATATATTGTGGATGAACAGGGAAAAGTAACCGGACAGAGAATCCGGAATAAAAATCCGGAAGAAATTACTGCTGCTGAAAAGGAGGCCTTAAGGGTATTAGGACTATTACAACAATGGACTCCTGGAAGGCTGAATGGTAAAAATGTGTCTGTGTTGATGGGTTTTCCGTTGCATTTGGATCCTGAAAGGTAGTTCACTGTTTATGTTTTTGATATTTTATAAAGTAAAATAAATGAATCGCCTCTCTATAGTTATTTTCTTTTTCTTGTTACCTTGTGTCCTTTTTGCTGAAAAAGCAATCAGGAACTACACTTACCGCCAATACACCACACACGACGGACTGCTTCAGATGCAACTGATGTCGGCCTACCAGGATGATGACGGATATCTATGGATTGCATCCAAGGGAGGGGTAAGCCGTTTTGATGGGAAATCATTCAAACATTATACCAAAGCGGACGGTCTTCCCAACAAATCAGTTCACTCCGCTATCAAAATAGAAGATCAGATTTGCCTGGTTCAGAATTTCGGAATCAGTTTTATCCGGAAAGACGGACAGATTAAAACGGTTGCTTATCCTCCAGGCTATAAAACATCTGATATGCTGGAATCGCATATCTTTTTTGATCAAAAAAACAGAGAAATCTATTTGTTTAATTTTGATAAGGGTAATGATGTCAACTGCAGATTTCATCTGAGTTTTTCTTTGAAAGATTCTACTTTCAGAGAGCTTCCTCTTCTGAAAGGAGACCGGATTATGGAAGTGAAATCGAATCATATTTTCGGACAGAGCCATGTTTATCGTTTCGACGGAAAAGCCATGTCGAAGATTTATACTTATCCGTTTGGGCTTTGCGGACAGGTGACAGCCGACGTTTCCGGGAATCTTGTTTATGTATATGCTCATTATAAAAAGCAGATATACCGGATTTCATTTGCGAAAGAGATAGAAATATCGAAAATTTCTACTCCTCCCGATGTCGGCAATCTTTATTTGATGTCGGATGGACGGCTACTGGCACATAATTCCAAAAGTAAGGAGTTTATTATCATCGATAAAGACCGTTTTCATCCGACCGGGATTTTCGTCACGCTTCCTACCAATTTTACTACCGATCAGGAAGGAAATACCTGGGTTGTATCGGAAGAGGGTGCATTCAATCTGTTTACCCTTGAGTTCGAATCTTACAGATTCCGGAAAAATGCAGTCGATTATGTCTGGAATATCCTGGAGGATCCTTCCGGGAATATGTGGTTCGGAGGATATGGTACGGGCCTCTGGATGATGGATCGAGAGGGAAATATCGTTTATCCGAAGAAGGAGCAATTTGCTCCGGCTCAAAAGCATTATAACCGGTTTTATAGGGAGCTGACTCCGATCGAGCGGGATGGGGAGTGGGATTGGAGTTATCTCAAGGAAATCGAAAAACACAGTGGACTTCAATATATGGGTGGGTGTGTGGTTAAAGGAAAGCTGTACTTTCCTAATAGCAACGGTATATTTGTTTATGAAAACGGACAATTCGACCTGTTGGATGCCGATTGTCCCAATGCAGCTTCTTTCTATACTTTTTATGATGAAGAACACGACCGGATCATTGCTTCCGCTACTTATTTTACCGGCAATGTTCCCTGGGACCAACGTGGAATTGTGGTGAAAGACAGTGCAGGTGTCCGCTATTATCCGGGTTCCGGTAAATATGTTGTAAGTATCGGCAAAGACCGTAAAGGGAATATTCGTATAGGAACTTTTTATTCTGATGGAATCTGGGATGGAAACAAGATTGTTTTTGATACGGTTCCAAGTTCCTCTAATGGATCTGTTTCCATGAAATTAGACAAGTTCGGAGCGTTATGGAAAGGGAATGCCAACGGACTGTTCGTAGAAACGGAAGAAGGATACCGGCGTATCGAACACGAACGTTTACAGTCGGAAGTGGGCAGTTTGCTCATTTATCATGATAAATACCTGCTGGCAGTATGCGGATACAGCTTGTTTATCCTCGATTTGGAAGTATATCATCAAACCGGGAAAACGGAAATCGCAGTATTCGACTATAACAACGGGTTCGATGCGATAGAAAGTTCACAGAATGGTTTTTTCCTGGACTCTAAAGACTATGTCTGGATTGCCAATTCGAATAATGTGATCCGGTTTAATCCGGAAATCCTGATGTCGAAGCGGCGTCAGAATGATCCCAAAGTCAGTATTACCGATGTCTGGGTATCGGAAGATAATATCCATTTCGAAAGGATCACAGATTCTGAATTTACGTTAAATCCGGGAAAGAACACCTTGCGTTTCGAGTATTTTTCCGTGTCTTTTTCTTTTCCGCAGTCGCTGCGTTTCCGTTACCGTTTGAAAGGCCTATTCGATGAATGGTCGGAACCTCAATCTGAGAAGCAGGTGGTTTTTACCAATTTGTCGCCCGGCACCTATCAGTTTGAGGTACAATCTTCTATCGATGGAAAAAACTGGTCGGCAAGCGCATTTTCACCGCTTCTCAATATGCGGAAGCCATTCTGGATGACCGGGTGGTTTATTGTTCCCTCTCTGTTGCTGCTGACCGGAAGTCTTTATTTTGCCCTTCGCATCCGGCAACGGAAACAAACCGAACGCCTGCAAACGGAGAAAGAAGTGAACGATTTGAAATTAAGGGCGATACGATCCAAGTCGATTCCACATTTCAGTGGAAATATCCTCAGTGCGATCAGCTATATGTCGATGAATAATTATAAGGATACGAATGAATACATCGGCTTGTTTTCCGATTTTATCAAGCAGACATTGAGGGATTCCGACCGGAGTGTCCGTCCGTTATCCGAAGAATTGGAATACACAAAGAAATATCTCCGGCTGGAGAAATTGCGGTTCGGATCGAAGTTCGGCTATGATATCCGTATTTCTCCGGAAGTTCCGGAAAACCTGCTTGTTCCTAACATGATATTGCATACCTATTGTGAAAATGCGATCAGGCATGGACTTGCTCATAAAGAGGGAAGCGGAACGGTTTTAATCGATATGTCTGTTCAAAATAGTTATTATGTATTAGCTGTAGAAGATGACGGGATCGGTCGCACGGAAGCATTTAGAATTAAAACGCAGGGTACGGGCGAAGGATTGCGGATCATCCTCCGTCAGATCCATGTATATAATAAAACCAATGCAAAGGAAGCTTTTCAACAGGTAATCGATTTGAAAAAAGAAGACGGAACCACCCAAGGTACCCGTTTTGAATTTCACTTTCCGGTAAACTATAAATTTGTAGATCATGTATAGAGTGTTGATTGTTGATGATGAAGAGATGTCGCGTCTTAATCTGGCTCAATTAGTCAGGATGGAGTTCCCCAGTATGGAGCTTTCTCTGGCTTCGAGCGCCAGGGAAGCGGAAGTGTTGTTGAATAACAGCGGAGTTTCTTTCGACTTATTATTCCTGGATATTCAGATGCCTCATCAAACAGGGTTGGAATTTCTCTCGGATCTGCGTAAAAACAATAATGATATCCATGTGATTTTTGTCACGGCATACGATGAGTCGGAATATATTCTTCAAGCCATGCGAATGAAGGCGATCGATTATCTCACCAAGCCGGTCAAGATACAGGAATTACAACATGCCATCATGGAATTTGAAAAGCTTCAGAATAAAGGGAATCTGAATCGTGTGATTGAAACTATTTCCTTTGCCGGAAAGATCAGGTTGCCGGTAGTTGAAGGTTACCGGTTTGTCGAGCCGGAAAAAGTTGCCTGTTTTGTGGCTGATGGAAGGAGATCGGAAGTAATTTATACAGATGGCTCTAAAGAGAAGATCTATAGTTCGTTGCAATCTTTGGAAGAGACCCTGAAAGCGGAATTTATTCGGGCCGGGCGGAAATATATTCTGAATCAAAGCCTTATTTATATCTTCAACAACAAAAATAATATGGTTTCTTTGCGGATGGAGGAGGGGGAACTCCTGCATTTGAAGATTTCTGGGGATGCTGTTAAAAATTTGCTTTGATTGTATTTTGCTTTATCATTATATTTCATGTCAAAAATTTCATAATTCATACCGAAAAATAACTGTTCATTTCCAATTTTCCTTGCTTTAAGTTCTCACTGAAAAATCTCTATTGGATAGTTCCCGGGAATGATGTTTTTTTGCATGCTGAAATATCTCAGCATATGGAAGACAAACATCATCTTCTGAGAAATTAAGTAACTATCTAAAAATCATCAAAATGAAGAAATTTTATCTCTCTGTTTTCTTTTTTTCTGTTCTTTTCAGTCCGATTTTCTCCCAGGTTTCTAAATCTGTTCATACAGGGATTGCCGGTTCGCTGGCATCCCAATTTACCGAATCGGAAATAGCAACCATTACTGAACTTACCGTCACCGGAAACATAGATGCCCGGGATTTCAGGCTTATGCGGGACCGGATGTCGCAATTATCTGTTCTGGATCTTTCGGGAGCGACTGTTGTTGCTTATTATGGTTCGAAAGGTACTGATATCGGCTATGGAGGCCCTAATAACCCAATTTACGATATAGAGTCGGATTATGTTGAAAATACATTTCCTATCTATGCCTTTTATGATCACAAGACGATTTCTTCCATTAAACTTCCGGTTAATACGATACGGATATGTGCCAATGCTTTTCATTTTTGTGAAAACCTGCAAACGGTAGTGATCCCTTTCGGAGTGACTGAGATTTCATACAATGCATTTGCACTGTGTAAAAATCTGGAAACAATTACGATTCCGGAATCCGTACGATGGTTGGGAGACGCGGTTTTTTCTAATTGTATCCGGTTGAAATCGGTTAATATACCTTCGGTAATCACCTATATTTCTCCTGAATTGTTCGATTATTGCCTTGCATTAGACAATGTACAAATTCCTTCCGGTGTTGAAATCATCGGGACAGATGCTTTCAGAAGTTGTACTTCATTAAAAGCAATCACCATACCTGCACAGGTTAAGTCCATTTGGAATGCGGCTTTTGCTTATTGTACGAGCCTTACTTCCGTAGTACTTCCCCCTTCTATTACAGAGATATCTCACTCTGCTTTTCTTTCCTGTGAGAACCTGGTATCGGTATCCATACCGGATCAGGTGCAAAGCATCGGGGACTTTGCTTTTTGCAACTGTAAAAAACTGGAACAGATACAGCTTCCTTCCGGATTGAAATCCATTGGCGCCAGTGCTTTTAGTACTTGTGAGTCTTTAACATCTCTTTCGCTTCCCTCTTCCGTAAACAAAATCGGAACCGGGGCATTTATGGTTTGTCCCCTGATTACCTCTTTCGATCTGTACAATACCGGAATAGACGAAATTCCGGATGACTGTTTTTACAATTGCGCCAGTCTGCAGTCTGTAATTTTTCCGGCAACGGTTAAAAGAATCGGGGAAAGGGCTTTCCGCGATTGTAATAATCTGGAGACGCTCCACTTGTCATCTACGATTGATAGTATTGGAAGACTGGCTTTTTACAAGTGTGAGAAATTGTTTTCAGCAGCTTCGCTTCTATCCGGTCTCAAGTTTTTGGATGCGTGGGCGTTTGCTTATTGTTCGTCGATTAGTTCCGTTGAAGTTCCATCGGCAATTACAAGTATAGAAGATTATCTTTTTTGTGGCTGTACCGGTCTGACATCCATCATTCTTCCGGAAACCATTACATCGATCGGTTCTTATGCATTTTATAAGTGTGCCATGTCGAAAATCGATTTACCGTCGGCTGTAGAAACAATTGGAGGTACCGCGTTTTGTAAGTGTCCCAATTTGCAGTCTATAGAGATTCCGGCATTGGTCTCCGTGATTGAGGAGTATGCTTTTGCCGAATGTTCCGCTTTGTCTTCCATCAAAGTTCCTGCATCTGTTAAAACTATCGGAGATTATGCTTTTGCAGCTACCCGGATCGATACCCTGAACCTGATTCACTGTCAATCGCTTGAAACGATTGGGGAAGCCGGTATTGCAGGATGTGTATATCTGAAGTCATTGACTCTACCTAAATCCGTGACATCTCTGGGGAAAAATGCATTGGCGCAGAATTTCTCATTGAAAGAGTTGAAGATAGCTAATCCTGTTCCTCCGGTTTTGGGTGAAGATGTTTTTTTGTTGACCGACCAGGCGGCTTGTATATTGTATGTGCCTTCCGGTGCTTCTGCAGATTATTCGGGTGCTGCGCAATGGAAGAATTTTCAGTTGATTACGGAAATGGATTTTACGGGAATCAAGACTGTCCGGAAAGAAACGCTTGTAATCTCGAACCGGGAAGGTATTCTGAATATCAAGGGATTAATTCCCGGAGAAACTGTAAGATTGTATGATTTGTATGGCCGGTTGATTTTGCAACAAAGAGTTGCGAGAGAAACTACAGATATTGTGGGTGTGAAGAAGGGGATGTATATTCTTCAGGCTGTTGGTGAAAGTGTGAAGATATTTATGTGAAAAGCTGGTTTGTTGATGATTTTTACTGAATAAACCGTTTTGATAACTCTTATAATTCAGCATTTGTATTGATCCGGATACAACCTCTCCATTACGGGTAACGATTATTTGATCGGTGGTAAGTGTTGATGATTGCATATATTTGTTGAAGTCAATTTGGAAATTTCTGCTTTAATAAAAAATATTTCAGCATCCTTTGCCTGCTTTGCAAGGGGATCTACTAATTCAGAAAGTTCTTTTTCCAAACGTCCTAACTTAACTTGTTTTCGCAATAATGAAAATTTGCTTTGAGTTAAAGTTATCCCAGCAGCACTATATTCCTTTCCTAATCGTGTAACTAAATCTCCAATCTTATCTTGTAAATCTGCATATGCATCTTTTAATGTTTGTATGTATGTGTGTATAGGATCTATGTAATTGTTATGCAAATCACCAATTCCACTTATAGATTTTAAAGACATTCTAAGTTGTTCTCTATCTCCTAATGTTTGAAGAAAAATATTTTCCTCGAAATCGATAAGGTAACTGCCATTCTCTGTTGTAAGTGTATATATATTTCTCCCCTTGGTTGTTGATACTTTTAAGTACCCCATTTCTAATAACATAGATTCTGTAATTCCTTCGCAACTTTTCGATATGAAATGTGTACCATTAGGCAGCACTATGTCGAAATATTTGTCTGGAAAAATATACTCTCAATGTTTTTTGTTCGCTCAGTAATGCTCATTAATGAATCTGATAAAGCAACAATGGATATTTCTGAGATAAGGCTATCCAATACTACTCCTCACGAAACAAAGATAAATCCACTAAAACTTGCTTCTTACAATCAAGTTTAATCCGCCGTTTTAATTCTTTCATTCTTTTGATATTTTGCTGATATATGGTTGTTTATCTTAATCCCAGAAGCCTTTGAAAATAACTAATCCGCCAGCCATTCAAAACAAAAGATGAATTCCGCCAATCATCAGCTATCAGAACTATCCTTGCCCAATCAAAATACTTTACTACATTTGTATCACTTATTACAGAGAAAAACAATAGTTAACAATGGTATTTAATGCTCGATTTATGATGAAAAAATTGGCTCTTTTTGTAGTGTCGATGCTTGTTTGCCTGCCGTTTGTGTACGGGGCAAATCCTCAGGTAAGCATCGGAGGTGTTTCTTATTCGGTGGATACGCTTTCCCGTTTAAGAGTAGGTCCGGGGACTTTTTATACTTCCCTGAAATTTTCTTCTCCGGAAAAAACGCTCCGGGTTTTCTTCTTGGAAATGGATATGGGAAATCCTTATTTGAAATTTGAATCGGTGGTGGCGCGGGATTCTGTGACTAAGACTTCGGAAGGAGTCTCTGCGATGGCTAAGCGTACCGGCAAAAAGGGAGAGACTTATTTTGCGGGGGTGAATGCCGATTTTTTCAGTCTGGAGACGGAGACCTATGCGAGACCTTTGCATGGTTCTGTGGTTAAAGGGCAGATCGGAACAAAACCCGCCTCTACTCCTCACTTAGGCTTTGCCGGAAATGTGCCTTTAATTGCCGGTGCTTCGTTCAGCGGGTCGTTAACGGCTACAGCCGGAAGCCGTACTGTCAGTTATATCAACCAGGACAGGGGAAAAGACCAACTGGTCTTCTATAACCGGCTGAATGGCAAATATACACATACCAATAGTGACGGTACCGAGGTGTTACTTCAATTAATGCCCTCGGAATCCTGGGGATTTGCGAAAGACGTGAAGTTGAAAGTAGTACAGGTGCAAACCGGAAAAGGAAATATGTTCATGCCGGAAGATCATGCGGTACTGTCCGGTAACGGCAATGCGGCAACTTTTTTATCCCAGTTTCAGGTAAACGACGAGGTAACACTCCGTTTCAATATTGCTTTTCCAGGATCAGGAACACCGGCTGTCAATGCCATGGTGGGAGGCGACCAGCGGGGGACTATCCTCCGGTCTGGAGTCCCTTATGAAACCTGGAATGAATTGCATCCGAGAACAGGCGCCGGATTTTCGAAAGATAAATCAACGCTTTATTTTTGTGTAGTCGACGGAAGAACTACCCTTTCTGCAGGAGTGACCACCAAACAGCTGGCAGAAATCATGCTGAGTGCAGGTGCCTATGAGGCCATGAACCTGGACGGAGGAGGGTCTTCTGCAATGTATATCGATGCGTTGGGTATCGTTAACAGTCCCAGCGATGGAAGTGAAAGGGCAGTGGGCAATGCTGTCTATGCCGTGAATGTAGCGCCGGAAGATGCGGTGGTTGCAACTATTCAATGTTCCACGCGGGAAATAGAACTGCCTCTTGGAGATATTTTTACTCCGGTATTTTACGGATATAACCAATACGGTACTTTAATAGATAAACACGTACAGGGCGTGTCTTTATCCTGCGATCCGGATGTGGGTACGATTACGGAGAATGGTTCGTTCCAGGCTTCGGGTAGCCGGGAAGGGTTGATATATGCCGAATACAAAGGATGCAGGATCAGTATTCCTGTGAAACTTTTACCGGCAGTATATGCCAATGTATATGCTTCGGAACTGGATGTTATTAGCGGTGCCGGCCTGAAACTGGCATTTACCCTGAATACGAAGGCTAATGCCGTCAGGATCGATGTGAAAGAGAATGCTCAAACCCTTAGATCTATTGAAGCAGGCAGTCTGTTGAAAGGGAGACATGTTTTACCTGTCGATCTTGGTGATTTGCCTGCGGGAACTTATCAATGGTCGGTAACAACAACTTCAGATCCCATATCTGAACCGGTAAAATTTTCCAATGACCAGCAACAGGAAATGCAGTTTTATTCTCCCCGCGGCGTAGCGGTCGACAATAATTTCGATAGTCCTTTTTTCGGGCGGATCTATGCTTCGGAAACATCCGGAGGTACAGTAACAAACCGTTCCACTTCAGATGGGATCTATATATTGAATGCTGCTTTTGAAGATATTACCGGACAGTTTCAGGATGGGTATAAAGGAGGAGTAAGCTGGACTACTGCATCCAGTCCCATGCGCCTGTGCGTAGCTCCCGATGGAAAAGTATATCTGACGGATTGGAGTGATTCCCATTCGGGAGTGTGGATCATGGATCCTGCCGATCCGGCAGGCTCTTTTACAGAGGTTTTTGCCGGAAATTTGAGAAATTCTTCCGGCCTGGCAAGCAAAAGTGGAGTGAATGTGCACGGTTCCATCTCCCATTGCTGGGTAACGGGTACCGGTGAGGATACCAAACTTTTTACATTTGATGAAGATTATACAGATGCTGTGGCTACCAATACAGGTAATTTGCTGCAGTATAATATCGGAACATTGAAGTCTTCCTGGAACAAAGCTCCCAGTGCCATTGTCTATAACGACGCCCTGAACGGCAATTTGCAGCAAAATTTTAACTCCTGTATTGCTCCCGACGGGCGAGGAGGCTGGTGGATTTCCCAGTATAGGCAAACCGATTCTCAGTCGGTACCCTGTCTGATCCATGTGAATCCTGCCGGCAGTGTGGATTTTAATTCGGGGGTAACTCCCACTTTGATCGGTAATTCCGAAACGGGAGGTATGGCTGTTAATCAGGACGGAAGCATCCTGGCTATGGGATGTAAGAACGAGGTAAAAGTCTTCCGGGTTACGTTCAACGCATCCGCTCCATCTCTGTCGTTACTTTATTCTATTCAACCTGCTATGGGAAATATTTGTGGCATTTCTTTCGATCTGGCCGGGAATCTGTATGCCATTTCCAATGTTTCCGAACGTTTGGCTGCCTGGGCTTTGCCTAAACCGGAGAATACCTTTACTACTCCGGCGCCTGCGGGGCGGGAGATCCGGTACTTGTTATCCGGCATAGCCGATGTAAAAAACGGGAATGATTCTTTCAGGGTTTATCCCAATCCGGTATCCGACTGGCTGAATATTGAGACCGGGGGGGCGGACATAGATTCCTATGCCCTATACACTATAGCCGGTCAAAAAGTGCTTTCCGGGACATTGGATAACTCTCTGGAAAATAACTCTTCCGGAATTTCGTTCAAAGAAATGAAGCAGGGAGTTTATTTGTTAGCATTAAAAACAACTTCCGGCTATGTAGTCAAACGGATTATTAAACAATAAAAGCATGCGTTTCAGGACTGAAATAGCAATCGAACCGTCCCGATTCAGGTTTACACACAAAGACCGGATCTTATTGATGGGTTCCTGTTTTGCCGAAAATATCGGAAACAAGTTATCTTCGTCGGGTTTCCGGGTGGATATCAATCCGTTCGGAGTGTTGTATAACCCTTTATCGGTAGCATCCGGACTGGAAGATTTGATACGGAATAGAAAATATGCTGCCAATGATATTTTTGAGTATAAAGGTTTATACTCTTCATTCGGGCATCACAGTCGCTTTTCTGCCTTGACAGAAGAAGCGTGTTTATCCAATATCAATGAACGAATGTTATTTTCTTCTGATTTCCTGAAAAAAATCTCGGTTTTGATGGTTACATTCGGGACGGCTTATGTTTATCGGCTGAAAGAAACGGAGCAGGTAGTTTCCAACTGTCATAAATTGCCGGCCGACCGGTTTGTTCATCGGAGATTGTGTGTAAATGAGGTGGTTGAGGCTTGGAAGCCTTTGATTAGCAGGCTGATACAAATCAATCCGGAATTAAAAATCCTCTTTACGGTCAGTCCCATCCGGCACTGGAAAGACGGGGCACATGAGAACCAGTTGAGTAAGTCGGTACTACTGTTGGCTATAGAGGAATTGTGCAATATTGCCAAAGAGAAAGATGCCAAGGCCGTCACCGGATATTTTCCATCGTATGAATTATTATTAGACGATTTACGCGATTACCGCTATTATGCGGAAGATATGCTGCATCCTTCTGATATAGCAATCGATTATATCTGGGAGAAATTCTCCGGATGCTATTTTGACCAATCGACGTGGTTGGCCGTAGAAGAATATAACAGTATTCACCGGGATCTGGAGCATCGGCCGTATTATCCGGAGTCGGATGCGTATAAGGCTTTTCTTGAAAATGCAAACAAGAGACGGGGAGATTTTGAATCCCGGCATTGGTAGATATAAAAAATTGAAACGGGGTATTAAAGAGGGCGGCCACAAGGGCCGCCCCTATAGGTGTAATCTGATTATTATTGCGTTTTAAAACGAATCGGGAGACTGAAATATACCGGAACCGCTTTCCCGTTTTGCATGCCCGGTTTCCATTTAGGCATGGCCTTTACGATCTTGATGGCAGCCTGGTCACACCATGGACTTACAGAACGAATTACTTTAATATCATCGATCTCACCGGTTTCAGTTACTACGAAGCGTACTACCACGCGACCTTCCGCACAATCTGTAGGATCTGTTAGTAGGAGAGCCATTTCTTTTTTGATAAATTCCATCATTTTCTGGTCTCCGCCAGGGAAGGAAGGCATTGTTTCTGCCACTTCAAAAACTTTGGAAGATTGTTTCGGAAGCGGTGGGGGCGGTGTCATTTCACATGCTGAAATAATTTTACTTTGTTCATAGCAAACGGCATCTTCACTGATAACAGGTGCTGTGAAACGGACAACATCTTTACATTCCTCATATTTTGCATTTTCATCCATCTCATCGTCGACTGCCAGAAAAGATGTATAAGCCGTCAACAGATTGTATCTCAGCCCTAATTTTGTGATTTCTTTTTCATATTTATCCGTTCCGTCGTATCTGTCGGAATAATCGTTGAAATACGGCGCATAATCACTCATATATTTGATCTTATTTCTGGCCCACAGGTAACGCAAGGCCTGGTTTTTTGTATGGGAAGCCAATGTAACCGGCATTTTGATCCTGAATTCTCCTCCTACGGTTTTTCCTTTCAGTTCGACATTTCCTTTCGGGTTCCCTTTATATTTCCCGAAAACAACCATCGGTTTGTGGCTGAATACATCCGGCATCTTTTGCGGATAAGTATCGTATACTTCAAAATCGCCCCAGTCGATATCTATTTGTGTAAATAAGGGTTGGGAAATGGTTTGTATCAGATGTTCTCCCACTTTTTCCGCTTCTGTTTGGTTGTTGATAATAAACGGTTCCGAAGCGCCTGCCCAGGCCATTCCTTCAATCAGGTGACGGTTAACTCCGTTGCCGATACCCAGCGGAAAAAAATTGGCTTTATTGAGGTTTTGCCGGATCAATTGGAAAGCTTCGGCTTCTACCGATACATAACCGTCGGTAGCGATGATGAAAGTGCGGGCATAATCTTCCAGGCTAGGATCTTTGTAGGCAAAGGCAGCCTGCAACGCCGGATAAAGTTCCGTACCTCCGCTTCCCCGTTGCCTGTCGATTACCTGGATTGCTTTTTTGATATTTTCGGGAGTAGCTGGTAAGGAGTTTTTTGACATCATATCGTTACTGCTCTCGAACAACAATACATTAAACCTGTCGGCAGGGCTGAGGGACGAGATCAGTTTTTTCAGTACGGTTTTACTCACTTCCAATGGAAATCCCGACATAGATCCCGATACGTCTACAATAAAGATATATTCTCTCGGCAATACTTTTGTTTTTTCGTCCGCTTTGGGTGGCTCCATCATGAGAAGGAAGAATTTTTCGTCGTTATGCTCGTATAAGGTCAGTCCGCTTTGCACTTGTCCTCCCTGCAGTCCGTACTGCAGAATAAAATCTTTGCCCAACTGTTCATCCGAAGGATTTTGCAGGTTAACAGCCGTTTGGGTTTCCGTTACCCGTTTCATATTGATAGCATGCGACGGGGAGGAGATGGTCTGTACCGGAACAGGAGCATCGATCATAAGCTGTACATTGAATTTGGGCTGGTGTCCCGACATTAGTTGTTCAATTGATTTCCGTACATATTCTTCGTCGGTAGTCGAATAGCGCGGCCCTACAGCTGTCGGGTAAACAAACTCATAAAGGTTGTCTCGACATTCCAGTAATTCGGTGTAATACATTTCCACCTTGATCTTTTCGCCTGGCCCGATGTTGGCTACTTCCATCTTGAAGACATTCGGACGGTCCTGTTCAAGCAGTGTGGCCCTTTTACCGGCTTTCTGAGCTTCATTGAATTCTTTTCTGGCTTTTTCCCGTTCCTTTACCTTGGCGTGGATTGTTCTTTTTCCGATGGTCATATCGAGTGCATATACCGCAGCCCGGGTAGATCCCGGAAAAATATAGATCGCATCCAGCTTTCTTTTGCTTTTGTTTTCGTAGATCTGTTCTACTTTCACATTGGCAATATTTCCGGTAATTTCTACGTATGCCCTGGTAGATTGAAGAGGCATCCATGACTTGAGAGGATCGTTACTTTTAACAAAAAAATAAGGAGAACAGCCTTCATCTCCATTATCGGGAATGACATGGGTGAACTGTTCGTTGGGATCGATGACTTCTTCTTGCGCCTGGTTGGTTTGTCCGCAGGAATACGAGATGGCAACACTCAGGATTCCTCCAATGATTGCTTTTTTCATGATTACGTTATTTAAAAGTTTAATTTGTTGATATCTACTGCAAAAGAAGTGTGATCCCCGAAAAAAATACGTTTCCGGAATGCTATTAAGTGTTAGCGAGTGTTAGCAGTCTTGTCAAATAATTGAAAATTGATCATTGGAAATTGAAAATGAGTTTGTATTTTTGTAATGTTTATGTAGTATTACCTTATTTATAGTATTTATGAAAAAAGTTATAGTCGTATTGGTAGTTGTCTGTTTATCAGTAGCAAGTAATTTATCCGCATCCGGGAAATTGACAAATTATGTGAATCCTTTGTTAGGAACCGCTACATTATGGGAACCGCAGGATTTAGGTTATGTGCGTACCTGGAAAGAACGGACCTGGGGCGCAGAAGTATTTCCGGGAGCTTCACTTCCCAATGCCATGGTGCAGTTAAGCCCGGTTACACAATTCCGCAGCGGAGCCGGTTATCAATACGAAGATACGGTGATCTACGGCTTTACTCATACCAATAAAGGTCATTGGAATTTGTGCCATATTCCCTTACTCCCTGTAACCGGAGAAATATCTCCTTCAGATTATTGTTCCCGTTTCAGTCATCAGAAAGAAGCTGCCCGTCCCGGGTATTACCGGGTATTTCTGGACCGGTACGGTATCGATGTGCAACTAACGTCTACTCTCCGTTGTGCCTACCATCAATATGCTTTTCCGCAGGATGTCGATAAAAAACTGCTGGCCGATATGACCCGTTCCAATAACCGGGTAAGTGAGTGGAATATTAAAAAAGAAAACGATTATGCATTTTCCGGTTTTCAGCATGCGGAAGGGAAACTGTATTTTTATGCCGTATCTAATTATCCGGTCAAAAATATTGCGCAAATCAAAGATCAGAATAGAGAGGTTTCCATAGTGAATTTTACTGATAGTAAGGGCAAAAAAAACTTGGAGCTCAAGATTGGATTTTCATTTGTCAGCATAGAAAATGCGAAAGAAAACTTAGAGAAAGAAATGCTTAAAAAATCGTTCAATCAGGTGAAAAATGAAGCTGATGCTACCTGGGAACAGTTATTGTCGAATATCAAGGTATCAGGAGGAACAGAACGTGAAAAAGGCTTGTTTTACTCCTGCCTGTACCGCTCTTTTCTCTGGCCGGCCCTGCGTAGTGATGTTAACGGTGATTTTACCGATGCTCACGGGAAAGTAGTTAATGAAGGCTTCCGGTATTATACCGATCCCTCATTCTGGGACGATTACCGGAATAAACTGATCTTGTTAGGGATGATTTCTCCCGATGTAACGATCGATGTGATCAAATCCCTTATAGATAAAGGAGAAAAAAATGGAGGTTTCATGCCTACCTTTTTTCATGGAGATCATGCTCTGACCTTTGTAACCGGTTCTTATTTAAGGGGATTAACAGACTTTGATGTGCAACGTGCTTACCGCCTGATGTTGAACAATGCTATGAATACTGAAAATAACAGGATCCGTCCCCATCTGAAAGAATATATAGAAAAGGGGTATGTGCCGGAGCAGGATGTTCAGAACCCGCAAACTGCTACGGTAGCGAATGCGGCAGTCACCAAAACCCAGGAATATGCTTATGATGATTACGCTTTGGCTTTACTGGCTAAAGAACTGGACGATCAGGAAAATTATCAATTATTGATGAAACGTTCTTCCAATTATAAGAACGTATTTGATCCTGCCACCTGTTTTATGAGAGGCAAACTGGCAAATGGTCAGTGGATTCAAAAATTTGACCCTTATTATCCGTATTTTGAGTACATGTACAGAGAAGCCACTGGTTGGCAATCCATCTTTTTTGCACCGCATGATTCCGAAGGACTTGTCAATCTGTTTCCCAGTCATGAAGCCTTTGAATTGAAATTGGACTCCCTTTTTTCTATTCCATGGAAAGGTTACGAGGCCCACAATATTACCGGTTTTATCGGACAATATTGTCACGGTAATCAACCCGACCACAGTTCTCCTTTTATGTATTATTTTATCGGTAAACAGGAGAAATCGCAGAGTATACTGGATTCCATCATGAACCATTATTACGATATGGGAGCCGATAAGCTGGCTTTGTCAGGGATGGACGATGCCGGGGAAATGTCGTCCTGGTACGTGCTTACTGCGATCGGTCTTTATACTTATTCTCCTGCTGATCCGGAATATATTGTTTCGGTCCCTTTATTTGATAAGACTGTTTTTACCTTGGGCGATCACACCCGGTTTACCATATCTAAAAAGAATAAGGGACGGAAAATTACATCCATTACCTGTGGGAATGAAAAGATTAACGGATGGTTTATTTCTCATGATCAGTTGAAAAAAGGCCGTGAATTAGTCATTACAACAGAATAACACAGTTCAGGTTATTGGATTTTTTTCTTCAGGGTTAAGCATTTCATCTTTCTTTTGCTGCCTGTAATTTTTTGGGGTGGTTCCGTATTTGGCATAGAACAATTTGAAAAAATTGCCTTTGTTTGCATATCCTGCCTTGTACATGACCTCTTCGATCGAATCGTTCGTGTTGATTAACAGTTTGGCTACAATAGCCAGTTTGTATTCTTTAATGAGTTCGGAAGGTGATTTGTCCGTTACTTTTCCTAATCTTCGGTATAGATGTCTCGGACTGATTCCCAATTCTCTGGCTAATAATTCTGTTGAAATATCCTGGTTAAATATATTTTTGTCGATGGTTTGCAGGAACTTTTCATAAAAATCCTTGTCATCTTTGTGGATAAACTGTCCCTGAGATAATTCAAAAGCGCTTAAGGCTGAATTGTAATATTTTTTTAGATCTTCTTCTCTTTTTAATAACCTGTCAACCATGGTCTTCAGGTAGGTTACGTTGAAAGGTTTTGTCAGATATACTTCAGCCCCTGCTTCCACTGCTTCCACTTGTTTTTCCTGCGAATGCTGAGCAGAAAGGATAATAACAGGAATGTGGGTAGTAATGGGATTTTCTTTGATAAGCCTTACTAATTCTATTCCATTGGGAGAAGGCATCATCATATCCGAGATGATCAGATTAATTTTCTCCCTAGCCACGATATTGATGACATTGGAGGAATCTTCTTCTGAAATGACATCATAGCTATCGGCAAACACTTCTGAAACAAACCATAACATTTCGGGATCATTGTCGATGATCAGGATGGTAGGTCTGGATCCGAGCAGTTTCCGTTCCGTTTGCTGGATGGGAATGAATTCAGAATTGGACATTGGAATCTGGTAAGTTTCATCTATGTTTTGCAGAACATTTTCACCTGAAATTTCCAGGCTCGGAAGCTCCACTCTAAATTCGGTCAATACATTGGGCGTACTTTTTACATTAATAGAACCTCCCAACAGTTGTACCATATTATGACAAATGGCCAGACCAAGTCCGTTACGTGAAGCAATCCCCTTTTGCTGACTTTGTTTCTCAAAATTTTCCAAAACGGTATACCTGTCAAAAATATATGGGATCTGCTCCTCTTTGATTCCTTTACCCGTATTGGTGACGATAATTTCCAGCATATCGCCTGCAAGCCGGATCTCAACAGAAACATCCCCTTCGTCCGGAGTATATTTGAATGCATTGGAAATCAGGTTGGTAATAATCTTCGTCAGACAGCTTTTATCTGTATTCCA
The DNA here is from genome assembly GCA_031553775.1 of Bacteroidales bacterium. GTDB lineage: Bacteria > Bacteroidota > Bacteroidia > Bacteroidales > Azobacteroidaceae > JAISFI01. Next base: position 66,670 of record JAVBLA010000016.1, read on the forward strand.
TTCAGCAGGATTTTCTATATTGATATGGTACCGGATATTTTTTGTTTCAGCCAGATCGATAAACGATTCGGCAATATTTCCGGCAAATTCGGGAATGGAAACCTGTTCGATCACACAAGTCTTATTACCTGTTTCAATTCTCCGGAATTCTATCAGTTCCTGGATAAGGGAGTTCAGTTTTTCTGTATTCCTGAGTATCAGGTTTGCATATTTCCTGATAAAAGGATCCGATTTCGGATAGGATACTATCCGGTCGCAAGGCCCGTAAATTAATGTAAGAGGTGTACATAATTCATGGGTAATATTGGTGAAAAAACGGAGTTTAGATTCATAAATATCCTCTTTTTGCTGTTGGTTCATCTTTTCTATCATCGCTTCATGTCTTTTTCGGGAACGAACTATCAGAAAACGGACGGCAAACGTAAGAGATAAAATGGATAGTACAAAATACAGGAGGTGGGCCCCGGTAGTCATATACCAGGGAGGAAGAATAATGATTTTGATAGAGTAAAGGCTGCTGTAAAACTCATCATTCCCTTTTTTGCATTTTACATGCAGGATGTATTCGCCGGCTGAAAGATTGGTAAAGGTAACGGCATCTGCATTTTTGATATTGATCCATTTATCGTTGAAATTTTCAAGATTATATGAATAACTGTTGTTTTGTCCATTGATATAATCCAGGGCAATGAATGAGATGGAAAAAAAATTCTGGTCGTGTTTCAACCGAATCAGTTCTTCTCCTTTTTTATTTTTTTTAAGAAGTTCGGAGAGGTTGTATTCATTTTCGTAGATACGGATGCCAGTAAAGAGAATCTGTGGAGTAAACGTTTTTTCTGTGAAATTGTCTTTTGTGACTGTCACAAAACCATTGGTTCCTCCGAAAAATAATGTTCCTGAGCGAGGATCCTTATAATAAGCACCGTCACTGAATTCGATTACGTTCAGTCCGTTGTTGTGATTGTACGTTTTTAAAATCTGATTCTTTGTATCGAATTCCACTAAGCCATTGTTGGTGCTCAGCCAGAGCCGTCCCCGGTCATCTTCCAGAATTCCATGCACAGTGTTATTGGGCAGCCCTTCTGTTTCATTGAAATTTTTGAAAGCAATCGAATCTTTATAGATTCCGTCTAATCTGGATATACCGGAACTCGATCCGAACCAGAGTTTCCCGCGACAGTCTTTATGAACACTGAGAATATCATTGATGGGTTCGATATTTTCTTTCCTGAATAAAATTTGTTCATAGCTTTTCTTTTTCATGTTGAGTTTCATTGCTCCGTGCTCTCTATTTCCGAACCAAAGTATGCTGTCATTTTCCGGATATGCCGAAAAAAAATAATTGTAAGAGAAAACATCTTTGGTAAAAATCATCCTTTTTGAAGAAAGCACAACAGGTTGTTCCGTACTTCCTCCGAGTTTGATCCTTATCATGCCGTATCCTGCAGAGGCCAACCACAACACAGAGTCACTTTCTTCATAAATAGAATGGATGTACCGGATATCGTTATTGTTTGAAGCTAATTTTTTTATCTTATTCTCTTTATAAGAATAATAATTGAGGCCAGGTCCGTCACTTCCGATCCAGATGATATTCCTTCGGCTAGGGGCAAAAGCATAAACTGCATTGTTTAGTAATTCGCTGTTGTTGGTGGTTAGATGTTCGATCCGTTTGGAAAGTACTTCTCCGTTCGACAGATAATTTCCTATTTTAAGAATACCATCATCCTTGGTTCCTATCCAGAGATTAGATTCTTCATCGAGGAAAAGCGCCCTGACCGGTTTTTGTATTCTGTAAGGCAGATCGTTGAAGGTAACGGATCTGAGCGAAAAAGCATCCCGGGAGTACATATACGCTCCCTGTCCGTCGGTTCCGATCCAGATGATATCCTGTAACTCATCTTTATACAGAGAGAAAATTCCACAAAAAATATCGATTCTTTCGCTTTTGTATTTGATTTCATTTTCCGGGGTATTAACTAAACGAAGGAGTCCGTTCCCGAGAAAAGCTACCAGAAAATCTTCGTTGTCTTTGATGATGTCGGAAATGCTTCCATTCTCCAAAATTTCTTTTTGTAAATTTTTGATGAAATTTTTTTGCGGAACCACCGTGTTCAATTCGTACAGGCAATATTTTTCATCTACAAAATACGCCCGGTCTTTTTCATTGGAAGCATAAATAATCTTCTGTTCGTGGGAAAAATTATTCAGGATTTTCAGGGAAGGCATATTATCCGGATTAAAAGTAACAGAGGCATTGATCACATTCCCTTTGGAAGAAAATATCCACATCACATTCTGGGAATCGATGAAAAAGCAAAGGACTTCTTCTTTGATAATTCCGGGAAACTGGATGCTGGAAAAATTTCCTTTATTTTTATTGTAATACTCTACAGAATGATTTTTTCGGATTGCAAAGACTTCATTTCCCCGATTTTGGGCAATCAGGTACTTCCCCTGGAATTCGGGATGATATTCTATCCGGTTGTTTTGTGTGTTGATCCGGTTTAGTCCATGGTTGCCTGCCACCCATAAGATATGGTCTTCTCCCTGCAGGATAGATTCAATCAGATTACCCGACAGGTTATTCGGTTGCCCGGCCGCAGGTTTATAGACAGAAACATTCAGTCCGTCATACATATTCAAACCATCGCAGGAGCCGAACCACATAAACCGGTCGTGATCCTGGCAGATGGATAGAATTGCGCTGTTCGATAATCCGTCTTTATTGGAAATCTGTTTGAGATTGTAGCTTTGGGCTGTAAAAGAAACAAAGATCAATAGTGTCAGAAAAAAAGTTTTCCTTGGCATTCTTCTGTTTTTTGATTGTTAACAATTGTCAGGGGAAAATATGTTGTTATATCCCAGAAACAAAATTAAGTATAAATATCAGGCTTTTGTGACAAAAAAAGGTGTTTTTTTTGACGTGTCGCAAAAACGTACAACTTTGTCGCAAAAACGTACGTCACTCCATTTTTTATAGAATTACATTTGCAATTAGTATTGTGAAAAACTTAAAGTATTTAATTTATTAAATGATGTTACTATTATGATGAAGAAGAAGTGTTTTCTAAAATCTTTTTGGATCATTTCGCTTTTTTCGCTATTACCATGGGGAACATCCGTTGCAGGAAATGACAGGGATGCTACATTGTCGATCCAGCAGCCCCAACCCGGAACGAAAAAAATTACCGGCACGGTCAGCGATGAAAATGATGTTTTGATAGGAGTTACCATTGCTGTCAGAGGGACGACTTTGGGGGTTATTACCGATTATGAAGGTAAGTTTTCTTTGTCGGTTCCTGAAAATGCGACATTGGTAGTGAGTTATGTCGGGTACAAAACCAAAGAATTCAAAGTGGGAAAAGATGCGGTGTATAACATCCGTATGGAAGAAGACGCGCAGGGACTTGATGAAGTCGTTGTAGTAGCTTATGGAAGCCAACGTAAAGTGTCTTCTATTGCCGCCCAATCCGGAATCAAGCATGTGGAAGAACTGAAACAGCCGGTGGCCAATATCAGTACCGTTCTTGCCGGACGTATTGCCGGTGTGGTTGCCGTACAACGTAGTGCAGAACCAGGAAAAGACAATGCGGATATCTGGATTCGCGGTATTTCCACATTCAGTAATAGCAATCCTTTGATTATCGTAGACGGAGTAGAGCGTCCTTTCGGGAATATTGATCCGGAAGATATCGAATCTTTCCAGGTGTTGAAAGATGCTTCCTCTACTGCTGTATATGGGGTAAGGGGTGCTAATGGTGTGATTATGATCACTACTAAACAGGGAAAACTGGGAAAACCCCGTATTCGTATGGAATACAATCGCGGGATCACCCGGTTGACCAAAACACCTGAACTGGCAGATGGGGTTACCTATATGCAAATGGCGAACGAAGCTTCCATGAATGATGGCGGCCCGGCTATTTTTTCAGCCGATCAGATTTATAAAACCTATAGCAAAGCGGATCCTTATTTGTATCCGAATGTGGATTGGCAGGACGAGTTGTTCAATAATTACGGACACAACCAGAAAGCCAATATCAGTGTAAACGGAGGGTCTGAATTCTCTCAATATTATGTTTCTTTCGGCTATTACGACGAACACGGACTTTATTCTACTTATGACGATGAACCTCAGTATAACGGAAGGATTGATTATACGAGGTATAATTTTTCCACTAACCTGAAAATGCAAGTCACCAAAACCACAGAACTGGCATTGGGAGTGAAAGGCTATTCGTCTACCAATACGGCTCCCCGTTACAGTTCGGAAGATATATTTAAAATGGTATTGAAAACCTATCCGACTCTTTATCCTGTAATATATCCTGATCAGAACAGGCTTCCATATCTGAAAACAGGAGGTGAGGTAACTAATCCCCGGGGGATGATTACCCGTTATGGTTACAAAAGGGAAAATGTTAATCAGACATTCACGGATTTACGCTTGAAACAAAATCTGGATTTCTGGGTGAAAGGTTTGTCCTTCAACGGCTTGTTTTCTTTCGATTCCTGGAGTAGCAATAAAATGGAACGTTACAATAATGAGCCGATCACTTATTATGCTACCCGGAGAGATATAAACGGTGATCTTGTGTATGAGCGTACCGATGTAGACTTGAAAGGAAAAGAAACCCTCGATTATTCAAGGGGAAACAATGCAAATCGTTCTTACTATCTGGAATCTTCTATTAATTATGAAGGTATTATTGCTAATAAACACAGGCTTAGCGGATTATTATTGTATAATCAGCGGGACTATGAAAATACTACCGCCGGAAACCTGATTGACTCTTATCCTTACCGTAGCCTTGGGATTGCAGGAAGAGGTACTTATTCGTATGACGACAGGTACTTGTTCGAAACAAACTTCGGATACAATGGATCTGAAAACTTTGATCCGAACAATCGTTTCGGGTTTTTTCCTTCTTTCGGTTTAGGTTGGGCTATCTCCAATGAATCCTGGTGGGAGCCGATGAATAAATACATTCAATTCCTGAAATTCCGGTTCTCATGGGGACAAGCAGGAAACAGTGATCTGGGTGGCAGGCGTTTCGGATATCTGTCGACGGTTGAATCCACAACCGGATTCAAATACGGAGATAAAAGACAAAATAACATGGGTGGAGTTGATATTCAATATTATGCATCTGAACTACGTTGGGAAAATTCAACCAAAACAAATTTGGGCGTCGATCTGCATACATTGAATAACACTTTAGTGATGCAAGTGGATCTTTTTACCGATCAGAGGGAGGCTATTTTCCTCGATAGAAAGGCTATCCCGGATATTATGGGAATAAGAAACAACCCCTTGGGTAATTTCGGAATTGTGGATAACAAGGGTTTTGAAGTGACTTTGGATTGGAATAAAAAACTCAGCCGGGACTGGACAGTAGGTTTAAAGGGTAACTATACTTACAATGAAAGCGAAATCATTGACGATGCAACTCCTCATCCGCTCTATCCGTGGATGGAATCGAGAGGACGTACCCGCTATTACCGGACAGGTTACATTTGCGACGGTCTTTATACCCAGGAGGAAATCGATAATCCAAGTGTTGCTAAGCCACAGGGTGCTTTGGCGGGTGACCTGAAATACCGCGATTTGAATGTAGATGGTATTATTGACGATTATGATAAAACCGGGATTGGAAAAGACCCGGTACCCCAGATTGTTTATGGTTTCGGATTGACTGCTTCATACAGAGGCTTCAATATGGGAGCATTTTTCCAGGGAGTTGCATCTTGCGATATATCGATCAACTCTAATGAATTTATTCCTTTTATTGATGGAACGGCCAAAGGAAACCTGTTTGCCAATATCAATGATCGTTGGACTCAGGAAAATCCCCGTCAGGATGCCGAATGGCCGCGCTTATCCTATGGAAAGGCTCGCTCAAATTACGAAACAAGTACATTCTGGCTCAGAAATGGAAGCTTTCTCCGCCTGAAAACACTTGATTTCGGTTATACGATCCCTTCTAAGATCACGAAAAGATGGGGTGTGGAAAATGTAAGAGCTTACTTTCTTGGATACAACCTTCTTACATTTACAAAATTTGACATGTGGGATGTTGAACTCGGATCGGGATCGGGATCACGCTATCCTAACGTGAAAACATATAGTTTAGGATTAACATTGTCATTCTAAAAAAAATAAAATGAAAAAGTATTATCTATATATCATACTATCCGTTTTTATCGGATTTTTCCAGTCTTGTGCTGATTTTCTGGATACAGCGCCTGAAGGAATGAGAACGATTGAAGATGTGTTTAAAACCAGAGATGGAAACCTGAGTTATCTGGCTAATGTGTATTCTAATATCAGAACGGAAACAGGATGGTCTAATGAATCTCCGTGGACTCCTATTTCGGATGAATTGGATGTTACCTGGGCAGAATATAGAATTTCCAGTATCAATGCAGGGTTGATGAATACCGGTAGCAACTGGTATCATTATTGGAAACAATATTACCAGGCGATCCGGTCTGCTAATTACTATTTGCAACATTTGAACGACACACCGGATTCGGAGATCAATCCGGAATTTAAAAATCAATTACGGGCAGAAGCATATTGTTTAAGGGCTTGGTTTTATTTTTGCCTTTTCCGCCAATTCGGGCCTTTTACAATTGCTGATGAAAATCCGGTCGATCCGGAAGCCCCGATAGAAGTAATGTATGTACCGCGTAGTACGGTGAGCGAATGTATCAAATACATTGATGGCAGCTTGCAAAAAGCCCTTGCATTGAATTCCCTTCCGGATAAAAGGCCGGTGAGTGCCGTCGATTACGGAAGAATCACCAAAGCTACCTGTTTAGCTTTGAGATCAAGGTTGTATCTCTATGCAGCCAGCGATTTTTATAACCGGGATAAGAATCCTCATGGAAATTTCAAAAATTTCAAAAATAACGATGGTACGCTTTTGTTCGATTACACCTCTTCAGATTCCCATACGCTTTGGACAACAGCTGCTCAGGCGGCTCAGGACGTAATCAATATGAATTTCTCCTTGCATAAGGATATCACGAGCGGAGTATTGGATCCTTGTGTTTCTTATCAGAATGTATTTGTCCTTGAATGGAATGAAGAGGTTATATATGCCAGACCGGAAGGTCCCAGTATTTGGGAAATGAACGTGGCTTGCAGGCCGCGTTTCAGCGGTTGGGTTGGATGGGCAGGCTGGAATCCTACTCAAAATATGGTAGATGCTTATTTTATGGCCGACGGAACCTCTCCTTTTAAGCATGAAAATGGCTATACAATTTGCGATGCTTCCGGTAAGCCAATGCCTAATCCCGATTGTACTACCTATTCGGAAACCGGATACTCTACTTCTGCCGGTGATAAATATGGAGAAAAAAGCTATACCGAAGCTCAGACTTTTAATATGTATGTGAAACGGGAACCTCGTTTTTATATTTCTATTTGTTTTGAAAACAGTCGCTGGGTTTCTAAAACCAAGCAGGATAAAGTCCATTTCTATTTTGGTGGAACCGCAGGTCCGGACGGAAAAACAAGAGACTATTCCCAAACAGGTTACCTGTGCCGTAAGCTGGTAGATCCGAACGACGGACCTTCAACTTCTGCCGGAACCCGCTCGGAAATTGTTTTTCGTCTGGGAGAAATTTATCTTAATTATGCGGAAGCATTGAATGAGGTGGATTATGAGGCAAATAAAACGGAAATATTGAAATATATCAACCTGATCCGCGAAAGAGCCGGTATCCCTCTGTATGGAACCGGAGCCAACACTGTGCTTGTTCCTGCAGACCAAGCCGCCATGCGTTCTGCTATCCGGGCGGAAAGAAGGGTGGAACTGGCTTTTGAATCGCACCGTTACTTCGATTGTAAACGCTGGATTATTTCCGAAAAAACAGATAACGGACCGTTTTATGGTGTAAATATTATGGATAAAACACAGGCTGAAGCGGAAACCTACGAGTCTTTGAAAAGAAAAGTCTTCGAAACCCGGGTATTTGAACTGAAAAATTACTTGTGGCCTTTGAGTGTCAGTGAGTTGACTAAAGATCCTAACCTGGTTCAGAATCCTTATTGGTCTAATAAATAAATTGATTGATTATGAAGAAGTATTATATGCATATATGCGCGCTATTTATCTGTAGCCTGGCATTTTATGCCTGTGAAGAAGACAAGGTGGATCATTCTACCACTTTGACCCCTTTTGACTACATTTCAGGTGATTTTTCCGTGACGATAAATCCACAGGATGAAGTTGATTATTTTACACTTAAATGGGAACCTTCGTCAGCTGCCGATTACAGTAAAGTGGGTTATCAGGTACTTTTTATCAAAGAAGGTGGAGATTTTAATACTCCCGGCTATACCATAACTCCGGACAATAAAGGTTTTGTGGATACCTTGAATTTGTCTCACAAACAATTGAATGTAATTGCCGAATTGTGTGGAATCAAACAAAATACTACAGCAAAACTTTTATGGAAAGTAATGGCTTCCAATGGAGTTGAAAGGCTGTTTAAAGACACATATCGGTCCATTACGGTTACACGTCCCAACGGATTTGCGCAGATACCGGAAGCGATTTATCTGTATGGCAGTGCTACTTTGGCCGGAGAAAATATCAATAATGCCTTACTTATGCAGAAATCTTCTGTCATAGAAGAAACTGTTCAACCGTCGGGAACCACTTACACGGTAAAATCGTTGAATGGAGTTTTTGATATCTTCACGACATTTTCTGCCGGCACATATATTTTTGTCTCTAATACCACTAAAGTTCACCGTTCTTTTTACATACAGAACGGAAAAATCGAAGAAGGAATAAATCCTGTAATTACACCTGCCGAATCGGCTAAACCCTATCGTATCCGTTTGAATTTCAATACATCCGAAGCGAATGTGTACGAAATTACAGCCGTTGATTTCTGGGATGTAACAACAAAAACAGTGATTGGGAATATGACTTATCAAAATAACGGAATCTGGAAAATATCGAATTATGTGGTTCCGGTCGCAAGAGCGTCTGAATATAAATTTCGTCTGACCCAAAAAGAAAGTTCCTCCGGCGCGGAAAATTACACATTCTGGGGTTCTAATGCCAAACAGGCAAGTAACCCGACAGAGCCGATTCAGGCATCCTATTATTATACATATAATTATGATGTGGATTCCGGGTTTGCTTACCGTTACAGCACGGAGCAACGGAGCACTGCCCAGGAAACAAAAAAGGCGGATATAAGCCTTTACATGACAGGTAGCCAGTATCATGTGCAACTTCAGATGCTTACAGAATAACTTATGAAAAAACGGAAGGCTGGCCAGGTTTGATCTGGCCGGTCTTACCAGTTATTAAAATATAAAAGATTTAGATTATTCACTAAAAATTATTCATCATGAAAAGACATTTTACAAAAATGATGTTCAGAAGTTTACTTCTTATGGCAGCCGGATGGTTTGGAATTGCCAATACTTATGCGCAGTTTGAATTTGTAATCGAAGCTGAAAATACGGCTATTTTCGGAAATAGCACGATCCATGAAAGTACTTATTGCTCGGGAGGAAAATTTGTCGGGGATATGAATGCATCTTCTTATCTGAAATTCGAAGTTACAGCTCCGGAAGAAGGATGGTATGCATTGGATACATATTATATTACCGTATCAACACGCTCTGTATATGTTAAAGTAAACAAGCAGGTAAAATCGTATATCGAATATACGGATTATACGGCGCATTGGGATGGCTCTCCTTCGGAAGACGGATTAACTCCTGGAGTATTAAACAAATCGGGCTGCATATACATGCTGGCGGGAAAAAATGAAATAACCATAGGAACACACGGTAGTTGGGCTCCGAATTTTGATAAATTTATCATTACAAAATCGGAAACCTCCTGTGGAGATGTGCCTTTGAATGAAATAGCAGTATGGAAATATAGCTATGTTTCGGATATCAACAGCAGAGTAAGAGCAATACCCGCAAACGGAACAGTGAAAAACCTGAAAGATTGCGATGAGTATACTACTTACAACGCACAGACCACCAATGCGACATTAATACTTACCTGTACTTATCCGGTTCTTCCTTCTGCCTATCTGATTGCAACTGAAAGTTCCAGGGTGGACGACTGGGTTATGGAGTCTTCTAAGGATAGTATTGTATGGACAACTTTGGACTATAGTGTTAAAACAAAAGTTGTAGACGGCTTATATTTATATGAAACGGGTTCGCTACCAGGATCGTCGGCTGCTAAGTATTTCCGTCTGAAAGCCATAGATAATACCAATGTTGTAATTGGAGAATGGCAGTTATTCGGAGTTCCCTATTTGGCTGAAGGTAAAAATTTTCCCGAAGATATAACAGTCGGCATGGATATCTCTCCGGAAAGCCCGAGTATTTCTGCCGGAGATCCGGGATTTTATGCGGAAGGCATGTTTGACGAACGTCCTTATCATCTCTTCGACAGAGATATAAATACCAAGTATTGCGTAATTAGTATGAATTCCGAAAATAAATGGCCTTATTGGGCGCAGATTGAGATTCCCGGAGACGCTGCTCCTCATTATTATACACTGACTTCTTGTAGTGATAAAACCTATGTTTCCCGTGATCCTAAAACATGGAAACTGATGGGATGGCCGGTAAGCGAAGAAGGCTGGGTGGAATTGGATGCCAGGGAAGGTTTCACATTCCCGGCTGTGCAGAGTACCATGAGGTTTGATATTGCTAATCCGGAAATGTGCTATGTGTTTAAGTTGGAAGTAACCGCAAACCGGGGAGGCGGAGGTGAAACTCAATTGTCTAAATTGCAGTTTTTTGATATCAAGGATATTCCGGATCCAAACCCGGATACTTCCATAAAACCAATCTTGTATTCAAATGAACTCACTGCACAGGGAGCAAAAGGAAATATCATCATCACACAAAAAGATTCTCAGTCGGTATCTTACCAGATATTCAACCTGATGGGTCAGTTGGTGACCGAAGGAACCGTGACTTCTGATGTGAAAACAATCCCTGTAAATGCAGGGCTTTATATCATAAAACTTGCAGCCGCAAATGCTGATTATTCAGCTAAAGTAATAGTTAAGTAAAATAATTCTTGATGAATGTGTGTCAGAAATTGATTTTGACTGTCATTGCGAAGGCAAAGTCAGTTTCTGATACATCTTCATTGATTCATGCATCTGATAGACTGATACCAATGAAGCATATCATTCTGATATTCATGCTATTTCTTTTCCTCGTTTCATGTCGTTATTCACAACAAACGGATGTCAACAAGGAGAGTAGGGCGGAGCAGATATTCTCAAATATCCTGAAATATTACACGGCAGGAGAGACTTGTCTGTTCAACGAAAATTATCCGAAGAAAGAACAGGAGCAAGTGAATTATTTAGCCGACCAAAATCATTCTCAAATAGTAAAATGTGCTTACCTATGGCCTACTTCCGGAGTGTTTTCCGGACTGAATGCCCTAATTGCATCCGGAACCGGAGAACAATACTTGAAGTATATGGATGAACTGATTTTACCCGGATTAGAAAAATATTACGATTGTTCGCGTTTGCCTTATGGATACCAGTCGTATCTTACGGAAGCCGGGCCCTCTGACCGGTTTTATGACGATAATATCTGGTTGGCAATCGATTTTCTGAAACTATATAAACTTACCGGTGAGAAAAAATATTTAAACAAAAGCCAGGAGATCTGGACTTTCGTCCTGAGCGGATGGACGGATGAACAAGAAGGGGGAATTTTCTGGTGCGAACAAAAGAAAAAATCCAAAAATACCTGTGCAAATGCTCCCGCAGCTGTGTTGGCTCTCCAGCTATTCGAAGCAACGCATGATAGTATTTATTATATCTGGGGACATCGAATTTACTCCTGGACACAAGAGAAACTCCAGGACCCGGCCGATGGCCTTTATTATGACAACATCTCCCTGGATGGAAATGTGGAAAAAAATAAATATACCTATAACAGTGGCCAAATGTTACAGGCTGCCGCTCTCCTGTATAAACTGAGCGGAAAAACAGAGTATCTTGCTGAAGCACAAAGAATCGCGCAGTCGTGCATCGATTATTTTACACGCGAATACCATACAAATCAGGATTTAGCCATCCGCTTGTTCCCCAAGTCGGGAAACTGGTTCAATGCAGTCCTGTTCCGCGGATACGTGGAATTATACGAGCAGGATAAAGATAACCGGTATATATTGATTTTCCGGGATAATTTATCTTATGTATGGGAAAATGCCCGGGATAAAAATGGGTTGTTTTATGGAGATTGGAGTGGTAAAAATCGAAACGAACATAAATGGTTGTTGGATCAGGCCGCAATGGTGGAGCTGTATGCCGTTACGGATCGTCTTGTTTCAGAAATGAAAACTAAATAACACAAAATATTATGTCAGGAAAAATGAAATTATTGTTGAATGTTCTATCTGTTTTTGTTGCTGTAACTGCAGTTCATGTTCAGGCACAGAAAAAAATCGAATTGTTTTCTCCGGGTAAGGAAATTAAAGTAAATATTACCCTTTCGGATAAAATATATTATGATATTTCATATGGAAATGAATTGTTGTTGCAACATTGTTACTTACAGATGGATCTGGAGAAACAGATATTAGGGAGCAAACCGGAATTGTTGTCTCATAAAATATCCCGGCTTACCGAAGAGATTAAGCCAGTGGTACCGCTTAAGTATTTATCGGTGAAATCGGATTGTAACCTGCTGCAAATGAAATTTAGAGGAAACTATTCCGTTGAATTCAAAGCCTTTGATGATGGAATCGCTTATCGTTTTGTTACAGATATGAAAAACGAATCGATTGTGAAAGGAGAGGATATGGTAATCCGTTTTCCGGAAAATTACCTGGCATATCTTTCGCAGACTTCCTCTTTCAAAACTTCTTATGAACACCATTATAAGCGGCTTGAGACAAATGCATTCCATGTGAAAAAGGAAATGACTACTTTGCCGGTGCTGATCGATACCCGTAAACAAAATTATAAGATACTGATCTCGGAAGCAGATTTATCGGATTATCCCTGCATGTTTCTGAAAGGTACCAACAACAATGGAATGCAGTCTGTATTTCCGAACTGTCCGTTGGAGTTTGGGGATGATGGCGACCGTAGCCAAAAAATTCTGAAAGAGGCAGATTACATTGCTAAAACTACCGGAAAAAGAAGCTATCCCTGGAGATATTTTGTACTTACAAAGAATGATGGGCAGTTGATCGAAAACGAAATGACGCTAAAACTATCGTCTCGAAATGTCCTGGATGACATTTCGTGGATCAAACCCGGATTAGCCAGTTGGGAGTGGTGGAATGAAGCAAGTCCCTATGGCCCCGATGTGAATTTTGTGGCCGGATTCAATCTCGAAACTTATAAATACTATATCGATTTTGCTGCGAAGTTCGGTATCGATTATATCATTATGGATGAGGGTTGGGCTAAGACTACGTTCGATCCTTATACTCCGAATCCTACTGTAGATGTGCATGAACTGATCCGTTACGGAAAATCGAAAAATGTAGGAGTAGTTCTTTGGCTGACCTGGCTGACAGTGGAAAAAAATTTTGATTTATTCAAAACTTTCTCCGAATGGGGAGTAAAAGGAATCAAAATCGATTTCATGGACCGGAGCGACCAGTGGATGGTTAATTATTACGAAAGAGTGGCTAAGGAAGCAGCTAAATATCACCTTTTTGTTGATTTTCACGGTTCATTCAAACCTGCCGGACTGGAGTGTATGTATCCCAATGTCTTGTCGTATGAAGGACTTCCCGGATTGGAACAAGGTGGAGGCTGTTTCCCGGATAATAACATCCTTTTCCCGTTTATCCGGAATGCCGTGGGGCCGATGGATTTTACACCCGGAGCCATGATCAATATGCAACCGGATGTGTATAGTGCCAGAAGACCTAATAATGCCGGAATGGGTACGAGGGCCAATCAGATGGCAATGTTCGTCCTTTATGAAAGTGGATTGCAAATGTTGGCAGATAATCCGACTTTGTATTACCGGAATGAAGATTGTACGCGTTTTATTACGCAGGTTCCTGTTACCTGGGATGAAACTAAAGCCTTGCAGGCTGTTGCCGGAGAGTATCTGGTCGTGGCTAAAAGGAAAGGTGATAAGTGGTTTGTCGGAGCGATGTGCAACGGAAAAGAAACCACCAGGGATATTGAAATCGACCTGAGTTTCTTGACTTCCGGGAAAAACTATGAGATGACTTCTTTCGAAGATGGAATCAATGCCGGAAAACAGGCAATGGATTATAGAAGAAAAGTACAGGAAGTGAATTCCGCTCGAAAGATGACTGTACATATGGTTAGAAACGGTGGTTTTGCTGCTGTGATTCAGTCCCGATAAAGGCCGGTCGTATTCTTCTGTCTTTTTGTGTAATATATTGTAACTACTGATGTGTTGATTATTGAAATATAGAGTTAACGCATCAGTACCAAATTCATAGTCAAATTAAAACATACCATGAAAAAAAATCGCTTAGCTATTGTATTTACATTCTTCTTAATCACCTTCTATGCTTCGGCTCAATTTCCGATAGTTTTGGAATCGGAGAATGCCAAACTTTTCGGTGATCTTAAAATAGGGACTATCTCCGGTTTTTCCGGAGGTAAGTATGTACATGATTTCATAATCAACAATGACTCTTATTACTTATATGAGAATGTGGAGGTCTCCCAGGCCGGTACCTATGAGTTCTGTGCTTATTCCACCGGTAGCGCCCGTCCGTTCTCGGTAAAAGTGAATCAATATGAGCGTAAACTTCTTTGGTCGAAAGATTCCAAGGACTGGAATGCTCCTCCTACCAGTACCACCTCTACATTTATCTACTTAGATGCAGGAACCAATGTAATCCGTATTGGAGCGGAAATGGAAAATGGCCCGAATTTTGATAAATTCGAGATTCACCGGACCTCGATGCTTATTCCGCAACCTTCCACTGTAAGCATGGCTTACCCTTCGGATTTTACGGACAATGCTATTGTCACAGCGGAACATCCTAATTCCAGTCTGTCGTACCTGACCGATAACGATGAACGTACATATTATGAGCTTCCCGGACTTACCTCGACAACCATCACTGTTGATTGTAAGGAACCGAAACTGCTGACTTCGATGCTGCTCTCCGGCGGAAGAGGAGTTGCTGTAAATGCCTGGAAGTTTGAGTATTCGACCGACGGTACAATCTGGAAACGGATGTATTTCACATCATACAAACTGGTGGGTATGGGTGATATGACCCTTTTTACTTATTCCCGTGCATCTTCAAATGCCTCTACTTTTGCCGCTCGTTATTACCGGCTGACGGCGACAGGAACTGCCGGAATCAAAATCGCGGAGTGGCAACTGTTCGGTATCCCGTTTGTAGACAATACCTTGCCTTTTCCTGCCGATATTACAGACGGAACGATACCTGCAAGTAATCTGTCCGGATCCCCCATGGGCAAAAGTGGCGAAATGCTTTCCCGGCTTTTCGACCGTAAGATGGATACCAAATACTGTGCGGACAGCAAGGTCTTCTATGTGCAGTATCAACTGGATCAGGCCTATAGACTGACCTCTTACTGCCTGAGTACAGCAAACGATTCTCCTGAACGGGATCCAAAACTGTGGAGCTTTAGCGGATATAATCCGGAAGAGGGTTGGATCGAATTGGACGAACGTACAGACATGAATTTTCCCGGCCGATACACTACTCAGACCTTTCCTATCTACTCAGATAAGGAATTTACTGCTTTTATGTTGGAAGTTTCCAGTATCAAAGCCGGCAGTACCGTTCAATTAGGTAATCTCCAGGTCTTTGGTAATCCAACGGGTAACCCTGCTGTAACACCGGAAACTCCTAATCCTTCCGGTAGTCCTGCCGAACGGGCTGCCACCTTGGTGCGCCTGATGACCAAAAGCGAAAAACTCTCCTATGTGGGCGGTATAGATTGGATGTATACCAAAGATATCCCCCGGCTGGGTATCCCGAGGATGAAGATGTCCGACGGCCCGCAGGGCCTGGGTACCTGGGGCGCTTCAACAGCTTATCCCTGCGCTCTTCTGCTGGCTGCCTCGTGGAATGAACCTCTTGCCTGGTCGTATGGTGAATCCCTTGCGCTGGATTGCCGCGCCCGTGGGGTGAACATCCTGCTGGGCCCCGGAGTAAATATTCACCGCGCCCCGATGTGCGGACGGAACTTTGAGTATATGGGAGAAGATCCCTACCTGACCTCCCGCACGGCAGTAGGGTATATCAAAGGCCTGCAAGACAACGGAGTGATGGGTGTAATCAAACATTTTACAGCGAACTTCCAGGAATACGACCGGAACTATACAAGCTCGGACATAGATAAACGTACCTTGAATGAAATCTATTTCCCGGCTTTCAAGGCGGCGGTGCAGGAAGCGAAAGTAGGTAGCGTAATGAGCAGCTACAACCTGCTGAATGGAATATGGACTACACACGATCCCTGGTTATTGCGTACCGTTTTACGTGATCAATGGGGATTTAAAGGTATCCTGATGTCTGACTGGGGCTCTACCCATACCTGTCTTCCGGCAGCTAAGGGTGGGCTTGACCTTGAAATGGCGGGCGGGGAAAAAATGAATCCCGATAGCCTGAGATATTACCTGAGGCAGGGTAGTTTGAGTATGCAAATAATCGATGAAAAAGTATACCATATCCTTGAAACCATGCTCCGTTTCGGATTCATGGATAAAGAACAAACCGATCCTTCAATCCCTTTGGACAACCCTTACACTTCTCAAACTGCACTGAAAGTTGCCCGCGAAGGAATGGTACTGCTGAAAAATGAAAATAATATTCTTCCGTTGAAACCTGATAAGATCAAGAAAGTGGTCGTGATTGGCAGAAATGCCGGCCGCTATGTAACGGGTGGCGGTAGCGGCCGTGTAGATCCGATCCATTATGTGAGTTTCTATGAAGGCATTGCTACCTTAGGTGTCAAGAAAGGCATTGAAGTAAATTACATTGACGAATACGACCACATGGACCAGGTAATCTATACCTCGGCAGGTTCGACCCAGAAAGGCTTTACTGGAGAATACTTCAATAACGTCAATCTGCAGGGCACCTCTACCGGCACACGAACCGACAGAAAAATAGACTTCAATTTTCAGACAGGTACTGATGTTCCTGGAATTGGCACAGCAAACTACAGTATTCGCTGGACTGGTGAATTGCGTCCGCAGGAAAGCGGAGAATATACTTTCACACTTGGTGGCGATGATGGTTTCCGTCTATACATCAATGGAACAAAAGTGATTGATGACTGGAACGATGGTCAGGAAAGATACAAAACCTATAAGCAAACCCTGACTGCCGGAAATAAATACCAGATCAAAGTAGAATATTATCAGGGAGCAGGAGCAGCGGTAGTTGATTTCTACTGGTCACGTACAGGTGCGGGCGATTACTTCCTGACGACATTGAACGAAGCAGATGCGGTGATTGCCTGTATCGGTCATGATGCGAGTACGGAAGCAGAAGCCGGCGACCGTACGTTCGATCTGCCATCTTACTCGAAAACCTTGATATCTAAAGCAATTCAATCGCAAACGCCGGTAATCGCTGTAGTCAATGCCGGCGGCAATGTTGAAATGCAATCTTGGGAACCTTTATTGAAAGGATTGTTGTGGGCATGGTACGCAGGTCAGGAGGGAGGTACAGCCCTGGCCGAAATCCTGTTTGGTGATGTGAACCCCTCAGGCAAATTACCGGTCACATTTGAAAAGAAATGGAGCGATAATCCGGTGTATAACTCATACTACGATAGCGATGGGGACAAACATGTACAATTTACGGAAGGAATCTTCATGGGTTACCGGGGTTATGATAAACTAAACCGGACGGTACAGTATCCGTTCGGCTATGGATTATCGTACACGACCTTCAACCTGTCCGAATTGACCACAGCAGAAACTACAGAAAATAATGCATTGCTGAAAGTTACCTGCGAACTGAAGAATACGGGTAGCGTAGCGGGTGCACAAGTCGTTCAGTTGTATGTAGGTAAGAAAGAAACCTCTCCGGTAGAACGCCCGGTAAAAGAGTTGAAAGCATACAAAAAAGTTTATCTGGAACCGGGTGAAACACAAATGCTAACGATGTACCTGCCGAAAGATGCTTTCTCTTATTTCGATGCAGACAAGGATGCCTTTGTAGTGGATGAAGGAAAATATGAATTGTCTTTGGGATTTTCTTCAAAGGATATTCGTTTGACAGGGGAAACCACGGTCAAAGACCGAACCTCTCTCAAGACGTTATCGACGACTTCAGCCGGTCTCCGTCCATCAATCGTAAATATGGGCGAACCGGTAACAATCGGTGCGGGTATTGCTTCGGACATCCGGATTTATGATCCTTCGGGGATGTTGAGATCGCATCAGAAGAACTCAGAAATCATTGCCACGCATAGTTTATCTCGGGGAATGTATATCGCGCACATGAATATTGCAGATCAAAAAATCAATGGTAAATTTTTAATAAAATGAACTCTGTGAAAAACGTATTATTGCCCTCCGGTTTCTATTTCCTTGTATTTCTTCTGTTTTATGCAGGAGAAGCAAGTGCTGCACGCATAAAAGTTGCCTGTGTGGGAAACAGTATTACCGAAAATTATAACTTGCCAGTGGAAACCAAATATCCTACTTTTCTTCAGCAATATCTGGGAACGGAAGGTTATGAGGTAAAGAATTATGGAATCAGCGCCCGCACTTTGTTGAAAAAAGGAGATTTCCCCTATTGGAATGAAGCCCGTTATACAGAAGTTCTGAACTGGAAGCCTGATATTGTAATTATCAAACTTGGAACTAATGATGCTAAGCCTCATAACTGGGCATTCAAAGATGATTTTAAAGGAAATTATATTGAATTTGTTCAATCATTTAAAAATTTATCAAGTCAACCTAAAATATATCTCTGTTTCCCGATACCCACATTTCCTGATAACTGGATCAATTCTGACGACCGGATTATTACCGGAGAAATGATCCCCATTATCAGGGAAGTAGCCCAGGAGACAGGATCGGAAATAATCGATCTGCATACCCCTTTTGAAGGAAGAATTAACCTTGTTTTTGATAAGGTTCATCCGAATGCCAAGGGTACCAATGCCATGGCTCAGATTATTTGTAAGAAGATATGTCCTGAATGTCCGGTACCCGGCGGTTATTTTTTGCAATTGGCATCTTCCGACAGAACAGACCATTATAGCGAAATAACATCCGATTTCGGTATGCAGGAAACGGAATGGATTAAACTGACTGATAATGATCCGGTAACCGATCTTTATATCGAATCGTTTGTTCCCGGAGCCTATATTCAGGTAAAGCTGGATGCTCCGGTTAAAGTGACCGGTTATTCCCTTACATCATCAGTCGAATCGTCTGAATCGTCTTTGAAAGCATGGAAAGTGCAGGGTTCTACTACCGGTAATCGCCCCTGGTATCCATTGAATGAACAGAAAAATCAGCAATTCGATCTTTCGGATACCCGTGTATTTGAAGTATCTTCAGATCAGCCGGCCTATCAGTATTTTCGCCTGGTACTTTCCGAAAATAGTGGTGACGCTGCTCTCCGGATGAGCGAATGGCAACTGTTCGGTTATAAAGGAAGTTTGGAATCCAGCCTGACCAACAACGGAGGAACAATCAGCGGGCAGTATGCAGGATTTCCCGGAGAAACCATAGAAAAACTCAATGATCGCCTGGTTTCTACTAAATATTGCGTGGTAGATCAGAACCAGGTGTGGATGCAATATGTTTCTCCGGTTCAAACTGCCATCGGCAAATATTCGCTGACATCGGCCAATAATCTTCCGGAAAGAAATCCCCGATCATGGACATTGTCCGGATCCAACAACGGATCTCAGTGGGATGTGCTGGACACGCAAACCGATCAGGAATTCATGGTGCGGTATAATACACTGGAATATCCGGTTCTTTCAAAGGAGAAATACTCCATGTTCCGGTTAAATGTCACAGCTTTGAATGATGGGTCTACATTTCAACTGGCTGAATGGCAGATTTTTGCTCCTGACGAAACAAATCTGACGAATGTTGAAAATATTGGAGACTACCGGATTGCCTGGTTTCAGGATACCCGGCAGTTATGGGTACACACCGGGGAAAATATAATCGATAAAATAGAATTGATTGATTATAGCGGCAAAACAGTGAAATTTTTTTGCCCGGGAGATGGTGAATTTTATTATTTACCAGAACTGCAGGATGGAATGTACTTAGTCCGGGTGTATGCAGGGAATAAATCTTTTTCAGGAAAAATACTTAAATATTGAGATCTATCGAGTTAATTATTATTGTTCTAAACTATTTTATGCAATGAAAAAAATCTATTTGTCTTTATTATCGCTGTTACTCTGTACCCTCACATTTGCTCAGGTACAGTTGCAGCAATCCATCTTCATTGATTTTGGAAAAAATGATGTTACCAATGGTAATATCACCCAGAGCCCGGATACATACGGCCACTACTGGAACAATGCCTTCGAACCTGAGTTAGGTAAACGGCTGAGTTTGGTTAGCTCCACCAATGTCTCTACCGGATTTGAGTTGGAGATTACCAGAAAATTCTCGGCAAACGGGATTCTGAATGGGGGATTACTGACTCCGGATCCCTCGCTACTGGGTGATTTTGCAATCAACACAGCTACTCAGGATTACTTTTTTGTGGATGCCGGGTCTAATTACGGCAGTTTTAAAATTAAAAACCTGAACAAAAACAAAGCGTATAAATTCCATGTATTCGGGAGTCGTTTGGATAATAGTAATGAACGTATCGGATATATTTCGTTTACAGGCGCTAACGGAAGCCACGGCTTGCATAAAATGGGAGGCCCGGGCATAGGAGCCAACGGGGTGAACCAGAATAATAATACGATTTATGAATCAGATTGGGTTTTTCCTGATATTAAGGGGGAGATTCTTTTCCAATTGGCATTCAAATCAGGAAATTTCGCTCATATCAATATTATGAAGATTGAGGAGTATACTGGTGTGGAACCTCTGAAAGTGGAACAAAAATACTATATCGACTTTGGTCGGGAAAATGGAACAGACGGTAGTATTACCCAGGGTGGCGATGATCTTGTGAATACATGGAATAATGTTTCGGGTGGTTTTGATATAGCGAAACAGAAAAAAGTAAGCCTGTCAAATTCTTCCGGTACAGCTACTCCTGTAGAATTGGAACTACTCTCTAACTTTCGTGCGAACGGAAGGAACAATGGCGCCCTGCTGAATCCTGATCCGGCATTGTTGGGTGATCTGGCTATTACTCATGCTACGGAAGATTATCTGTTTATTGAATCAGGTTCAGGGGCGGATCCCGGTAAAATAGGTTTTTACAACCTGAATCCCCATCGTACTTACCGTTTCCATGTTTTTGGTAGCCGTTACGATACCAACGATCGGATTGCTATTCTGACTTTTACTGGAAAAAACAGCAGTATGGGCCCCCATCGGATGGCTGGAACCGGCATGGGTGTGAATACATCCAATGCGAATGAAAAAAACCAGAATAACAGTTATATTTATGTCTCCGATCCGGTTACTCCGGATGCGAGCGGACAGATCATTTTAGATATTGTCCGCTATGCAAGCACCTATTCGCATATCAATGCGATGAAGATCGAGGAATGCAGTGACGAAACTATTATTCGTCCTGTTTCTATCAAACTTACATGTCCTGATATTACAGAACCTGGAGAATCTGTCCAGATTACAGCTACTGTGTTGCCGGAAGGGGCCACTTATAATGCTATCAAATGGGAAATAGACGACAAGACTGTGGCAAATCTTAGCAATAAAGGCTTCTTGTCTCCGAAAAAGAATGGTATAGTGAACGTAAAAGCCAGTATTGAGCTTGAAGATAAAACTCTTTCCGATGAGATTCAGATTCATATCAGCGGCCAACTGGGTGCGGTTAGTCTCAGCGGAACAGCTTCCGAAGATGCCAATCCGCTTGAAATGCGTATGATCACCAACCTGGATGGCATGCTTACAAATAATTTCGAAATTTATACTTCTCTGAAACAAGGTACATTTACTTTATCTCGCGATCTGGGTAACGGGAATACTGCCCAATACGGAGCAGGTGCAACTGCCGGAACACTTGAAGAAAACGGAGAACCGATACAAGCGGAGGTAAACGGTCCTGTCCGCATCTCGGTCAACCTTACGGACATGACATATATAGTCCTTCCGATCACGTCATTGAATATTGTGGGCAATTCGGCTCCTGGCGGCAGTGATGTTAGCAAAGGCTCATCGCTGACTTATCAGGGGAATGCTGTCTGGACAGCCAGTCTTATATTGAACAGCGGTGATCCTTCGTTCTATTTTGTGATCAATAAATCATCGCAGGAAATATTGAAACGGATCATAGGCACCAATGGTGTTATGCAACAGTCTCAAGCTACTCAATTCGGCATCAGTACGGAAAATGTCCGGACGAATATGAATGGAGGGGCCTATGAAGTCAGTATAGATCTTAGAAATTACACCTATTCGGTATCTTGTGGAGAAGTTCAGGATCTCAAAATATCTTATATGGGTTCTTCTGTAGCCAGTGGTACGGGCGCCCAAAGTAATTTCGGATGGGCCTATATGTATACCAACCTGTTGAAACAGCGTTATGCAGACGGTCAGGGTTTGAACTGGACTACCTCGAATATTTCTATCGGAGGTAATACCACTACCAATCTGCTGGATCGTTGGGAACGCGACTTGTTGAGTAATTGCAGCAGTTATGTAATTTACGGACTATCGCTCGGAAATGAAGGTATTCATGAAAAAGGAGAACCGGCCTATACCAGCTATCACGACGGAATGCTGAAAGCGATCAAACAAGCCCGGGATGCAGGTATTGTTCCCATTATGGCCAACAACTATACCCGTGCGGATTTCAATGCAACAGATTATAATTATGTCAAGAAATTGAACTTGTTGATTCACGAATGGGATGTGCCGAGTATCAATACGCTGGGGGCAATTGATAATGGAGCCGGCAAATGGGCTACCGGATATGAAGCGGATAATGCTCACCCGAATACGGCCGGTCACGTAGAATTTTATTATGCCATGGTTCCTTCTCTGTTTGACGCCTTAGAAGCAGGTAAACCTCTTCCAACCAGAGTAAGCGGTACTTCCTATAAATTAGGAAGAAATATTACCGCTGATAGGATTGAGTTTACCCCTGAAAATATAGTACATCCGTTTACAGTTTCATTCGATATCAAAGCGACAACGGCTGGAACGATTGCCTGGTTCGAGAATGAAACCGGTCATGGCTTTTTGAAAATTAACAGTGAAGGCAAAGTCGTTTACGAATCACCGAAAAAGGGAAGCATCACTTCTGCAACTTCTGTAATGACAGGCGAATGGAAACGGGTTACCCTGACTCATTACTATGCATGGGGAATTACCGTACTGTACATCAATGATGTGAAAGCTGGCGAACTCAGCGAAAGATTGGCTCCGAAGACATTTGCCCTTGGCGGCACCGAAGCCCCGGTCGAAGTAGATTATCGCGAGCTGTTTTTCTGGCGTGCGGGAATGACAGCAGAAGAAATTCAGTATGTAAACAACGGAAAGATGATGAAATCCAGTCTGGAAATTTATGCCCCGTTAGGAGGTACCGAACCGATGGTGAACCTCGCCCAATCGACCAATACATTGAAACTGGCAAATTCTTCGCAGAATCTCGACCGGAAAATGTTTTTTGATTTCGGACCGACTAACAACCTGGGAGCAATAACTTCCAGCCCGGACAAGAACGGTAATTATTGGAATAATATTACCGGTAACACTACAAATTTCAATCTTGATCTGGTTTCCTCCATGAATGAAGCTACCGGTTACAACCTGGAAATCACTAAAGATTTTTCCATGAACCCCGGTGGACAAGGAGGTTTGAGTACTCCTGATGCCGAATTGCTGGGAGATCTGGCCATTGGTACTGCAACACAGGATTATCTTTTTGCGGAAGGAAAGAATGCTACTTTCAAAATCAAGAATCTGGATCCGGAAAAAACCTATAAATTTTATGTATTCGGTTCCCGTTTGGGAACTACTGATGATGACAGCCGTAAATCTCAATATACTTTCACCGGTACAAATACAAGCCAGGGCATTATACAGACTACTGGATTGGGAAAAGTACAGAATACAAACAATCTGTTCACTTCCGGCCTGCTTATCCCGAATGCATCGGGAGAAATTAACTTTGAACTGGTGAATACGGAAAGTAATTTCGGATATATCAATGCCATGAAAATGGAAGAATACAGTGCGGTTGATATAGAAGATGTTTCTCCTTTAATCAGTGTGACTCCTGCTGAGGGCTTAGGCGTACGCATAGCCCGGATCTATTCCAGTACGGGTGGAAATGCGAACGAAACGGCAGAAAACCTTTTATTGGATAAGAGAGTAGCAGCCAATGTAACAAAAAAATGGTGTTATAATGCTTCGGCACATGCAGTTGTGATTGAACTGTCTGACTATTATGATGTGGACAAATTTGTGATCGATGATTGTAAAACACACGAAAATAATTCGAATTTTCCGGAATATTACATTTATGTAAGTACTACCGGTACAGCCGATGGCGATTGGACGGAAGTAGTACACGAAGTCAATCAGTCTGATGTGATCTGCAAAATCAGTAAGATTATCCCGTCAAAAGCGCGTTATATCAAATTTGTACCCAAGGGCATCGATATGATCCGTATCTTCAGTTTTCAAATTTATGGACGTAAATCGTTCGATTCGGTTCATGCGAAGGAGTTGATCAGCGTAGGAAAACCGGTTATTGATCAACAAACCTCTCCTGATATTCAACAGGCGGCAGTGGCGTTGTTTGATGCTAATAAAAATGCGGCTAATGGCAAATGGAGTACTTCCACAGGCAATAAATATGTCGTGGTCGATCTGAAGGATAGCCATTCCATCTCTGAATTCAAACTGTATGATGCCCAATCGGTAAATACAACTAATCAGAATATCGATGGCTATAAGATTTCCATTAGTGGAGACTTGTCAGGTTGGGAAACGGTAGTGGATGTAACAGGAAAAAGTTCGGAGAACATCAAAACTGATATTCTCGGAATTGTTAAAGATGCACGTTATGTAAAACTGGAAATTCCGGAAGCACGGATGGGTAGCGAGAAGAAAGTGAACCTATATGAATTTGAGATTTATGGGAAATTGCTAACCACTCAGGCTGATGCGGATCTCACAATGTTGAAAACAACCGGCGGAACGTTAACTCCGGGTTTTGATCCTTCGAGAACAAATTATACTTTGACTGTGCCGAAGGAAGTGGATAAGATAATGATCCAGGCGTTAGCACGAAATGAGTCGGCTATCCCTTCCGGCGATTTGGGCGAAAAAGCCCTCCAATTAGGAGAAAACCGCTTTTCTGTTACAGTAACTGCTGCCGATCAGGTTACAAGAAAAACGTATTACCTGACAATAACACGGACAAAGAAGTCCGACTTGGCTGAACTGAAATCGCTGACTATCGACGGAATAGATCTTGTACCTGCTTTTATTTCTTCCAATGCATCCTACCGGGCTGCTGTTAATGCTTCATCTGTGAATATTGTTGCGGTAGTTAATACTCCGTATGCGATCATTACAGGAACTGGTCAGCATACTTTATCCGATGGCGCAAATTACCTGAAAGTTACTGTGGATTCGGAAGATGGAAGCAAACATCTGGAATATGACCTGACGGTATACAATACGAAAAATCTGGTCAGTGTATCTTCCGGTGACGGTAAAGGTAAACGGATTGTCAATGTGGATTCTTACAGCGGTATGGCCAGTGTGAATGAGAATCCGTTCCGCCTGTTGCGGGGATGGAAAGAAAACCTGAGTGGCGATACCCAGATGAAATGGTGTGACAATACACCCGGACAACCCTGGGTTATTTTCTCTTTAACGGATATTTATACGATTAACCGGATTGAATTCCGCGATTGTAAGATGGTCGAGAAGGATCGGCCCAATGTTCCTCAATATTCCGTATATGTAAGTACGACAGATACCACAGAAGAGTGCTGGATACAAATCATTAATGAATCCGGTCTTTCCGAAATCAATGAAAAAGTAAAATCGTTCGATCCGGTAGATGCGCGTTTTGTGAAATTTGTTCCGGCGAAAGCTGACAATGCAGTCCGTATCTACGGATTCGATATCTATGGCACATTCAAGGAAAAGATCGACCGGGGCGGAAACATTGCTGCCGGAAAAACAATTGCAGCTTATAGCGTTTGTACCGGTGAGATGTTTACACCTGCTAATCTCCTGGACGGACGTTCGGGTTCCTTCTGGGAGTTTAACCGTGCCGGAGTCTATGTTGTAGTAGATTTGGAAGAACCTGCCCGGATTAATAAATTTGTCGTGGTGGATTCCCCGACATGGATTACCGGTTATAAGATATCTGTCAGTGATACCGGAAATGGAACGGATTGGAAGGAAGTGGCCAATCCCGAATTCTCTGAAATGACCCTGGAACGGAAAGAAGTTACCTTGCTTACACCTGAATTGACCCGCTATATACGTCTGGATATTCCCAGGGCTAACCAGGCAGTGAGTGGAATCGGTCATATCAAGGAATTTGAAATCTATCAATGGAGTGGCAGTGGAATAGAACAGCCGGAAAGTCTTTCTGCGGGAAAATTCATGCTTTATCCGAACCCTGTTGTAAGGGGAGAAAAGATAGCGTTGAGTGAAACAGGTTTGGTGAAAATCTATTCCGTACAGGGACAACTTATCCATGAACAGGATATTCGAAAAAATGAATCTATTTCCACACGCAACTTAGATCCAGGTAGTTATGTTGTTTGTCTGATTAATGATCAGGGATCTAAACAGGCAAAATTGGTGGTGAAATAATCCTGTTGGAAGTGTAAAAGATAGCGATATAAATGCAAATGACTCAGCATTTATATCGCTATCTTTTATATCTCAGTCTGAATTTCTGACTTGTGAATAATTTGTTTAATATGCTAAAATGTTAAAAAATACACCATGTCATAAATTCATCCTACTTTGTCGCAAATTCGTACCCCGATACTATAGATTAAGAGATAATTTTGCTCTACTATTAACTTAATAAATGTATTTATGAAGAAATCAAAAATTTTACTCAGTTCCAAAAGTGCCCTTTTGTTTTTTGCTCTTTGTCTGTCGTCTTTTTCTTATGCACAAACATCCTGGAGTACGGAGGCAGAAAATGCTGATGAAATCAGTAAAGGAGATGTCCGTGCCGGAGAAGGAAGTGTATCCGGAGGTCAGTTTGTGGGCGGACTGGACAAAGGTGGATATATTCGTTTTACGAATGTAAATGTATCGGAAACCGGTATGTACAGGATGTTCGTGGACTATATTACTATGGATAAACGATCATTTTATGTCAAAATCAATGGTCAGCAAAGCAATTTCCGTAATTGGGAAACCACCGGAGGATGGAATGGCAGCGGTAATCCGAGTGTCCGTACCATGTATTTTCTGATCTCTTTGAATGAAGGAAGCAATACGATTGAAGTAGGAGGACAAGCTGATAAAAATAGTCCGGCATTTGACAAGATTGGTTTCGCAAAGGAAGCGGTGACGGCAACGACTTCCTGGGAAGCGGAAGATTTCGATGACTTTTCTGATAATGTGACCAAGAACCAGGGTGCAGGAAGTGTTTCCGGACAATTAGTGGGGGATGTCAATGCTGTTCGTATGATACGCTATAATTCGATTTATGTTCCTAATACAGGTAAATATAATTTGACATTGCAATATGCAAATGCGGACCCTACAAGGGGTATTTCCATAAAAGTAAACAATGAAAATACCTATCAGATGATTTGTGATCAGGTTACGGCTAACTGGAACGGAAGTGGAGATCCCAGCGTGCTAACCCAATCGGTTCTGATAGATCTGTTTAAAGGAATCAATTCTCTCGAGATTGCCGGATATGCAGTTGGAGGAGGCAATCAATTTGCACCTAACATGGATAAATTCACATTAGCGATTGATAAACCGGTATCCATAAGTTTGCAGGAAAAATTGTCATTTACATTGAAACCTAATCCGGTGTCCGATCAGTTAACAATATCCGGTGAATCAGAAATTAACAGAGTTGAAGTATACGATTTGTATGGCCGTCTGATTGTAGATGAAGCAATCGCGGGTTTAAACGACTATACACTTCCTGCTGGAAATTGGTTGAAAGGAATGTATACGCTGCGGGTGAAGACAAATCAAACAACGGAAACATATAAAGTTATAAAGAAATAAAGGATTCACCCTCCAATCCCTGTTTTTACAAACAGGTAACGAAAAATAAAAATTCATATGCCTTGTGGAGAAAGACAACTGTTCCAATATATGAAAACAAGCGATTTGAACTGGTTTGTAAGGCTGTGAGCGTGAGATGTTATGAGATTCAAGCAGTAAAATAACTGCTTGAATCTTTTTTTATGCAATTATTATTTATATTTGCATTCTAAATGCAAACAAATATATTAAAATTATAGAGAACCCATGAAGAACTTTATGCACCGTTATTCAATCCTTTTATTTTGTTTATTTTTTTCGCTCAACTTATTCTCTCAAACCGAATGGAATGATCTGAGTATTACCAAACTCAACAGGGAAGAAGCCCGTACCATTGCGATCCCTTTTGCTACAGAACAACAGGCGGCAACTTTAAGATTAGATGATTCTCCGTACTTTCTGTCATTGAACGGAACCTGGAAATTCAACTGGGTGCCCGATCCTTCTAAAAAACCGGCCAATTTTCATGCTCCTTCTTTTGATGTAAGCGGATGGGATAATATAGAGGTGCCTTCTGTATGGCAGGTATATGGGGTACGGAATAATAAAAACTGGGATAAACCATTATATGTCAATACTGGTTATCCGTTTACATATGATTCATCTACTTACAGTGTGATGGCCGACCGTCCATCTGATTGGACTTATAATAACAATATGAAAAATCCGGTGGGCAGTTACCGGAGGGAATTTACTTTGCCTGCCTCCTGGGATGGCCGTGACGTTTTTATACGCTTCAATGGAGCCGGTCACGGATATTATCTGTGGATCAACGGACAACAGGTAGGCTATTCGGAAGATTCATATCTTCCTTCCGAATTTAATATCACACCTTATGTGCAAACAGGAACGAATGTAGTGGCTGTACAGGCTTACCGTTTTACCAGCGGATCATTCCTCGAATGTCAGGATTTCTGGCGTTTCAGCGGAATTCACCGGAATGTCTTCGTTTGGTCTGCACCTAAGACACAGATCAGGGATTATTTTTTCCAGACAGACCTGGATGCCCTTTATAAAAATGCCAATGTAACGATTAACCTGGAACTCACAGGTGCGGCATTATCTAATGGAAAAATTACTGCCAAAATCTTGGAAGATGGAAACCTTATCGCTCAAAAGGAACTGGTCAACCCCAAAATAGGAAAAGACAACCCGATTACCTTTGTTGTTTCCGATCCGAAAAAATGGACAGCAGAAACACCTAATCTGTATAGCCTTGTGCTTACTCTGGAAGATGGAACTACCGTACTTGACGTGAGAGGGTCCAAAGTCGGTTTCAGAAAAGTAGGGATCAATTCCAATGGCTCTCTGCTGATCAATGGCAAACGTGTTATTTTCCATGGTGTGAACCGGCACGATCATAGTGAAATTAACGGACGAACGGTTTCCCGGGAGGAATTGGAACTGGATGTCAAAACGATGAAACTGCTCAATATTAATGCAGTCCGTACTTCTCATTATCCGAATGATCCGTATTTTTATGAACTATGCGATAAGTACGGCTTGTATGTTCTGGCGGAAGCCAATGTGGAATGTCACGGAAATATGGGTTTGTCAAGTGTGGTGGCATTCCGTCCGGCAATGGTGGAACGCGCCGAAAATATGGTGAAAAGATACAAAAATCATCCCTCTATTTTTATGTGGTCTTTCGGAAACGAATCGGGTAATGGAAATAACTTCCAATACGTTTCCCAGGCAGTTAAGGCTTTGGATAAAACCCGTTTGACCCATTACGAAGGAAATAGCCAATGGTGCGATGTCTCAAGTTCAATGTATGGTAGTTACGATTACATCAAAGGAATCGGGGAAGAGCGCCTGAACCAGTCGAATCCACGCCCGCATATCCAGTGCGAAAACAGCCATGCCATGGGCAATGCGATGGGTAATGTACGGGAAATGTTCGAATTGTATGAAAAATACCCTGCTCTGACAGGAGAATTTATCTGGGACTGGAAAGACCAGAGCCTGAAGATGGGAATTCCAGGTAAATCCGGGGAATACTACTGGGCATACGGAGGCGATTTTGGAGATAAACCGAATGATGGAACTTTCTGTACCAATGGAGTGATTTTTGCTGATTACACCTTTTCTGCTAAATGCTATAATACGAAGAAAATATACCAGCCTCTGGATTTTTCAATGAATCAGGATCAGCGGACTTTCCAATTGAAGAGTAAATTGGCATTCAAAACAATCGATGACCTGGATGTCTATTATTCCATATTAGAAGATGGAAAGGTTTTGAAAACAGAAAAACTGTCGGTGAATATCCCTGCCGGGCAAACTATTACCGTGTCTATCGATGCTCTACCCGAAAATGCAAAACCTGAAGCAGAATATTTTATCCGTTTTAATGCATATCAGCAAAATGCCACCTGGTGGGCGGATGCCGGCTATGAGGTGGCTTCCGAACAAATTAAATTGAAGGATGCGGTGAAACCGGCTTATCAGATACCTGCCGGTAAAGAACTGATAGTCAATGAGACTTCTGACAATATTATCGTTACCGGAACAGGATTTGAAATTATCTTTTCCAGGCTTCAGGGAACTTTATTAAGTTATATGTCGAACGGAAAACAGTTGATCGCTGAACCTTTGTCCCTGAATGTATTCAGGGCAGGCACTGAAAACGATAAGGTACAGACCTCGTCCTGGGATAATATGGGGCTAAGGAACCTGACTGTGAAGGCCGGCACTTTCGATGTCAGAAAATCTGCTGATAACCGTACGGTAGACCTGGGAATTATCAATGTCTATACGGCAAAGTCACCCAATATATTCACAGTTGAAATGCAGTTTAAAATCATCAGCGACGGAACCGTCATTATCAATTCGGTGATTGATCCAGCCATAAAGAAAGTGATTCTGCCCAAGATCGGTTTCCGTCTGGAAATGCCCAAAGACTTTGAAAACCTGACATGGTTCGGCCGGGGGCCCTGGGAATCTTATGCCGACCGGAAAGAAGCTTGTTTCGAGAGTGTTTATAACAGTACGGTTAAAGAACAATGGGAACGATATGTGCTTCCTCAGGAAACAGCGAATAAAGAAGATGTCCGCTGGATGGCTCTTACGGATAATAACGGAACGGGATTATTATTTGTTGCTCCGGAGAAAATGGCAGCATCGGCCACTCATTTTCGGGCACAGGATATCTATACTACAAAAGACAACAGGATAAAACATCCTTATCAAATGACTTTCCGGGAAAATACAATAGTTTGCCTGGATGCCCGGATGCGGGCTTTGGGAAATGCCAGTTGCGGATCGGATGTGCTTGATAAATATGAATTAAAGTCGGAAAAAACGTACTTTGATTTTCTGATCTTACCTCTGGTATCTAAAATGGATAATGAAAAAATCTCTGAAAAAGCCAGGGTAAAAAGTCCGGTTTGTACTCCGGTGAAAATAGAAAGGAACAAAGAAGGGAAAATAGAACTGAACTCAGTTACTCCGGATCCCGAAATTTACTACAGCATCGACAAATCTTCTTACCTGCGTTATACGGCTCCCTTTGAATTGCCGGAAGGCGGGCATGTGGAAGCTTATTGTAAAGCATCCGGTTTTTTCGATAGTATGGTTACATCTGCTGATTTCCTTGTGTTTATCGATAAAACCAAATGGCGAGTGGTTAGTTTTTCCAGCCAGGCGGGAGGAGAAGAAGCATCCAAAGCAATCGACGACAATGAGGGTACAATTTGGCATACACAGTGGGGTACAAATGAGCCTGCACATCCTCATGAAATCATTATCGATATGTTGTATGCCTATAAAATAGAATCGTTTATTTATCAAGGGCGTAAAGACGGGGAAAATGGAAGGGTCAAAGATTACAGTATTTACTTCAGTAACAATCCGTCACAATGGGGCAGCCCGGCTGTGAGCGGACAATTTGCCAACACATCGAATCCTCAGACTGTTTCCATCCCATCCAAACCGGAGGCCCGGTATTTCAAACTGGTAGCCCGTTCGGAAGTAAATGGTAAAGCCTGGGCTTCTGTAGCAGAATTGGGTATAGAGGCTTCGGCAAAGGTTACAGGAGAAATAGTTTCTTGCAATGAAGAAATCAAACAGGGGGAGAAATACTATATCAAGCACCTTTATTCCGGATTTTATTTACAGGCTCTTCCTGATAAATCATCCAATTATGAAGGAGATTTTTGCCTGAATACCCTGGTGAAAGATCAGGCAGACTTTATGTACGATTTTACTCCGGTTAGCGGATATTCTTCTGTGTATAATATTGGTGTTGCCGGAAAATATATCAATATGGGTGATGGAGGCTGGCGCTGTGTATTGGGAACCCAGAAGGATCAGAATGGCAGGATCCAACTGGAAACCGGGAATGATTGTTCTTTTATGATGCGCTGTTTATGGCAAACATCTAAATACGTCAACCTGGATGCAACCAAGGCAGGATCTTATATGTATGCGGACAAATCGGCAGGTGCTTACTGGAAACTGGAAAATGTGAATGATAATGTATCCATGGGCTCGTTAAAAAAAAATTATGGAGTCAAAGTATATCCTACCTTCACCCCGGGCTGGGTTACCGTATCGACTCCTTCGATTGCATTTGTGAAAATCATGGATATTTCAGGAAGAATTTTGGATAACTACCGGTCTGAAGGAAATCTTTCCGTTAACATGGATTATGTGAACGGAACATACCTTTTCCTGGTGGATACCGGTAATATTTCAGTGCATAAGGTCTTACTATATAGATAATCATAAGTTATTTGCAACCCCATCATGTAGCTTGCTCAATAATAATAACAAATCACTTTCACTTTCACTTTCTAATTTTCAATTTTCAATTATTCAAAGTATGCGTAAATTTCTCCCTCTTCCTCTTTTACTTGCAATCCTGTTCGTATTAACACCGGATGTAAACTCTCAAAATCCTGCTTTTTCTTTGATCCAACAAGAAGAGCAACCGTATTATTCGAATCTATCGGTGGAGGCAACTCCTGAAACCGGTGTTTATGTTGGCGGACATTTTCGCAGGAACCGCCCGGCAACAGTAAGCAAACTGAAAGCTTCCGGTTTTAATTATGTTATCTTGTTTAATGTTCATGTGGAAAGCAACGGAACATTAACCACCGACGGAGAAACGATCTGCAAAGATGGAGTATATGTATTTGCTCAAACACAGCCTAATTATGTGAACGACGTAACATCCTTGAAACAGGCTCCTACTTCGATTACACGAGTGGAAATCTGTATCGGCGGATGGGATAATAACTCCTGGAGTAATATCAAGAGCTTGGTTGCCTCACAGGGAACCGGCCAGACAAGTATTTTGTATAAAAATTTTAAGGCATTAAAAGATGCAATACCCGGTATAGATGCAATTAATAACGATGAAGAGTATGCTTATGACGTTAACTCGGCCACTGCTTTTCATGTAATGATGTATGATCTGGGCTATTTTTCAACAGTAGCTCCTTACATGAATAAATCATATTGGCAGAACCTGGTGAACAATGTAAATGCCCAACGGCCGGATGCCGTTCGCAGGGTTTACATACAATGCTATGACGGAGGAGCCGGCAATAATCCTTCCGACTGGCATCTTAGCGGAATTCCTCTGCACGCCGGACGTCTTAACTATCAGGATTTCAGTGAAAGCCTTGTTGTAATGCAAGGTTGGAAAGATAATAAACAGGTTACCGGCGGTTTTTTCTGGGTATATAACGACGAAACATGGAACTTAAATAAGTATGCTTCTTCTGTTAACCGGATTTTTAAGACAGCAGTAGCTTCTCCCGTAGCGACATTCTATGGTGATAGTAATCATGAAGGTTACTCAGTTGGGTTGACTACCGGAGAATATACTACAGCCGATTTAGCTAACTATGGTATTACAGATAATGATATTTCTTCTCTTAAAGTGCTTCCCGGATATCAGGTAACTGTGTACGACGGAGATTCTTTTACCGGTTCCAGCAGGGTTTATATCACAGATGCCAAGGCGCTTATTTTGAACAATATGATTTCTTCTTTGAAAATAGAAGATACAAGAACCAGCTTTGAAAACCAGTCTGCAGGGAATTTACCATACATGTATTCTGACGCTGCAGGTAAAAAATTACTGATAGACTCGGATTTGGAAGATCAGGTAACTGTTTTCGACGGTTCAGGCCGGAAAATATTTTCAGGATTTCTTCATCAGGGACACAATTCTTTTGATTTGAATGGAGTTACTACCGGTTTTTACTTCGCGCGTTTAAAATCAACAGAAATCTCTTCCAAATTTTTTATTCGTTAGAATACTTCCACTGGGATACTGAAAAGGATGATTCTATTCGTCATAGTAAAGAGGATGTGTCAAAATTAACTTTTGATACATCCTCAATGAATTATTCTTCCCCCTAATCACTGTCTTCCGATTTCCCTTCTGAAAACGCTACCAATGTCATATTTTTATGTATGTCAGGGATAAGTACTTCTTTGTCGTAAATCCGTACCTTGACCGTTTCTTTTTGAACTATATTTGTTCCCGGAAAAATCTAAAAATAGCATCATGTTAAATGTGAAAAATACCATGACAGTAAGACCTCTTTTGTTTTCGGTGGTTTTGTGGATTGCTTCTGCATCTCTTTCATTTGCCGGCACCTTGGGTTCTGCCAGCTCTCCCGATGGACAAATCGGACTTGAATTATTGCAGGAAAATACCGGAGAGATTTTCTACCGGGTGCTGAAAAACGGATCGTTGCTTGTAGGAAATTCACAAATGAATATCAGCTCGAGCCGATTGTCTTTATCCGGACTTCCTTTTATCGAAACAACAACAGACCCTTTGGATGAAACATACTCGTTACCATCCGGGAAAAAGAGTATTTACCGGAATGTTTGTAATGAAATGACTGCAACATTTCAGGATAGAAGCCGGACTGTAAA
Source organism: Bacteroidales bacterium (assembly GCA_031553775.1). Lineage (GTDB taxonomy): Bacteria > Bacteroidota > Bacteroidia > Bacteroidales > Azobacteroidaceae > JAISFI01. The sequence continues at coordinate 101,957 of JAVBLA010000016.1, forward strand.
AATCATCATCCGGGTATATAACGATGGGTATGCATATCGCTATTACCTTTCTTATCCACTCTATGCTACTACCACTATTACATCCGAGCAAAGCGAGTTTGTTATTCCCGGATTTGAAACTTCCTGGGCACAGAAATACGTAAAAGATTATTCCTGGTATTACGAACCGAGAGATTGGCAGGAAACCGTGAATGGAGTGGAAAGTGGCTTATATTCGGCTCCTGTACTCGTTAAAACAGGAAGCAATTATGTGTTGCTGACTGAAGCTGCCAATACCGGAGACTATGCCGTTTCTAAATTCAAGGCAGGTACTTCTACGGGTAAATATAGCCTGGAAAAGGTAGGGGAAATTACGGCTTCTATGCCTTTATATACCCCCTGGCGTGTTGCTATGATCGGGTCGATGCCTCAAATTGTAGAATCTGTTATGGTAGAAAACCTGAATCCGGCTACTTCCATGCAGGATCTCTCCTGGATCAAACCGGGGCGCTCTTCCTGGGATTGGGGCGGTGAAGATGCTAATAATTCTGTCGGTTTTTCTATAGCAAAAAAGTACATTGACCTGGCAGCGTCAATGGATTGGGAATACTTTTTATTGGATGACGGTTGGGAAAGCTCGAGCGCCGATTATACTTTACAGGATATTGTAGACTATGCCTCATCCCATAATGTAGGAGTATTGGTCTGGAGTCATCAGAACAGGTTCAGCAATAATGAGGATCAAATGCGCAATGTACTCCAACAATGGAAAAATATAGGCGTGAAAGGCATTAAGGTAGATTTCTGGGAGGACGATTCCCAATCTATGATGCAGAAATATGACAAACTGATCAAGGTTGCCGGAGAACTGGAACTACTAGTCAACCTGCATGGTTGTACAAAACCCTCAGGAACCCGCCGGACCTGCCCACATTTGCTGACTACCGAAGCTGTGCTCGGCGGGGAATTTTACCTTTTTAACTCCACGATGACGCCGGCTAACCATAATATCAACCTGGCATTGACCCGTAATGTGATCGGCCCGATCGATTATACCCCTGGAGATTTCGGAACAAAATCAGGACAAACCCTTCAAAATACTTCCTGGGCACATCAAATGGCATTGCTGACGATTTTTGAATCCGGGATTCAGCACTTTGTAGATTGCCCTCAGAATTATAACTATCATATCGCAGAACAATTCCTGAAAAAACTTCCGGTTGCATGGGACGATATCCGATGCCTGGAAGCCCGGCCGGAACAATATGTTACAATAGCCAGGAAAAAAGGTGATGACTGGTATGTGGCATCTCTTTGTAACGAAGCAAGAACATTGTCGCTTTCCCTCGATTTTCTCCCGGAAGGGAAAAATTACTCAGCCTATATTTATAAAGATGGGATTTGTAAAACGGAGATACAATTTGAATATAAAGAAAATCTGACTTTAAATACTGTCCTGTCAATCCCTCTTCTGGCTACCGGAGGTGTAACTATCCAATTTTCAACAAATCCGGATTTGCCGAAACCATCAGTCTCCAAATACGAAGCGGAATCGTCCGTAAACACCCTGAAAGCAGGTGCCGCAGTAGTGAACGATGGCGACAATCTTTGTTCCGGGAACAAATATGTGGGAAATATAGGAAAAGGAGCAACACTTACATTCAACAAAGTAATCGTACCTGAAACCGGTCGCTATGCTATGACGGTATTTTACATGACAATGAATAAACGGTCTGCATATGTGAAAATTAATGGCTCTACTTCCAATATGCGTACTTACACTTTCAATTCAACTAAGGCCTGGAGTGGAGACGGACTGGGATTTCAAACCGTGATCGTTAATCTTGATTCAGGCGAAAATACCATTGAAATAGGAAACTCTTCCGGCGATGCCCCGAATATAGACCGGATATATATACAGAAAGCAGATAAAAAAAACGGAGAGAACCTGCATCTTACTTCCTTCGATTATACCGATACGGCAGATAAAATTACATCGCAATACCCTGGGGATAATCTGAAAAACCTGACCGACAATGATGGGTTTTCTACATATACCGTGTCCGGAAATACCGGAAATCTCTGGATTCAATACTTGTCGGATGTTCCTGTAGTGATCAGTGGTTATAGCTTGACCTCCGGAGATAAACTTTCTTCCTGCGACCCAAAGTCCTGGACTCTGGAAGTTTCAAATAACGGGAATGACTGGACTACGGTCGACAGCCGGAGTAATCAGATTTTTATCGACAGAAACGAAACCAATATCTATCAGACTTCTTTAGCATCTTCGGATGCTGCCTATACATATTACCGGCTCAATATTTCTGCCAATAACGGCGGCCAGGATTTGTGCCTGGCCGAATGGCAACTATTCGGTTATCCGTATCCTTTCAGATCGAATGCAAACGGAAACGGAGGTACAATGACATCCCAATACGAGGGAGTAGGAGCGCCCTGGTATGAAGTATTATCCAATTTGGCAGACGGCTCAAGAGCCAAATACTGTGTAACCGGCCAGACCGTCGGCTGGATGCAATACGAATCTCCGGATTCCATTCTCCTGAACAAATATACGTTGATGAGTGCTGGAGACCTTCCCGAAAGAAATCCCAGATCCTGGAGATTGTGGGGCGCAAATACAGGAAAAGCCTGGGTCGAACTGGATAACCGGACAGGTCAGGATTTTATGGTCAATAATCATATGATGGAATATTCGGTGCAAACTTCGGAAAAATATACAAAATTCAGATTGGAACTGACATCCAATAATGGAGCAAGTGATTTTCAAATCGCCGAATGGCAGCTTTTTGATACTCCGAATGACCCGAGCCCGGTTTTTATGCCGGAAATAGAACAAGTCAGGATCTTTGCCGGCAAAGGGAAAGTGTCTATGTATAGCGACACACCGGGACAATACCATATTACAAATATTTCCGGACAGTTGATAAAAACAGGAATAATCACCCCTGGTGCAAATTATGCGGAAATCCCTGTCGCAGGCTTCTATATCGTCCGGATTTATGCGGCAAAAGACACTTTCACTGCAAAAATATCGGTTAATCATTAAAATCATTTTCAAAACTATATAACACTTTCTGATCTATGAATTTTCAATTTTCAATTTTCAATTTTCAATTGACTAAGAATTCCCTCTCCATCTGTTTCCTATTCTTACTGCAACAACTAACCGCTCAGGAAAACATATCTTCCTATAGCCTGATTGATGACGGAGGTGTTTTGTCTACATCTATAGAAGAAAATGCCACGTTTTCCAATCTGACAGATAAGAATAATCTGACTAGTTATACCGTGGAAAATTTTACAGGAGGAAGGGATGCCTGGATTCAATATGTCTCTCCGTCTCCGGTAGTGGTAACCGCAGTTTCCCTGGTATCATCCGATAATCAGGATATGGATCCGGGTGTAATTGATTTTCAGTATTCTGATAACGGAACATCCTGGAGCTCTGCATTTTCTTTGCGCACGATTACTTTCCCGGGGAGGAATATGGCCTTGACCAATACCACCGGACTGACAACTTCATCTCAAGCTCATCGCTACTTCCGCTTGATCATTCGGAATACCCAGGGTAGAACATCTTTATCCTTAGCAGAAATGCAATTATTGGGATACCCGGCTGAATTTGCAACTAACCTTACATCTAATGGAGGAATACTTACCGGAGAATACCCCGGATTGGCAGCTTTTGACGAATTGTTAGCGAATGTCACGGATAATTCCATGAAAAAATTCTGTCAGACAGGAACAAAATCTTTCTGGATACAATATCAATCGGAAGAACCTGCCGGTTTATACAGTTATTCCTTAATGACAGCGGGAGATAACCCCGGCAGAAATCCGCGTTCCTGGGATCTCTTGGCTTCGAATGATGGTATAGACTGGGATTTGTTGGATGTGCAGAGAAATAAGAACTTTTTCGATGCTCCCTATAACCGCCAGCTCTATGTAATCAACCCAGCTTCCCGTAATTTATCCTGGAGTAATTTTGCACAGGATGCCCAGGAAACACTTACGGAGCAATACTGGATTACATCAGATAATTATTATCTTGAAACCAATACTCCTGTTCACACGGGTTTCAATTACTGGTGGATGGCGCATGCTATGGATGTCTTGGTGGACGGTTATCTCCGTACAAACGATCGTGCCTACCGAACCCAAATGGGCGATCTCCGTGCCGGCATCTATAAAAAGAACGGAAATAAAATGAGAAATAATTTCTATGATGATATGGAATGGATGGCCCTGGCTTTTTTACGGGTACATGAAAGTACCAATGGCTATTTTAGTTGGGCAAAAACAGATGCCATTTCTCTTTGGAACTGGATAGAAGCCGGATGGACAGATGTCAAGAACGGGGGTATTATGTGGGAGGTCAACAGTCCGCAATCTAAGAATGCCTGTTCTAACGGACCTGCTATGGTACTGGCGGCACGGTTGTATAACCTGACAGGTGAACAGAAATATAAAGACTGGGCCATCCGGATTTTTGACTGGATGGATCAATACATGGTGGATCCGCAAAACGGATTGGTATGGGACAGTTATGATCAACACGATTACAACTGGACACTGACCTACAATCAAGGTACCTGGATCGGCGGTTGTCTGGAATTGTACAAAATTACAAAAGACGAGAAATACCTGCAAAGAGCCACCCGTACAGCCGACTATGTAATTAATGATTATGAAAAATTTTCTCCTTATGGTATCTTGTATAACAATGAAGGTGGCAAAGACGGTGGACTTTTCAAAGGAATCTTTATCCGCTATTTTGCAGATCTGATAGAAAGCGGTGTCCTCGATGCTACACGCCAGCAGGAATATACACAATACCTAGTAGATTGCGGTACCAGTCTCTGGAATACGGCAACATTTTTTCCCGAAATAATTTTCAATACCCAATGGACAGAACGTCCCACCTCCATTAGCTGTGATTGTTCTATCCATTTAAGTGGAATTATGCTTTTTGAAATGCTGGATAAGCTTCAACGAAAAGACCTTTTATCCGGCCGGAATCCGGAAATTGCGGCCAATGCTTTGAATAAATATAAGTATTTCCGTCTGGAAATGAAAGCGAATAATTCTTCCAATGATTCCCAATTGGCAGAATGGCAACTATTCCCGGTGAATCAAAGCATTATCCATATGGAAAAATCCGGACCTTGTGATATTTATGCCTCGGGATCGTCTGTATTCTTGAGGAATAGTACCGGTCAGCAGTATCCATTTGTTATCAATAATATCCTTGGAGTGCGGCAAACCTCAGGCATCTTGCAGGAGCATACTGTAGAAAGCATTTATTTGCCTTCCGGAATGTATGTGGTCACAATAGCGGGACATGGACAGCGTTATTCCAGAAAAATTCTTGTGAAGTAAAATCTTTTAGCCCGAAATAAAATACAATAAAATTAGCATTTCTAAGTATTTTTTCATACATTGCGCTCGGAAGAGCATGTCTGGGAGAAAATAGGTAAAAACTTTTTATACCTTGATTTTATAGATCCCGGGAATATGCACAAACTTCTGAAAGTTCACTTGTTTAACTGTAAATTATCTTATGTATGAAAAAACGAATGCTTATTGGCTTGATTTTAGGCTTTCTACCTGTTTTTTTTATTGCGGCACAAGAAAAGGCTAAGTTTGGGAAAATCACACCTGAAGAGTTAACCATGACCGTTTATGAAAACGATTCTACTGCGTCGGCAGTGGTTTTGTATGAGGAAATGTATACCCGGTATGAATATGATCAGTATGCTCTTTTTCGGGTAGTCAATCAATATTTTGTCCGGATCAAGATCCTTACCGATGAAGGATTAAGCCAGGCAGATCGTTCTATTCATAAATATGTAGGTAATACAAGGCAAAACAGTGAAATACTTTCTGGCCTTTCGGGATTTACCTATAATATGGAGAATGGGAATATCGAAAAAGTTAAATTATCCAAGGAACATATTTTTGAAGAAAAAGTGTCCGATTACCTGGTACGGGTTAAATTTGCCTTTCAGTCGGTAAAACCGGGTTCGGTGATAGAATATAAATATGAACTTTCTTCTCCTCGTAACGCGGATTTGAACGATTATTATTTCCAACGCTCCATCCCTGTGAAATACAGTCGTTTTTATTTGCAGATTCCGGAATATTTCTCCTTTAGTAAAGAGATAAAAGGGATGGAAAGGGTAACCTTGAAGCAAACCAAGGAAAATAAGACCATGTTTGTAGGCTCTAGTTCAATGAATTACACCGCCGATATTTATGATTTCGAAGCAGAAGACCTTCCCGGCCTGAAAGATGAAAGCTACGTGTGGTTTGTTGGTGATTTCCTTGCTCGTGTTACTTTTGAACTAAGCAGTTTTATTATTCCCGGAGTTGTACATAAGCAATATAATAATAGCTGGCGCACAGTGGAAGAAACGCTGATTAACTCGAATGGTTTCGGGAAACAGTTTGATCATAAATTATTTAAAACCGAATTGGCAACCTTGTTTACACCGGAAATGACGGAAACGGATAAAGTAAGGGCTGTATATAATATGGTACGTTCAAAAGTAGCCTGGAATGATAAAAATACCATGTGGGTGAAAAATCCAAAAGATGCCTTGAAGAAAGGCATGGGAACCAGTGGCGAAATCAATGCCTTGCTCATCTGCGCCCTCCGGGAAGCCGGGTTCGATGCCTATCCTGTGGTAATGAGATTGCGGAATACAGGACGTCCCCCCATTTCCCACCCCACTATCGATAACCTGAATTATTTTATCGTTGCAGTCACAGCAGAAGGCAAACCGGTGTATCTGGATGCATCCGCGAAATATGGCGACTTGAATGTAATGGCTTCAGGGTGTTTGTCTGACTTTGCCCGGAATATCTTCGGACCGGCAGGCTCCGGCTGGGTAGACCTGAGCTCAATATCTAAAAGTATGGAAGTGATGGGGGTTATGGCCCGTTTCAATGAAGAGGGAATTTTGTCGGGGGAAGTACAGATATCCAAAAGCAATGAGCTGGCTTATGACTTTAGAACTGCCTATGAAAAATACAAAGATGAGCAGGAGTTCTTTGATGAAAGAGCGGCTGCAGCGCATGTGGATATACCGAATCATGAGATACTGAATCTGAAAGAAACAGATAAAAAAGTACAGTTGAAGTTTTCATATACTAAAAAAGAAGCAACAACAGGTGATGAATATATTTATCTGAATCCGATTATATTCCCGTTGTATGAAGAAAATCCCTTCAAAGCCGAAAGCCGGAAACTTCCTGTAGAATTCAATTATCCTTTTGAAAAAAGAATCAATGCGGTTTTCGATATACCGGAAGGATATGTGGTGGACGGTTTACCTGAATCCATCAAAATTTCCTTTTCGGAGAATAATGATGCCTCTTACCAATATATGATCAATGAAGATAAAAATACGCGTAAAGTGATGGTTAACCTCCGGTTGACATTGAATCGCATTATTTATCTTCAACCCGAGTATGAAATTCTCCGTAATTTCTTTTTGCATCTGACTACCAGTAACAATGAACAAATAGTTCTCAAAAAAATCACCCAATAAAAGCAATCCCTAATTTCCAATTGTTATATGAATTTCTACCTGAAATACCAATACATCTTTTACATCGGCTTGCTATTCTCCATCCATTCATATGCACAGCAATATCCGGTGGCAGATATTCCGGCCGATTTAAAAACGGATGCTAATGCTGTTATCCGTCTGGACGAAACCATCTTTGTTCAGCAGGATATGAATAATGCTATTGAAAAAAATGTAAAAGTAATCACTGTATTTAATGGAAAGGGTAGGGGATTATCGGATATTGCGATTTCACAGGGAAGATTTCAAGAACTAAAAAGTTTTTCGGGCGAAATTTATCTTGAATCAGGGAAACTATTCAGGAAGATAGGTAAAGGTGATTTGTCTGTTACCGCTTATTCGGATCATCTGGCAAGTGATGATTATTATAGTTACTATACATGTCCGGCACCCTCATATCCTTATACAGTTAAATATACTTATGAGGTAAAATGGAAAAACGGACTGGCCTATTATCCCTCCTTTTTCCCGGTACCTTCGTTTGCATGTGCAGTAGAAAAATCCGTGTATAAATTACAGTTCCCGGCATCGATGTCCATCAGATATAAGGGAAATGATTATGCGCCACTTCCGGAACGAAGAGTTGAAAATAAGGATTCTGTTTATACCTGGATGTCCGAAAAAATCAAGGCTATATCCTGGGAACCGCTGTGCCCTTCCATTACAGAACTGACACCGTTTCTATTAGTTACTCCCAATGATTTTTGTTTTGATAAAGTATGTGGAAATCTTTCAACATGGAAAGGGGTTGGTCTCTTTTTGAAACAATTGCAGGAGCAACGGGATATTCTCCCTACCGAAACGGTTGCCAAAGTACGGGAAATGACATCTTCTGCGCAGAGCGAAAAGGAAAAAGTCGCAATCCTTTATAAGTATCTGCAGGAAAAGACTCGTTATGTTAGTATTAAATTAGGAATAGGTGGTTGGCAACCATTGACCGCTCTACAGGTGGATAAAACCGGTTTTGGAGATTGCAAGGCTCTGACCAATTATATGAAAGCCTTGCTGGCATCTGTTGACATCAAGTCAGAATATGCCATTGTGCACACCGATAAAAAAAGAATGTTCAAAGATTTTAGTACCCCTACGCAAGCGAATCATGTAATTTTGCAAGTACCTTTAGAAAACGACACTGTTTGGTTGGAATGTACCAGTCGTACTTTGCCTTTTGGTTATATTTATAGAGGTATTGCCGATCACGATGTGTTGTTGGTTTCCGGAGAGCAAAGTAAACTCTGTACGGTTCCGGATACTCCTGAAAAAATACATGCTGAAATCAACTACATTTCAGTAAAATTGCAGGATGATGGAGATATGATATCTTCCGTAACCAGTAATTACAAAAATCATAAAATGGAGCCCTATCTGAATTTCGTGTTGCACAAGCCGGAAAAAGAGAGAATCAATCAACTGGCCCGGAGTTTGTCTTTGAATAAGACACAAATCAGCAATATACAAACAGAATATCTCGCAAAGGAATACCCCGAAATTACGATTAAATACGATTTGTATGCTGAAAAATATGCTAACAAGACAGGTAATCGCTTGTTCCTGAGCATGAATCCGTTCCGGAACGAATATAACAGTATCTTTTCTTCTTCTTCAAGAAAATTACCGTTGCGCCTTCCTTCTCCCGTACATCAAACCGATTCCGTTTTAATAGAACTCCCCAAAGGATATGTTGTTGAATCAAGCCTCAGACCGGTAAGCATTGAGTCTACCTGTGGTACATTTTCTTCTTCCATAATAGAAAATGACGGAAAACTGCTCATTGTGCAACAAGTACACATACCTGCCGGAAAATATTCTCCTGAATCTTACGCCGAAATAAAAGAATTCTTTAAGCAAATAGACGGCAATCTTTCGGGACGGGTTGTGTTGCGGAAAGAGGAAACCAACAAAGGAGCCATTTAGACTTTCTGTAAATTTTGTTTAATTGAGCATTAGGGCCTTAAGGACTGATTTTAAAAATTTCAAGGTCATTCTTTCAAGTCGTTTTATATGAAGGTCTTTAAAAACCTTAACGTCCGTCCTTAAGGAAAACATATGGATAATCAATTTTTGACCATTAGATTTTTTTTAATTTTAAAGAGCTGACGATGATGTTCCATCAAGGATTAGAAAAATCCCGGCTCTTAACTCTTAACTAATAAGTTTTCCTCTTAAAAGTTAAATAAGTTTAAATATCGCAGCATTTCCCAGTCCGCCGCTTCCCCTCTTTGCTTGTTCCCTAAAAAAAACCTACCTTTGCCCCGTTTTTCGCTGTAAAAGTTCCGAATAATTGCAATAATCTATTGATTATTCAAAAATTACTCGTATTTTTGCAGCCCGAAATACGTAAATCGAGATTGTATTATTATAAAAACTAAGAATTAAAAGTACAAAAAATGCCTACTATTCAACAATTAGTAAGAAAAGGAAGGGCTGTTTTGGAAGTAAAAGGTAAATCTCCTGCATTGGATGCATGTCCTCAAAGACGTGGCGTTTGTGTAAGGGTTTACACCACCACTCCTAAAAAGCCTAACTCGGCTATGCGTAAAGTTGCCCGTGTTCGTTTGACCAATCTGAAGGAAGTAAATGCTTACATTCCGGGAGAAGGACATAACCTGCAGGAGCACTCTATCGTATTAGTAAGAGGTGGCCGTGTGAAAGACCTTCCGGGTGTACGTTATCACATTGTACGCGGAACTTTGGATACTGCCGGTGTAAACGGTCGTACGCAAAGACGTTCCAAATACGGTGCGAAACGTCCGAAACCAGGAGCTGCTCCCGCTGCTGCCAAAGGAAAAGGTAAAAAGTAATTATTAATTAAAGGTTTTTTGGAAAAGCTATATATGATGAGAAATTGAAAATGGAAAATTGAAAATTGAAAATGAAATGTCTTTTTTGTTTTCTTTAATTTTCAATTTCTAATTCTCAATTTTCAATTCAATAGGTTGAGTAAATGATTCGGAGGAATCGTTGAAGACAGATAATTGGCAACCAAAAACAAACAAAATTGAACAAACAATGAGAAAAGCAAAACCAAAGAAAAGACAGATCCTCCCGGATCCTGTTTTCGGTGATGTAAAGGTTACAAAATTTGTAAACCACCTGATGTATGATGGCAAAAAGAATATTGCCTTTGATATATTTTATTCCGCACTTGATATCGTAAAGGCTAAATTGGCTAACGAAACAAAGTCTTCTCTTGAAATCTGGAAACAATCTTTAGATAACATCACCCCGCTTGTCGAAGTAAAATCCCGCCGTATTGGAGGAGCCACATTCCAGGTACCTACTGAAATCCGTCCGGACCGCAAAGAGTCCATTTCAATGAAAAATATGATCTCTTACTCTCGCAAAAGAGGAGGAAAAACGATGGCCGATAAATTGGCTGCCGAAATCGTTGACGGCTTTAATAACCAGGGTGGAGCATACAAGAGAAAAGAAGACATGCATAGAATGGCCGAAGCCAACAGGGCTTTCGCTCATTTCAGATTCTAATCAGATATTTAACTACAAATGGCAAAAGGTTCAGACAAACAATTACAATTTACCAGGAACTTAGGTATCATGGCCCACATCGATGCCGGAAAGACTACGACTTCCGAGCGTATTCTTTTTTACACCGGTTTGACTCATAAAATCGGTGAGGTACACGATGGTGCTGCAACCATGGACTGGATGGAGCAGGAGCAGGAACGTGGTATTACCATTACTTCTGCTGCTACAACAGCCAATTGGAAATATGCAGGTGATACATATAAAATTAACTTGATAGATACTCCGGGACACGTAGACTTTACTGTGGAAGTAGAGCGTTCCCTGCGTATCCTCGATGGCGCTGTAGCCGCTTTCTGTGCCGTAGGTGGTGTTGAGCCCCAATCGGAAACAGTGTGGCGCCAGGCCGATAAATATAATGTGCCCCGTATCGGTTATGTCAATAAGATGGACCGTTCAGGTGCCAATTTCTTTGAAGTGGTGCGCCAGGTAAAAGACGTGCTGGGTGCGAACCCATGTCCGATTCAAATACCCATCGGTGCGGAAGAAACTTTCGTCGGTGTCGTGGATCTGGTGAAAATGAAAGCTATTCTTTGGCATGATGAGACCATGGGAGCTGATTATTCAGTGGAAGAAGTTCCTGCCCAGGTGCTCGATGAAGCTCAGGAATGGAGAGATAAAATGCTGGAAGTACTGGCAGAGTGCGACGATACATTGATGGAAAAATATTTCGATGATCCGTCCACTATTACTGAAGATGAAATCCGGGCTGCTATCCGTAAAGGAACATTGGCTATGCAGATCAATCCGATGATTTGCGGTTCATCTTTCAAAAACAAAGGAGTACAATGTCTTTTGGATGCTGCTTGCGCTTATCTGCCAAGTCCGGTAGATACTCCTGCAATTGAAGGTACTCATCCGGATGATCCGGAAAAAGTATTGGTTCGCCACCCGAGTTCGGAAGAACCTCTTTGTGCCCTGGCATTTAAAATCGCTACAGACCCGTATGTAGGCCGTCTTTGCTTTTTCCGTGTATATTCAGGAGAATTGGAAGCCGGATCTTATGTATTTAACACCCGTTCGGATAAAAAAGAACGTATCTCCCGCTTGTTCCAAATGCACTCCAGCAAACAAAATCCGAAAGATTTTATTGGTTGTGGTGATATCGGTGCAGGAGTAGGTTTCAAAGATATCCGTACAGGAGATACGCTTTGTGATGAAGGTCATCCGATTGTTCTGGAATCAATGGACTTCCCGGAACCGGTTATCGGCATCGCTGTAGAGCCTAAAACCCAGAAGGATATGGATAAACTGGGTATGGGACTTAGCAAACTGGCTGAGGAAGATCCTACATTTACCGTCAAAACCAATGAAGATACCGGACAAACGGTTATTTCCGGAATGGGTGAACTTCACCTGGAAATCATTATCGACCGTTTGAGAAGGGAATTCAAAGTGGAATGTAACCAGGGACGTCCGCAAGTATCTTATAAAGAGGCTATTACTCAGAGCGTTGAATTGCGCGAAACTTATAAGAAACAAACCGGAGGTCGCGGTAAATTTGCCGATATGATTGTTCGCGTAGGTCCTGCCGATGCTGACTTCGAAGGCGAATTGCAATTTGTAGATGAAATAAAAGGTGGAAATATTCCGAAAGAATATATTCCGTCTATTCAAAAAGGTTTTGCCCGTGCCATGAAAAATGGAGTGCTGGCAGGATATGCTTTGGATAAGCTGAAAGTAACGGTTATCGACGGTTCTTATCACCCGGTTGACTCCGATCAGTTATCATTCGAAATTTGTGCCATTCAGGCTTTCAAGAGCGCATCCGAAAAAGCTGCTCCGAAACTGATGGAACCGATTATGAAACTGGAAGTCGTTACTCCGGAAGAAAATATGGGAGATGTGATCGGCGACTTGAACAAACGCCGCGGACAAGTAGAAGGTATGGACTCCAGTCGTACAGGCGCACGTATCGTGAAAGCTAAAGTACCTTTGGCAGAAACATTCGGATATGTAACCGCATTGCGTACCATTACATCCGGTCGTGCTACATCTACCATGTCGTTCTCTCATTACGAAGAAGTTTCTCCTTCTATCGCCAGACAAGTACTGACGGAAGTGAAAGGACGTGTAGATCTTGTAAAATAAAACAAATGTCGGGAGAGGAAATGGCTCTTTTCCCGACTTTTATTTTGATAATAACTAACAAATCAAACAATGAGCCAAAAAATTAGAATCAAATTGAAATCTTACGACTACAACCTGGTTGACAAGTCGGCAGAAAAAATCGTAAAGACAGTGAAGTCTACCGGTGCCGTAGTAAGCGGTCCGATACCCCTTCCTACACACAAACGTATCTTTACGGTAAACCGTTCCACTTTTGTGAACAAGAAATCTCGTGAACAATTCGAATTGTCTTCTTACAAAAGGTTGATCGACATCTACAGCTCAACAGCTAAAACGGTAGATGCCCTGATGAAACTGGAACTGCCCAGCGGCGTAGAAGTAGAAATCAAAGTATAATTGTAGGGGCACATATTTTGTGCCAATGAAAATAGTCAGGGTGTAAGATGTTACTCCCTAACAAGATAACAATCAAACAACTAAACAACAACTGAAATGCCAGGATTATTAGGAAAAAAAATTGGAATGACATCCATTTTCAGTGCTGATGGAAAAAATCTTCCATGCACTGTTGTCGAAGTAGGTCCTTGTGTTGTTACCCAGGTGAAAACCGTTGAAACAGACGGTTATGAATCTGTCCAGATCGGTTTTCAGGAAAAGAAGGAAAAACATACTTCCAAACCTGAAATGGGACACTTCAAAAAAGCCGGAACAACACCGAAGAGACACTTGGCCGAGTTCAAAAATCAAGGAGATTACAAACAAGGTGATGTAATCACGGTAGATTATTTTGATGGCGAAATTTATGTAGATGTAATCGGTACATCTAAAGGTAAAGGATTCCAGGGTGTTATGAAACGTCACAACTTTAAAGGGGTGGGTGAAGCTACTCTCGGACAGAGTGACCGTCAACGTCACCCGGGTTCTATCGGAGCCTGTTCTTATCCTGCCAAAGTATTCAAAGGAACACGTATGGGCGGTCAGATGGGTAATAAGAGAGTTACTGTACAAAATCTCCAGATAATTAAACTGATCCCGGAACACAACCTGATGTTGATCCGCGGTTCGGTGCCTGGGGCTAAAGGTTCAATCGTTTTAATTGAAAAATAATGGAATTAAGTGTATATAATATAAAAGGTGAAGATACCGGTAAAAAGGTAACACTGAACGATTCTGTATTCGCAATTGAGCCCAACGACCATGCTATTTATTTGGATGCCAAACAACATTTGGCCAATAAACGCCAGGGGACTCATAAATCGAAAGAAAGGAGCGAAATATCTGGAAGTACCCGTAAGTTAGGTCGCCAGAAAGGTGGAGGCGGTGCCCGCCGCGGAGATATCAATTCTCCCGTATTGGTAGGTGGAGGCCGTGTTTTCGGTCCTAAACCAAGGGATTACAGTTTCAAACTGAATAAAAAAGTAAAAGCACTGGCTCGTAAATCGGCTTTGGCTTATAAGGCCAAAAACGATGCTATCATCGTGTTGGAAGACTTTACTTTTGACGCTCCCAAAACAAAAGAATTTGTTAGTTTGCTGAAAAATCTGAAGTTAGAAGATCAGAGATCGCTGATGATCATGGGCGAATATAACAAAAATGTGTTATTGTCTGCACGCAACCTGCAACGGACAAATGTAGTAACGGTTTCAGAACTGAATACTTACAAAGTGCTTAACGCTAAAAGCCTTGTAATTACCGAAAGTTCTTTGGCTGCAATCAATAACTTTTAATCTATAGGAGAACATCATAATGGGAATTATTATTAAACCTATTGTAACAGAGAAACAAACGGCAATTACGGAAAAATTTCCTAACCGTTATGGTTTTCGTGTATCTCCGGATGCAAACCGGATCCAGATAAAAAAAGCTGTGGAAGAAATGTATGGCGTGAAAGTAGTCGACGTAAATACAATGAACTACAGCGGAAAAAGCAAATTCAGATATACCAAGTCCGGGCCGATCCACGGAAAAACATCTGCTTATAAAAAAGCGATTATCACGTTGGCCGAAGGACAAGTAATTGATTTCTTTAGTAATATATAATAAAAACGATGGGAATTCGCAAATTAAAGCCCACAACACCGGGGCAAAGACACAAGATTATTGGTACATTCGAGGAAATCACTGCCTCTGTACCAGAAAAGTCTCTTGTAGTAGGTATTAAACGTTCCGGTGGTCGTAACAGCCAGGGAAGAATGACAATGCGTTATCTTGGTGGCGGCCACAAGAAAAAACTACGTTTAATCGACTTCAAAAGATCCAAAGACGGTATTCCTGCAACAGTGAAAACGATCGAGTATGATCCTAACCGTTCTGCACGTATCGCATTGTTGTTTTACGCTGATGGAGCTAAGGCATATATCCTGGCACCCAGCGGACTGGAAGTAGGTCAGACAGTGATGTCGGGCAAAGATGCAGCACCTGAAGTAGGTAACTGCCTGCCTTTGTCGGTAATTCCTTTGGGAACTGTAATTCATAACATCGAATTACGTCCCGGACAAGGAGCTAAAATGGTTCGTTCCGCAGGTACTTTTGCACAGGTGGTTTCCCGTGAGGGGATCTATGCAATCCTTAAAATGCCTTCGGGAGAAACCCGTAAAATCCTTGCTGCATGCAAGGCTACTATAGGTAGTGTAGGTAATTCAGACCATGCTCTTGAAAAATCAGGAAAAGCAGGTAGAACAAGATGGCTGGGACGTCGTCCCCGGGTACGTGGTGTGGTTATGAACCCTGTAGATCACCCGATGGGTGGTGGTGAAGGACGTGCGTCCGGAGGTCACCCGAGATCTCGCAAGGGATTATATGCTAAGGGCTTGAAAACAAGAGCTCCTAAAAAGCATTCTTCCAAGTACATCATTGAGAGAAGAAAAAAGTAACCTGATTAATTAAGAGTAAATTATGAGTCGTTCGTTAAAAAAAGGCCCGTACATTAATGTAAAACTTGAGAAAAAAGTCCTGACCATGAATGAGTCCGGAAAAAAAGTTGTCGTTAAAACCTGGGCCAGAGCTTCAATGATATCACCTGATTTTGTAGGTCACACTATTGCAGTTCATAATGGAAATAAATTTATTCCTGTTTACGTTACAGAAAACATGGTCGGTCATAAGCTGGGCGAATTTTCCCCTACCCGTACTTTCCGTGGTCATAGCGGTAACCGTAAGAAATAATGACAGGATACTTTGAATTGAAATAAAAAAGAATCAATACAATGGGTAAGAGAAAACAAATATCAGCCGAACAAAGGAAAGAAGCGCAAAAGACCATGTATTTCGCGAAATTGCGGAATGTCCCGACTTCTCCCCGCAAAATGCGTCTCGTAGCAGATATGATACGCGGCATGGAGGTGTTCAGGGCTCTTGGTGTTTTGAAGTTCTCTAATAAAGAAGCTTCTGCCAGAGTGGGAAAACTGCTGCTTTCTGCAATCAATAACTGGGAGCAGAAAAATGAGCGTAAAGCAGAAACCGGAGAATTATATATCACATCGATCAACGTGGATTCGGCAACTATGCTGAAAAGAATGCGTCCTGCACCCCAGGGTAGAGGATACAGGGTTCGTAAACGCTCGAACCATGTTACCATCTTCGTTGATACACTGAAGTAAAACTATAATCAAATTTTAATCGCTAAAATGGGACAAAAAACAAATCCGATAAGCAATCGTTTGGGAATTATCCGAGGATGGGATTCCAATTGGTACGGCGGAAATGATTATGGCGATACTTTATTGGAAGACAGTAAGATACGTAAGTATCTGAGCGCTCGTCTTGCCAAGGCAAGTGTATCTCGCGTGATTATTGAACGCACGTTGAAATTAATTACTATTACAGTTTGCACGGCACGCCCCGGTATTATTATCGGTAAAGGCGGACAGGAAGTTGACAAGCTGAAAGAGGAGTTGAAAAAAATCACCGACAAAGAAGTTCAGATCAATATTTTCGAAGTGAAAAGACCTGAGCTGGATGCCGTGATCGTAGCCAATAACATCGCCCGTCAACTGGAAGGTAAGGTAGCTTACCGCCGCGCCATCAAAATGGCCATCGCCTCTACCATGAGAATGGGAGCAGAGGGAATCAAAGTGCAAATATCCGGTCGTTTGAACGGAGCTGAAATGGCTCGTTCGGAAATGTATAAAGAAGGAAGAACTCCTCTACATACTTTCCGCGCGGATATTGACTATGCTTTGGGTGAAGCTTTAACAAAAGTAGGTCTGATCGGTATCAAGGTCTGGATCTGCCGCGGTGAGATTTATGGTAAAAAAGATCTGGCTCCGTCATTCACCAGTAATAAAGAAGGTGGACGCAGACCGGAGGGAGATCGAGACCGCAACCGTGGTGACAGAAGCTTCAAAAAAAGAGGCCAGAGAGAGAAGAAGTAATTAAAAATGGAAAATTGAAAATTGAAAATTAGAAGGAACAGGTATTGTCCGGTTCCAGTTCTTAATTTTTGATTTTTAATTCTTAATTCAAAGAAAAAATGTTACAACCGAAGAAAACAAAGTTCAGAAGATCGCAAAAAGGTCGGATGAAAGGTAATGCTCACAGAGGAAGTGAGCTGGCATTCGGTTCTTTTGGTATAAAATCTTTGCAATCAAAATGGATTACCGGACGGCAGATTGAAGCTGCCCGTATCGCAGTAACCCGTTATATGCAACGTCAAGGTCAGGTGTGGGTGAGAATTTTCCCCGACAAACCGATTACCAAAAAACCTGCTGAAGTACGTATGGGTAAAGGGAAAGGATCTCCGGAAGGATTTGTGGCTCCCGTTACTCCCGGAAGAATCATTTTTGAAATCGAAGGAGTTCCTTTCGATATAGCCAAAGAAGCTTTGCGTTTGGCTGCTCAAAAACTTCCAGTGACAACTAAGTTCATAGTTAGAAGAGATTATGATTTTAATAATCAAAATGTGTAATGGTCATGAAAATTGCAGAAATTAGAGAATTAAGCACTAAGGAATTGCAAGAGAGATTGGCCGCCGATACGGCTGCTTACAATCAGAAGAAAGTAAACCACAGCATTTCTCCGTTGGACAATCCTGCATCTATTACGCATTTACGTAAGAGTATTGCGCGCATGCATTCCGAATTGCGTCAGAGAGAACTCGCTAATAAATAATGTGCCTGATGGAAAGGAATTTAAGAAAAGAAAGAATAGGTGTTGTTTCCAGCAATAAAATGGAAAAATCGATTACGGTTTCCGTTAAGTGGAAAGAAAAACACCCGATTTATGGAAAATTCGTTAGTAAAACGAAAAAATTCCATGCTCATGACGAAAAAAATGAATGCAATATCGGTGATACTGTAAAAATCATGGAAACCCGTCCTTTGAGCAAAACCAAGAGATGGAGATTAGTAGAAATAATCGAAAGAGCTAAATAACATGATACAACAAGAATCAAGACTTACAATAGCAGATAACAGCGGTGCAAGAGAAGCCCTCTGTATCCGTGTATTAGGCGGAACAAGAAGACGTTATGCCTCTGTGGGTGATGTGATCGTTGTTGCGATCAAGAATGTTATCCCTTCCAGCGATGTGAAGAAAGGTACCGTTTCCAAAGCGGTAATCGTACGCACTAAAAAAGAAATACGCCGTCCGGATGGTTCTTACATCCGCTTCGACGATAATGCCTGTGTATTGTTAAACAATGCAGGTGAGATCAGAGGAAGCCGTATTTTCGGTCCGGTTGCCAGGGAACTTCGTGCCACTAACATGAAGATCGTTTCTCTTGCTCCCGAGGTACTGTAATGAATTAATAATGGAAAATTAATAATTGAAAATTGAAAATTAAGGAATAGAAAGGAATCCAACAAGTGCGAATTTCATTTGATGATCCTGTCGAAATGCTTTAATTCTTAATTCTTAATTCTTAATTCTTAATTGAAAAGCGATGAGCAAATTACATATTAAAAAAGGAGATATAGTTTTCGTTAATACCGGGGAAGACAAAGGTAAAACCGGCCGTGTACTGAAAGTCTATATAGACAAAAACCGTGCATTGGTAGAAGGTATTAACATGATCTCAAAGCACATGAAGCCCAGTGCGAAGAAACCTCAGGGCGGAGTTGAGAAAAAAGAAGCTCCTGTTCATATTTCCAATCTGAACGTGTTGGATCCGAAATCCGGAAAACCCACGCGCATAGGCCGTAAATTGAACGCTAAAGGAGTATTGGTTCGAATTTCTAAAAAATCAGGAGAGGAGATCAAGTAATGAGCAATACAACAACAGCGAATGTAAAAAAAGAATATCAGGAAAGAATTGTTCCTGCTTTAATGAAGGAGTTTTCTTACTCTTCCGTCATGCAAGTTCCCGTACTCAAAAAGATTGTGATCAATCAGGGTTTGGGAGTAGCGGTGGCAGATAAGAAACTGATTGATGTCGCCATTGCGGAACTCACTGCCGTTACCGGCCAAAAGGCTGTGGCAACTATTTCCAAAAAAGACATCTCCAACTTTAAACTGCGTAAAAAAATGCCGATCGGAGCAATGGTAACACTGCGTCGTGAGCAAATGTACGAATTCCTCGAAAGATTGATCCGTATTGCATTACCCCGTATCCGTGACTTCAAGGGAATTGAAGGAAAACTTGACGGAAGAGGTAATTATACGCTCGGAATCCAGGAGCAAATCATTTTCCCGGAAATAAATATTGATAATATTACTAAAATATTGGGAATGAATATTACCTTTGTGACCTCTGCGAAAACAGATGAAGAAGGTTATGCCCTGTTGAGAGAATTTGGTTTACCTTTTAAAAATGCTAAAAAAGAACAATAAAGTATGGCAAAGGAATCAATGAAAGCCCGTGAGGTGAAGAGAGCCAAGCTCGTTGCAAAATATGCTGAAAAAAGAGCAAAACTCAAAGCTGAAGGAAATTACGAGGCTTTACAAGCTATCCCCAAAAATGCTTCCCCTGTACGTTTGCACAATCGTTGCAGCATGACAGGCCGTCCGAAAGGCTATGTACGCCAGTTCGGTATTTCTCGTATTCAATTGCGTGAAATGGCTGCTGCAGGTCTGATCCCGGGGGTTAGAAAAGCAAGCTGGTAAATGAAAGTTAAGAATTAAGAGTTAAGAGTTAAACAGTGATTGTATTGATTCTTGCTCTTCATTCTTTATTTTTCATTCCAATATATCGAGTGTTTAAATATTGTCCGGAAAGTCCGGATCAATTTAATTTCAAATTTTTATGACAGATCCAATTGCAGATTATTTGACCAGATTGAGAAATGCCATCCAGGCTAAGCACCGGGTGGTTGAAGTCCCTGCGTCAAATTTAAAAAGAGAGATCACGAGGATCCTCTTAGACAAAGGCTACATTCTGAATTACAAGTTTGTAGAAGATGGTCCCCAAGGCACGATTAAAATTGCCTTGAAGTATGACCCGGTTAACAAAGTAAATGCGATCAAATCCCTGAAAAGGGCTTCTACCCCAGGTTTGCGCAGATACACCGGTTACAAAGAAATGCCCAGAGTTTTGAATGGTTTAGGTATTGCCGTACTTTCAACTTCCAGGGGTGTAATGACTGACAAGGAAGCCCGCGATCTCAAGATCGGTGGCGAAGTTTTGTGTTACATTTATTAATGAGGAGGGTATAAGTATGTCAAGAATTGGAAAATTACCTATTCAAATACCGGCAGGTGTAACCATTACGGTGAAAGATAATGTGGTTACTGTAAAGGGACCCAAAGGAGAACTTGTTCAGGACGTTAATCCTGATATTAAAGTGGAAATGGCCGACGGTACTGTTTCAATCAGCAGACCGACTGATGAAAAGAATCACAGGGCTCTCCACGGCTTGTATCGCTCATTGATCAATAACATGGTAGTGGGTGTTTCCGAAGGTTACAAAAAAGAGTTGGAATTAGTCGGCGTTGGTTACCGTGCTTCAAATACCGGTAATCTTCTCGAACTTTCGTTAGGTTATACACATGCTATTTTTATGCAGCTTCCTAATGAAGTCAAACTCGAAACCAAATCTGAAAGAAACAAAAATCCGCTGATCATCCTTGAATCGGCAGATAAACAGTTGATCGGACAAATCTGTGCAAAAATCCGCTCATTCCGTAAACCGGAACCCTACAAAGGTAAAGGTATCCGTTTTGTCGGTGAAGTGGTTCGCAGAAAATCCGGTAAGTCAGCAGGTAAGTAATTTACGTAAACTGAAATTATCATGACAACAAAGGAATTAAGAAGAATCAAAATAAAATATCGTGTGCGTAACAAAGTTTCCGGAACTACGGAACGCCCACGTTTAACAGTTTTCAGAAGCAACAAGCAGATTTACGCACAGGTGGTCGACGATTTGTCGGGAAAAACCATTGCCGCTGCTTCTTCGCTCGGATTAAACGACAAAGCACCGAAAAAAGAAATCGCTGCTAAAGTAGGAGAACAGGTTGCTAAAAAATCACTGGAAGCCGGAGTACAAACCGTTGTGTTCGATCGTAACGGATACCTGTATCACGGCCGGATTAAAGAACTCGCAGATGCTGCACGTAAAGGCGGCCTTAAATTTTAATGAATATGGCAGGAATAATGAATAGAGTAAAGTCGACCAACGACTTGGAATTAAAAGACAGATTAGTTGCCATTAACCGTGTAACCAAGGTTACTAAAGGGGGACGTACTTTTAGTTTTGCAGCTATCGTTGTGGTAGGTAATGAAGATGGTATTATCGGTTGGGGTTTGGGTAAAGCAGGTGAGGTTACTTCGGCCATTGCGAAAGCGGTTGAAGCTGCCAAGAAAAACCTGATCAAGGTGCCTGTACACAAAGGAACCATTCCTCATGAACAAATAGCCCGTTTCGGTGGCTCTGAGGTTTTCCTCAAACCGGCTACCCATGGTACCGGGGTGAAAGCCGGAGGTGCTATGCGTGCTGTATTGGAAAGTGTGGGAATTACCGACGTGCTGGCAAAATCCAAAGGATCTTCCAACCCGCACAACTTGGTGAAAGCTACTTTTGCTGCGTTGAATGAGTTAAGAAGCCCGTTCATGGTCGCCCAGAACAGGGGAGTATCGGTTGAAAAAGTGTTTAAAGGATAATAGGAGGAAAATACTATGGCAACAATTAAAGTAAAGCAAGTTAGAAGCAGAATCAATTGTCCCGAAACACAAAAGAGAACTTTAGACGCTCTCGGTCTCAGAAAAATGGGTCGCGTGGTAGAACATGAAGTTTCTCCTTCCATTTTGGGAATGATCGATAAAGTGAAACACTTAGTTTCTATAGAGAAGTAAAACTCATTGTTTGACAAAATAAAAAATTACTATATGAACTTATCGAATTTAAAGCCTCAGGAAGGTTCTGTTAAAACCCGGAAGAGAATTGGTCGCGGAACGGGTTCGGGTTTAGGCGGAACATCTACCAGAGGACATAAAGGAGCAAAATCCAGATCCGGATATTCCAAAAAAATTGGTTTTGAAGGGGGACAAATGCCTATTCAACGTCGTCTTCCCAAGTTTGGATTTAAGAACATTAACAGAGTCGAATACAAGGCTATCAATATTGAAACACTGCAAAAATTAGCAGATGCTCAACAATTAGCCAAGATCGGACTCGAAGAGTTGAGAAATGCCGGTTTTATTTCAGCCAATCAAAAAGTAAAAATCCTCGGTCAAGGTACACTTACCGCTAAATTGGATGTTGAAGCACATGCTTTCTCCAAATCGGCCGAAGCAGCTATTCAGGCCGCCGGAGGATCTGCTGTTAAAATCTGAATAAAATGAGAGCAATAGAAACTATTAAAAATATTTGGAAGATTGAAGACCTGAGAACCAGGATCATCACTACATTTGTTCTGATTGCGATTTTCCGTTTCGGAACATATGTGGTTCTTCCCGGTATTGATCCTGCGCACCTTACAGCCCTTGAAAAACAAACTTCCGGAGGCCTTTTAGACCTTTTGAATATGTTCTCGGGTGGTGCTTTCTCCAATGCATCTGTTTTTGCGTTGGGTATCATGCCGTATATCTCGGCATCCATCGTTATCCAGTTGCTGGCTATTGCCATCCCGGCATTTCAAAAAATGCAAAGGGAAGGAGAAAGCGGACGTCGGAAGATCAATCAGTATACACGCTATCTTACCGTAGCGATTCTCCTGTTTCAGGGTCCTGCTTATCTGATTAACCTCAGTACTCAATTAAGGCATGCCGGAGGTGCAATGCCTGCGGGAATCTGGTTCTCGGTATCATCTACGATCGTCCTGGCTGCAGGATCTATGTTCATCCTTTGGTTAGGAGAGAGGATTACGGATAAGGGAATAGGTAATGGTGTTTCGTTTATCATCATGACCGGTATCCTTGCCCGTTTACCGATTGCACTAGCTAAAGAGTTTACTTCCCGTTTCGGAGAGAGCGGAGGCGGTTTGATCGCATTCCTTTTCGAAATCGTATTCTTATTATTTGTTATCGCCGGAGCTATTTTGCTGGTACAGGGTACCCGCAGGATCCCCGTACAATATGCCAAACAAATGGTAGGAAATAAACAGTACGGAGGAGTAAGACAGTATATTCCGTTGAAAGTCAATGCTGCTAATGTGATGCCTATCATTTTTGCCCAGGCAATTATGTTTATTCCGATCTCATTTATGGGTTTTGGCGAAAACAATCCGGATAGCTGGTTTTACAAAATAATGATGCCTTTCATGGACCATACCAGCTGGCAGTATTGTGTGGTATTTTCGCTGTTGATCATTGCATTTACCTATTTCTATACCGCTATTACAATCAATCCGACGCAGATGGCGGAAGATTTGAAACGAAATAACGGATTTATTCCCGGTATTAAACCAGGAAAGAGAACTGCCGAGTATATAGATGAAATCATGTCCAGAATAACATTCCCGGGCTCATTATTCCTCGCATTGGTTGCCATTATGCCTGCCTTTGCAAGCCTTTTCGGTATCAGTCAGGAATTTGCCCAATTTTTCGGGGGAACATCTTTGCTGATTTTGGTAGGGGTTGTACTGGATACTTTGCAACAAGTTGAAAGTCACCTGCTGATGCGTCACTATGATGGTTTGTTGAAAACCGGAAGAATCAAAGGACGCCAGGGCACGGCTTATTAAAAGATGATCTATCTTAAGACTGACGAAGAAATTGAATTGATGCGTATCGCCAACCGTTTGGTGGGCATGACGCTCGGGGAAGTGGCTAAACATATTCAGCCGGGTGTCAGTACGCTTCAATTAGATAAAATAGCCGAAACGTTTATTCGGGATCATGGCGCAGAGCCGGTATTTTTAGGATACGGAGGTTTTCCTAATTCTCTCTGCATATCGCTTAATGAAAAAGTAGTCCACGGGATCCCTTCCGATAAGGAAATTTTGAAGGAAGGAGATGTTGTTTCCGTCGATTGCGGTACATTTATCCATGGATATTGTGGGGACTCTGCCTATACGTTTTGTGTGGGTGAGGTTGCTCCCGAAGTCAAAATGCTTTTGAAAACAACCAAGGAAGCATTGTATCTGGGGATTGAAAAGGCTGTCGATGGGAAACGCCTGGGAGATGTGAGCCGGACGATTCAGGAATACTGTGAAAACAGGGGTTATTCGGTCGTTCGCGAACTGGTAGGACACGGGATCGGCAAGAAAATGCACGAAGAACCGGAAGTTCCTAACTACGGAAAGAGTGGTTACGGCGTTTTGCTGAGAAGCGGTATGTGCCTTGCCATCGAACCGATGATCAATATGGGAAAGAGACATGTAGTTTTTGAGAAAGACGGCTGGACTGTCCGTACCAGAGACAATCAGCCATCGGCCCATTTTGAACACACTGTGGCAATCAGGGACGGAAAAGCGGATATTTTATCTACATTCGAGTATGTCGAAGCAGTTTTAGGAGAAAAAGCAATTTAATTAATTGATTTCAGATTATGGCCAAGCAGGCAGCAATTGAACAAGACGGAACAATCATTGAAGCATTGTCTAACGCAATGTTTAGAGTTGAATTAGAGAACGGACATGAGATTACGGCTCATATTTCCGGTAAGATGAGGATGCACTACATCAAAATCCTGCCCGGTGATAAAGTCAAAGTAGAGATGTCTCCGTATGATTTAACCAAAGGAAGAATTTCATTCAGATACAAATAAAATTAAAATAATATGAAAGTAAGAGCATCTTTGAAGAAAAGGACCGACGACTGCAAGATTGTCAGAAGAAAAGGTCGCTTGTATGTGATTAACAAAAAGAATCCTAAGTATAAACAACGTCAAGGATAATTTTATTATTTTTGCAGAAAAATTCAAATTTAGAATATGGCTATAAGAATAGTTGGTGTCGATTTGCCGCAAAATAAAAGAGGAGAAATTGCGTTGACCTATATTTATGGGATTGGACGTAGCGCTGCAAATAAGATATTGGCGGAAGCCGGTATCGACCGTGATATTAAAGTAAAAGACTGGAACGACGACCAGGCTGCCAAAGTGCGTGAAATCATTGGCGCAAATTTTAAAGTAGAGGGAGATCTTCGTTCAGAAGTACAATTGAACATCAAACGTTTGATGGATATCGGTTGCTACCGTGGAATCCGTCACCGTATCGGTTTGCCTTTGAGAGGTCAGAGTACTAAAAATAACGCCCGTACACGCAAGGGAAGAAAGAAAACAGTTGCTAACAAGAAAAAAGCTACTAAATAATCATCAGATATGGCAAAGAAAACAGTCGCTGCTAAGAAGAGAAACGTTAAAGTTGATGCAATGGGTCAATTGCACGTACATTCTTCTTTCAATAACATTATTGTTACCCTTGCGAACAGTGAAGGTCAAGTGATTTCCTGGTCTTCAGCCGGTAAAATGGGTTTCAGAAGTTCAAAAAAGAATACTCCTTATGCTGCCCAGATGGCAGCCCAGGATTGTGCGAAAATTGCATTTGATCTTGGCTTGAGAAAGGTAAAAGCTTATGTAAAAGGACCGGGTAACGGTCGTGAATCTGCTATCAGAACAATTCACGGAGCCGGAATCGAAGTCGTTGAGATCATCGATGTTACTCCACTTCCGCATAACGGATGTCGTCCTCCTAAAAGAAGAAGAGTTTAATTTATTCAAACCCTGTTCTAAGGAACCCGGGCGTGAAATAAGATTGCAAGTACCCTCTCTGCAATCGCGGCTGCACAATACCGGTTCCGGCAGACAAAATTTTAAAAAACTAAAAAATGGCAAGATATACTGGACCTAAAACAAGAATTGCCCGTAAATTCGGTGAAGCAATTTTCGGACCGGATAAAGTTCTGAGTAAAAAGAACTATCCTCCCGGTCAACATGGAAACGGCAGGAAGAAAAAAACTTCCGAATACGGCATTCAGCTTCGCGAGAAGCAAAAAGCCAAATATACTTACGGTGTGTTGGAAAAACAATTCCGTAATTTATTTGAAAAAGCTCAGCGCTCCAAAGGGATTACCGGTGAGGTGCTGATCCAATTGCTCGAATGCCGCCTGGATAATATCGTTTTCCGTATGGGACTGGCTGCTACAAGAGCTGCTGCCCGTCAGTTGGTGTCCCACAGACATATTGTTGTGGACGGAGAAGTCGTGAATATTCCTTCTTATTCGGTAAAACCCGGACAAGTAATCGGAGTACGTGAGAGATCCAAATCTATGGAAATCGTTAACGATTGTCTGGCCGGTTTCAATCACAGCAAATATGCCTGGATCGAATGGGATCAACCATCCATGAGTGCAAAATATTTGCACATTCCGGAAAGAGCAGATATTCCTGAAAATATCAAAGAACAGTTAATAGTAGAATTGTATTCTAAATAATAATTAATCCATGGCGATATTAGCATTTCAAAAACCCGACAAAGTATTAATGTTAGAAGCGGACAACTTCTACGGGAAATTCGAGTTTCGTCCGTTGGAGCCCGGTTACGGAATTACTATCGGTAATTCCCTCCGCCGTATTCTATTATCTTCTTTGGAAGGATTTGCTATTACATCTATCAAGATCGACGGAGTTGAACATGAATTTTCAACGATTCCCGGCGTACTCGAAGATGTAACTAACATAATCCTGAATCTGAAACAAGTCAGGTTCAAACGTACCGTGGATGATATAGAAAACGAAAAAGTTACAATTCATGTTTCGGGTACCGAAATGTTCACCGCGGGAGATATAGGCAAACAATTATCTGGATTTGAAGTATTGAATCCCAATTTTGTAATTTGTCATTTAGACCCGGGAGCTAGTTTCCGTATAGAATTAAACGTTGATAAAGGACGCGGTTATGTACCCGCCGACGAGAATCAGGTAAGTGAAGAAGATATTTCGTTGATTGCTATCGACTCTATCTTTACACCGATCCGCAATGTGAAGTATACTATCGAAAACTATCGTGTAGAACAGAAAACGGACTATGAGAAATTAATTATCGAAATAGAAACCGACGGTTCTATCCATCCGAAGGAAGCTTTGAAAGAAGCTGCTAAAATACTGATTCATCACTTTATGTTATTCTCTGATGAGAAGATACACCTGGAACCGGTTGATACCGAATCCAATGAAGAATTCGATGAAGAAGTACTCCACATGAGACAATTGTTGAAAACAAAACTGGCAGACATGAATCTTTCTGTCCGTGCCCTGAATTGTTTGAAAGCAGCTGATGTGGAAACTTTAGGCGAGTTGGTCGGATACCAGAAAAACGATTTGCTGAAATTCCGTAATTTCGGTAAAAAATCGTTGACGGAATTAGACGATCTGCTCGACAGCCTGAAATTGACTTTCGGTATGGATATTGCGAAATATAAATTAGATAAAGAGTAACAACGATGAGACATAATAAAAAAATCAATCATTTAGGTCGTACCAATACGCACAGAGAAGCGATGCTTTCCAATATGGCATCTTCCCTGATCAAGCATAAAAGGATTTTTACGACTCTTGCGAAAGCGAAAGCTCTTCGCAAATATGTAGAACCGCTCATTACCAAATCTAAAGAAGATACGACACATTCCAGACGTATTGTGTTCAAAAATCTGCAGGATAAATTTGCGGTGAAAGAATTATTCCTGGATGTATCTCAGAAAATCGGAGACCGTCCGGGTGGTTACACCCGTATTATCAAAACAGGTAATCGTTTGGGTGACAATGCCGAAATGTGTATGATCGAGTTGGTAGACTACAATGAAAATCTGTTGAAAGACAAGGCTCCGGCTAAAGCCGCCAAGACCCGTCGTTCCAGAAGAAAAGCCGACGCCGCTGATGCTCCTGTAGTAGAAGTGAAAGCTCCAAAAGCTGCTCCGAAGGTTGAAGAACCTGAAGTTGTAGTGGAAGAAGCTACTGCTGCTCCGGTAGTAGAAGAAGCTCCGGTTGTAGACGCTGAAGCAACTCCGGAAGCTCCGGCAGAAGAAAAAACGAAAGCAGAATAATATTATTACCGTTTTCGGTAAAAAGACGGCTCATAATCGTTGGATTATGGGTCGTTTTTTTTGATACAACGAACATCACAACTGGCTTCTCTTGTGTTATTCAGAACATAAGATTGGAAGAAATTCCTTCTGAAAGGCTATTCTTTCCCGGACCACGGTATTTGGTAAAAAAGGTTATCGATCTTAATAATACGGAAAAAATAGTTTCTCCGGGATATATTGACTATTTCATTGTAAAAAGCCATAATGTGGTTGATGGAGGACAATGGTGTGCTGATCTGGAATATCAGTTAGTAATTTTGTTTTTTTAGTCTCGTAGACAATTGAAAAGTGGGATTATTTTACATCAAGTGATAGATATTTTTACTACCTTTGCAGCCTGAAAGCAAAGAATATTAGTATAACTATCAATTAAAAAACTTACCGTATGGAAATTGTAAAAATCGTAGGTAGAGAGATCTTGGATTCAAGGGGTAATCCCACCGTTGAAGTCGACGTACATTTGATGTCGGGTGTTATCGGTCGTGCTGCTGTTCCTTCCGGAGCATCTACAGGCGAAAACGAAGCGTTGGAGTTGCGCGATGGAGATAAAAAACGTTACCTGGGTAAAGGTGTTTTGAAAGCAGTGGAAAATGTCAATACAGTTATTGCTCCTGCTTTGATCGGAATGAGCGCTTTGGAACAACGTGCCATCGACAACAAAATGATTGCCATGGATGGACCTAAAACCAAATCCAAATTGGGCGCCAATGCTATCCTGGGAGTCTCTTTAGCTGTGGCAAAAGCTGCTGCTATTTATCTGGATCAGCCTTTATACAGATATATCGGTGGAACAAATACTTTTGTATTACCGGTTCCCATGATGAATATTATCAACGGAGGTTCACACTCCGATGCCCCGATTGCTTTCCAGGAATTCATGATCCGTCCGGTAGGCGCTCCTTCTTTCAAAGAAGGTTTGAGAATGGGAGCAGAAGTATTCCATGCTTTGAAAAAAGTATTGCACGATCGTGGTTTGAGTACCGCAGTAGGTGATGAAGGAGGTTTTGCTCCTGCATTGAATGGTACGGAAGATGCTTTGGAATCTATCCTGAAAGCTATCGAGAATGCCGGATATAAACCCGGAAAAGATGTAATGATCGGTTTAGACTGTGCCGCTTCTGAATTCTTCAAAGACGGTATTTACGATTATTCCAAATTTGAAGGCCCCAATGGAGCAAAACGTACATCTGCCCAACAAGCTGATTATCTGGCAGAGTTGGTAGCTAAATATCCGATCGATTCTATTGAAGACGGTATGAACGAAAACGACTGGGACGGTTGGAAAATGCTTACAGACAAAATAGGTAGCAAATGCCAGTTAGTAGGAGATGACTTGTTTGTAACCAATGTTGAATACCTGAAAAAAGGTATTGAAATGGGTTGTGCCAACTCTATCCTGATCAAAGTAAATCAAATCGGTTCTTTGAGTGAAACGCTGGATGCTATCGAAATGGCTCACCGTGCAGGTTATACTTCAGTTACTTCTCACCGTTCAGGTGAAACTGAAGATGCTACTATTGCCGACATTGCCGTAGCAACAAATTCAGGCCAGATCAAAACCGGCTCTTTGAGCCGTTCAGACCGTATGGCTAAATACAATCAATTACTCCGTATTGAAGAGGAACTGGGTAACCTGGCTGTTTATGGCTACAAGAAAGTGAAATAATACTTTTGAAATCAGATATGAAAGTCCCGGGAGAAATTTCGGGACTTTTGTTTATAAAAGGTTCAAACTTTGTAAAATGAGGAAAATGATCAGGTCTTCATTTTTGAAATTTTTCCTCAATATTTGCAGAGATTTATAAATATGCGTTTCTACTGTTCTGGGAGAGATTCCCATAATATCTGCAATTTCTTTGGCTTTCATGCCATGAATGTAACTCAATTTGAAACATTTTTTTCCTTTTTCCGGAAGTAATTCGATGGCATTTTTTAATGCCTGAAAACGTTCTTCCCGGATCAGATTCTGAAAAACTTCATTTTCATCCGGCGAAAAATAATCTATCTTTTCCCGGACGATCTCAAACTGCGTTCTATAACCTTCTACGATTTGTTTGTGTTTGATCAGGTTCAACGATTTATTGTGAACCAGTTGGTATAAAAAAGAAACAATTGCCTGGCCGAAATCCAGTTCATCTTTTTTTGTCCACAGATCGACAAAAACATCCTGAACAATATCTTCGGCCTCATCCTGATCTACAAATTGTGTAGCATAATACATTAGACGAGGAAAGAAAAGTTTGAAAATTTTTTCAAAGTCTTCTTTGCTTCCCCCTTTTATTCCAGAAAACAGATCAGTTATTTCTTTGTTATTCATTGCAATATACTGGAAATATAGTGTGCAAAGCTATATATTTTTTTATGTCTAAAAAAGAAAATGCAAAATTAAAATACTTTTTAACGGGGACACTACGTAGTTCCGTTTTTTAAGATGTTCTATATATAAACAGAAAAACTATTGATGAAAATGAATCCGGATATCATATTTAATTATCTTCAAAAGAAGTCGACTGAAGAAGAATATGTCCTCATTGAGCAATGGATAAAGGATCCAGAGAATAAAAAATGGTTATTTGAAATGGAAGCTCTTTGGAACGAGTCTTCCCTGAAAAAATATGCCCACAAAGAATATCTTTATATTCAATGGCAAAAAACCTGGGATAAAATCAATACCGAGGAATCAGAACCGGTAAAAAGAAAATCCCTTTGGAATACCTATTTTTTCAGATATGCGGCAGCTGCCTGTGTGTTGATTGCAGTAATAGGCTATTATTTGATCGGAAAAACAGAGCATGAGGCAATATATTCCGATTATGCAGCAGCAGAAATAAGTATGACAGATAGTGCACGGGTAATCGTATTACCTGACCAGTCGAAAGTTTGGTTGAACCGGGGTTCTACAATTCGATTGCTCAATGGGTTCGGAGAAAATGAAAGAAGATTAACATTGGTAGGGGAGGCTTATTTTGAAGTGCATCCGGACTCCGCAAGGCCGTTTCGTGTACAAACAGATGCATTTACGGTAAAGGTACTGGGGACTTCATTTAATGTGGAAGCTTATCCCAATGATGACATCATAGAAGCCTCTTTATTGGAAGGAAAAGTTGTGATTGAAGATTCCAATAACAGGGAATTATTGATGCTTGCCCCCGGACAAAAGGTTAAATCGGTTAAAGGAAGCCACCTGCTTAGTGTAAAAGAATCGGATGCAAATCTGGTATCTTCCTGGAGATATGGTTTTATTTCTTTTGAAAATGCAACATTGAAAGAAGTTGTCTCCAAACTGGAAATGATCTATTCTGTTTCTATGGAAATAGATGCTTCTTCTTTGGACGAGGAGCGTACATATACTGGAGCTGTGATGAAAGAAGAACAGATAGAGCAGTTATTGGATCGTTTAGGAAAAGTGATGTCTTTTCAATTTAGATATGATAGAAATAAACAAAAAATATTGATTTCACAAAGTCGGAATTCTGAATGATGAATTCCTGATTGTCAATACTGACCCTTACGCAGAGTTCTTATTCTAATTACTGAAATATCAATGAATAAATTAAAAATGTATGCTGTGAAAAACAAATTTCACTTGTTCGTCTTATTGCTTTTTTTGTCAGTTAGTAATTTTTCTCTTTGGGCACAAGAGCGCCTGGTTACTTTGAATATGAAAGATGTGACCCTGGTTAAAGTAATCGATGAGATAAAGAAGCAAACTACTTATCAGTTTTTTTATGAAGACAAGATTGCGCAAACACCTCTTGCTGTTGTTTCTGTGAAAGATGCAACTGTTAGTGAGGCATTGGAAAAAATACTGAAGGGAACGGGGATCACTTATTCCTTACATAAAAAGGTTTTTTATCTTGTTCCGGCAACCGAATCGGATAAAAACCCAAAGCAGGCACCCAGGAAGATATCGGGAAATGTAATTGATCTGCTGGGAGATCCTTTGATCGGAGTTAGTATCCAGGTGCCAGGTACATCTCATGGAACAGTAACAGATGTTGATGGAAATTTTTCGTTGAATGTAAACGAAGGCGATATCTTAAAGTTCTCCTATGTGGGGTATCAGGATGAAACGGTAACGGTGGAAGAGCAATCGGATGTCCGGATCGAAATGAAGGAAAGTGTCAATCAGATCAACGAAGTCGTAGTGACCGCTTTGGGTATTAAACGGGAGAAACGTCTGTTAGGTTATTCTATCCAGGAAATAAAATCGGATGAATTGAACCAGGCTGGCGCTTCTTCCGTTACCGGCGCTTTACAAGGAAAAGTGGCAGGTTTACAGATGAATGTCTCTCCTACCGGATTGAACGGATCGACAAAAATAACAATCCGTGGAAACAGTTCGTTAACGGATAATAACCAGCCTTTGTGGGTTGTAGACGGAATTCCATTTAATGATAATAGTAATTCCGGTGCTTCTTTATATGGAGGAGTTGACAGGGGAGGTGTATCATTCGACATCAATCCTGAAGATATAGAATCGATCTCTGTACTGAAAGGCCCGAATGCTGCAGCTCTCTATGGGTCGAGGGCCGCTAACGGGGTTATTCTGATCACTACGAAAAAGGGCACAAAGAATAGCGGCTTCGGAGCTGTCTATTCCGGATCGTTTACCTGGAGCGAGGTGGCATCTACCCTGGATATGCAGGATAAATACGGACAAGGTTCTCTGGGAATATATAATCCCGGATCACAATACAGTTTCGGACCCACACTCGACGGGCATACATATACAGCCTGGACCGGAGAGGAAATGCCGTTTCAACATTATGGGAATAAGTTGGAAGATTTTTTTCGGACAGGTTTTTCTCAAAATCACAACGTTGCTATAGGGAACGTGACAGAAAAATCAAATTACCGTCTTTCTTTCGGTTATCTGGGCAGCGAGGGAATTTTTCCCGGAGAATCGGTTAACCGGATCAATATAGACTTGAAGAGCGGTATGGAGATCAACAAGTATCTGTCTTTGGACTCTAAATTATCCCTTTCCCGGACTAATGCTGAGAATCGTCCTTTGAACGGAATCAATGGAGAAATTTATCAATTACTGTATGTTCCGAATAATATCCGTTTGTCGGATCTAAAAGACCATTATGTAACGGAAGATGGCGGACAGATCAACTGGGTCGGTCCGAGGGTAGAACTTTACAATCCTTATTATGTCAATTATCAATACAGCAATCAGGACGAGCGTTGGAGAAATTTCGGCTATTTTTCGATGAAGATGAATTTTACATCCTGGTTGTATGCCACCGCCAAGTATGGATTTGATTATTACAGAACCAGGATCGACGATATGAACCGGTCGGATGGTATGAAAATTCCCATTACCGACGATTCTTATCTATCGAGAGAAGATAATTTTTTCGAACACAATATGGAATTTATCCTTTTCGGAAATCATACTTTACCTCAAAGCTTTCAACTTAATTACTCTGTCGGAGGCAATATCATGTATGGTAATTTCCGGGAACTTTCGGGTAAATCACAAAATATGACGACCAAAGGCTTATGGGATCATAACAGTGCTGCCAATCCTATTTCTGGGGGAGGAGTCAATGCTGTTGAACAGGATTTCTGGGAACGGAAAACTCGCTCTGTATTTGGAACCATGCAGGTGGCTTATGACGACTATCTGGCTTTAGATCTGACAGGCAGAGCCGATTGGTCATCTACATTGCCTCCAGCAAGTAATCCTTATATCTACCCATCCGTCAATCTGAGTTATGATTTTACTGCATGGATGAATAAGAAGAATCATCAAATTCCGGCATGGCTCACTTTTGCAAAAATGAGACTTTCGTATGCTCAGGCAGGAAAAGATACGGATCCATATAAAACGAAAGATTATGTGACTTATACACAGGAAAGTAGCGGACCTGTTGCTCATGTCCCGAAGATCAAAGCTAATCCGGATTTGAAGAGCGAGATGAAGACTTCTTATGAAGCCGGTCTGGATCTGAAATTTTTCAGAAACAGGTTGGAATTTGATTTTACCGCTTACTATAGCGAAACGAAAAATCAAATTCTGGTGCAACCTTTATCAGGAGGTTGGGATGGGAAGTATATCAATGCCGGTTTGGTTTCCAATCGTGGATTTGAATTGATGATCTATACAAAACCAGTCGTTACAAAAGATTTTGAATTCGGATTAGATATCAATCTTGCAAGGAATGTAACGATGGTAGATGAGTTGGCCGATGATGTCCCTTATATGAGTTTTAACTTCAAGAAAGATAATTTGTTGGTCGACGTAGGAGCCGAATCTGGAGGAAAACTCGGCGATATCTATGCGAACCGGGCCTTTTTGCGTGATAACCAGGGGAATGTAATTGTAAGGAATGGTCTTCCGTTAATGTCGAATCAACGAACTAAAATAGGAAATATACAACCCGACTTATTAATGTCTGTCATCCCCTCATTTTCATATAAAAGAGTTTTCTTTACTACTTTATTCGATATGAAGTTTGGAGGTGACATTGTTTCTATGTCGGAATCCATTGCTACAGGCTTTGGAACAGCCAAGCGAACAGAAAATAGGGAGGATGTTGTTTTCCCGGGAGTGAATGAAGATGGAACACCTAATACTACACCGGTAAGCGCAGAAAAATACTACATGTCTATCGGTTCCAAAGAAGGTATTGCGGAAGAATTTCTTTATGATGCTTCATATATCAGGATCAAAGAGATGTCGTTAGGTTATTCTTTTTCGTCCCGAATGCTCAAGAAAATGCCCTTTTCATCCTTTAAACTATCGTTGGTAGCACGGAATCTTTGCTATCTCTTTACCCATACTCCAGGATCAAGTCCGGAAGGAGGCTTTGATACTACCATGTATTCACAAGCCATTGACTTTACGGCAATACCGTATACGCGATCATTCGGTTTTTCTGTGAATGTAGGGTTTTGAAAGAAAATGCAAAAGATAAGAGAGTGAAAATAAAATGTAGACCAGTTAATTATTTGATAAATGAAGAGGTATAAAAATTTGATATATAGTTTTTTGTGTTTTTTATTCTTATGCGTAATGTTTTCCTGTAATGATGGATTTGAGGAAATGAATACTGATCCTTATTCTCCATTGTATATCGGAGATGGGGAGAGTTCTTCAGGTTCCGGTATCGATCTGAGTCCGGAGATTTCGGAAGATGAACTGACAAAACTGAAAGAGAATGAAACGACGAGTATTTCCTTTTTTAATACTTTTACTTATGAAGGGATGTATAATGACTATCAGCGCACTACGAATGTGACTCATGATATTTATTCTGCTTATTTTGCCAATAACAATCCTATTTTTAATGAGCAGTCGCCCAGCTATGTTTATACAGAAGGCTGGTCCATGTTGCGTTGGAACCATTTTTATCAGGATCGTTGTAAAGAATATTCCACTTTAGCCAAAACATTTTATTATGTGGATTATCCAAAATACATGAATGCCTTTTATATTACACGGATCTACCTGGCTTTTTTAGCTTCTGTGATGACAGATACCTATGGCGATATTCCTTTCTCTGTTTTCCTGCGGGCAGAAAAGACTCCAGAGAAACTTCCTTATGATACTCAGGAGGAAGTCTATGATATGATTTTCCGGGTATTGGAACAGTCTACGGACAGTATTGTTCCCGGAGCTTGCCCTTTCAAGTTCGATCAATCGACCGATAAATGCTATCAGGGTAATGAAGAAAAATGGTTAAGGTTTGCCAACTCCTTACGTCTTCGCCTGGCTTTGAGAATTTCCAATATAGATCCGGACCGGGCGAAAAAAGAAGGAGAAGCCGCATTAAACCATATTGCAGGCCTGATGAGAGATGATGCGGATAATATGAAAACGATTCCGCGTTATTCTCCGATAGATCTTGGGGGTGATAATTCCGGAGGCGATGAGAATATCCATGCGCTTTGCAGTTTCAAATACCTGGATGTATGTATGTCGAAAGATATAGAACTGGCCTACCGGAATCAGAGCTCTGCATTTGATCCCCGGTGTGGTGTCTGCTGGTTTCGTCCCACGCCTATCGATGCCTTGAAAACTGGATTTGAATTCCCTTTTATGGAGTATAACGGTTGTGAGGTTGGTAATAACAATGTAAGTCGAAATTCAGAGGAGTATTCCGTATTAAAATGCAACGAATTTGAAGGAAAAATACTGAACAACGAGTACTGGTACGGATATAGCCGGGAATCGGTTTGGATGAGTTACGCTGAAAGTCGTTTTCTCCTGGCAGAAGCAAGTCTGCGCGGATGGTACGGAGCTCCCGGAACTCCACAGGCGTATTTTGAGCAGGGCATCAGAGCATCTATGCATTACTATAAAATCTCAGAATCAGATATTAATGATTATATCAGCGGATTATCTATTTATCATTCGGGTACCAACCCTTTTGCAGGAGCGGACAAAGAAGCGATGTTAGAACAGATCATCAGCCAAAAATGGCTGGCTATTTTCCCTAACGGAACTGAAGGATGGGCTGAATTTCGCAGAACCGATTATCCGGCATTGAGAAATCACCTCAATAATCGTTCTTTCGATGTGCCTTTGGGTAAGTTCATCAAGCGACTACAGTATCCCACTTCGGAATTTGACTATAATTATGACAATATGCCCAAAAATGTAAACCAGGGAGTCCGTGTCTGGTGGGATGTGTCTGATACGAACGATAATACGGGAACTCGTATGTCGCCGGATAATTTCAGATGATTGATAGGAAAAGCCAAGAAGGCTTATCTAATAAATAAAATTTACAGAGGTTATTAACTTATAAATTTAAAAGAACATGAAAAAAATCGTATTTACAATTGTTTTTACAGGGTTGTTTGTTGGTTTATTCGGAGCGTCGACTCCTGCTGCCGATCGGATTGCAGTGGGTACAGGAACTTCTCAGGATCCTTATAAGATCGGTTCTATTGCGGAATTGTATTTTATGAGAGATAAAACGAATAGTAGCGATGCGGATGCGGCTGCTTACCGGGGGGCATATTATGAACTGGTTGACGATCTGAATCTGGAAGCAGAAGACGATTGGACTCCGATCTGTTGCACGACAGTCGCCAGTGCTGCTTTTTCCGGCTCTTTTGACGGGAACGGTCATACAATCAGCAACCTGAAATATGGCACTTCAGATGTTTATTCGGTGGAGATAGGTAAGAGTAGTACCGTAGGATTCTTCGGAATGGTTAAAACATCCGGTTCTATTGCGAATCTGAATATAGACCGGGCTGCTTTCTATGTTACGGTTCCTTCCGGAGAATTTTATAATGCAGGTATTGCCGGATTGCTACAGGCAGGAACAATCAATAATTGTACTGTAAATGGCATTTTTATGTCTAAACAACCCAATAACACCCCTTGTAACGTGGGCGGAATTGTAGGAAAGGTAAATACTCCTTCGGAAACAGTAAAGGTTATCATTGCCAATTGTTCAACTTCCGGTACTATGGCTATTCAGTTGTCCGGCACACTGGCTACATCCAATATGTGTGTGGGCGGTATTGTCGGTAGCCTTACAGGAACTACCAGCAAGGTCGCTAAAGCATATATGCTCAACTGTTATTCAACTGCTGATGTGTCTGCAACAACTACCAGCGGACCTATTTTTGTAGGAGGTATTGCAGGGCAAGTAACTATAGGAACCAGTGTCGAGATTAGTGTGCAAAACTGTTATGCTTCAGGAAATATTTATGGAAAAACTACCGGTGCTAATGCTTTTGTGAGTGGAATTTCCGGACGGATCAATAGCGCGACAGCAAATATTACCAATTGTATTGCAATGAATCAATCTGTGAAATTAGAAAAAAATGCTGATTGTTGGAGGGTTGCTGAAAAGTCTGCCGGAAATCTGGTAGGAAATTATGCACTGGCGGAAGACCAGATGATTCTCCAGAAGAAAGGTACAGATTGGGAAAATGTTGCTGTTGTTTCTTCTATTTCAGATGTTCATGGAAAAACACTTGAAGGTGCTACTTTCGAAGAGCAAATCGGCGATGGACTTAAGAAGTTGAATGATTTTGTCGATGTGAATCCTGATTTTGAATCGATTGACTTAATTGCCTGGGACAGGAAAAGCGGATTTGATTATCCGGTTTTCAAAACTACCAATAACAATACGGCAATTGCACAAGCACAGGTATTGGAAAATGCAGTTTGTATTGTGAATATGAACGGAGGCGTTGAGGTATCGGCAGATAATCTTTCACAATTATTTGTATATAATGCTGAAGGTCGCCTGCTTACTCAGGTAAATGCATCCGGAGAAAAAGCTTTTGCCGGAATACAAAAGAAAGGTTTTGTTATATTGACCGGATTGGATGAAAATGGAAATCGTTTGTTCGTTAAACGCCATATATTGAAATAATTTGATAAATAATTGATCATGAATCGGGCAGGTCGAATGTGGATTTTGTAAAACATTAGCCTGCCCCTAAATGAAATAACATTCCTATGAATTTTAAGAGAATTTTTTCAGCTATCTTTTTCTCGTTTGTTTGTTGCTTTTTTGTAATGGCACAACAACCGTACGGAGGCTGTTGGCATCCCGAAGATATTATCAAGTGGATGCCGGAATCAGATCAGAATGCGAAGTTCAATAGAAGTACCGTGGCACTTCAACCTCGATTCAAAGATCTCACTGTCAAAGCAAATCAAAATCAGTATTATGAAGGTCAGGTCGCTGCTTGTCTGACTATGAATCCTATGTGCAGTAAAACACCTTCGCAAGGAGCCAATAATTTTATTGGCTATAATCCTACCTACTGGCAGTACCTGGATGTTCTGATTTGGTGGGGAGGTGCGGCTGATGAAGGAATTATTGTTCCCCCTTCGGCTCCTGTAACTGACATCGCTCATTTGCATGGAGTTAAAGTGCTGGGGAATATATTTTTTCCACAGCCTGGCTATGGAGGACAAGGCCGTTGGGTAAGAGAAATATTAACCAAAGAAGGTACTGTTTTTACGTATGGCCGCAAATTATTTGATATTGCCAATTATTATGGGTTTGACGGCTGGTTTATTAATGAGGAGACTTATGTGGATGTTCCCCGTTCCGACTGGGCTGATTTTGTAAGAGACTATATGGATTATGCAGCATCGCAAGGTGTTTTTCATCATGAAATTCAGTTTTATAAAGGAGCAACCACATTTACCGGTTATGAAGAATTGATGCAAGTGCCTAATTCTTCATTCTTCCTGAATTATGGAAGTCCTACTGTTCAGAATATTGAAGGACAAATGACCGCTACTCAGGGATATGGCTATACTAAAGAAGAAGCATTTAAGAAAATTTATTTCGGGATAGAATGCGCCAAGGAAGGTTTGGGGGGAAATGCCACAGATTATAAAAATCTTTTTCCTGTAACAGGTCATACCGGATCGATCGATATGTTCAATCCTGAAGAACATGCCTGGAAGCAAGTGGTGAAAAACCTTTTGGAAACACCCAAAGCATGTGGAGAAGAAGCTTACAGCGCCATGGAAACTGTATTCAGTAACGAAGCGAGGTTCTGGACCAATGTGCAGCATGATCCCTCTAATGTTTCCGGACGTGAGGGACAGACATTTCCGGGATTGGCAAACGCTATCATGGAAAGGACTACGATCCAGTCGAAGCCTTTTGTGACGTCGTTCAGTGCAGGATTGGGAAAAGCTCGCTATGTGAACGGTGAAAAACGAGGAACCCAGGATTGGTATCATCGGGGAATGCAAAATATTCTGCCTACCTGGAGATGGTGGATCGAAACCTCGAACGGGGGAGTGGCAAGCGACCTGAAAGTGAAATACAATTGGGATGATGCCTATAATTTCGGAACTTCATTGGATATCTCAGGTAAGTTAAATGCGAACAGCAATTACCTGATGCGTCTTTATAAAACTAAATTGCCCATTGCGAATAGAGATCAGCTGCAATTGGTGTATAAAACGGATTTCCCCGGAAAAATGGAAGTGCAATTAGGAGTATCCGAACAAAGTAATGCTTTACAGACATTCGTAATTACAAATACTATCACTCAGAGTGGATGGACGGTTGCCCAGGTGGACCTTTCGTCGCTTGCGGGAAAAACAGTTTCTATTATTGCCTTGAACTTTAAGTCGTCTACAGAAATAAGTAATTACAAGATTCTGCTGGGACAATTGGCTGTAATGGAAAACTCTTACGCTCCGGCTGCATTGAAAGCCTCCAACCTGATAATGGAAAATAAACTGGGTTCTACTTCCGGATATGCTCGTTTGACCTGGGATGCTCCTGTTTCAGAGCAACTGAGCCATTTTAATGTGTATACGGAAAGAGGAGGAGTGCGTAACCTTGTGGGACAAACTCGTAACGAAGGTTTTTATATCCCGACTTTCAACCGTTTATCCGGAGATGAAAACAATGTGAAGTTTTCGATTGTGGCTGTGACAAAAGATATGAAAGAAGGCGCAGAAGAGTCCGTTACTAAAGAATATGCCGAATATACCAAACCTGCTGTAACATTAAAAGCATCGAAGACGCTGGTAAAAAAAGGGGAAGAAATTACGCTTACCGCCAGAGCCGATAATTATCCTACCGGGTATGCCTGGAATTTGCCGGAAGGGGCTACATTAGTCAGCCAGAACGGTGCCAGTGTAACGGTTAAATTTGACAGGGAAGGCCTTTTTGATATAGAGACTATTGTTACGAATGCTGTCGGATCTACCACTTATAAAGTGGAACGTTTGATAGAAGTTTCCGAAACCAAAGTGCTAAAGTTGATCAGTGTCGGAAAAACCATTCATTCTTACAGCAAATGTCTTCCCAAACAGGAGCCGACCTGGTTGGTAGACGGAGTACGGGTCCCGACTTCTGATGCCGAAAAATGGTGTGCCGGCGGACAAAAAGATTATTGGACCATTATCGATCTGGGAGAGGTGTACAAACTATATCGTTTTCAGATTTATGATTGCGGGGTAAAAGAAGCAGAATCCGGAAATGTGAAAAAATATAGGATCTGGGTTTCCAATGATGTCAACGCTTCGAACTGGACTTTGTTAGTAGATGAAACCGATCGGCCTGAAAATATCAAGGATGATTATGCCAAGCCTACCGCCGGACGATATGTAAAGATCGCACCTTATGATTCGGATGCTCCGTTTACGCTTCGTTTGTATGAATTTGAGATTTATGGAGTAGATAATGAATTGCAAATAGGATCGCTTAATAATATAGAAGTCAATGTGGAAAGTACAACACCGCAAACTACTTCTTTTTCTTTAGGAGTAGATCCGAAAGAGGATAACTTTCAGATTACTGTTACATCGGATAACGAGCAAACAGTTAAAGTAACCAATCTGCAGGTCAACGAATCTGCAAAAACAATCTCCTATGATCTGGAAGCTACTCAAAAAGCAGGAATGTCGACCATCAAAATTTTGCTGAAAAATGGTTTATACCAAAAGTCATTTTCATATGAGGTCCGCATTAAGAACCCTGACTTCAATAATATCTTGTTTGAGAATGTTCCGAAAGCAACAACCGGATATTATTTTGTGGATGACAAAACGGCGAATAATACCGGAACCAAAGGCATTACGGACGGAAATGATGATACTTACTGGCGTTCGGGATATTATCCGGCAGATCAGATTCATTCGTTGGTATTTACATTGAACGGTTATTATACCCTCGAATCATTCCGGCTCCTTTTCATTCCGACTCAATCGTCTCCCAAAGCAACCTTACCGGCTTGGGTAGAAGTCCATATCTCTTACAATGAAGATAAAGATGATGATTACGAGCTGATCAAAAGAATCGAAACACCTCAGGTGGAAAACGAATTTGGTACTTTGTCGGGAGAAACGATTCTGGCCAAGTTCATCCGGGTTCGTTTTGGTATGCCGACTACTTCTTATACAGGAGCTTGTGTGAGGGAGATAGAGGCTGTCGGAGCAAAATTTGAAGGGGAATTACCTCCGCTTCCGGTAAAGAAATATACGGCATTAACGAATCTTTCCGGTTTTAATGCGGATGTTATTGCGGAAGCCAAACCATCTGCCGATTATACAACGGAAAGTCTGGATAGCGAGGGTTGGGTTTTTTATACTTATAATATTTATCGTTATGGAGGTTTTCCGGAAAATAGACAACTTACTTCTACCGGAAAAGGCAGACCTTTTGAATTAGCCTCTTATGATGGAAATAATGTGTTGCTCCTTAAGGATGCTGATGAAAGCAGAACGTTGTTATTTGAAAATAAAGAATCTGCTGATGCTGTGTATATTCTTGGGACTGGTGCAGGAGGGGCTGCTACTGTCAAGCTTGCCGTGAATTATGAAGATGGAACAAAAGAACATTCTTCATATACTTTTGAGGATTGGTACAGTGATTCTTCTACCGGTTCTGCGGTCTATGCCCTGAGTCGTATTCTGCGGGTTGGTATTTCGGGAAAAGCGGCGGATACGATGGATGATAGATATAAATTCCGTTTATTTGACGCAGAAGTGCTCACTAATCCAAACAAGAAAATAGAATCCGTGACTATTCAAAAAACAACTTCGACAGGGCGGGCTGCCATCTTTGCCGTGACGAAAATGAAGAAAGAAACAGATGGAACGAGTTATTCTCTGCCGGAAAAAGTAAATATCCGGGTTTGGCCGACGGTGATATCCCGAGGAGAACAGTTATATGTTCAAACGGATGATACTAATACCGGATTTGTACAATTGATATCTTTACAAGGTACGATATTAGATCGAATAAAAATACAAGATGGTTCAGCAGTACTCTCGACAGGGCACCTTGCTTCCGGGGTTTATCTCCTGCAATTGAGTGGGATTAATGGAGTCCGGACCGCTAAAATAATTGTTAAGTAACAAAATAAAAAGAGCTGCCTGTTGAGGGGAAGTATAAATCCCAACCGATTTTTGATTGTCGGTTGGGATTTTTTGATATGTGCAGTTGTTACTCTTTATGCAACTTCCTGTTATGATCATACAATTTTTTCATATCGAAAGAAAGCATGATACGGAAAAATCCGATGAACATAAAGGCAAAGGCAGTAATGTATACAGCGGTTAAGGCTCCGGCTGCAGGTAGCCAGATGATGGCGATCGAGCAGATAACGGCCAGGATGCCGAAAACCAGGTACCATCCCCAGTTTCTTAATCCATAGCGCGACATGTCTACAGAAGAGCCAATAGCCGTGAATCCCCTGAACATGAACCAGAAAGCAACGATAAACGGAATAATGGCCATGGATACGGCGGGGAGGCAGATCAATACCAAACCTAAAATCAGATCGATGATACCGCAGGTCAGATACCATCCCCAACCATTTAGCGTATCCTTATTAGTAACAGAGAATGTAATTTCAAATATCCCTGTTATGAACATCATAATGCTGAATACAATTGCCAAAGCTACAAAACTTTCACCTGGCTGAAACATCATGAAGATTGCCAGTGCAACATACAAAATACCCAGAATCAAAGACAGCCACCAATTTTTTACAGCTGCATTTACCTTGTCGAATAGTGTTTCCATACGAACGTAATTAATAGTTAATATTTGATGAAATTAATAATTATATTTCATTTAAACAATGAAATATCGATTTTTATTTGCTTGTAACGATCGTATGTATGTGTTTTAATTTACTGTCTTAGCCAATTGCTCCCGAATACCAAATAATAGGTAAATCCTTCAGGCCCCATGGCCAGGTCTACTCCCATGCGTAATTTTAGTTTTTTAGCGATGAGATAACGAAATCCGCTTCCATAGTCCCAGGCCCATTCCGCTTTTCCGAATTGATCGAAATCATCGAATCCTTTGCCTGCTCCGGCAAAGAAAACCAGGCTCCAGCGAGGTTTGATATCCCAGCGTTCTTCCAATTCGGCCAGCATGGTTGTTTTTCCCTGGTAACGGGCCATGGGAATACCCCGCATATCGATAAAGGGTTTGATGTAAAACGGCTGGTCTCCTACCGATTGCTGCATATCGAAACGGAATCCGTTGATCCAGTTATACCTGAGAGGCAAGTAATAGTAGAAAGCCCCTTCGAACTGTCCGTATTTGTAA
Source organism: Bacteroidales bacterium (assembly GCA_031553775.1). Taxonomy (GTDB): domain Bacteria; phylum Bacteroidota; class Bacteroidia; order Bacteroidales; family Azobacteroidaceae; genus JAISFI01. The sequence continues at coordinate 146,587 of JAVBLA010000016.1, forward strand.
TCGCTACCCACTGCCGGATTACTCCAATTAGCGGAGATGTATGTTTTGATCCCTTCGTCGGGAGTGAAGGTGTTATCCCTGCTGTCGAACGAGAATTTGAGTCCGAGCCAGCCGATATTTCCACTCACATAGTCAGCGATTTTATCGTTCAGCATATCGATATACTTCCCGCTCCGGTTGCTTTTTACATCCAGCTCATTATGCATGAACATATATTGAATACCTGCCGAGAAACGGGGGTCGTTGAATTGTTTGGTCAGAGACCCGGTAACCGGAATCGTTTTGATATTGAATTCGAATTCGGCATTCTGATTGATCCGGTCGAAATCGAAGTAATAGTTCATGTTGATATTTCCGTAACCGGCCATGAGCATATATCTCATACCCCATTTCTTGATGGTTCCCACTCTTCCTCCTCCTGCAGCCCAGGAATCGTTTAGCGTATATCCTGCAAAACCTACTGTAACATCAGGCGGTTGCGGGTACATTTTCCCATTTTTGGTGATAGGTGCATTTTGTTGAATAAAAATAGGTGCGAATCCACCACCAAAACCTCCTACAGCAGGTTCTGTAATCAGGATGGGCATAGGAACGAATCCGTTTTTTTCCAGTATCCATTGGCTCAAATCTAATTGATGGTCGTCCGGGTCCCTGAAACTTAATTTAGTATCTTTTTTTTCCTGAGCAAAACTTTGTTGGGCTGGAAAAAGCGTGCATAATGCAAACAGGAGAATCGCGAGTGCATTTTTCATACTGTTATTTTGAATGGAGTTTTGCTGAAAAATATTGATCGATAGCAAATTTACCGGGACCAGCGATATACATGAGCAGGAATATAACCAGATAAACGAAAGCCAGTTCCTTTACGGCAAAAGGGTCACTCATATGTATGTTGAAAAAAGCGATACACATGGTAAATATCATAGGAATCGTCGATAAACGGAAGAGAAATCCGAAAATGAAGGCAATGGAACAAAATAATTCCCCAAAGATAGCCAAGGCCATAGATGTCTGGCTTCCGATACCCAAAGGATCGGGAAATACACCTGACATTTCGGAAAAATGGGTAAATTTTTGCCAACCATGTGTCATCAGTAAGACTCCAAAAATAATTCTTACTGCCAGTAGAAAATAGGAAGTTTTAATCTCTTTCGGATATTGCGGGAACAAGAAATTTTTCCACATAATATTAATTGTTTACGAAGCTATACTTTCAAAAGTATTGAACCAAACAGGAAAATGCATTTAAATGCTTTTTCTTATCAGGTATGTATCAGTCTGCAAGAATAACTCCAGTTGTTAATAAACAAAATTGTTTTTACTTATTAACAATTAAATAGTGGAAATGTTGAGGTATGGAGGGAGATTTTTTAGAAAATTGTTCCAGTCTTCGGCAAATGCCTGCATGGATGGATAAAGCTTGTTTGCTCCGGCATCGATCAGTACCTGGTTGTCTAATGGACCTGTATTGACTGCCACTGTATAAATCCCTGCAGCTACTGCAGACTCAACTCCCATGGGAGCATTTTCAACGACAATGGCTTCCGTTGGTAGGATCTTCCCTTTTTTTAGTCCCTGGAGATAAGGTTCCGGATCCGGTTTTCCGCGGGTTACATCGTATGCTGTAACCATAAGCTCTGGATTGAAATATCCGGGAAAATTCCGGTTCAGGCTATCCAGCAATGATGCCTGGCCGGAGCCGGTTACGATTTGAGTTTGTAATCTGTGTGTTTTTATTTTTTGCAGTAAGTCCAGTATCCCGGGCATGATGGCCTGCCGGTCGTATTTCTTGAACAAATCCGATTTTTGGGCATAGATCGATTGTTTTTCTTCCGGAGTGGCATCCCTGTTGAATGTCCGGCGGAAAAGCAGGTTGATGGTATCGAATCCTGTTCTGCCTTCATGCAGGTAAAATTCTTCGAAAGAACATGGAATCCGGTGGCTCTGGATCGTTTCCAACCAAGACTGTGCATGTATGGGCATGGAGTCGTAAAGAACGCCGTCCATGTCAAATAAAACAGCTTTAAGCATAGTTGATAATAAAGAAATATTTTACTGCATGAATGTGGAACCGTTTATTATTACACATTCATGCAGTTAATTTGGGCTATCCTGAAAAATCAGATTCTTGCCCGGATGGCTTTGCTTTCTTCTTCAAATCCCGGTTTGTTCAATAAGGCGAACATGTTTTTCTTGTACGCTTCTACTCCGGGTTGATCAAAGGGATTGACATCCAATATATATCCGCTGATACCACAGGCTTTTTCGAAAAAATAAATCAGCTGGCCCAGGTAGTAAGCATTGAGTTCCGGAAGCTCTATTTTGATGTTGGGAACGCCTCCGTCCACATGGGCCATTTGGGTACCGAGTTCCGCCATTTTATTGACATAATCTACTCTTTTCCCGGCCAGGAAATTCAATCCGTCGAGATCTTGTTCGTCGGAGGGAACATCTACCTTGTAGTTAGGATTCAGAACCGAAATCACTGTTTCGAAAATTGTTCTTTCTCCTTCCTGTATCCATTGTCCCATGGAGTGCAGGTCGGTTGTAAAATCTACGGAAGCAGTAAAGATTCCTTTATTTTCTTTGCCTTCACTTTCTCCGTATAGTTGTTTCCACCATTCGGATACAAAATGTAATTTGGGATGAAAATTGGCCAGTATTTCGATCTTTTTACCTTTCTTATATAATTCGTTCCGGGTAGCGGCATAGATAGCTGCGATATTTTCAGCGAACGGGACGTCGTTACCGGTAGCTGTTTCCATATCGGCTGCTCCTTTGATCAGTTGTTTGATGTTGATTCCAGCTATGGCAATAGGCAATAGCCCCACCGGGGTTAGTACGGAGAACCGTCCTCCTACATTATCCGGAATAACAAATGTTTTATATCCTTCTTTAGAGGCCAGCGTCCGCAAAGCTCCACGTGCTTTATCGGTTACGGCTACAATGCGGTCTTTGGCTTCCGCTTTTCCGACATTATCTTCCAGAATTTGTTTTAGGATCCGGAAAGCCAGGGCCGGCTCGGTGGTAGTACCCGATTTGGAAATGTTAATAATCCCGAATGACTTGTTTTTTAAGTAATTGGAAAGTTCATACAGGTAGTCTTCTCCGATATTTTGTCCGGCGTATAGGATAACCGGGTTTTTACGATTGGATTCCAGCCAATCGAAAGAAGAAGAAAGTGCATCGATCACTGCCTTTGCTCCCAGGTAGCTTCCGCCGATTCCGATAACCACCACTACTTCGCATTTTTCACGAAGTTTTTTTGCCGTATGTTCAATATCGGCTATTTCTGTTTCGGTAATTCCGGAAGGCAGCGTCAGCCAGCCTAAAAAATCGTTTCCTTTTCCGGAACCTTTGTGTAATGCAGTCACGCAATCCCTGGCTACGGAAGCTTGTGCATCTACTTGTTCTTTGGTGATGATACCCAAAGCTTTGTCGATTGTTAATGTGATATACTTCATTGTTTTAATATATAAATATGCTTAGATAGATGTTTCTTTCTTTTTGAGCACGATCATATCGTTGAACTTTTGAATCATTAAGTTGTATATGGCTTTCAGTTGTCCATAGTATTTGGCGTCGTACATACTGTTGACAAATTCGTAGCTGCCGGTTACTTCAATAACTCCATTATTTTCTATTACTTTATAATCGATCTTCATTATTTTCCCGTCATGGCTGACGTTTTTCGGGAGAGATTCCACTTCATAACCTTCCGGGATATGAATGGTGCTCTGATATTTGGCTGCACGCCGGTGAAGCAGGTCGATCGGTAAAGTTCTGCTGTTTTGTTTGAAAATATTCTCAGTTTCCGATTGGTTCACGAATGGAGGAATAAATAATTTTCCGGAAGAATGGTCTATATTGGTTTGTGCATCGAATGAAAAGATAAATGGTTTATCTGTTTCCATTGCATTTTCGATACGGATTGTTCCTGTAGGTGTTATATTGTTTCCTTGCAGGATTTTCTGGAGATTGGAAATATCTCCATTATACCTGTTTCTGTAATAGTATGCGTCGTAAGCATAAGCAGTTAACGTAGTTTTAATATTTAAGGAAGAATTATTCTCATTGCAACGCACATCGATTTTTTTTTCCGTTAGCGCAAGGTCATCCTGAACAATCGTTACCCATTGGTCTGATTTGGGAGCGATAACAAGTCCTCTTACATTAATACAACGGTCGGGAAGTTCATCATACTCAAGAAAACTTTCGGTAGCATCGAAGAAACGGCAATTTTCAGCATTTCCTACAGAAACAATTACATAGTTAAAGAAACTTACAAATGGATGCCCCTGGCTGATTGCTCCATGTTCACGAGTACTCAGCATAACCGGTTGTGCATCGATTTGTGCAGCTTTCAGCAATCCCAGAAAAAAGAGGTTGATGTCTGTGCTGTTTCCCCTCTTTTCTTTTAAAAACAGTGCAAGGTTATCTGTTGAGTATTTAGAGTATACGTGATTCCATTGATAACTTGATTTGACATATTCCGAGATGATTTTAATCTGTTCATCTTTCGATTTTCCATCCAGTCCGAGCGTGGAAATGATTTTTTTTCCTTCTTTTTCAGCCGCTTTAATGTATTTTCCGAAGTGCTCTAGCTTAAGAAAGTCATCACTCATGGCCGGCCAGGTAGTCATAATATCCTTATGTCCTCCCCGCGGATAATTGATTCTTGACAGTTGGAAATTCAGGCTGATCATATAGTCTTTATCGGAAGAGATAAACGATTCATCCCTGAAGGCGGGAATATTGTTTTTTTTGAATGTAAAGCGCTGTTCTTTATAGGTCAGGTTTCCCCATATGGTTTCTCTGGATGAAATTTCGGAATCGAATTTGTCGAATTCCTGCGAGCCTTTCATAATATACGAATACTCAAAATAAGGGATAACGTTTATTTCATAAGTACTTTGTATTACCGGGATTCTCTTCTGGAACTCCCATTCTCTCACATTGAAGTAAAAAGGGGAGACAATGGTATACTTCAGTTCTATGATAGAGCCTACCCTGATGTTCGGCATGGCAAAAACTTTCTGACTCCAATTGGCATTGATTTTTTCAGTAAAAATATTCTTTTTTTCCAATACATCTGTAATCAGTTTGCCGTTATCCCAGTTGTAGGTTTGTCCTTCTAATCGTTCTATCGATTCCCAATCATTATTCTCCATATAATAAGGAATCTTAAAATTAGCATAATCGAGACCTGCCTGTTTGAGTATTTTTATTTTAATGGATCTCTCCATATATACTTCAAAACGCCCGGTATTGTCGTTTCCTCTGAAATAGGTATTCCCACTTTCGTAGATAACCACTGCTTCTGCTTCCGGATCTGTGTCGTAAGCAGCCATATCTGCTTCATATTGTGTGATTTTTCCGAATGTTGTGGAAAATTTTTCCTGTGCCCGGACAAGGTTTCCGGTTCCACAGAGAAACAAAAGGATAATGGCGGTGATTTGTTTCATTTTGTTTCTAAATAAATTTTTTTATTATCTTCGGCTTGAACGGCAGTCCAGAATTTATAAAATTCTTTGTATTCTTCTACCGGATAAAAGCCCTTAAAGATAAGCAGATTTTTGATTATCCGGAAATCATTTCCGGATAAATCGTACTGTACGGAATATTTCCCGAAAGGGGAATCTATAGAATTGTTTTCAGGCTTTTCTTCTAAAAGTTCTATTTGTTTGAGGCTATATGTAAGAGTATCACAAGAGACTATCGGGTATTCGAACCGGACACCTTGTGTTCTTTCTGCCGGAGGCTCGAAAGAAGGGAGAGTATTGAATAATGGGGATAGAACAATATTTTTCCCATAAATTTTGAAACAATTTTGGGTTTGTATTTTTGCCTGTAAGGTTATTTCCGGTTTTTCCGGTTTTTCTTTCAGGAGATCGAATGACTGGAAGTCAAAGTTACCGGGAAGAACGTAATTTCTCAATGCTTTTTCTACTTCTTTTTCGTGCAGATTGTGATTAAAATAATTCATTGCTTCAAATAACCTTCCCCTAAGCTGCATTTTCAGGTTGTTTATGCAGTAAGACGGGTTTGTAAATATTTGTATGGAGGAAGTACATTTTACATCTTCCGGCTGCAAAGAAGGTGTCTGGATTAAAAAACTCTTTCCGGGGATTATCATCAGGGCATCCCTCCCCTGAATGGAAGTCCCCACGTATCCCATGGGTATATTTTTACTGGTACATTCCAGGAATATTGTATCTTGGTTCAAAGGTAAAGTAACAATAACATGGTTAAATACCTGAAAAGGAAAATTGCGATCTACAGGTTCTACCTCATCTCCTAAAGAAATAAGAGTATAATATGCTTTTATTCCTGCGTATTCCAGTAAAGCTATCATGTAAGTCGACAATGCTTTGCAGTCGCCATATTTATTCTGCGATACATATCCGGCCGGATATGATTTTAGTCCTCCGGTTTTGATACTTACATTAATGTAACGTGTATGTTCCTGCAAGTATTTATACAGTATCACAGCCTTTTTTTCAGGATCTGTAACTCCGGCCAATAAGAGATCTACCGTTTGTTTTTCTGTGTCCGGCAGAATTGTAGTTTTAGCATTTAATTTGTGAATGAAATCACCGAAAGACACCCAACTTTCCCAACTTCCATCGATCTCATATTTGAAATGAAGCGGTAGAAAATCTACAGTCGGAATTTTCAGCTCGGAATCAGGCGCGCATTTTTGCGCTTTTTGTGAGGTGTAGCTTGTATTCCATTGATAAACTGTTCTTTCTCCTGAAGTTGAAATAACCGGTCCTCCAATATTTTTACACCGATATTTGATGTTATAATTTTCAGATGGGATGTCAACTATCAGTCTGGCCTGCTTTACATCCTGATTATGAAACAACAGAGGGGTCCAGGATGCAATTGCTAAGAAATCGGAAGTGGATTTTTGTGATGAGTACGCAATTCTGTAGGGATATTGGTTATGTTTCAGATAAGCATATTTGATAAGCCGGTCCTGGTACATGGTACCACCGGAAATAGCACTTTCTTCCTTTATTTCGTTCTTTTTTAGTTTCCGGATGATATTTCCCCGTATATCTTCTATCCGGGCATCTTCTATGTTTGCTTTTTCATTTTTTAAATAATCGATTGAAACATAGCTTGTGTTGCTGCCTTTGGGATTGTTGATCTGAATGACGACACTGTCTGACCAGATTATTTTGTTTCCGGATATCCGGATGTGTGAAGTATAACTAATTACTTCACTATCTGTTGCATACAAAGGAAGTAACATGCACTGCACAAACATCAGTATAGCTAAAACTTGTTTCATAGCAGTGTTATTCGGATGTTTTTACTTGAATGTTTCTGTCAGTTTCCGGATTTCGGCCAAAGGTGCTTTTTTCTCGTACAAAATATTATAAACAGTGTCTAAGATCGGCATGTTTACATTGTATTTTTCGTTGATTTCCCTGATGCATTTGGTTCCATAATATCCTTCGGCAATCATTTCCATTTCCAATTGTGCGGTTTTAACCGAATAGTTTTTTCCGATCATGGTTCCGAAAATCCGGTTCCGGCTGAAACGGGAATAGGAGGTTACCAGCAGATCTCCCAGATAAGCGGAATCAGTTACTCTTCTTTCTACCGGATTTACGGCATCGAGGAAGCGTTTCATTTCCTGAATGGCATTGCAGATAAAAACTGCATGGAAGTTGTCTCCGTATTTGAGCCCGTGGCAAATCCCTGTAGCAACGGCATATACATTTTTTAAGACAGCGGCGTATTCTATTCCGGTGATATCCTGGTTGATACTGGTTTGTATATACCTGTTGGAAATTACCTTACAAAATTTTTTGGCGTTTTCGTAATCGGCACAGGTAATGGTCAGGTAAGAAAGTCTCTCCAATGCTACTTCTTCCGCATGACAGGGACCACCCAGGGCGATGATGTTTTCCATCGGAATATTGTAAAACCTGGCGAAATAGTCCGAGATGATCATATTCTCGTCCGGTACGATTCCTTTGATGGCAGAAATGATAAATTTATCGTGCAAGGGAGTGTCCAGTTTATGCAAATGCTCTTTCAGATAAGGAGAAGGAGTTGCAAATATCAAGGTGTCGGAGTCTTCCACTACCCGGTTGATATCGTCGTAAAAAGATATTTTATCGATATCGAAGCTAACCGCTGTGAGATATGCCGGATTATGCCCGAGTTGCTTGAATTCATCGATCCGGTCAGGCCGGCGCATATACCAGTTAATGTTATCTTGAGTACTCAGAACTATTTTAGCTAAAGCGGTAGCCCAGCTTCCGCCACCCATTACGGCTATTTTACCAGGAAAAACCATGATTTTTTGAATTGAAGATTGAAAATTGAAAATTAAAAATTAAATATAAAGGGAAAGATAAACAGAAATTAGCGTCCCTCTGGTTATTCTTCCCTTTTGCATTAATTTTTTAGTTTTCCGATCCAGGCTTCCACCTCTTCTGCTGAAGGGTTGGCCAATTCTAGTTTGAATTTTTTATTCAATTCGCACAATTCCTGGCGGAATTTGTTCGGATTGATGTCTTTCAGATTCTCTACTGAATAATATCCTGCTTTCTGTATCGCAGGTATCCATGCTTCTGGGATACCTATAGCAGTATATTTTTCTGTTGCATCTTTTTTCTGTACTTTTTCCGGGCGCATTTGAGGGAAGAGCAAGACTTCCTGTATGGCAGTTTGTCCGGTTAGCAACATCACTAAGCGATCCATGCCGATCCCCATTCCGGAAGTAGGTGGCATACCGTATTCGAGTGCCCGGAGAAAATCCTGGTCGATAAACATGGCTTCGTCGTCTCCTTTTTCGGAGAGTTTGAGTTGTTCTTCGAAGCGATGCCTTTGATCGATCGGGTCGTTCAGCTCGGAGTAGGCATTGGCAATTTCTTTCCCGTTGATCATTAACTCGAAACGTTCCGTCAGCTCGGGATCATTGCGATGTTCCTTGGTAAGCGGCGACATTTCTTTCGGATAGTCAGTGATGAAAGTCGGTTGTATATATTTGCCTTCACATTTTTCCCCGAAAATTTCGTCGATCAGTTTGCCTTTTCCCATGGTTTCATCCTGTTCCACGCCGAGTTTTTTGCAGACCTCCCTTAACTGGTCTTCGTCCATTCCTTTGATATCGATGCCTGTATTTTCTTTGATGGCATCGATCATGCTGATCCGGGGGAAGGGTGCTTTGAAGCTGATGATATTGTCTCCGACCTTTGCTTCGGTGGTACCGAGTACATCTATGGCGATTTTCTCCAGCAATTGTTCTGCAAAACGCATCATCCAGTTATAATCCTTGTAGGCTACATATATTTCCATACAAGTAAATTCGGGATTATGTGTGCGGTCCATTCCCTCGTTACGGAAATTGCGGGAAAATTCGTATACACCTTCAAATCCGCCTACAATCAGTCGCTTCAGGTACAATTCGTTTGCCACGCGCAGATATAAGGGAATATCTAATGCATTGTGATGGGTAATGAAAGGACGGGCGGCCGCACCACCTGGAATGGCTTGCAATACGGGAGTGTCGACCTCGATATATCCCCTGTCATTGAAATATTCCCGCATGGAGCTGAAAACTTTGGTCCTTTTCAGGAAAATATCCTTGATACCGTCGTTCACAGACAGGTCTACATAGCGTTGGCGATAACGCATTTCCGGATCCGAAAAAGCATCATAGGTTACACCGTCTTTTACTTTTACCACGGGTAGCGGGCGCAGCGATTTCGAGAGTACCGTAAGTGTTTCCGCATGAATCGAAATTTCTCCCATCTGCGTGCGGAATACATATCCTTTGATACCGATAAAATCGCCGATATCTAATAGTTTTTTAAATACGGTATTATATAATTCTTTATCTTCATCCGGACAGATGTCGTCGCGGGTAATATATATCTGTATTCTTCCTTTGGAATCCTGCAGTTCAATGAACGATGCTTTTCCCATGATCCGGCGGCTCATAATCCTTCCGGCAACGGATACTTCGCGCCGGTTAGCCTCTTCGTCGCTGAATGCGGCGATAATATCAGTAGAATAAGCATTGGTTATATACTCTGCAGCCGGGTAAGGATCGATTCCCAACCGACGCATTTCCTGCAGGCTTTCGCGACGGAAAATTTCCTGTTCGCTCAGTTCAAGTAGATTCATCATTTCAGGTAAATTTCCCGCAAAGTTACCAAAATTTTTCATAGTATAGAAAAAATACCGTATCTTTGCGCCACAAAACGAAAAGGACTGTTAGCTCAGTTGGTTTAGAGCATTACCTTGACAGGGTAGGGGTCGCTGGTTCGAGTCCAGCACAGTTCACTACTTTTAATCCGGAATCTTGAATTCAGAGTCTATTCCTACAGGTGGTTCCATACATGGAATTTTTTCATTGATTTTTGAAAGTATTTAAGCAAAGCATTTGTAATACATGATTCAGTTGTCTATAGTTGGGTCTGTGTATAAAAGTGCATGTTTTTTTATAAATCCGGAGAAATAGTATTATTAACTTTCTATTGTTTTGATTGTTACATAAACATGAAAGAAAAACTTTGGAATAAAAACTTTATCAATATCTGTATTGCCAACTTCCTAATGGCTTCTTCGTTTCACCTGTTGATGCCTGCAATTCCGGTTTATCTCACCCAGGATTTGCATATCCCGGAATCTGAAGTGGGGATTGTTATGTCGACGTATGCCATTGCAATGTTATTGATCCGCCCGTTTTCAGGTTATATTGTGGATGTATTCGACCGGAAAAAGATTTTTTTGTTGGCATTGGCCTTGCTGGTACTTTCCATTTTCGGCTATTTATGGGCGGCTACAGTGGCTTTATTGATGCTGGTACGGTTTTTTCATGGCTTATTCTGGGGGATGTCGACTGTTTCTTCCAATACAGTAGCAATCGATATTATTCCATCCTCACGGAGGGCTGAAGGGATAGGCTATTTTGGGATGAATATGAATCTGGCTATGGCGATAGCACCTTTTTTTGCCATGAATATTTTCGACTCGTTCGGATTTCATCCGTTGATAGTCTGTTCCATTGTGATGGGATTGATATCTTTCGTGGTTGTGTTTTTTATTCAAACGCCTGTGAAACCCAAAGTTGCCAACCGGCCACCCCTTTCTTTCGACCGTTTTATCCTGGTAAAGGGGATTCCCGTTTTTCTTAATCAGTTGCTGGTAACTATTGGCTGGGGAATGCTGGTTTCTTATGCCGTATTATATGGGCGGGAAATAGGTATCCGGAATGCCGGAGCATTTTTCCTCCTTTTAGCTTGCGGATTGATTTTGTCCCGCATCATTTCAGGCCGGTTTGTAGATAAAGGCCATATTCATGTTGTATCTACAATTTCCCTGAGTATTATTTCCATCTCTTTTTTCGCATTTGCCCGCTTTCACGATCCTATCGCTTTTTATGCTTCGGCATTCTTCGTTGGAATCGGCTTTGGTACCATGCTTCCCGCATTCCAGACTATATTTATCAATATGGCACCCAACGACAGGAGAGGAACCGCAAATTCCACTTATCTGACAGGATTCGACCTGGGATTAGGAATAGGAATGCTGCTGGGAGGGTTTATTGCGGCTTCCCATCCAAAGGCATACTTGTATTATACAGCATCTGCTTTGGCTGCTTTGGCGGTGGTGGTGTATATCTTGATTTCCAGGAAAACCTATAATAAATTAAGAATTAAGAGTTAAGAATTAAAATGAGAGTATTCATTCATTCCGGGGATTCGAAGAATCCCAATTCTTAACTCTTAATTCTTAACTTACTTGTTAATCCACTTAACATAAGCAAAATCCATCCTATGCGGCAAATCCTGGTTTTTCGGATATACCCTCAGAGCTACTTTGTAGTGTCCGGTTTTCCTTATTTTCAGTGTGATATGATAGAATAGTTTGCTGCCTTCGGTTTTTACCAGGTCCAGATCATTCACCTCTGATAGTTCTAGGGTGTTTTTCTCCGGGTTATACTGAGTGCCTACCAGTTCTACACCTAACATACCTTTCATATCCTTCCGGTCGATCACTACGTTCAGGGATACTTCATTTCCCACGTCAGTGCCCTTGGCCAGGAGTTTGTCGTCATAATCGATCGATATCACTTCGAATTTATCCCAGTTGGCGGCAACGTCTTCTTTCCATGCTGCGATTTCTTTGGCTTTGGCGTAGCCGTTTGCCGTTAATACTTTGGAGCGGTTCGCAAGTTTGTTGTAGAATTTTTCAACATAATCGTCGAACATCCGCTTTGTAGTATAATGCGGAGCAATTTTGCTGATGGAATTTTTGATATATTGGATCCATTCCGGTGAATATCCTTTGGTATTCTTGGCATAGAACAGCGGGATGATTTCATTTTCCAGCATGGAATAGATCGTTGCGGCATCCAATTGATCCTGGTAAGCCTGGTTTTCGTAGGTGCGCTTATCTGTCAGCGCCCAGCCGGCATTTTCGCGATAACCTTCGTACCACCATCCGTCGAGTACGGAGAAGTTCAGTACTCCGTTCATTTCCGCTTTTTCACCGGAAGTACCCGATGCTTCGAGCGGCCGGGTGGGAGTATTTAACCATACGTCTACTCCGGAAATCAGTCGTTTGGCTAATCGCATGTCATAGTTTTCCAGGAAGATAATTTTTCCGAGGAATTCCGGACGGCGCGATATCTCCACGATCTGTTTGATAAGTCCTTGTCCACCACCGTCTGCCGGGTGTGCCTTCCCTGTATAAAGGAATTGAACCGGACGGGTCGGGTTATTAACGATTTTAGCTAATCTTTCCAGATCGGTGAACAACAGATGTGCGCGTTTATAGGTGGCAAAACGGCGTCCGAATCCGATGATCAGAGCATTCTGGTCGATTTTTTCCATAATGGAAACCACTTTCGAAGGATCTCCCTGGTTTTTCAACCAACTGTCTTTGAATTGTTCCCGTATATAACCGATCAGTCGTTTTTTCAATGCCTGGCGAATCTCCCATATTTCTTTGTCAGGAACATTCTGTATGGCATCCCATATTTCAGGGTTGGACTGGTCTTTATAGAAATTTTTATCGAAATTAGCTTCATAAAAACGTTTGAATTCAGAGGAGGCCCAGGTAGGCATATGTACTCCATTGGTTACAAATCCCACGTGCAGTTCTTCCGGGAAGTAACCCTTCCATACCGGAGCAAACATTTTCTGGGAAACCTTACCATGCAATAAACTTACACCGTTTGCTTCCTGGCAGGTGTTCAGGGCAAAAACACTCATGGAGAATTTGTCATGCGATCCCGGATTTTCACGTCCCATATCCATAAATTCCTGCCAGGAGATACCCAGCTTTTCCGGGAATTTATTCATGTATTTTCCGAACAGGTCTTCGTCGAAAGAGTCGTGCCCTGCGGGTACCGGTGTATGGCAGGTATATAATGCCGAAGCGCGTACTACTTCCAATGCTTCGTTGAACGATAGTTTGTCATTCCGGATGTAATCTACAAGACGTTGAGCATTGATCAGCGCTGCATGCCCTTCGTTACAGTGGTATACATCCTTTTTGATGCCCAGCTTGTTCAGCAACAGAATGCCCCCTACACCCAACAGGTACTCCTGTTTGATCCGGTTTTCCCAATCACCGCCATAAAGCAGGTGTGTGATGGATTTATCCCAGTCGCTGTTTTTATCGATATCCGTATCGAGCAGGTAAAGAGAAATTCTTCCTACGTTTACACGCCATACATTGGCATAGACCGTATGGTTGGAGTAGGGAACTTCCAGTATCATGGGCGAGCCGTCTTTTTCTTTGACCTGTTCAACCGGTAGCTGGTCGAAGTTTTGGGCCTCGTAGTTGGATATTTGTTGCCCGTCGATCGATAAAGTCTGGGTAAAATATCCGTAACGATAAAGGAAACCGACAGCACAGAGGTCAATGTTACAATCGCTTGCTTCTTTGATATAGTCGCCGGCCAGTACACCCAGCCCTCCGGAGTAAATTTTCAGGATGTTGCTCAAACCGTATTCCATACTGAAATAAGCAATGGAAGGTTTGGATGTATCTGCTTTTTCAGCCATATACGCTTTGAATTCTGCATATACCTGCTGGATCTCCTTCATCAGGGTGTTGTCGGCAGAGATTTCCGCCAACCGGTCAAATGTTAGCTTCTGGAGTACCAGTACGGGATTTCCTTCTGTCTGACTCCATAGTTTTTTGTCGAGTTTAGAAAACATTTCCGTAGCCCTGTAGTTCCATACCCACCACAGGTTATGAGCCATTTCGTCCAGCATTTTCAGGTCAGCCGGCAATTGGGAATGCGAATAAACTTCTTTCCATGCCGGAGTGTTTGCGTAATTTGCTTTGATTTTCATATTATGTTGATTTATACGTTGCGAACCTTAATATAACGTTACGCACGTGATGATCGTTCAATTTTTTTTGAAGATTTCTTTGATTGTTTATTGCGTGTGATTGTATTTCTCAAAGCTATATCATAAGCTTCGAGATAATATGCGATGAAATGATCCCATGAGGCCCTGTCTGCCAATGCAGAGGCAGCCGTCCGGGAGAGGCTTGTCTCTTTGGGTGTTTGCGCAGCGTATGCTGCAATAACCGATTGTATTTTTGAGACGACCTCAAAATAGTTGTCGTCGGTACGGTCAATAACTTCCACTCCTTCGTTGATTCCTCCGTTTACGCCTTCTTCATGCCGGGCCCAGAGCCCGAATCCGGCCAGGTTGGTTGTGATGGTCGGAATGCCGAAAGCAATGCTTTCTAAAGGGGTGTATCCCCAAGGTTCGTAGTAAGAGGGGAAGATAGTCAGGTCCATCCCTGTCAGCAAATCGTAATACGGGAGATTGAAAATGCCGTCGTCGCCTGTCAGGTAAGAGGGAACAAATATCAGTTTGACCGGTTGGTCTGTCTGGTTTGTAAACCTCAGGTGCTGCAGGTATCCGGAAACTTTATCTCCGTATGGATCATGCAGATTATGGGTTACATAAGGGTTCGGGAGCGGGTAGATGAAATCTTCGGATTTTGACAGCCTTTCCAGTAAGTCTTTCCGCGGACCGTCGATCCATCCTGGTACCAGGATAAATGCCACAACTTCTTTTTGGACTGATATGGAACGCAACTCGTTGATGGCGGCAATAAAGATATCGATTCCTTTGTTTTTGTATTCGTATCTCCCGCTGGTAGCAACCAGTAATGCATCTTGCGAGATGGCAGTTCCTGTCAATTTTTCTGCAGTCGTAATCAGTTTATTCCTGGCTTCTTTCCTTTTTTTATCGTATATTTTTCCCCGGCAGACAAAATCGTCTTCGAAGCCGTTGGGTGTAATAATATCGGGCGCTTTATCCAGGAGTTGTTCGCATTCTCTGGCAGTGATATCACTTACAGTAGTGAAACAATCCACATGCCAGGCTGCTTGTTTTTCTACAGAATGCTTGGCTTCCATATTCAATTCTTTGGCCATCTGATCGCCGTTATATGCTTCCAGAAAGGAGTATAAAGGCTTGTCGTTTCCGGCAATGGACCTGCCGATAGATGTAGCGTGCGTGGTGAACAGCGTGGCTACGGCCGGAATGTTTTGCCGGACATACAACGCCCCCATTCCCAACATCCATTCGTTGAAATGAGCGACAACTTTGTGATTTTCCAGTTGGAAGAAGCGATAGAAGCTTTCGATGACACGTCCTGTCGCATAGGCAAATATGCAGGATTCATCATAGTCTCCGTAAGCATGGATAGAGTCTACTCCGAAACGTTGCCACATTGTATAATAGAGTTCGTTTTTTTGTTCGGAAAAGGCTTGGAAATCCACCAGGATAACGATGGGTTTCCCATGTACATTCCATCTTCCGATACGTACCGGCATATGTTCGTTTTCCACTGCCTGCTTTTTCCATGCTTTCAACAGACCGGGACTTTCTATGAAATCGGGATTGTTTTTATCTATCCAAAGATCAGGACCAATAAAGATAATCCGATCTTTTAGCAAGGTTTGCAGGGTATTTGCCCGGGTGGAGAGTACTGTATATATTCCACCTACTTTGTTACATACTTCCCAGCTCGTTTCAAAAATGTAATCTGGGGTTAATCGTTTACTTACAGTCATAAAATGATGATCAAAAATATCATTGTATTTTTAAACAGAACCGCAAAGGTACAATTTTTTTTGTAAAAGGGGGGCAAATATGAAGAGTATTTGAAAATAGTTTCATAGCTTTGTAGAATGTTACACCCTGAGGGGGATAATGACGAATTATATGGCATCAAAAAAAGATTTAAAACAGAGTATCAATGGAATAGCCGGTGAATTGTTTGCCGAATGCTTGTTTTGCAGGCTGTATATTCCCGGAGTAGATCCTACCAAGGCAGATGATGTTCTGACAAAGATACTGGATATGCAAACTGAGTTTCTGAGCAGAGCGAACCGTCCGGATGGAAAATGCAATCAGAAATTGGTCAAAGCTTACTATAAAAAACTAAAAGAAAACTTAGTTAAGAAAATCGAAGAAATTGCCGGTGAAATCGGCAACCTGAACAGCAGCAAAGAATCCTGAAGCGCATGATAAAAAAAATCAATCAGTGGCTGCTCAAGCTCGCAGGCTGGAAAATACAGCTGGAAGTAGAGGAGGTGGCTAAGTGTGTCGTTACGGTGGCACCGCATACCAGTAATTGGGACTTTATTATTGGCAAGATGCTTTGCAGCGCGATTGGTTATAAAGTTTCTTTTCTGATGAAAAAAGAATGGTTCTTCTTTCCTTTGAATTATATTTTGAAGGCGATGGGTGGAATTCCGGTAGACCGTTCGAAAAAAACTCATATGACAGATCAGATGATTGAGCAATTCAACGTCCGGGATCATTTTTATTTAGCCATTGCCCCTGAGGCGACCCGGAAAAGGACATCCGAATGGAAAAAAGGTTTTTATTATATAGCCCTTGGTGCCAAGGTGCCCATTGCCCTGGCTTACCTGGATTATAAAGAGAGAATTGCCGGTATTCCTCCTTATTTTTATCCGACAAGTGATGTAGAGGGCGATTTGTTGAAAATCAGAATGTTTTACAGCCGGTTTACGGGGCGGAATCCTGGGAATTTTGAATCAAGGGTGCCGTGAGGGGAATTGAAAACAGGTAATTGAGAATCGTTGGATCGACTTTAGCCAATTAAAATTAGGATTGGATTTCTTTCTTAATTGGATTTAATGTTTGTCGATGTGTGTTTTTTTGAGATCAACGGCTTTTGCATCGGTTGTTTTCACAGGGTTTATCAGTTTCTTTAAGTTTTGAGGCTATGCATAGCAAGGATGGGTTGAGGGTTACGCTGGTGCAATCAGATATTTTCTGGGAGGATAAAGTCCGGAATCTGGGGCTGTGTGGAAAGATTCTTGAAAGTCTTTCAGGGAAAACCGATCTGGTTATTTTCCCGGAGATGTTTACTACCGGCTTTACCATGCGGGCGAAAGCTCTGGCAGAAACGAGCGAAGGAGAAACTGTCCGGATGCTCCGGCAATGGTCGGCTGCTTATCAAATGGCAATATCCGGAAGCTTTATTGCTGAAAATTCTTCCGGGCAATATTTTAACCGGGGATTTTTTATCGCTCCCTCCGGGGAACAGTATTTTTATGATAAACGCCATTTGTTCCGGATGGGAGCGGAGCATGAAACTTTTTCTCCCGGAAACAGGCAACTCACTCTTCAGTATAAAGGTTGGAATATCCGCCTGGTTGTTTGTTATGACCTTCGCTTCCCTGTCTGGATTCGCAATGTAGACAATGCTTACGACCTCCTGATTTGTTGTGCCAACTGGCCGGATACCCGGAAAAAAGTCTGGGAAACTTTACTTCAGGCCCGCGCTTATGAAAATTATTGCTACGTATGTGGAGTGAACCGGGTAGGAACAGACGGCGAAGGATTACACTATGACGGAGGCTCTTTACTAATCGATCCGAAAGGAAAACGCCTGATCCGTGCAATCAAATCCGAACCACAGATACGCACTGCTACTATCTATAAAGAACCCCTGGAAAGATTACGGAAAAAATTCCCTGCCTGGATGGACGCAGACTTATTTAAACTAAAAGTTAAAAACTAAAAACTAAAAATTTTTGGAAGAATAGTCTGAAGTTTTTCTCAATTTATTCTTTCAATTTTTAGTTTTTAGTTTTTAACTTTTAGTTTTCAAAGTTCCCCTATAAGCCGGGTTCTGTACCACCAAAATGGCGCCTGTCATTAATCTCGACTCCAACTCACGCTGAAGTTCCAGCAGTCTACCCCCCGGCATCGGACGGGCCGTCCTACATGCGCCGGTATACATGACCTTGCAACCCATAAGCGGTACGGCATCCTGCATTGCTGCGGGACCCGGTGGGCTCTTACCCCACCTTCTCACCCTTACCCGGCCCGAAGGCCCGGCGGTTCTTTTCTTCTACCGTACTCTGCCCTCACGAACAGCTATCGGTTAGGTAGTATGGTGCCCTGTGTTGCCCGGACTTTCCTCCCATCTCTTTTACGCGATGAGCGACAGGCCGGAGAACTTTTCTTAATTTTCTTCGCTGTTTATCTTGTAGTATCCAAGTTCTTCCACGCTGAAGTTATTGATGAAGTCGCGAATTTTGTTGATTTCGGCTTCTCCGTAGTTGACATATACTTCAGCAGAACGGCGGAACTCGGCATTGCGGTTTGTATCCAGCAGCAGCAGGTAGCCGAGGACGATGTGTCCGGCGGTTTCCACTAAGCGGCGGGCATGAAAATCGATATATTCGTTGTCTTTGGTATCTGTTATTTTGGCAACGATAAATTCGTAGATTTCCGTCATGGCCATCAGTTGCTTTTTCATCGGTTCCAGTTCCGGAGCCACGTGTACGCTTTCGTATTCTTTGATTTGAGAAAGATAGGTACCTGTGGTGACGTGACGGATGGCGGCTACCACCTGTAACTGTGTAGTTCCTTCGTAGATATTGGTGATACGTGCATCGCGGTAAATCCGTTCGCAGGCGTAATCTTTCATGAATCCCGAACCTCCGTGAATCTGGATGGCATCGTATGCATTTTGGTTGCAATACTCAGTGGTCATCGCTTTCCCAAGAGGAGTAAAAGCATCAGCCAGTTTTTTATATTTTTTGAGCTCGTCTTTTTCGTCTTTTTCGAGTTTGCGATCTTTTTCGATATCTTCCAGTGCTTTATAGATATCCACGAAGCGGGCGGTTTCATACAAAATTGTACGGGAAGCATCTGCTTTCGCTTTGATATTGGCAATCATTTCGTATACAGCCGGAAATTCGATGATGGCTTTGCCGAATTGTTTCCGGTCTTTAGCATAGGCCAAAGCTTCCCGGTAGGCAGCTTCCGACAGTCCGGTGGCCTGAGCCATGATGCCCAAACGGGCACCGTTCATCAGTGACATTACGTATTTGATCAATCCCAATTTACGGTCGCCGCACAATTCAGCTTTTGCATTTTTGTAGGTCAATTCGCAGGTAGGAGATCCTTTGATACCCATTTTATTTTCGATCCGGCGAACGTCTACACCGCCATTTCGCTTATCGTAGATAAACATCGACAATCCGCGACCGTCTTTTGTCCCTTCTTCCGAACGGGCCAGTACCAGGTGAATGTCGGAGTCTCCATTGGTAATGAAACGTTTCACACCGTTGAGATACCAGCATTGGTCTTTCTCGCTGTAAGTGGCACGTAACATAACAGCCTGCAGGTCGGAACCCGCATCCGGTTCGGTGAGGTCCATCGACATGGTTTCTCCGGCGCAAACCCGGGGAATAAAGCGTTTATGCTGGTCTTCGTTTCCGAATTCATATAAAGTCTCTGCACAGTCCTGGAGCGCCCAGAGGTTGCAGAACCCTGCATCTGCCCTGGCAGCCAGCTCGGAAGCCATGATAAAGGCTACCATAGGAAAATTCAACCCATTATAGCGGCGTGGCATGGAAATCCCCATTAATCCGGCTTGAGCGCAGGCTTCGAGATTCTGTTTGGTGCCCGGAGCATATTGCACACGGTTGTTAACTACTTTCGGTCCTTCGTGGTCTACATCTTCTGCATTCGGTCCGATGATATCGCCGCAGATTTCACCTGCCACTTCCATTACTTTTTCGTAGCTGTCCATTGCATCTTCGAAATCGACCGGAGCATAATCGTATTTTTCCTTGTCTGTGAAATTTCTTTCCTTCAGTTCCACGATCCTTTTCATTAAAGGGTGATGGAGATGGTATTTCATCGAAGGATTATCTAAAAAAAAGTTTGCCATATGATTTGTTATTTTTGTTTAATCCAGTAAAAAATATTGATTGAGTAATTCTCTGAAACCGTCCGTGTTTTGCAACCCTTTCTTGGGTATGATATATACCACCCCTTTGGTGCTATACAGGAAAAAATACTCTTTGTTTTCTTCCCATTGGTCGATATCCTCCCAGAAGAGTTCTTTAGACGATTGATTGACTTTGATAGAGATCCCGTCTTCGTCAAAACTCATTTCCCTGTCTCCGAAAGCATCCGGATTTTTGGCTTGCATATCGAGCGCCATTTTACGGAGTTGGCCTTTGGATTTGTTTTTCAGGAAAAAGAGATAGAAGATCAGCAGAAGGAAAATTCCGGAAATAACGGTAACTAAAGACGCCTCGTTTTTCATCAGGTACAGTGCGTTGAGGAGAATCAGCAGCATGGCGCTGATTCCCAGCAGAGGCATTAATATCCTGTATACGGGAGCTTTTTTGCCCCGGAAATATTCCTGGAAAGCCATCCAGTCTTCTATCGTCAGGTTGAAACGGATCGTCGTATTCATCAGCCCAAAGATTACTTGCTGTTCTTTTTGTAATATTTGATCATTTTCGGGATCACGTTTTCCACTTCCCCAGTGATGACATAGTCGGCTACCGTATTGATAGGTGCATAAGGATCGTTATTGATCGCAATGATCATCGATGATTCCTGCATACCGGCGATGTGCTGGATTTGTCCCGAGATACCGCAGGCAATATACAGTTTAGGACGAACGGTCACTCCGGTTTGCCCGATCTGGCGGTCGTGTTCGGCGAATCCTGCATCGACAGCGGCACGGGAGGCTCCTACTTCTGCACCGATGGTGTTAGCCAGGTCGTGCAACAGTTGGAAATTTTCTTTCGATCCCATACCATACCCTCCGGCTACAATGATCGGAGCGCCTTTGATATTCACTTTCGATTGTTCGATGTGGCGTTCAATCACTTTCACTACAAAATCGGTAGCGGAAACATATTGGGCAACCTCGTGTTTTACGGTTTCACCTTTGTAATTGGCATCGAGGATCTCTTTTTTCATCACGCCTTCACGAACGGTGGCCATCTGCGGGCGACAGTCCGGGTTGATGATTGTAGCCACGATATTTCCTCCAAAAGCGGGACGAATCTGGTATAACAGGTCTTTATAGACTTTTTCCTCTTTTTTCTCTTCGTGGTCTCCGATTTCCAGAGAAGTACAGTCTGCTGTCAAACCGCTTCCCAGTGCCGAAGATACCCGCGGACCCAAATCACGGCCGATACTGGTTGCGCCCATCAACGCAATTTGAGGTTTTTCTTCCCCAAATAATTTAACCAGGATGGATGTATGCGGAAGAGAGGTGTATGGATACAGTTTTTCATCATCAAAGGTATGTAATACATCCACTCCGTAAGGAAATACCTGTTTACCGATATTCTCTGTTTTATGAGCGATAGCTACCGCTTCCAGTTTGCATTTCAGCTGGTTGGCAAGCGCACGGCCTTTGGTGAGTAATTCCAGGCTCACATCTTCCACTTTGCCGTTTTCTATTTCGAGATATACAAATAAATTGTTCATATATTTTATCCGATTGTGTGGTTAGTAATTAATTCTACCATCAATTCTTCGATATCCACATCTGAAGAATCGTAGGTTTTGCTCTCTTTTGCCTGAAAAACCACGTTTTCGATTTTCTTTACTTTTGTAGGAGAACCTGATAGTCCGCAGCAGGAAACATCGGCTTTAACATCGGCCACACTCCATTCTTCCAGGTTCAGGTACGGACGGATGCTGTACAACTCTTCATAATCGACGGCTTCCGTTTGTTTTTCAGTAATCGTGCGGGCATGTTTGTACTTCTGGAGCAGTTTAGCGTTACGCGGGCGACAGTCGGGTGCTGATCCGTTCACGGTTACCACTATTGGTAGTTTACCTTCTACTACTTCCACGCCTTTTTCCACCCGGCGTTTAACGGTGACTTTCCCTTTTTCTACTGAGAGGATTTCTTCTGCATAAGTGATTTGAGGGATGCCTAATTTTTCAGCAACCTGCGGACCTACCTGTGCGGTATCTCCGTCAATAGCCTGGCGACCGGAAATAATAATGTCGAAATTTCCGATTTTGCGGATCGCCATTGATATCGCATAGCTTGTTGCCAGGGTATCGGCACCGGCAAAAGCACGGTCGGTAAGCAAGTAACCTCCATCTGCTCCGCGGAATAAACCTTCGCGAATAATTTCCGCTGCACGGCCGGGACCCATGGTCAGCAATACTACGGTAGAACCGGGGTGTTCGTCTTTTAAACGCAATGCCTGTTCCAAGGCATTTAAATCTTCCGGATTAAAAATAGCAGGGAGGGCAGCCCGGTTTACGGTGCCATCAGCTTTCATAGCGTCCTTCCCCACATTGCGGGTGTCGGGTACCTGTTTTGCCAGTACGACAATTTTTAAACTCATCTTGATGATATTAAATTAAGAATATTATTAGTAACTGTTTCTTAACAAAAAGTCAAGGCTGCAAAAGTAGTATTTTATCCCCACGAAGCAAAGCGTTTGGCGTGAAAAATGCACAAATTTGCCGAATCTGAGAAATAATACAGGGTAGAAATATTCCGGTATTTTGAAAAACAAAGCGCCCCATACTCGATGGGGCGCTTTATTTCGGTCTTAATTAGGTATTAGCCTCAAGGCAAAAAAAAGATTGTTTTAGGTTTCCGGCTACAAAGGTGAAGTATTTTTTGTTACTTACCAAATAAAAAAACATATTCTATAACATGTTTTTTAAAGGTTTTCTTTCCTTTGTAGCTAGCCTAAACACTTAAATACCTAATTTATATAGTGTTATGCTTGTTTGAAAAATAACTGTTAAATGTAAAATTTTTCTATTTGTGACGTGTTAAGTGCGTTTTTTAACATTTAATCCTCATCCGGAGCTATAAAATCGGCTGCTTTACTTCGCAAATCTTTGATTTTTTCCTGTGTTTTATCAGAAAAATCATCTAAAGCGTCTATTGCTTTATCCCTTAAATGATTGGCTTTTTCTGATAATTGCTGACCGGTTTCTTTTGCTTTTTCCGCATAATTGGAAGCCTTGACTTTCAAGAAGGTATCCCAATCAGGATCTCCTTGCTTTTCGATGATGTACTCTCTGATACATGCCACAGCCAGTTTCGCCTGTTCGTGAGTGAGGCCAACTTCATCCTGTAATTTTCTTATCAGTGTCAGTTCCATAATTTGTATCTTTTTATATGTTGAAAAATGATTTCAATTAAATAACAAAACAATGTGTGTTTTGTTTTAAAAAAACGGTATCTTCGTTGTCATATTGCATTAACCTGTTGTTTTATGAACCAAAGAGTTATTTTTCAATCCGTAGAAGAGCGGATTGTATATCTGCAAACCTTGACCGGAGAAAATTTGAGTTTGATTTGTTCCGAAATCCAGGTTCGGCAGATAGACGAGTTGAAGTACCTGTTGTATCCGGGGATGAAATTGCAACTACTTCA
Organism: Bacteroidales bacterium; assembly: GCA_031553775.1. GTDB lineage: Bacteria > Bacteroidota > Bacteroidia > Bacteroidales > Azobacteroidaceae > JAISFI01. The sequence goes on from JAVBLA010000016.1 coordinate 170,311, forward strand.
TACCCAAACAGTGGAAAAAGGATGTGTTTCCTGTGAGTTTTTTATCATCGAACCAGATTATCTGATGGACATCAGTTCCTTGTCGGAATGTTACCGCCCATATGGCAACCATCCTTTGAATTATACTTTATCCCGTTTCCGGATACCGGAGAATACCAGGCATATCCTTCTGGGGAATACCGCTAATTATTTTATAGATGTATTAGTGAATGAACAGCCGGACAAGCCGGTAGAGTTTATCCGGTGTATGAAAGATCTTTTTAAAACAGCTCCGTTCGAATTTACGGCTTGCGATGATTTAAAAGATAAAGAAACTGAAAGAAATTTTTTCATATCCTGTGAAGCACAGTTCAGGCAGATCAGAGAGATTGTGTCCAGGCAATTTCCCTGTGCGGGGATCGACCGGGAGAAAGTAGTACTGGAACCCTCTTTTATCTGTAATCTTTTAGGATTACAAGGCCGGCTGGATATCATGCAGCAGGATTTTTCTTCATTTGTAGAATTAAAATCAGGTAAAGGTGATGAAGATTTTCCTTCCCGTACATTTAAATCTTCTTCTTTGAATCATTACGTGCAAATGATTTTGTATCTGGCAGTACTGGAATTTAATCTGAAAATTCTACCGGAACAGGTTCGTTCCTATTTGTTGTATTCCAAATATCCGGTTTTATCACCTGAACCGCATTCCAGGGAACGGCTCCGGGAAGTATTGCATCTCCGGAACAGGATCATAGCACAGGAGCATAGTATCCAGTACCATAATAATGTTGTATATACTGAAACGGTCCTATCTCAGATTACAGCCGAAAATTTGAATACAGAGTTCCTGTCCGGAAATTTTTTTGAAAAATACCTTTGTCCGCCGATCGTGGATTTCCGGCGAATGATTGATTCCCTGACCGAAGCCGAACGTGCTTATTTTTTCCGTATATATACCTTTGTAATAAAAGAATTGTGGACATCCAAAGTAGGAGAGCGGGAATATGAAGGAGTCAGACGTTCTGCCGGTTTATGGAATGCTCCGGAGGCGGAAAAAATTGCTGCGAGTGAATTTTTATATGATTTATGCATCGTAGAGAATCAGGCAGCAGAAGAGAAGCATTCTCTGATTTTATCACTTCCTGATTATCCGGACCATTATCTTCCGAATTTCAAGCCGGGGGATGCTGTGGTGCTTTATGAATGGAGATCCGGTTCCGGACGACAGTATACACTCAATGACCGTCAGGTTTTCAAAGCATCCATTGAAGAAATCGAACCCGGCTTGCTGAAACTCCGTTTGCGTGCCCGCCAGCGGAATGTTTCTGTATTGCCGGTTGATTCACATTATGCTGTCGAGCATGATTATATCGATACGGTTTATGGCGGTATGTTCAGGGGATTGGCCGCTTTTACCCATGCAAACCAGGAGAGGAAAGATCTGTTGCTTGGTCTACGGAAGCCTGTATTCCGGGAGAGGATGGAAATTACAGAAAATCACAATGCACTCTCAGGCGATATTCACCATATAGCCAGAAAAGCTCTTTCGGCAGAAGATTGTTTTTTGTTGCTGGGTCCTCCGGGAACCGGGAAAACGTCCCTCGCATTGAAAGCGATGGTGGAAACCTTTTTACAGGGAAACGATACTCTTTCCGGTTGCAATGCTTCTGATTCTTCGGTTAGTCAGAAAAATCTTTTGTTGCTTTCATATACCAACCGGGCTGTAGATGAAATTTGTAAGGTGCTCACAGATATGAATGAACAGGTGCCGTTTATCCGTATAGGAAATGAATTGAACTGTGATCCCCGGTTCCGGAGTCATCTGATGGACCGGATGCTGGATGCCTGCGATAATCGTTCGGAAGTGAGCCGGATTATACAGGATACCCGCATCATTGCCGGTACGGTTGCTTCCGTATGGAATAAACCCGATTTATTCCGTATCAAACATTTCGATCTGGCTATTATCGATGAAGCCACCCAGTTACTGGAGCCGCATTTACTGGGAATTCTTTCGGTAAAAGGAAAAAATAACAGACATGCAGTCGACCGCTTTGTACTGATCGGCGATCACAAGCAACTACCGGCTGTTGTTTTGCAAACCAGGGAGGACAGCCGGGTTGCAGATGAACAACTTCTCCCGACAGGATTAACAAACCTGGCAGATTCTCTCTTTGAACGTTTATACCATGTATATGAGCGTAATTCCTGGACAGATTCTTACGATATGTTGTACAGGCAGGGGCGAATGCATCCGGAGATTGCTTCTTTCCCCTCTTTGCATTTTTATGACGGCAAATTGGATATTGCCGGTTTACCTCATCAACAGGAAGATGCCAAAGTTCCATCACCTTTCCGACAACGCTTGGTTTTTATCCCTTCTTCGCATTCCCCGGAAGACACAGGCGATAAAGTCAACCACCGGGAAGCCGGAACTGTAGCCCGTGTATTGACAGATTTATACAATTATTGTGTGGCAAACGGGAATGAATTTAACAAGGAAACGGTAGGGGTCATTACACCCTACAGGAACCAGATTGCCCTGATCCGGAAATATATACACCAAACAGGAATAGAAGCGTTAAAACAGGTTATAGTCGATACGGTAGAATGTTTTCAGGGCAGCCAGAAAGACATTATCATCTATTCTTTTTGCCTGAATGCCGATTGGCAATTACAGTCGACTCAACATCGAACGGAAATAAACGGAAAACCGGTAGACCGGAAATTGAATGTTGCACTAACCAGAGCCAGAAAACAGCTCATCATTACTGGGAATCCGGAACTGATGAAACGAAATTTTTTGTATCGGGAGATGATGGGAAACTTCAAAGAGTTAGCTATAAAGAGTACATAACCTCATCGAGTAAAACCGGAATATCATCCTCTGCGATACCAGCCAGAATTAGTTCAGGAGCGTCTGCCATGAAGGCTTCAATGAATTTTTCACGGGAGCTTTCCGGAGCCTGTACCGCCGATTTGTACATTTCTATGGCTTTCTTTGCCTGTTTTACGGCTAATAAGGCATGCCCGTAATTCATATAGTCTGTCATTTCAGGTTTATTGCTCAGTATTTTTTCGTAATACTGGATCGATTGTTCGAATTTTCCCGTCAGGAATGAGCACCAGGCAATCGGTCTCCATGACTTGGTTCCTGTGGAATTGAGATATTCCACTTTAAAATAAGATTTTAACGCTTCTTGATATTTTTTAAGTTCCAAATGGCAATGTCCGATATTCAGTTGGACTGACAAATTGTCCGGATTTATTTTTTCTACTTTTTGATAGTAGAGTAGTGCTTTTTCCGGATTTTTAGATAAACGGTAGCAGGAGGCGATCTTTTTGAGTGTCCAGGAATTTTCCGGATCCACCAGTTCTGATTTCAGGTAGGCATCGAGAGCCTGGTTGATATGGCCGTTCATTTGCTCACAATATCCTATTTTCTGGAATAAAATGGCATTAACTTCTCCTGAACTGACTAATTGACCGAATATATCTCCTGCATCTTTCCACTGGTTTTTGCTGAAATAATATTCTCCGATAGAAAGTAAATTTTCTTTTCCGGCTATGATTTGTCCAATACTTTTTGTCTGATGGAAGGAGAGGGGAGTTGCAAAAATATCTTCAAAATCCGCTTTTTTCGGATACACTTTGTAGAATCTGTATAAATCCTGTATATATTGTTTGGAAATGTTCTCCCGTTGCTTGTCTTTCGGTACCAACTGATCCTCTCTTTCCTGCTTCATCATCTCCGCAGCTTCAGAGAACATTTGCGAGGACATCATCTTCCGGTAAGAAGCCGGCATCTGTAACAGAGTGAAGTACAGTGAATACTTGTCTGAATTGCACATGTATCCCAATTCTGCAAGCATTTGTAAAGTATCGTGCATGCTTTGTTCTTCCTTTCCATCCAGGGAAGAATGAGTGGCGACAAAAGGCAGGAACCAGTTACTTATTTCGTGAAAGAAAGGATACATTTTCAGATTGGAAAAAGAGGAATGCATTACATCGGCTCCTTCCATTTGCAGTTCGGTGATTTCCTGTAGTTTATCCGTCAGCCCGCTTTCGTCCAGTATTTCTTTCCATTCCGGATTTTTTTCTTCCATTCCGGTATCGTCTAATAGTTCCGAGAGATTGATTTTCTGGCTTAGATTGGGGCTGATTTTCATCATTTCCGGCATCAGTTCTTCCGTAATCCGTTTACTGATTTTTTCTGTTTCACGGGATTGTATGAAATGACGGATGATGGTATTGATATTTTGAATAAATTGCTTGCTTTCTGCATGATGCAGCAGGCGTTTTTGAATGCCAGGATAGAGAAACATTCGTTTGTCGTATTGAAAAAGGATCAGGAGGATTCCCACCAGCGCGCGTTGTCCGGTTTCATCACCTTCTTGTTCATAAGCATCGAAAAGTAGAGAAAGCTTTTCTTTATCGAAGAAATCCTTTAATCCGAGGGTAAGGGCGGAAACTGCGATACATTGCACCTGGAATGGGATTTGTTTGTTTTGCAGGAAATTTTTCAAAATAGTGCTTTCTTCCCCTGCCAATTCATTGCTCAGCCATATTTTTCTGAATAATTTAGCCGATAATTCTTCCAGTTCTTTCTCCTGCATCGAACGGCTGTCAGACATGTAACTGTCGTCCAATAGATTATTCAATGAAATATTCGATGCTGTTTTTTCAATCGAAGAGCAAAGGTCTTTCAACTCCGGCAGATAAGAAAAGGCCTGGTTTCTCCGGCTTTGAAAGTATAACCGGGTATCGCTTTTTTCCCTGACGGATACGATTACCTGATCGGCTAATTCGAAGGAGGAACGTAGCAGGTCGTTGTACACTTTTTTTCTTTCCGGATCTTCTGCTCCGCTGATCATATATTGCAACATATATTTGTAAGTAGTCTGCAATTGTTCCAGTTGTTCTTTCAGATTCCAGTCGCCCAGCACTTCAGTCAGGATGGCCAGGGTATCGAAAGTGTTTTTTAACTGCCGTTTTTCCAAAAAAACGGCAATATTGTCAGTATGTTGTTGAATTTCCTGATTTATCATGGAGAATTGGGTTGAAATTTGTACTGTCGGAATAAAAACAAATATTGTACCGGTTTTTACCGGATATATTTGTACCTTTGTTAGCTTAAATAAAGAACAATCACAATGAAAAAAAATGTCTTATTATTTTTAGCAGTTACATTTATGGTGTGGACCGGATGCTCGGATAAATCGAAAAACTCTTCGGGGCTGGATGTGAAAAACCTGGATACAAATGTTGCTCCGGGTGCCGATTTTTATGAATATGCCTGTGGAGGCTGGATGAAAGCACATCCTTTAAAACCGGAACATGCCCGTTACGGTTCGTTCGACGAACTCCGGGAAAATAGCCAGGAACAGGTAAAAACCCTGATCGAAGAAATTTCTTCCAAAACTTCAGAAAAGGGAAGTATCCCGCAAAAAATAGGTACGCTGTACCGACTGGCTATGGACAGCGCGAAGCTGAATGCCGGTAAGGCAGCTCCTCTTCAGGCTTATCTGGATGAGGTTCGCTCATTGAAAGATAAAAAAGAAATTCCTGCGCAAGCGGCTAAAATGTTCAGGGATGGAGCGCTTCCTTTCTTTTCTGCTTATGTTTATGCTGACGACAAAAATAGCTCAATGAATATTTTTCATCTGATGCAGGGTGGTTATAATATGGGCGACCGGGATTATTACCTGTTGCAAGATGAGGCTACTTCTGCTATCCGGAATAAATATGAGCAACTGATCGAAACCCTGTTTTCATTGTCAGGATATGATGAGGCACAGGCAAAACAGGCTGCCGGTATCGTACTGAAGATGGAAACCGATTTGGCTCAGGCTGCTTATCCGCGTGAAAAACTGCGGGATCCGGAAGCCAATTATCATAAAATGACTTTGGCGGAATTACAGAAGAAATCCCCGTCTTTCGACTGGAAAGCATTTTTTACCGCTATCGGTCTGGATACACTCAATACATTGAATGTGGGTCAGCCGGAACCGATCTCAGCCGTCAGCTTCCTGATAGACAAATACAGCCTGGATGAAATCAAATTGTATCTTGAATGGAATGTGATCAATCGGGCCAGTGGTTTCCTGAGCGATGATTTCGTGAATGCCTCCTTTGATTTTTATGGAAAAACACTTTCCGGTAAACAGGAGCTGAAACCTCGCTGGAAAAGATCGGTCGACATGGTGAACGGAGTAATGGGAGAAGCTTTGGGTGAGATGTATGTGGCCCGTTATTTTCCTCCGGAAGCCAAAGAAAGAATGCTGGAATTGGTAAATAACCTGAAAATATCCTTGGGTGAAAGAATTAGCCAGCTTCCCTGGATGACGGATGTAACCAAATCTAAGGCTCAGGAAAAATTAGCCGCTTTCCGGGTAAAAATCGGTTATCCTGATAAATGGAGGGATTATTCGGGACTTGTTGTGGAAGAAGACTCCTACCTGGCCAACATCGTACGTTCAAGCCAGTTTGATTTTGATTATATGATGAGTAAATTCGGAAAGCCGCTTGATAAAGACGAGTGGTTGATGACTCCTCAAACAGTCAATGCCTATTATAATCCGACAACGAATGAAATTTGTTTCCCGGCTGCTATCCTGCAACCTCCATTTTTTAATATGGAAGCAGATGATGCCGTTAATTACGGCGCAATAGGGGTGGTGATCGGACATGAAATGACGCATGGTTTTGATGATCAGGGACGTCAGTTCGACAAAGATGGAAACCTGAATCCCTGGTGGACGGAAGCGGACGACAAGAACTTTAAAGAAAGAGCACAGGTTCTGGTCGATTATTTTGATAATATTATTGTATTAGATACTGTTCATGCCAATGGAACGTATACATTAGGAGAAAATATAGCTGACCAGGGCGGTTTGCAGGTTTCCTGGCAGGCATTCCAGAAGGTTTTACCTGCGGAGAAAAAAGAAATGAAAACAGACGGATTTACTCCGGCACAACGTTTCTACCTGTCGTATGCCAATATCTGGGCAACCAATATCCGGAATGAAGAGATCCTTCGCCTGACGAAAGAAGATACCCACTCGTTAGCCCGTTGGAGAGTCAACGCTGCCCTTCCTCAAATAGACGCCTGGTACGAAGCATTTGATATCAAAGAAGGCGATGCCATGTACCTGCCTAAGGAGAAAAGAGTTTTTATCTGGTAAAAAAAGGAGAAGAGTATGAATACGAATTTAAGTTCTCAGATTACCCTTAACAGGGTTCCACAGCGATATTACAAACCAGCCGACGCTTTTGAACGATCGGCGTTAACGCGGTATGAAAATATTCCGACAGATATTTATGAATCTGTCGGTGAAGGTTCTGTGATTGTTGCCCGTGAAATAGCTCATGAAATACGGGCTAAGCAGGCAGTCGGACAGTTTTTTGTGATGGCTCTCCCCGGAGGGCATTCCCCGCAGACGGTTTACCAGGAATTGGTACGTATCCACAGGGAAGAAAAACTGAGTTTCAAGAATGTGGTGATATTCAATATTTTCGAATATTATCCGATCCTGAATCCGCAGAGTTCCAATTTACAATTCCTGAAGGATCAGTTGCTCGACCAGATAGATATCGATCCGAGAAATGTTTTTTCTCCCGATGCAACGATCGATAAAAAGGATATTTATGAATTTTGCCGGTTATACGAACAGCGTATCCAAAACCTGGGTGGCATCGATTATATGCTGTTGGGTATTGGTAATGCAGGTAATATAGGCTTTAACGAACCTGGTTCCAGTTTCAATTCTTATACGCGGTTGATCCTTTTGGATAGCGATTCCCGGAAGGAAGCCGCCAAGTCGTTTACTTCTGCAGAGAGCGTCCCTGCCAGTGCCATTACAATGGGCGTTTCTACTATTCTGAAAGCCAAGAAGATTGTGCTGCTGGCCTGGGGTGACAACAAATCACCGGTTATCAAACAGGCCGTAGAAGGCAAGGTGTCGGATACTGTGCCGGCATCTTATCTCCAAACGCATAGCAATGCCCGTGTGGTAATCGATATTTCTGCGGCTTACGATTTGACACGGATATCCACTCCTTGGTTGGTTACTTCCTGTGAATGGGACGATAAGATGATTCGTCGCGCCATTGTCTGGTTGTGTATGAAAGTGCAAAAGCCGATCCTGAAGCTGACCAATAAGGATTATAGCGAAAACGGCCTGAGTGAACTGCTCATTATCTATAAATCGGCTTATAATGTAAATATTAAAATTTTTAATGATCTGCAGCATACCGTAACCGGATGGCCGGGAGGTAAACCCAATGCAGATGATACATACAGGCCGGAAAGGGCTAAGCCTTTCCCCAAGAAAGTAATTGTATTCAGTCCGCATCCCGACGATGATGTGATCTCGATGGGAGGAACCCTGAAACGTTTGGTCGATCAGAATCACGACGTGCATGTGGCTTATGAAGTATCAGGTAATATTGCAGTAGGCGATGATGAAGCTGTCCGTTTCCTGGCTTTCATGAATAGTATGACACGTAAATTCGATCCGGAAAACAAACCTTTTACGGAGTTTTATCAACAGTCGCTGAAATTCCTCACACAGGAAAAGGCAGAAGGAGATCCGGATACTTCCGATGTCCTGTTCCTGAAAGGACGGATTCGCCGTGGAGAAGCCCGTATGGCTTGTCGCTATGTAGGGGTAAAACCGGAGAATATCCATTTCCTGGACCTACCGTTTTATGAGACTGGAAAGATCAAGAAAGGCGACCTGACAGAAGCGGATGTCAATATTGTTGTCAAGCTGCTGAAAGACGTAAAACCTCATCAGATGTTCGTAGCCGGCGACCTTGCCGATCCGCACGGAACGCATAAAGTTTGCCTGGATGCTGTTTTGGCTGCAGTAGATATCCTGAAAGATGAAAAATGGATGAAAGAATGCCGCATCTGGATGTATCGGGGAGCCTGGCAGGAATGGGAGATCGACCATATTGAAATGGCGGTACCCATTAGTCCGGAAGAGTTACGGCAAAAACGGAATGCAATCCTGAAGCATCAATCCCAGATGGAAAGCGCTCCTTTCATGGGTAGCGACGAGCGTCTGTTCTGGCAACGTGCGGAAGACAGGAACAAAGCAACAGCCGATTTGTATAATCAATTGGGATTGGCTTCTTATGAAGCAATAGAAGCTTTCGTAGAATATAAATTCTGATTAATCAGGAATTGAAGGAAGACATCCGGAAAGGATAAACCGGGAGCAGAATGCCTATCGTTATTAACGATTATTTACCCTCCTCATCTCAACATAATATGGCATTTTGACTCCCGGTTTTTTTGTTGTCTGCAAAAATGAATACCTCTCCAGATATCTGTACATAAAACGGGAATCAAGCCTTTATTGTTGTGTCTAAAACCACTGTTTTTCTGTCTTTTTGAGCACCAGTTTTAAGATTTTTTTCAATCCCAGACAAAAAAACAGTTGATATTTTCATTTTCTTTCGGTTGATAAATTCTAATCCTTTTTTTCGAATGTTTTCAGCCAGGAATTGATGGAATCCAATAAAGCCGGAGATGTTTTCCTGACAGCCCAGGATTGCATTTGCGTGAAACCGATATCAGTCTGCATGTCCAATCCGGGGAAGCGTTTTTGATAAGACAACGCTGTATTCCGGTCTATAACGGCATAATCGATGTCGCCACTGACAACCATATAAATCAACTGTTCGGCTCCATATTGTTTATCTTCCACCACATATATAGTATCTGCAATTTCTTCGGAAAGATTCTGCAGGCGTAGAATAGCAGGTGAATTTTCGGGGACAAACACAGTTTTCTTCCCTAATTCGATTTGATTCCTGATCGGAGGCGTTTTATGATTGATCGAGGCGGTTCTTTGTATCAGTACCTGCCGGTCGAATAAGATGGGATCTGTAAAATCCAGTATTTTTTTGTTTTCGGCATTGATCGGAATATTACGGGCAATTACATCGTATTGCTGAGTGTTGAGTCCTTCGATGCATGCTGCCAGATTATTTTCAAGGGAAATCTCTATTTTCCATCCGAAATGGCCGGCCAGGGCATTGGCCATGGTGTATTGGAATCCGGAGACGGAATCATCGGAAATATAATACCCTGTTGTACTGTATTCTGTGACTACCCTAAGTACCCCTTCTTCTTGTATTTGATTAAAATCCCTGTCAGGGAGATGCTGGGGAACACAAGATGTTCGGAATGCCAGTACGAGTAAAAAAGCAACTGCTAAAAGTAGCAGGTATTTGATTAGGTGTTTATGTGTAACTTCTTTCATGTGGGGATTTGAGAATTGAAAATGATTTATTCTTTCGAGAATTTTTGAGGATCAACAATTAATGATGATCAGTTCTTGAAATCAATGGAAAGTCCGAATTTCATAACCATCGGGCTGACCGGATAGTGCGGGAGTGAAAAATAGGCTCCGTTACTGATGAAAGAAGAACCTATATTATAGAAACAGACAAAGAATCTTACCTGGTGAAGTTTGCAGTTCAGATAAGCATTGATGAAAGGATAGTTCCCTATTTTTACACCGTTTTGTATAAAGAACTGTTGTGTGGCGGGTTCGTATCCGGGTGAATAATATTGGGTAAAATAATGCCCGTCGGCTCCTAATTGTAATCTTAATACTTTGAGTGGGTCTATTTGCAGGAATAAATTGGAATATATACTCAGATCAGGCAATGGGATCACGCTGTTGTCTGCCGATTTTTGGAAAAGCAATTGATTATTCCAATGCAGGACACCGAGTTTAAAATTCTGATCCCAGCGGGCATTGATAACCTGTATACTTCCTCCGTGTTGCTCCGGCAGGGCATTTTTATTAAAAAAGATATAGTTGGTTACGTTTTCCACGCCTGCCGACAGTTTTGTCCTGGTGTGCGGAATGTCCAGTTCGCCACCCACATATACTCTTTGTGTCTGATTAAAGTCGTTATTGTCCCACCAGAAATACTTCGAATGGTAATGCTTTTCGTAGAAAGAGGGGGTAATGTTTTTCATATATCCGACAGCTTTCAGGGAAGCGGTATCCTTGAATACCGGGATACGAGTTTCGATATTTCCGGAAACATCTATATCTCCCAGGTTTTCTCCCAACACCCCAAATTCCGCATGGGCGTTATACCGGAGTATTTTTCCTGTAGTTTTGGCAATTTCACCTCCTACATAGGTCGATGTTTGTGTTTCTACCCACCCGGTAGGGAACCGTTCCATCAGCAGGTATTGCCTGTAATCGAAAGCAGCAAAGGCCGTCAGATCAAATTTAGCCCATTTGGCGAAGCCTTCCCGGAGAGAGAGACCCAGTGTATTTTTAAAATTCCAGGTTCTGGTTGTGTCGCAAGTTGACATATCCAGGTATTTTTTTCCATATATAGAATCCAGTACAACATCGTTGTTGGAAATGAATTTATGGTTCTGTACATTCAGGTCTGCAGTATGAATAATACTTCCAATGGTGATAAACTGGTTGATATCCTCTCCGTCTTCGTCGGTCTTTCCTGTAGGGCGTTCAAATCCGAGGTTATACCGGTGCGTAAAGAAAAAGCGGCTTCCTTTCATCCTGTTCCAGGTTGTAGCATCGGTGGAAGTTGGACTCTGGAACCTGACAGGAATATCCTGGGTTCTCATGTTCTGGGTTTCTTCGATGGCATCCGGGCTGGTGATGTATCGGTCGTCGGTAATACCTCCATTTTCTGCATTAATAAAATTCCGGTTGTTATAGAAAAAATGGTAGCGGTATTTGTCGGAAAAATAACTGCTGTAGAATATGAAATCCACATGTTTGACCCCCTGTGCCATATAATGGCCGCGGGCATAGAGGTAATCGATGTCGAATCCGAAGTTGAGTTTTTTATTCATATTAACGGATATCCCTCCGGAAAGCCTTTCGTTTTGAGTAGCCCCTCCACCTTCGGATTCGTAATCTAATTTGGAATAAGGAGTCCTTGTGTTGATAAAATTGAAATTATCAGGAGCCCTGTTATAGATACCATACGAATCGGAGAACATAAAATTAGACAAAGGTTCTCTTTCCGAAAAAACCCGGGAAAGGGCAGGGGCTCCCAGGTTTCCAAGATACGACATGGAGACTCCTAATCCTTCCACATATCTCCGGTTGGGGAATCCGGTAAGGGTGGTATCCGGATCACCTTTCCTGAATTCACCCAGGTTTTCTGAAATCTTCCAGTAATAGATGGATAAACTATCTTTGAAAGGAGTGGTATCTACAAATGTAAATTTTTTTCTTTTTTCGTCCCGGATAGAATCTTTTACAGCTTGGATCGAGTCTTTCCTTGCCTGTGCAGGATCGATTTTCGGTGCGGCAGGCTTTTGAATGGCAGGAGGATTGTCCGGAACAGAATCAGTCAGCAATACCGGATCAATCTCTAAATCTTTGGTAACGATGTTTGTTATTTCCTGGGAAACAGCAGAAAAGAAATAAAATAAAATGCAAATTGCAAATATTGAAACTTTCACACAGGAAAACCCTATGAAAGATCGAATGAATGAAAAAACCGGAAACGGACTGTTCGATTTTGTCCGTTCCGCTTGTTTTAAGCCATTCAATCCATATTTCATGCGTAAATAATTGAAAATTGAAAATTGAAAATTGAAAATGATGCGTTATTTTCAATTTTCTTATGACATAGAAATATACATAGATATTTTAAGCCATTTGTTTTTCCTCGATAATATCCATCCCGGTACGGATGGCTTTTTCGTTCATCGGCAACAGGTGATGATGCCTTTCCGGCAAGGATTTTTTTAATCCGAGCATTACACTTTCCAGGGCGACGATGGGAGCAACTTTCAACATTCCGCCGAGTACAAACATATTGAATGCTTTGCTGTTATCGGTCTCCATCGAAGTTTTCATGGCTTCGACCTGATATATCTGAATATCTTTGCGGGTAGGAGGTTTGGGAATCCCATAGCTGTCATAAATCAGGATACCTCCAGGTTTCACCGTCTTTTCAAACTTTTCCAGGGAGGGCTGGTTCAGGATGATGGCAATGTCGTAGGTATTGAGCACGGGAGAACTGATCCGTTCGTCGCTCACGATAACAGTTACATTGGCAGTCCCGCCGCGCTGTTCCGGCCCGTAAGAGGGAAACCAGCTGACTTCCTTTCCTTCCATCAATCCCGAGTATGCGAGTATCTTTCCCATGGAAAGAACGCCTTGTCCGCCGAATCCGGCTATAATAATTTCTTTTTTCATACGATTAAACGTTTTTGAGATCACCCAGTGGATACATGGGTAACATATTTTCCACCATCCATTGATTAGATGCTTCGGGTGTCATTTTCCATCCGGACGAACAGGTAGATACGAATTCTACAACCGATGTTCCTTTGCCTGCCATGGCATTTTCAAATGCTTTTTGCAACATCTTTTTTGCTTTTTTGATAGCAGGTGCCGTATGTACAGTCTGGCGGGTAACCAAACAGGTGCCTTCCAATTGCGCCAGCAGGTCGCATATTTTCAACGGATAACCGTTTAGTTGTTCGTTGCGGCCGAAAGGACAGGTAGATGTTTTCATGTTCAACAGGGTGGTGGGAGCCATTTGCCCCCCGGTCATCCCATAAATCGCGTTGTTGATGAAAACGATTACAATGTTTTCCCCCCGGTTACAAGCGTGGATGGTTTCGGCGGTACCAATAGCCGCCAGGTCGCCGTCTCCCTGATAGGTGAACACCATCTTATCAGGGTTCAGTCTTTTAATCGCGGTCGCTAATGCAGGAGCACGACCGTGTGCCGCTTCCTGCCAGTCTATTTCCAGATAGTTATAGGCAAAAACCGCACATCCCACGGGTGCAACTCCGATGGTCTTCTCTTCCAGTCCCATTTCTTCTATCACTTCTGCCACCAGTTTATGTACCACACCGTGGCTGCATCCCGGGCAATAATGCATAGGAGTATCGTTCATTAACCTGGGCTTTGCGTATACCAGGTTTTCGGGCTTCACTATATCTTTAATATCCATATTGTTTTTAATTAAGAATTAAGAACTAAGAGTTAAGAATTGAAAAAGAGAGATACAAACTGTTTTCCGGATTTCGGAAACAACAATTCTTAATTCTTAACCCTTAACTTTTCATTCAACGCTTTCGCCACTTCATCCGGAGTAGGCACAATACCGCCTAGCCGTCCATAGTGTTCTACCGGGATTTTGCATTCAACGGCTAATTTCACATCTTCCACCATCTGCCCGGCATTAAGTTCCATGGAAAGGATGCCTTTGATGCCTTTGTCTACATACGACCGGAGTACCTTGGAGGGGAAAGGCCACAGGGTAATGGGCCTCAGTAGTCCTACTTTAATGCCGGCTTCCCGGGCCAGTTCTACGGCTTTCTGGCTAATCCTGGCGGCGGAACCGAAAGCTACGATGATATAATCGACATCGTTACACATCATTTCTTCGTAGCGGACTTCATTCTCTTCGATTTCTTTATATTTTTTCTGGAAACGGATGTTGTTTTGCTCCATAACGGAGGAGTCCAGTTCCAGGGAAGTGATCACATTCCTTTTGCGGGAAGCGGGTTTCCCCAAGGTTGCCCAGGGCTGTTCCTTGCGGATTTCTTCTTCTGTTTTCCGGGGGCGGAATTCGGGTAACACTACTTTTTCCATCATCTGTCCGATTACACCGTCGGAGAGGATCATAGACGGGTTGTTATATTTGAAAGCCAGATCGAATCCGAGTGCCACATGGTCGGCCATTTCCTGTACGGAAGCCGGAGCCAGGGTAATAAGCCTGTAATCGCCATGTCCCCCACCTTTGACGGTTTGGAAATAATCGGCCTGGCTGGGCTGGATGGTTCCCAGTCCGGGACCTCCACGCATCACATTTACGATCAGGGCCGGTAGTTCGGCACCTGCCATATAGGAAATACCTTCCTGTTTCAGGCTGATACCGGGGCTGGAAGAGGAGGTCATCACTCTTTTTCCGCAACCCGCGCCACCGTAAACCATATTGATTGCGGCTACTTCACTTTCAGCCTGTAATACGACCATTCCGGTAGTCTCCCAGGGCTTTTCATCCATCAGAGTTTCCATAATCTCCGATTGCGGAGTAATGGGATATCCGAAATAACCGTCGGTCCCGTAACGAATCGCTGCATGAGCGATTGCTTCGTTACCTTTCATCAGTTTTATATCTTCTGCCATAGATTTTTAATTAAGAATTAAGAATTAAGAATGAAAAATTGTTTAAAGGGTTGATCATGCCATTGATTTTTCAATTCTCATTTTTCACTTTATACACTGTGATACATCCGTCCGGACATACCCACCCGCAACTGGCACAACCGATGCAGTCGTCGGGATTTTTCATATAGGCGTAGTTATATCCTTTGCTGTTTACCTCTTTGTTGAGAGCGATCACATGGGTAGGGCAAGCCACCACACAAAGGTTACATCCTTTGCATCGTTCCGTATTAACTACTATTGCGCCTTTGATTTTTGCCATATATATTCTTCTTGAGTATTAATTTGGAATCTTCCGGTTTTAAGATTGCAAAGATAGTGCCGTTTGGTTAAAAAACAACCCTTTTTTATGCTAAAATATGCAATGAATATTTTTCTGTTTCAGGTTACCTTTTTCTTTTTTCGGTATAAAAGAGTAAAACATTAAAAAATATCTGTAAATGATACTTCGTGTAAATGGAAGATGCCGTCATTGTACCTGGGGGCGTCTGGAAATGAAAAAGTCTTGGGGCTCAAACCGCATTATATATCAGGCTGAAGCATTGAAAAAATCTGCATTGGAAAAATGTGAATTGCAATTGGATAATCATTTCAGGAAGATAGAAATTGCTGATTTGAAAGATCAGATCCGTTTGTTTAAGAATGAGATTTCCGAACTGAATATACTGATCGAGAAGTATGAAGAAATGTACCGGAAATACAGAGAAAAGGACGAGTCGATGCCCGCATTCAATACCGGAAATTTATCTCATGAAAAAATTCTCCACGAACTTTATGAACTGATCAATAAAAAACTGACTGATCTTTCCGGACAGCAGCTATACCTGCCAAAACTGAAGGATATCGATGCCGGTTTCTTCCGGGAGATGAATGATGTTTACCAGGATCTCATTTCTACAAATTATATAAAATATTGTATTTGCTTTGCTATCGGAATGGAAAACTCACACATAGCCGAATGTTTTTCTGTAGAAATAACTTCTGTTTATATGATCAAATATCGCTTGAAATTGCAGGCAGGATTAGATAAGACTACTGATTTTGGGTTGTTTTTGAGGAAATGGATCAGAGTAGGAAAGTGAAAAAACAGGGATGGTTTTCATTAAAATTCATCCCGGCCGACTTAAACCAAAAGCTTTTCTTTATTATATGCATTTCCCGGACTGACAATTATTCCCTGTCTTTTATAACATAAGACGTAAAAAGGTAATGGAAAAAAGAAAAATAAACTTATATTTGCCGGGAATGAACTGCTTTTTCGGATTCAATATGTTTTTCAGGACATACATCTTATCGTTCGTTTTTCTTTTTGTTTGTTTTTGTCTTCCGGGACAGACAAACAGGGCTTTATTTGTTGCGATAGATCGTTATCCGGAAGAGAGCGGTTGGATGGATATTCATGCCGTGAATGATTATGAACTTGTTTTACCCATGCTCAAGCAATCCGGATATGAGGAGAAAAATATCAAAGTGTTGCTCAATGAAAAGGCTGTAAAAAAAGCAATTGTAAAAGCATTGAAAGATCTTTCCCGGCAGGCCGGTGCGGGAGATTTTATTTATATCCACTTTTCATGCCATGGTCAACAGATGATCGATGATGACGGAGACGAGCCTGATGGTTTGGACGAAGCTCTGATTCCTTATGATGCCAATCGCCGGTATATCCAGGGAAAGTATGAAGGGGAAAATCATTTGCGGGATGACGAATTGGATATTTTACTGAAAAATATCAGAGAAAAGGCCGGTTCCTCCGGAAATGTGACGGTGCTGCTGGATGCCTGTCATAGCGGGACGGCTACCCGTCATGCCGAAGATGAAGATTATATCCGCGGTACTTCTTATATTTTTGCACCTCCCGGTGAATATTTTACAGAAAGAACCAAGGCTCCGGAAAAGGAACTCGAAAAAAACAGGAGTCTTGCTCCTTTAACAGTATTCAGTGCCTGTTCGGCCGGGGAAGTAAATTATGAATACAAACCGGACGAACAGCAGAAATATTTCGGATTGCTTACATACGCTTTCTGCCGGTTGATGATTCAGGAAAACGCTTCCCTGTCTCATGCCGGTTTTTCCAGTCTTCTGAAGATGGAAATGCAACAACTCGGAATGAAGCGGAAAAAACAACAAACGCCATTTATTGAAACCACCGACCATGAGAACAGATGCAGAATCGGTAGATAAGATAACCGGAATGTTTGAAGCGTACCGCAATCCTTTTATTGCATTTTTCTCCAAACAGTTTCCCCTGGAAAAGGCGGAAATAGAAGATATTTATCAGGAAAGCTTTATTGTGTTGTACCAGGATATCAGAAAAGGAAAACTGGATGGTTTGTCTGCATCTCTGAAGACTTACTTGTTCCGTGTAGGGATCAATAAAACCCTCAATTATATCAGGGATACAAAAAAATATGTAGATCTTTCGGAAATTTCCGATATGGGAGAATCTGAGGAGACCGAGGTAAGGGAAAAGCAGAAAGAGATTGTCCGCCGCCTGGTATTGGAAATGGGTGATCCTTGCAGTAAGGTACTGGGTATGGCTCTTTGGCTGAAGAAAAGCATGGAAGAAATTGCACGGGCAATGAATTATAAGACATCTCAGGTAGCAAAAAATAAAAAACATGCCTGCCTGAAATCACTCAAAGAGAGAGCTGTAAAGGAAATGAAATCAGAAGGCTTAATTTGATTGGAGATGAATGTGGTACATGAAAAACAAGAATTGATAGAACGTTACCTGTACGGTGAATTGCAGGAGACCGACCGGATTGCTTTTGAAGCATCTATGTTAGAGGATCAGGAGTTATGGCAGGAAGTGGAGTTGATGCGTGATGTTCTGGATGCTTTTCAATATAAAGGTGAGCAGGATGCTATCAATGTTATGAAACAAGTCTCTTCGGAAAAGGAAATAAGGACGATTATTACAGGTGGCCGTGGAAAATACAGGCCTGCCCGGAAGACCATGAAATGGATCATCTCCCTTGCTTCAGCGGCTATAGTGGCGGGCTTGATATTCACTGGTATCCGGCCGGAATATTCTTCCCGGCAACTGTTCGACGACTATTACCTTGTTCTTCCTTATGAACCTTTGCCCAGCCGTGGGGGAGGTGTTTTCGATGAAGTACAGGAAAAACAACTGACAATTGCTGCCGATTGTTATGGAAAAGGAGATTATACAGGTGCATTGCATGCATTCGGGCAAATATCAATGTCAATGCAAAAAGAAGATATCCCCGGCGAAATATTTTTTTACACAGGGATCTGTATGATACAAACCGGAAATGAAAATGAGGCAATCCGTATTTTCAGAAACTTATCATCTTCCGGTGACTCGGAATACAGGGATGATGCCAGCTGGTACCAGGCTTTGGCCTATCTGAAAGAAGGGAAGAGGAGTGACGCTGAAAGAATTCTTTCGGAAATGACCCGGAAGGAAAACGCCTATTCCGAGAAAAGCAAAGAACTACTGATGCATTTAAGAGAAAGAAAATGGTTATGAAAAAGAGCATCCTCAGTAGTATGGTATTGTTATTTGCGCTTGCTTCCATGTCGCAGTCCGGTGGTCAGGACGGGATAGCAGGATATATCCGCCAGGGACAGGTGTCGTTTGAGAAAAGTAATTTTACGGATGCCGGGGCCGCGTATGAAAAAGCTTTTGACAGTTCCGTTCAAACAGGAGATACTTTGTGTATTGACTATGCGGTAGCTCTGAATGGCTTTGGTAA
>JAVBLA010000076.1:0-47327 GCA_031553775.1 Bacteroidales bacterium
ACTTTTTGTTTCAAGACAAAAAGTTATTCATCACAAGGTAATAACCTTGATTTTCACTTTTTCTATCAAGAAAAAAGGAATCTTATCAATAATCAAATAATAGAAGTCCTCTTAGTAAACTCAATAATCTCAGGAATATAACCAAATGCCAATCCCGTCACCGTATCCGCACAACCATAATAAACAGCAATCTTTCCTGTTTTTTCATCGTGTAAAGCAGCGCAGGGGAAACAAACATTGGGAACATCTCCCACACATTCGTATATTTTCTGAGGAGAAATCAGGTAAGGTCCTGAACGGAATTTTACTTTCCAGGGTTGATCGAGATCGAGGATGGCCGATCCGAAACTATAAACAAATCCGTTACAGGAAGCCAGAACTCCATGATAAACCAGAAGCCATCCTTCCGGTGTTTCGATAGGAATGGGTCCGGCGCCGATTTTCGTACATTGCCAGGCGCTGTCTTCAAAAGGAGCAGGAGCCATTACATGTCTGTGGTGCCCCCAGAACTCCATATCGGGAGATTCACTGTAAAAAATATCTCCGAAGGGAGTATGACCGTTATCGCTCGGTCGGCTCAGCATGGCAAAGCGTCCGTTGATTTTCCGGGGAAACATTACCCCATTCCGGTTAAAAGGAATGAATGCATTTTCCAATTGGTGAAATATTTCAAAATCTGTTGTCCAGGCAACTCCGATGGTAGGACCATGATAACCGTTGCACCAGGTTACATAATAGCGGTCTTCAATAAAACATACCCGGGGATCATATCCGTATACCCACTCTCCTATTTCCTTATCATCACAATTGAATTTCAAGGGTTCTAGGTTGATCTTCCAGTTGATGGCATCATTACTGAATCCCACATGCAGACGCATCCGGCGATTGGTGTCGTCACAACGGAACACACCTGCAAATGCATCTTTATAGCGGACCACCGCACTATTAAAAATACTATTGGAAGTCGGTAACAGATTACGCGGAATAATCGGGTTGGCAGAATAGCGCCACATTACGTCGTTACATCCTTCGGGACGGTCTTCCCAGGGGAGAATTTGATTTGTGCTCATTATAGTAATTGAAAATTGATAATTGAAAATTGAAAATGATATGTTGTTTTTTTGGAAAAATTGAAATTTTGCCGGATTTTTATTCTTGTTGTCCCGGTAGATTCTCCTCTATGGCATTCTGTTTATCCGGATAGGCGAACGGAACAAAATAAGTAGCCAGGAATGCAGGAATGGTAGCAAACAGTACAAATACAAAAAAGTATTTATAGCCTAACCAATCGCTCATAAAACCACTCATCATTCCCGGCAACATTACACCCAGGTTCATGATACCTGTAGCAAAGGCATAGTGTGCCATCTGATGTTTTCCCGGAGCCACCTGTTGCATCATAAACAAAGTAAGCCCTACAAAACCAAAGCCGTATCCGAAATATTCGAATACGATTGCACTTCCAATCAGCCAGCCACTGGAAGGCTGGTAAAGGGCCAGCAAGAAATAAACAACAAATGGTATATTAAAGGCACAGCATAGAGTAAACAGTGTTCTTTTCAATCCTTTAGCAGCGATATAATAACCCGAGAGGAAAGATCCCAGCACAAATGCAGCCGCACCACAGGTTCCATAGTATAGTCCTATTTCCTGTTCCGTCAAATTAAGCCCCTGGTTTTCCAGCGGGGCTTTCAGAAACAAAGGCACAATCTTCATTACAAAGCCTTCAGCAAAACGGAACAGGATAATAAAACTGATATACCAAAGAATATTTTTCTTTTCAAAGAAGCTGCGGATAACTTCCCACAGACTGTTCATACTTTCTTTCAGTGAACGCACTTCAGTCGAAGCACTTCCTCCGGAAGGCAGAGCTTTGATATGATAAAATCCCATCAGAAGCATAATCATTCCACAGAGGCTCATAATGATCATCCAGGCATTTACATTTCCGTATTTACCGATCAGAAAACCTGCCAGATAGACTAAACCTCCGGAAGCAACAATCTTTGCCAGGTTATAAAATGCACCTTGCCATCCGATATATTTTGCCTGATCGGCCTTACTCAGTTCCGTCATGTAAACCCCATCCGTAGCAATATCATGAGTTGCTCCACTGAATGCAATGATAGCCAGAAGAGCCACAGCAACACAAAAAAAGTGAGGCAGTTGTAAAGAAAGGGCTACGAGGCCGAACACAATACCGGTAATGATCTGTGTTAATATCACAAAAAACTTTTTTGTTTTGAACATTCCCAGAAAAGGGCTCCAAAGCGGTTTCAATGTCCAGGGGAGCATGATCAGAGAAGTCCAGAAAGCAATTTGGGTGTCTGAGACCTCCAAACCTTTAAACATCAGTACGGAAACCATATTGAGCACAACAAAGGGGAGGCCCATGGCAAAGTAAACTGTTGGTATCCAGGTTACCGGATTTTTAGTGGTTTTATTTTTCATGATCGGGTAAAGTTAGCGTTTTTTTTTATTCAGCCATGATTTCATCCACGAATAAAAATCCTTTATTACCCTTGGCTCCGTGCCAATCGGGTATTTTTGATGTGGTGTGCATAACTATCCTGAGTTTTTTTACAGATTTTTTTTCAAAAGAACAGTCATATTCTTTCAATCCGTCAGTATCCGTAGGCTTCGCTAACGGGATTTCTTCTTTATAGACTTCTAAAAAGGACGATCCGTCTTCCGATCCGTAGACTTCTATTTTCACGGGAGGGAAAATCCACTCTCCCAATTGAATCAAAGTACCCATTTTAACCGTCGATATCTCTTCCGGATCCCGGAAAGTAAGCGTCACATCGAGCGGTTCATCCAGATAACCCAGCCAGCATCCGTTGGCATAGTTAAAATCGCCGCGAATTCCGTCGACAAGTACGGAAGCTCCGGCATAAGTATATTTATCTTTGGGATTGGTATTCAAGATCAGTTCTTTTCCCGTTGCTTTATTGAACAGAAATGATTTAGTAAATGTACGGGTCTCAACTCCCTCTCTTTTAACAATTGCTTTTAATGTGCATGAATGGGTAATGGCTACGGGAGACTGATAAAGAGTACTTTTCTCAGTGGGTTCCGTTCCGTCGGTCGTAAGATACACCGGTGCATTCCCCTGTGTTTGCAGCACTACCTCAACGGCTTGTTTTTCCGGATTAACGCCATAGCTTGCAGAAACCTCATAAATATGTTTGGCATAATTATACCCCATTACATCATAGATTTTTGTCTGATGATCAAGGCTATTAAGGAAACGGGACCATTCTTTATTGTCGATTTGTGTCCACTGCACTTCGCTTAGTGCGGCCAGACGCGGCAATAACATATATTCAAGATGCTCATTGGTCAGAATATATTCCGACCATAAATTTGCCTGCACCCCGATGATATGTTTTTTTTCATTTTCCTGCAATGATGCAGGAATAGGATCGAATGAATAAACTTTTTCAATAGGCACATATCCTCCGATTCCAAAAGGTTCGTTTTCCGTATCCAAAGATTGGTAATAGTCGAAATACATGTAAGACGTCGGTGTCATAATCACATCATGTCCGAGACGGGCAGCTTCTATTCCGCCCTCTACCCCTCTCCAAGACATTACAGTAGCATTAGGAGCCAGCTGACCTTCCAGGATCTCATCCCATCCGATGATTCTCCGGCCATGATCGTTCAGGAATTTCTCCACCCGGGCGGTGACGTAGCTTTGCAGATAATGTTCTGCAGTATGTTTATCGTCTGATCTTAAACCCAGTTCCTTTATTTTCGCCTGACAACGGGGACATTTTTCCCAACGGATCTTGGGAGATTCATCTCCTCCGATATGGATATACTCAGAGGGAAAGAGTTCCATGACTTCAGTCAGAACATTCTCAACAAAAGTAAATGTAGATTCCTTCCCTGCACACAAAACATCATCCCGGACACCCCATTGTCCCGATACTTCATACGGTCCACCCGTACAACCTAATTCAGGATAACAAGCCATCGCTGCAAGCATATGTCCCGGCAAGTCTATTTCCGGAATCACGGTAATAAAACGTTCGGCGGCATAAGCCACAACATCCCGGACCTCTTCTTTGGTAAAAAAGCCTCCATAAGGAGTATGATCGTAAGTTTCCCATTCTTTTTTGATCATGGTTTTTTTACGGATACTGCCATATTCCGTTAAACGAGGATAAGATTCGATCTCAATTCTCCAACCCTGATCATCTGTGAGGTGCCAGTGTAAAGTATTAAGTTTATACACTGCCAGAATATCGATATAACGTTTGACTTCATTTATATCAAAAAAATGACGGGCAACATCCATGTGCATTCCCCTGTACTTGAAACGGGGAGCATCTTCGATTTTCACACAGGGGAGATTCCAATCGGTTGGCACAATCACATTTCCGTAAACAGCAGCCGGTAATAATTGTTTTATCGTCTGGATGGCATAAAAGAAACCAGGAGCACCTGAAGCCTCTATCCGTATCTTATTCTTAGCAATATCAAGCATATATCCTTCAACAGGACGGTTTTCGTTAATAATAAATGTAATGGAGTTATCCCTTGCTCCCTGTTCTTCTGCAATTTCTTCTATCAGCAAAATTCCGGAAGTTTTCTGAAACTGGTCTACAAACTGCCTGGCAACAAGACGGGTCAGGCTATCAGATACTGCAGGAAATACAATCTTACAACCATCATTTAATACAAAATGACCTTCTCCAGGGGACAATGTATTCGGATAAGGTATGATATCATAGGAATTTTTTTCCATTTGACTACAGGAAACAAAAAAACACAGGGCAGTTACGCAGATTAAAATGTGCTTACTCATGATCTTCAGAAGAATTGTTATTATGTTTATAAAATTACTTGCTGTATATATAGCAATTCAGAATCAAAAAACCCTCAATTCATTAAGCAAATTTAATCTTAATTACGCTTTACAAACAAAAAAAAGGCGAACTACCAGTCCACCTTTTCCATTACAGAAAATATTTTTAGAGATCCACTTCAATTACCAGGTACCGTCCGATACTCCAGAATTCTTTCACATCCAGAATTTTGAAAGTTAATTCTTTAGTCTGCGGATCGGCCACAAACTCATAGCTATTATCCGGATGAGAAGATTTGAGTTTTGCTTTTTTGGCATGCAGGGAAATCGATGTTTTCTGACGAACATCCATTTTAGTGAAATATTCTTTATTGAAACCCGGTTGCAAAGCTTTTTCCGCACTGAAACCGCCACCGACTAAAATTTTCTGATCTTTCAATTCCTTGGAAGTTCCGAAACAATAATAAGCCGTATGCAGAGAAGCATCCTGTTCTTCGATCACAGCATCCTGAATGGTGGAACGGGTAGCCAGAGCGGCGACAACTTCATCCAGTTCTGCAATCCGCACATCCCGCGATGCAAGTTGTTGTTGTAATTCAGAGATAGTTGCTGTTTTTTCATCCATTTCAGCCTGCATCTTATCTATCAATTTTTTCAGTTCGGCCGATTGAACATTGCTCTTTTTTAATTGAGATTGCAATTTGGCTAATTGTTCTTTGTTTTTTGTCAGCGTTTCCGCCAGTAATTTCATGTCGCTGTTGATGCGTTCCTTCACGGTAGGGGTTAATTCACCACCTTTAGAGGACTGTACGGTCAGGTAATTTTCAGCTGCTTTAATTTTCTGGAAATTATCGTCGATTTCGTTCAACAGGCTGAGTAGATCTTCCATTTCTTCACTTCCTTTAGTTGCAAGCAACCTCAAAGAATCGTTTTCCTGTTGTAAAGTTTGCATTTCAGCCGTTTTTTTATTGTCACAAGCTGAGAATAACACTGCAACACATGTAAATACCAATACTAACTGTTTCATAATGAATCTATTAAAAATTAATGTTAATGACATCATTTTATACTCAAAATTCAGATAAAGAACCCATGATCCGCAACCGGATCAATTGCTGTCTTTTCCTGTAAGAATTATAACAAACTCTCCCCTCGGTTCGTTCACAGAAAAATGAGAAATTATTTCCCGGAGCGTTCCCCGGACTGTTTCTTCGAATTTTTTGGAAATTTCGCGGGAGACTGATACCTGGCGTTCTTCTCCCATGTGTTCTGAGAGTTGGATCAATGTTTTCAGGACACGGAAAGGAGATTCGTAAAAGATGATAGTCCGGGGTTCTTCCGCTAACTGCGACAACCGGGTTTGGCGTCCTTTTTTATGCGGAAGAAATCCTTCAAAGCAAAAACGATCGTTGGGAAATCCCGAATCGACCAGTGCCGGGATCAGAGCCGTAGCTCCCGGAAGGCATTCCACATCCAGTCCCTGTGCAATACATTCTCTGATCAGCAAAAAACCGGGATCGGAAATACCAGGTGTTCCCGCATCAGAAACCAGGGCGATATTTTCCCCTGTTTTCAGGCGGGTAACGATTGACTGCACCGTTTGATGTTCATTGAACTTATGGTGCGGCATCATTTTGTTCCGGATGTCAAAATGTTTCAATAATATACCCGTAGTGCGGGTATCTTCTGCCAGGATGAGATCAGCTTCTTTCAGTATCCTGACGGCACGGTAGGTCATATCTTCCAGGTTACCTACAGGCGTCGGGACGACATACAGTTTCCGGGAATCCATATTTTTTGCTTCAGACATATACTTTTTCCAGTAAGATCCTGAAATCGGCAGGCACTTCTTCTTCCCAGTTCCAATTGAAACGGGAATTCACATAGGATAAAACATCATTCAGGGAAGACAAAGTACTCAGAAACGCGACTGTCTCGTCCATCAACTCCCTGTTTCCGGAGAATAATTCCCGTTGAAAACGGAAGCGGTCATTCAGGCTCATGGCTTTTTTCAGATCTGTTATTACCTGTTTTTCTATAATTTCTTTGAGCAGAACAGTTTCATCCGGATGGATTTGCCGGGTATTTTCCGGCACAGGAATGTTCTCTATAGCTACAATCGTATCCGGAGATTCCGGTATGGGAGTATCTACCGCATCCAAAACCATATCAGGAATTTGCGGCACAGAGTCATCCGCTATAGTTGAAACAGGTTTCGGAATTTCCGGCACATCAGAAAGCAATGGTTTTACAGAAAGCTGTTCAGACCAAATTTCCTTATGAGCATGCAATTGTTGTTTCATTCGCTCCACCTGAGATTCCTCCACAGATTGTAAAAGTGTAGTGATCTGTTTCAATACATCGTATGATTGGCTGAAAAAAGACAAGGGCAGAATCTCGGCATCGCGTACCTGCAACAATCCTGCATCAAACATCCTGGAAAGATTGGAAAGTTCCTCCAATTGTTTTTTATACGGCATAGCTTCCATTTTTTATGGTGCAAAGCTACATAAAATTTTTAATTGTATGCATTTTAGCGGTTTCTTCGGAGCTTATTTTTGCAAAATTTACAAAAGCTTACGGCCCGTTGATATTTGTTGATTGCCTGGTGATCCGCAACAAAACAATATCCTAATAGTCGAGGAAGATTACTTCTCGTTTTTTTTCACAATGTCAAGAAGTAAAACTTTAAATAATTCTTAAATATAATACTTATACATAAGTATAGATATATAGATAATAGAATTTATAAATAAGTATTTTAAAAATATTTTTCATACCTTTGTATAAGTATATTTTATAACAAAATGAGAAAAGAAATATTCAAACAATTGATCAGGGAAAGTATCGATGGAAATTATCTATTCCTTCAACATAGAGAGATAGAAATTCCGGATTCAGACCCGGTTACAATCATTACCGGTCCCCGGTATTCCGGCAAGACTTCCCTTCTTTTAAAATTAATGCACGACCTTCGCAAAAAACAACATAAAAATCGTTGTATTTATATCGATTTGGAGGATCGACGGTTAAGTTTTCCGGAGTCGAATGACATGGAAATTTGCCTGGATAGTTATTACGAACTGTTTCCTGAAAACAAAGAGAAAAAAATATATTTCTTTTTTGACGGGATTCAGGACTTAGACGGTTGGGAGTTATCGATAAAACAAATCTGCAAAGAAGAAAATATACAGTTGTATCTCTGTGGTTTATCTCTTCGATTAACTCATCCGGAAATGAGTACGTCACTGAAAAAGCAAATACATATTCTGGAATTACTACCGTTGTCTTTCAGTGAGTTCCTGCAGTTCAATAAGATAAAACCGGATCTTTCCGATAAACTATTACGACCTAAAATCATCAGCTTATTAGACAACTACCTATTGTATGGAGGATTTCCCGGACTGACCAATCAACCGAAAGGAAATTACATTCACATCCTGAACGGATATTTCAACCAGCTCATTTACAAAGACCTGATTGAACGCTATCATATATCCAATCATTCGTTACTCAAAGCCTTGCTGGTTCACTGCATGAAGAATCCGTCGTCTACCCTCAGCATCAGCCGGATTATTGACGAATTCAAATCGAGGGGAATGGTATTTTCCCGAAATACTTTATATGAGTACATCGATTATTTTCAAGAAAACTATGTATTGTTCAGCATACCCGTATACAGGAAATCTAAAGCAGAACGATTGGTCAATCCGAAAAAAATATATTTGACGGATGCGGGATTTTATGCGCTGCATCAATTGAACCCATCTAAAGAGGTGCAATATAAAAACACTGTTTTTTTACACCTGAAGCGTATATACAAAGATGTTTTTTACGTCAAAGGGAAACAGAATGTCGATTTTTGCATTGAAACCCCTCAGGGTATTCAACTGATCCGGGTATTGCATGATATTTCAGGACCAATGACTAAAAAGAAAGAAATACAGCAGCTATCGGATGCCATGTCGGCTCTCAAAATCAAACAAGCTTTTCTGATTACAAGGGAAACAGATGAAGTTATTTCTACATCAGCCGGAAAGATCGCTGTTATTCCTTTATACAAATGGCTGTTACAATGTACGAATAAGGATATGGAGTTTCCGTTTTTTGATTTGTATTTATTAGGGAAAACGGGAGTCTAAAAGTTTTGGGTCAATATAATGCCATTTGTTTAAGTTCATCTTCAACTGCCTTTTTTACAAAGGCATTCAGGTTTGTGCCCATTATTTTAGCTGTAATCGCAGCCCTGCGATGCAATTCAGAATTTAGTCTGACATTAAAAATGCCCGAATATGTTTTATGTACATCTTTAATCCCTTTGCGTTTACAAAAATCCAGATAGTTCTCTACAGCTTCCTCGAATACCCGTTTAAGCTCGCTTACACTTATAATTATATCATGAAAATTTATTTCAACAACAATTTTTCCGGCAGGTTTACCAGATAAATCCGCTCTGTAGCCCGGGTAAAAGCAGTATATAACCAACGGTAGAAGTCAACGCCCAGATGTTCTTCCGTTATATAGCCGATATCGAGGAAGACATTCTTCCATTGTCCGCCCTGCGCTTTATGACAGGTTACGGCGTATGCATATTTCACCTGAATGACATTATAGTAAGGATCGGTTTTCAGTTTTTTCATTTTATCTCGCATCACAGGAATATCCGCATAATCTTCCAGGATATTCATAAAAAGTTTATCACTCATTTCTTTCGGCAAACCAGGCGCTTCTGCATGTAAGGTATCCAATAATATTTTAAGGTCTAATTCTATATCGTAATCCGGAAAATAGGCAGTGATATCGCAAAAACGAAAGCCATACATTTCGGTAGTTTTCCTGACTCTCCTTACTTCCAGCATATCGCCGTTAGCTATAAAATCGATGGTTTTTTGTTCGGCTCCCCAAAAATAGTTATTCTTGGCTACCATCAGCATATCTCCGGCAGAGATCTCCTCCTCCCGGTAAAGGATCCGGTTCCGGATTCCGTTGTTATAAATATTGGCGCGTTTATTAGAGCGGGTTACAATCATCGTATCCTCTACCCCGCCCCGGTTATATGCCGTATCAATTGCATCGATTAGTTCTTCTCCTGTAATGCTGATCACATTCCCTCCTATCCGGATCCGGGGATAATCAGACACCCGGTTTTCTTCCAGCGCCGTACGTATAGCTGTAGCATTATACAAGATCTCAGACATCTCCGATTGCCTGACTACCTGAGTCAAAAGTATTTCCTGTACCCGGATTCCGTAACCGGAAAGAATCCTTGCATCCAGAGCAGGACTTTCCGTCTGTGAAACCGGAGGTAGCTGAGCGGTATCACCCAGCAAGATCAGGCGGCAATTTTCGCCGGAATAGACATAATGGATTAAATCATCCAGCAAGCGACCGGAGCCAAAAGAAAAAGAATCAAAGCCATCATTGGAAATCATAGATGACTCATCCACAAAAAAAATAGTGTCTTTATGGAGATTATCGGCGGGAACAAATCCCGAAGGGTCATTCGAAAAAACTTTTTGCCTATATATTTTCTTGTGGATGGTATAAGCCGGATACCCTGCATAAAAAGCAAAAACCTTAGCAGCACGACCGGTAGGAGCCAGCAATACAGCCTTCTGCTCCAGCGAAAGCATGGTTTTAACGACCGCACCCACTAACGATGATTTTCCTGTACCGGCATATCCTTTCAAAACAAAGAGTCCTTCCTGATTCCGGCTGAAGAGAAAATCGCTGAGCTTTTCCAGGGCATTTTCCTGTTCCACTGTGGGATTGAATGGAAAATGAAGGAGGATTTGTTGGTGGAAGAAATCGCTTAACATAACTCAGAGACTAAGAGTTAGAGTTAAGAGTTAACTTTAAAAAATTTGCAGACCCGTAAGAGGTACGCACCAAAGGTGCGCTCTCCACATGTCTGTATCCCATTTGGAGGGCAAATTGTTTATAACTTTCAAATTGTTCCGGGGTGATATAGGCGGAAACCGGGAGATTTTTCGATGAGGGTTGCAGGTATTGCCCGACAGAAAGCAGACGGCAACCGGTATCGTAAATATCACGGATGGTTTCTTCTACTTCTTCCGTTGTCTCTCCCAAACCCAGCATGATTCCCGATTTGGCATCGATATCCGATTGAGAAACATATCGCAAAACCTCCAGGCTAACATCGTATTTAGCTCCGCTTCTTACTAAGGGAGTCAGCCTTTTTACAGTCTCCATATTATGTGAAATAATATCCGGATTTGCCTGGATAACCACATCTATTAATTCTGTTTTTCCTTGAAAATCAGGGATCAGGACTTCGGTTGTAATTCCCGGATTTATTTCCTTTATGCAGATAATGGTCCGTGCCCAGTGTGCAGCACCCAAATCAGGTAAGTCATCCCGGTCGACCGATGTTATCACAGCATGTTTCAGTCCCATCTGACGAACAGACTCGGCCACTTTCTCCGGTTCATCCGGTATCAAAGGCAGGGGTTTACCGGTTTTCGTATTACAGAATTTGCAGGATCGTGTACAGATATCTCCTCCGATCATAAAAGTTGCCGTACCTTTTTCCCAGCATTCACCTTTATTCGGGCACCTGCCACTCTGGCAGATCGTATGCAGGCAATGAGATTCCAGTATATTTTGCGTTTCCGTAAAACGGCCCCTGTTTCCTATGTTGATTTTAAGCCAATCCGGCTTTGGAAGACGTTTCAAATGAATACTATTTTACAGGTTTTCTTTCAAAAATCGATAACAGGTATTATACAAGTGTAAACGCGTGGTTTTATCCGGCAAGCTATGATTCTTACCGCTATATACCTGCATATCGAATTGTTTTCCTGCATTTACCAATATATCAGAATAATATAAAGAGTTCTGAAAGTGAACATTATCGTCCGATGTGCCATGTACCAGCAATAATCGGCCTTCCAGCTTGGAAGCATGGAAACTCGGTGAAGCATCCATATAGCCATCGGTATTTTCATTAGGGGTACGCATATATCTTTCCGAATATACCGTATCGTAAAAACGCCAGTCGGTTACCGGTGCAATAGCGATACCTGCTTTGAATGTTCCGTTTCCGAGACTCATAGACAAGAGACTGACAGTACCTCCGAAACTCCATCCCCAAATGGCAATGCGATTTGAATCCACATAAGATTGTTTAGACAGCCAGCGGGCGGCATTGATCTGGTCGTTGGCTTCAAAATAACCCAGTTTCATATAGGTACATTTTCTGAAAAATTCCCCGCGGGCTCCGGTTCCCCGTCCGTCTACGCAAACAACCACAAAACCCTGCTCAGCCAGATATTGTTCCCAATCAAAATCATATTTATCAAGTACCTCCTGCGAATTAGGTCCACTGTACTGTACCATCAGCACCGGGTATTTCCGGGAAGCGCTGAAATGGGTAGGTTTGATTATCCATGCATTCAGTTCATATTGGTCTACAGTAGGTATGGTGATAAATTCTTTCGTACGGTAAGTATATTGAGAGAGCATGCTTTTCACGGAACTGTTATCTTCCAGCACTACCAGTTCCTTTCCTGAAGCATCATAGATCGATATCTTATCAGGAGTTGTACTATTAGAATAATCATTGATAAAATAGGAAAAATCAGTGCTGAATGATGCCTGGTTGAAACCAATCTGTGGGGTCAGTTTTACTTTTTTCCCTTTGGCATCTATTTTATAAACCGACCGGCGCATAGAATTTTCCTCTGCCGATTCGAAATAAATGGTCTGGTCTGCCGGATGAATACCTAATAGACGAGTAACGTCCCAACTTCCGGAAGTAATCTGTTTTTTAGGTACACCGGAAACTCCATATAAATAAATATGTGCATAACCGTCGGATTCACTCACATAAGTAAAATGTGTATCTGTAAAATAAATGCTGTTTAACCAGTCAGAATCAATATACGCCTGGTTTTCATCTTTTAATATCATTTTACAGATAGCCGATTTCGGATTGGCATAATACATACTGAAAACATTCTGTTGACGATTCAGGCACATAATTGCCAGCTGCTCCGGGTTATTGGTAAAAACAATTCTGGGAATGTATGCATCCGGTTCGATCTGTAAGTTCATTTTTTTGATGTCTTTTGTTTCCACGCTATAGGCATGTACACTTACAGATGAGTTGGCAGTTCCTGCTTTAGGATATTTGTATTGTACAAGTCCCGGATAAGAGGAACCATCAAAATTCTGAAAAGTAAAAGTTTCCACAGCCGATTCGTCCGATTTGACAAATGCCAGGATTTTACTGTCGGACGACCAGGCCATACAATTGGTCACACGAAATTCTTCTTCATATACCCAATCGCTCAACCCATTCAGAATTTTACCGAACGATCCGTCTTTGGTAACCTGCGACTCCGTATCGAAATCAAATTTTTTCAACCAGATATTATTATCGCGGACAAACGAACACATACGCCCATCAGGAGAAAAAGTAGGCAGCATCAGTTTTCCCGACTGATCAGACAGAGGCTTGATCATGTTTCTGCGAACATCATAATCATAGATATCCGCTTTCCAGGAACGCCGGTAAACAGATTCCGTATTATTCCAGAGAACGATCCTGAATCCGGTATTGCTGATCAGATAACCATCAATATGATCGATTGTACACTCCCGGGCAGTCTGAATATCGAAAAGAGTTTCTACTTCTTTTCCTGTTTTATAGGAATACTTCAGAATTTTAGTATGGTCTTTGCTCAACATGGTATAATGTTCTCCATCCGGAAGTGGTTGTACCTGGGAAATTTTCGCAGCTCTGAACTTACCGTCGACGATAGATTTTAAATCAGGTTCTTTGGTTCCTGTCTGCGCCTGTAATCCAAAGCAAAATATGGAGAGCGCGAAAAAAAGTAGGGACTTCATAAACAATTGAAAATTGAAAATTGAAAATTGAAAACTGGCTGAGACCGGTTTTCGGTTGAAAATGAATTGTTTCCGGAATTCCGGAAGTATTTTCTGCATACAGAAATTACTTGTATTTATAGCAGTTGCAAATATACTGACTTTCCGGAATATTTTTTACTTTTGCAGGTACTAAGCATCTGTTTATTTTAAACAGTTGTTATTCATTCAACAATTTTCACGCTTGAAAGAGTTCAAAAAATGATGAGTAATTTCATTTTCAATTCTCAATTCTCAATTTTCAATTATTCCAATGAAACCCTATAAAGACTTTTCAAGTTTCCTAAAGGAGCATTTCCCCGGAAAAATACAGAAAATATCTATCCATGCAGGATTTACCTGTCCCAATCGCGATGGCACCAAAGGTTGGGGCGGTTGTACTTATTGCAACAACCAGACCTTCAGTCCTGAATATTGCCACACGGAAAAAACGGTTAGTGAACATTTGACCGAAGGTATCGCCTTTTTCGCCCGCAAGTATCCGGATATGCAATATTTAGCCTACTTCCAGGCCTATACCAATACTTACGATGAGATTTCCATCTTACAAAAGAAATATGAAGAAGCGCTTTCCCATCCGGGAGTTGTTGGCTTGATTATCGGGACACGCCCCGATTGTGTGGATAACAGATTATTGGATTATTTTGAAGAATTGGCAAAAAAAACATTCCTGCTGATCGAATACGGAGTGGAATCTACGAACGATGATACGTTGCAACTGATCAACCGCGGTCACTCATATGCCGATGCAGAAAAGACCATCAGGGAAACCGCTGCCAGAGGAATTATGACAGGTGCCCATTTAATTCTCGGCTTACCTATGGAATCGCGTGAAATGATTCTTTCACATGCCAACCGGATATCAGAATTACCACTCACAACCATCAAGCTACATCAACTGCAACTGATCAGGAATACCGCTATGGCCAAACAATATGAAGAACATCCCGAATGGTTTTATCTATTTGATGCTGAGGAATATATAGATCTTGTAGTGAATTTTGCAGAGCGATTGAATCCGGATTTTGTGATTGAAAGGTTTGTCTCACAATCACCCAAAGAACTAGTAATTGCTCCTGATTGGGGCTTGAAAAATTATGAGTTTACAGCGAAAATTGATAAAAAACTATGTGAAAGAGTTAAGAATTAACTCTCTTAACCCCAGTAGAAAATTGCCCCTTTATTCTAGTTGTCCTCTAAAAAAGAAAGCATAAAACTTTCTTTTTCCAAATCATCACCCGATTCGCTGAAAAGGCCAGTAACATAACGCCCTTTCCAAAGACAGGGAATATCCCCGTTATAACGATCTTTAACCGTTAGTTTCCCTTCAGAAAAAGACGTTGATTGTTTTGTAAACATAAAATATTGGCTGAGGATATCCCTGGTACCTTCAGGTGTTTGTCCATCAACTACAAATAGTATAAATTTCTTTCCATCAAGATTATAAGAACAGGAATAGACCTGCTTCAAAAACTCATGTCCAATAAAACTGGAAGTGGTATAAACCTCTGAGAATGGAATTTTACCTTCCTGGGGAAACTTCTTCAACAGAGATGGATAAGAGGAATCTGAATCTATTCTTTCAGCCAGGCCTTTTCCAATGATACGCATCGTTTTTCCAGCCAATCCGGAGGATTCTCCCGACTTCATTTTCACATATATGCATCCCGTAAAAAAATACAAACCCTGATCATCTCCCTGTGCCTCCCCTCCTATAGAAAAGAATTCCAAATCCGACGAACGTTCTGAGGCATACATACCGAAAGCATCCTCCGGAGTCGCATGCCGGTATACCTGAATCGTAATACTATTGCCTTCCTGCTGGTATTCCATTGATGTCATTTCCCGGAAATTATTTTCCAAAAATAATGGAGCCGATCCGTTGATGCGGTCAAAAAGGTTATCAGGACTGAAGACTTCTATTTCCCCGGAAATCTTCCAGCCGTCGACTTCCGGAAGCCAGGATTTCAGTTCATCCGGTGTTTGTGCTTTGGAAGCGAAAGTTATCAGAAGAGAAAACAACAAACAATAATATTTCATGTATAAATAATTGAAAAATAAAAAAAATATGGGTTACCGTTTGTGATACGATGTTATGCTAAGAATTCATCAGAAACCTTTAGAATCGGGGTTATAGCGTGGATTTTCTGTGCCACGTTGAAATTTGACGGACATTCTACGGAACACACAGGACATGAGCAAAAAGAATCCGGCAAATTAAGTCCGGCCAGGGTTTCTTTCGACAAAGCAGGATATTTATAGCCATATGTATACATATACGCCCTCATAATATCCGGAATCGGCAATTGTTCCGGGCATTGTTCCAGGCAGCGGTCACAATGTTGACAGTACAACAATTCTTCCTTGGAAAGCACAGCCAGATATGCTTTTTCATCATCGGTAAATATTCTCTGCTGCACAGCGGCAAGACATTCATCAAGTTCATCATAATTGGTAAACCCCGGGATGATCGTGGTGATATTTTTGTTTTGCCACACCCATTTCAGACAGGCCTGCGCATTAATTTTCTTCTTACCGGCAGCATCTTCGCTTCCCCCCGTCATTGTTTTCATCGCCACAAAGCCGATTCCGGCTTTAACTCCCCTTTCAATGGCTTCTTCGGTTTCTTTCAAATTCTTCAATTTGAAATTATAGCTGAGAAGGATCACTTCATAAATACCGGCTTCTATTGCAGCATCTATCAATCCCGGTTTATTGGCATGGGTAGAAAATCCTATATGGCAGATTTTACCTTCCGATTTAAATTTTTTCAGCAAATTGATCACCCGTTTATCTGTAATTTCCTCGGGTTTATCCACCGCATGCATATAGAAAATATCCACATATTCCATTTGCAAACGTTTTAAACTGGTTTCCAGTAATGCTGTATATTCTTCTTCAAAGTTATCTTCATAAGGATATTTGGCTTTTCCTTTGGTAGCAACCACAAAAGATTCACGGGGTTTATCCTGTAAAAACTGTCCTACCAATGTTTCATTCTTCCCATTCTGATAACCGTGTGCCGTATCGAAATGGACAATACCCGACCTGTAAGCTGCCCGGAGCAGATTCGGATTATCTGCACGCATAACTCCCATACTCAACACCGGAAGTTCAATACCGGTTTTTCCTAAACGACGTACCGGCATTTTTTCCGTTTCATTTGTTTGATGAACGGCAGAAAGGGCCGTTGAAGGAAGAATAATTGCTCCCGCACCGGCAGTTGCTGAAACGCGAAGAAAATTTCTTCTGTTAATTTTTTTCATAAGAACGTGTTTTTCAACAAATTAAACATACATATTAAAAGAAAAAGAAAAATATTCCTATTCTACAAATATGTCCAAAAGTACTATTTTATTTCAATAGCACACAGTATTTTACTGTTTTTTAAAACATTTCCGGCAGATAAGGTTTTGGTTAAAAACAGAACACCGAAAAAGTTAAAATGCATGGGTCTATTTCAGCATATTGTTTACAGTTTCTGCCAACCGTATAAATTCCCTTCTGTAGCCCCGGACATCATTATCTAAAGCTGTCTGGGCCAGTTGCACAACCTGTTCGTAAGAAGCTCCGGCCGTAAAATCAGATTGATGTAGCAATTGCCCGAACAAAGCCACTGCTGTAGCGAAACGGAAATCGGAAGATACATTATTCTTTCCATCATCTACTAATGGGAACTCTATCTTTTTACTTGAATGTCCATCCGGCTTTTTATAACGCAGTTTGATAGTCAGCAACTCATTAGAATCGTTTATTTTCTTTTCAATTTTTTGAGTCTGTTGATATTTCAACTCGTCCACATTCCCGAAATTACTTTTTACACCCACTGGTATAACCTCATAAAAAGCCGTTACAGAATGCCCGGCACCCATTTCTCCCGCATCTTTGGTATCGTCGTTAAAATCCTCCTTATTTAGCAAGCGACTCTCATAACCGATTAAACGATAGGCCTGTACATGTGCAGGATTGAACTCGAGCTGCAGTTTTACATCCTTGGCAACAGTATGGATCGTGCCGCCGAATTCACTCACCAATACCTTATTAGCCTCCTGCAGATTATCAATATAGGCATGATTCCCATTTCCTTTTTCTGCCAGCACCTGCATCCGGTTATCTTTATAATTACCCATGCCATAACCTAATATAGTAAGGTATACGCCAGACTTACGTTCCTGTTCAATCAGGCTTTCCAGGCCCTCTTTGGAAGAAACGCCCACATTAAAATCGCCATCCGTACAAAGGATGATACGGTTATTCCCATTTTCTATAAAATTATTCCGGGCAATTTTATATGCCAGCTGAATACCTGCACCTCCGGCTGTAGATCCTCCGGCAGTAAGTTGGTCCAATGCCTCCCGGATTTTTTGTTTGTCGCTTCCCGGTGTAGAAGAAAGCACCTCCCCTGCCGAACCGGCATACACCACAATGGCCACTTTGTCTTTATCCCGCAGGTTATTTATCAGGAGTTTAAGAGAAGATTTTACCAACTCCAACCGTGCAGGCCCATACATAGAACCGGAAACATCTATCAGGAATACCAGATTGGATGCCGGTAGATTTTCACTATCGATTTCTTTTGCTTTGATACCCACACGTACCAACCGGTGCTGTTTATTCCAGGGACAGTCGCCTGCTTCTGCCGAAATCCTGACCGGATCATTACCGGTAGGACGGGTATAATTATAAGAAAAATAATTAATAAGCTCTTCCGTCCGGATCGCATCCGCCGGAGGTATTTGCCCCTGGTTGACAAAACGGCGCATGTTACTGTAAGAAGCAACATCCACATCAATTGAAAAGGTAGAAAGCGGATCTTCTTTGGCCGACTTGAAACGATTTTCAGAGATCGGGTTATATTCTTCCCTGGATTCTTCCTTATAAATATGTACTCCCGCAACCCGTCCACTCGAATAACCCTGGTTAACAGATGATACACTTCCCGTAAGCATAGACTTTTTAGCGGTGGAATAACCGATAACCACGCATTCACTTAACATCGACTGGTCTGCCTGTAAAACAACATCGATGCGTTCTCCTGTAACTTTAATTTCCTGTCTGACATATCCGATATATGAAAATGCCAGTATCTTACCGTTTGAAGTCTGCAGGGAATACTCTCCCGTCATATCAGTCACCGTACCATTCAGTGATCCTTTTTCCATCACTGTAACTCCTGCAAGGGCTAATCCGTCTTCCCCGGAAGTTACTTTCCCTTTCACTGTAACAGGCTGAGCCGAAAGTTTTCCACCCAGAAACACAATTGCTAAAAGCATCAGAGCCGAAACTCGCCACAAATTTGTTTTCATATGTAAATAATTAAAATTACTCGTTTCCTGATAGATACAATTCCATTCCAAATTCCATAATTTTTTTTCCATTTTTCTAAAGTATTTCAGAAAACACTCCCTTTTTTACTGTTTTTTCATAACTTTGTCTGTTAGTAATTCAAGAAAAAATTGTTATTCCGGAGAAAAAACATATCAGACTTATCGGATGAAATGCTATTGGAGCTTTACAAGAGATCCGGACAAACAGAATATTTCGGGGAACTCTATAACCGGTATATCCCGCTTTTATACGGTTTATGCCTGAAATACCTCCGGGATACCGAACGTTCGGAAGATGCCGTAATGCAACTTTTTGAAGAATTACTGCCTAAAATCTCTTCGTATGAGATTAAAGTATTCAGAACCTGGCTGCACAGCGTCGTCAAAAATCATTGTTTACAACTTCTCCGGAAGGAAAGCAAAGAAATTTCCGTGGATTTTTCCGTCGCATTTGTGGAATCCGGAGACATTTTGCATCTATTAGATGAAGAAAATATGGATGAGGAACGTATGACTGCCCTCAACCATTGTATGGACAAGTTACCCGACCCGCAACGCCTCAGCATCGTCTATTTTTTCATAGAAGGAATGTCGTATGCCGAAGTAGCGGATAAAACGGGTTATCATCTTAAAAGCGTGAAGAGTTATATTCAGAACGGTAAAAGAAATTTAAAAATTTGTATCGAAAGACAGACTGCCGTATGAAACTGACCGACTACATTCAAGGCCCCCGTAAAGGAAAGAATGCCCATCGCATCGAATTGGAAGCGATGCGGGATCCTTTTCTGTCTGATGCAATCGAAGGATTTAACTCCGTGGAAGGTGACCATATCCAACGAATCCACGCCATGCAAAAGCGAATAAAAGGATCGTCGAAAGTCAATTACCGCAGAATAGTAAGTATTGCGGCAGGATTATTGGTTCTTATTTCCATTGGTGGATATTTCTTCCTGAAAGAAAACAAACCTTCTCCCGGGTATTACTCCCAGGTGGTGAAGCCTTTTGACAGGCAAACTGAAATCCTCCCGAAACAGAAAATTCCCGAAGTAATAGATACGGAAACAACAGGGCCGGAAGTTTTTACTCAAAAAGAGATATCTCGTCAAAGAAATCTTTCCAAGAAAAAAAACCTCCCGGAAGATATCCGGGCTGAAACAGAAGAAAGTAACGAAACTTCCACCCGTTCCATTTCTGCAGGGCACTATTCAGAATCATTCATTGATAAACCGCTCCTCCTTGATCTGCCCGATACAATCCGCCTGGCAACAGTTTCTAAGATCAAGCCGGCCAATTACTTACAGGATTCCATTTCTCAGAAAATTGGATTTGCAAGCCTGGCACAACCATTCCTGATCAAAGGAAAAATCACGGATGAAGATGGAGAACCAATCATCGGAGCCAGTATTATCAATAAAGGGACCAAAGAAGGGACCCTCTCTAATACCGAGGGATTTTTTGAATTGCAAACCAATGGCGATCAAACTCTTTGGGTCAATTATATCGGCTATATGCCGATGGAAATATCGGTCAATTCATCCCGTTCTTTGGAAATAGCCATGCGGGAAGACCAGCGAACACTCAGTGAAGTAGTGGTGACAGGATATGGTATATCGCAGAAGAAAAGCCTGACAGGATCATTTTCAAAAAAAGAGACTTCCGGCACTCCAAAACCTGTTATCGGAAAAGACGCCTATGATAAATACATAAAAAACAACCTGGTGCATCCTTCTGATAAGACCTGTAAAAATATCAGAGGAAAAGTAGTGCTTACATTCCGGATTGACAATGATGGAATTCCTACCGATATTTTTGTTAAAGAATCGTTATGTTCTTCTGCTGATGCAGAAGCCATACGGTTAGTCAAAGAAGGACCCGCCTGGAGTTCCGGTGATAAAGAAGCCACTGTAACCATTAAATTCTAAAATTGCATCAAACAATCTATCACAAACCACAATTATAAAATAATTAACCGGTTCAAAAACAATTCATCTTCAATTTATAATTTTCAATTATTCTCGTATGAATCAACTAAAAATCCAACAAATCGCAAAGCTGACTTCTACAACAGACTGGAAAACACAAGCTGTCATGATGCAAGAAGGACGTGAAAATAAGATCGATTCCGTCAACTGGAAAGAATTCCCTTACCAGCCGGAAGTCAAGTTTTACATTGCCTGGGCTGGAAAATCTTTATTTCTGTTGTATGATGTAAAGGAAGATGCCGTCAGAGCAGTCAATACGGAATATCATTCATCGGTATACCAGGATTCCTGTGTGGAATTTTTCATGCAACATCCGGGATCTCCCTTTTACAGGAATTTCGAATTCAATTGTATCGGTGCGGTGCTTGGTGCCATCAGAAAAAACAGGGAGGAATACAGACACCTGGACGTAGAGGATATGGATAAAATAAAGATACACGCCGACCTGTCTATCGGCAATATTCCGGAAAAAGGGCCTTATCATTGGCAATTGCTGGCCGAAATACCATTTGAGGTTTTAGATATACCCGACAATCCCCAAGGAACATCGATCCGGGCTAATTGTTACAAATGCGGCGACGAAACCCCCGTCCCTCATTTCCTGAGCTGGAATCCTGTCGTTGCGGCAAAACCCGATTTTCACAGACCGGAATGCTTCGGAGAAATGATTTTCGAATAATTCTTGTCCGGGTTACTTACACAATTCCATCAGCTCCCGGGCCTTTTGACGATCATAGCCCCATTGTATGGCCTGCTCAATATCTTTTAAGGCAGCTTTTTTTTCATACTGGCGGATTTTCAACTGTGCCCGGAGAATATACGCATAAGGATCTTTTATTCCTGCCTCTGTTTCCAATGAAATCGCTTTGTTGATATCCGACGAAGCTTTGCCGTTTTTATCCATCAACAAATAAAGTTCCGCCCGGCTGAGGTATAAATCCGGTTGATCCGGAACCCGGTCAATTAAAAATATATAAATTTTCTCGGCTTCCGCATACTTGCCCTGAAGCTTGCATAAGGTGGCAATGCCCTTGCGGCCATTCAATGTATTGGGATTAATATCCAATAACTTTTCAAAATCAGTTTCGGCCGAGACATAGTCCTTCTTACTCAGGTACAAAAGTCCTCTTTCATACAAGGCATTTTCATTTTTTTCATCCTTGACCAATAAAGCCGAATAATCAAATATTGCTTTATCGGCCTCTCCCATTTCAACATATAAATTGGCACGATTAGCCAGCAGCACAACATTACTGGGACTCCGGCTCAATGCGCTGTTGTAAGAAAGAAGAGCCTCCTCCAGTTTACCTTCCCGCTGCTGGATAGTTCCCAGATTAGAAAGCAACAAAACGTTTCTCGGATTGGCTGGTTCTTTTCTCATAGCAGCCTTCAGGCTTTCTTCGGCTCCCAACAAATCATTTTTCTCCAAATAATCGAACGAAGAAGCGATCAGTTCATCGTAAGTTTGAGAATAACAAGAGAATATACCCAGTATTAAACCAAGCGATAATATAATTAAACGCATCTTCATCCTACCCTCCTAATTAACATCATAATTCAATTTTTCCTTCCCTGCACGGTAAGCTTTACTATTCAGGAAGATATTGTGAAATAACTTCCATGACAATTTGGTACGGCGGGCATAACTATCATAAGTATCCGTTTTCAAATCGAAATCGTTCCGCCAGACATAATGTGGAGAAATATAACAATAGGTAGACTCCTCCACTAATTTATTGGTATTCTCCTTTTCTTCCACAAAATCTTTTTTCTCCGGAGCAATGCAAACAATCCCTTTGTCTTTGCTGATGTCTTTTAGCTTTTGAATAATTTCGTCATAGCACTCATATATTCCCTTCCAGGAAAAATTATGGTAATCCGTTTCCCCGATTTGATTAATCGGTCTGATCTGAAGAACATCAAAAGTATAGGAAGAAAAAATATCATAAAAAGAAGACAGTTCGTCCAGGTTATCTTCATTTACAGTATAATTCAAACGAACTTTAAAGGCCGGATGATTCTTTTTTATCTCTGTCAGATCTTGCATAGCCTGCAGGAATTTCTCATAGGAAGCACCTGCCATCAAATTTTCATAGGTTTCCTTTAGAACACCATGCAGCGACAGTGTTACTTCATCTAATCCCTCATCCACCAAAGCCT
This sequence comes from Bacteroidales bacterium, assembly GCA_031553775.1. Lineage (GTDB taxonomy): Bacteria > Bacteroidota > Bacteroidia > Bacteroidales > Azobacteroidaceae > JAISFI01. The sequence continues at coordinate 23,196 of JAVBLA010000076.1, forward strand.
GCCAATCTTCTTTATTATATTTATTTGCATTAGTAGTCATCGATATATAAGGAATCTGCTTGATCTTTCCCAAACGGATCAATTCCCTGTTGTATGGAAAAAGAGAGGGTTCTGCTCCACAACCGATCTGCAATTTCAGGGCTCTGTTAAAAAAAGCATCAGCCAGCAATTCCAAATCCTCTTTTTTAGAAATACCCTTCATCGTTTTACTTTTTTCCGGGTCACTGAAATAACACATCCGGCAACGCAGATTACAAGCCAAAACAGGATCATAGAAAATACCTAAATAACGCTTTCCAAAAATATGCAGGAAAAATATCCCCAGGCTTTTTAACCGGGGACTGCGGATATAACGATTAAGTTTTAAAAGAGAATAAACATTGTTCATGATGGGGTTCTATCTCTAAGAAGTTTCAAAAGTACATGTTTTTCCTCAATATTCGCAGGTTTTTAAGCATTCAACTAAATTTAATACGTCCGTTAACAAAAATAATGTACTTTTGCATACACAATTTACAAGATTCAATATGATAGCCGATACAGAAAAAGGAACAGACACCGTACAAAAAATAGATTGGAGCAGTATTTCTCCTGAAAATCTTCTACACAGTTTAACTGAAATGGCCTGCCAGTTTGCAGTCCGTTTATTAATTGCAGTATTTGTCTATATTGCCGGACGTTGGCTGATTGGCCGGTTGAATGCTTTTTTCCAAAAAATATTAAATAAGAGACATACTGATCCGACAGTCAAGTCCTTTTTAAAAAGTTTCGTAAGTATTACGCTAACCATTGTATTGATTGTTATCATTGTCGGTATACTGGGAGTCGAAACCTCTTCTTTAGTTGCCTTATTTGCCTCTGCCGGGGTTGCTTTCGGACTTGCATTGAGCGGTACCCTGCAAAACTTTGCAGGAGGTTTTATCATTTTACTTTTCAAGCCATACCGGGTGGGAGATTATATAGAATCTCAGGGACAAGGCGGAACAGTCAAAGAAATTCAAATATTCAATACGATATTGACCACTCCGGACAACAAAGTAATCTATATTCCCAACGGAAAAGCGGCAAACGATATGATAACCAACTATTCCAAACAAAAATTACGCCGGATAGACCTCGTATTCAATATAGAATATGGAGAAAATTACGACCGTGCCAGGGATGTTATCCGGGAAATCATAGAATCAGATTCCCGCATCTTACAGGATCCGGAACACTTACATAAAATTGCATTACATAGACTCAACGATAGTTCTGTAGATATTATCACCCGCACATGGGTAGAAAAAGACAATTACTGGGATGTATATTTTCATCTGAACGAGTCCGTATATAAAAAATTTACAGAAAAGGGAATCAATATTCCATTTCCACAGATGACTATCCACATGGCAAAAGACTGATACGATCTGATTTTAACGGGATCAGTTCAAAGCTATAAAAACGGATACTGCCGGATACAGAAAATCCCCTGCAAACTGATGAGTTTGCAGGGGATTATTTTTCAATCGTACGCGGGACGGGATTTGAACCCACACACCGTTACCGGCACCACCCCCTCAAAGTGGCGTGTCTACCAATTCCACCACCCGCGCAAATAGAGGAGTACCCAGAACAGGACTCGAACCTGCACATCCTTGCGGACACTAGTCCCTGAAACTAGCGCGTCTACCAATTCCGCCATCTGGGCATTCAAAATAAGACTGAAAACAAACACTGCTTTACACTGCAGTTTTCATTAAAAAAGCGACCGCTGCCGCCTTGTCTGAGCGAAAGACGGGACTCGAACCCGCGACCCTAACCTTGGCAAGGTTATGCTCTACCAACTGAGCTACTTTCGCATAATTACATTCTTTTTTTTCAAATTATCAAGATCAAAACTCTTTCCAATCTCTCTGATGACAAGCTGAAAGCATTCATTTTCATGTTTGCGGTTGCAAAGGTATAAAAGTTTTCTTAATACACAAAAGCTTCTTTCTTTTTTTTGAAAAAAAGAGGGGATGCCGTTTCTGGCATCCCCTATATCAAGCCGCACTGTAGATATGAACAAACTCCGTATGACAGGATTTGAGTGCTTTGTTACCTTTGTAATCCGCCGTGCGATGCATACCCTCACGGGCGCGGCCCGCCATTAGTAACAAGAGCTTGTCTCGGAATTCTTAAATATGATGAGTTTCCCAATCGACAAATATGCGGCTATGTCAAAATCTCATTATCTCGCTCGATAGTACTTGCAAATATAGTGAAAACCGAGAGCAATTAAAATTTACTTTGATTGCCGAGGTGCATCCTATATTTTACAAATATATAAAAAAACTTGCATGAATGCAAGTTTTTTCTCATTTATTTTACCTTATCCACAATTGCTTTGAACGCTTCCGGATGATTCATTGCCAAATCGGCAAGCACCTTACGGTTAATGGCGACACCATTTTTATGTAAAGCTCCCATCAGGCGGGAATAAGACATACCCTCCAGACGGGCGGCAGCATTGATACGTTGAATCCACAAAGCGCGGAAGTTACGTTTCTTCGCACGACGGTCGCGGAAAGCATATGTTAAACCTTTTTCCCAGGTATTCTTGGCTACGGTCCACACATTTTTACGTGCACCATAGTAACCTCTTGTTAATTTGAGGATTCTTTTTCTTTTAGCTCTTGAAGCTACATGATTAACTGACCTTGGCATAATTGTAAAATGTTTTGAATGTTAGCGCCGCTCGTTCACGGTCTTTAGTTGCTTAAACATCCGGTTAATAAATCTTTAAAACTCGCTTTTAGAAATTACTTCATTCCGAGCAGCAATTTCACGCTATTCTCATCGGCTTTATTCAGCACGGAAAAATGAGTCAAACGTCTTTTTTGCTTTTTCGTTTTTTTCGTCAGAATATGACTCTTAAAAGCATGTTTTCTTTTGATCTTTCCTGTTCCGGTAAGAGCGAATCTTTTTTTGGCACCGGAATTAGTCTTCATTTTAGGCATTTGTTCGTAATTTAATTAATTTATATTCAACGGCCGAAGCCTTTTTAGCATTATTCAGCAGCAACTTCGGGTGCCGACTGTACATTTTTCTTTTCTTCTTTTTTCGGTTCTGCCGGCTTGATTGGCTTAACAGGAGCAGCAACTTTCTTAGGCGCCAGCATCAGGATCATTTTCTTACCTTCCAGCACCGGCAGTTGTTCAACTTTCCCGCAATCTTCCAAATCATTGGCAAAACGAAGCAAAAGCACTTCTCCCTGTTCTTTGAAAAGGATGGAACGTCCTTTAAAAAATACATATGCTTTCACCTTAGCTCCTTCTTCAAGGAAATTTTTAGCATGTTTCAACTTAAAGTTGTAATCATGATCATCTGTCTGAGGCCCGAAACGAATTTCTTTTACAACAATTTTCACAGACTTAGCTTTCTGTTCTTTCTGACGTTTTTTCTGCTGGTAAAGAAATTTTTGATAATCGGCAACTCTACAAACCGGAGGATCGGCATTGGGTGATATTTCTATCAAATCCAGATCTTGGTCTTCAGCAATTTTAAGTGCTTGAGCAATCGGATATACACCCATTTCCACATTGTCTCCCACTAAGCGGACTTCTCTCTCTCGGATCTTTTCATTTACTCTGTACTGATCCTTCAATTTGTCATTTCTCATTCAAAAATAATTAGTTAACCTCCTATTTTATGTTATTCTTTTTGCCATTGATTCATCTGATTTTCAACCTCTTCATTTAAAATCGCCGCAAAGTTAGCAATTTTCATGGAACCTTTATCACCTTCGCCCTGTTTTCTTACAGAAATTTCATTATTATCGGCTTCTTTCTCTCCTACTATCAGCAAATAAGGGATTTTCTTCAATTCATTATCCCTGATTTTGCGACCGATTTTTTCATTTCTGTCATCTACAATTACACGGATATCCTGAGCTGCCAACTCTTCCGCCACCTTTTGGGCATACTCATTATACTTTTCGCTGATCGGGAGTATAACGACCTGATCGGGCGTAAGCCACAAGGGAAACTTCCCGGCCGTATGTTCAATCAGCACTGCAACAAAACGCTCCATGGATCCGAAAGGAGCCCTGTGAATCATCACAGGACGGTGCTTTTGGTTATCTGCTCCGACATATTCCAACTGGAATCTTTCCGGAAGATTATAATCCACCTGAATGGTACCTAACTGCCAGCGACGCCCCAAAGCATCTTTGACCATAAAGTCGAGTTTGGGACCGTAAAAAGCAGCTTCTCCATATTCTATGCGGGCATTGATGCCTTTTTCCCGGCAAACTTCAATAATATCATTTTCCGCTTTGTTCCAGTTTTCTTCAGAACCGATATATTTTTCCTTGTTTTCAGGATCCCTTAATGAAATCTGAGCCTCATAATCTTTGAAATCCAGCGCTTTAAAAATGATATGGATAATATCCATTACTTTCACGAATTCACCTTTTACCTGGTCGGAAGTACAATAAATATGTGCATCATCCTGTGTAAAACCTCTTACCCGGGTTAATCCATGCAATTCACCACTCTGCTCATACCGGTAAACAGTACCGAATTCAGCCAGGCGTAACGGTAAATCTTTATATGAATGTGGTGACGATTTATATATCTCACAATGATGGGGGCAATTCATTGGTTTCAGCAGGAATTCCTCTCCTTCCTCCGGAGTGTGGATCGGCTGGAATGAATCTTTGCCATATTTGGCATAATGGCCTGATGTGACATACAGGTTTTTCCCACCAATATGAGGAGTCATCACTTGTTGATAACCGAATTTTTTCTGGATACGTTTCAGGAACTCTTCCAATTTCAGGCGCAACTGTGTACCTTTAGGCAACCAAAGAGGCAGTCCTTGTCCCACATTCTGCGAAAAAGTGAACAATTCGAGTTCTTTTCCTATTTTACGGTGATCCCGCTTTTTTGCCTCTTCCAGCAGGAGCAGGTATTCATCGAGCATTTTCTTTTTCGGAAAAGTAATTCCGTAAATACGCGTCAATTGTTTCCTCTTCTCATCTCCTCTCCAGTAGGCACCGGCAATCGACATCAGTTTTAATGCCTTGATATAAGAAGTATCCGGCAAATGCGGGCCACGGCATAAATCGGTAAAAGCGCCCTGGGAATAAGTGGTAATAGTACCATCCAGCAGTTCTCCTATCAATTCTGTTTTATAGTTTTCGCCTCTGTCTCCGAACATTTTCAAAGCCTCTGTCTTTGCAATACTCTGGCGAACAATCGGTTCTTTGCGGGCAGCTAATTCTGTCATTTTTGCCTCGATTGCAGGAAAATCACTATCTTTGATAGAGACTCCTTCACCCGGATCCACATCGTAATAAAAACCATTTTCAATGGCCGGACCTATACCGAATTTAATTCCCGGGTACAATTCCTGCAAAGCCTCTGCCATGAGGTGGGCGGAAGAATGCCAGAAAGCATGTTTTCCTTCTTCATCTTCCCATTTGTATAATTTCACCGCAGCATCTTCTTCAATCGGACGGGTCAGATCCCATGTATCGCCGTTAATACCGGCGGCTACAACGTCCTGAGCCAATCTCGGACTAATACTCTCTGCAATCTGCATGGCAGTGGTTCCCTGGGAATATTCCCTCACGGAACCGTCGGGAAATGTTATTTTTATCATACTTTAATATTGACTGATAGTCTGTAAAAATTGAGGTACAAAAGTACTACACTTTTTTGAATGAAACAAACTATTTTTTTACTTCTTTCTGTGTTAAAACATTGGGAAGAAGATAAACTGGCTATTCGGAGATCATCCGTTTGATAATCGCATAAGCATTGACAATACCCAGCTCTCCGGCTTTACTCAAGTCAGCCAGGCCCCGCTCATTATCTCCGGTTGAAAGCCGTGCCAGACCCCGGTTAAAATAAGCTTCCGCCAATTCCGGTTCAACACGGATTGCTTCATTATAATCCAGGATAGCCGATTTATAGTCTTTTTGCGCAGCCCGTAAGTTTGCCCTGTTGTAATAAGCAAATGCGAATTTAGGATTTAGGCGGATTACCTGGTCGTAGTCCCTGATAATCAACTCATATTCGTACATTCTTCTTTTTTCGGGAGATTGTATTTCCGGATCTTTTACCTGTAATCCGGGACTTGTAACTTTCCGGGTGCCTTTTCCCATAGAAATATTGATAGCCGGAGTTCCGGCAGAAGAAGAATTATCATAATCAGAATGATCAACAATTTCCAATTGTTTATACCTTACCACAGCCCGGTTAAAATAGGCCAGTGAAAATGACGGATCCAGTTCTATCACCTTGGTAAAATCTTCGATAGCAGCCGAAAGATCCTGAAGGACCATAAAATCCATTGCCCGTCCGAAATATGCATCCACATCTTCCTTATTACTACCCAGTTTAGAAGAGAATTCATCGATAGAATGAAAATGGGCAGATACCTGATCGTCGGTCAGTGGAGATTCCGCATTCGTAAGAATCAATTTCAAACGGAATTGCAACTCCTTGTTTAAATCGTCCAGCGATTTATCAAAATACTTGGAACGCTCTATTCCATCTACCCTTTCATAATAAGTAATGACAAATGGAGCTTCCAGATCCACAGATACACGCCTGTCTTGCACTCTTCCTCTAAGATCGCTGGTGTATTTTGATTTCGTTTCCTGGTCTTTATCATAAACCACCAGGCTATTAAATTTCTCGATAGTTTTATCGGATTCTTCCCTTGGTTTATTTGTAGTGATAGCAGTAGCATCTAATTTTCCCTGGTTCGCTTTTTGTTGCAAATCGGAAGCATACCAGTAATCTTTTTCAGCACCCCTGAAATCCCTTAGCTTTTTCCTGATGTCCGAACGGATAAAATATCCGGTTGTATAATTGGGATACTCCTCCAATACACGGTTGATATCCTCCAGTGCACCTTTATAATCTCCGGTTTGCTCACGTAAAAGGCCTCTGTTATATAATGCTATAAAGTTATCGGGTTCCTGCTGCAACACAACATCGAAATCTTCGATGGCATTATTATCGTCACCAACCTGCGCCCTTAGCAATCCACGGTTAAAACGGGCAACCCGATTATTTTCATCCATCGATACCACAATATCGTAATCGGATAAAGCTCCTTTTATATCTTCCAGAAAATAACGGACAAGTCCCCTCCTTATATAATACAACGAATTCCTCGGTTCCAGGCGGATCGCTTCATTCAGATCTTTCAACGAGCGCTTATAATCAGATGTATAATAATAAAGTAATGCTCTCTGATCGTAGGCAGGAGCATAATATTTATCGATAGACAACGAAGCATCGATATCCGATAAAGCCGCCAGTGTATCTTTTTCTTCCAGGTGCATGGTAGAACGAAGCAGGTATGCCTTAGCATACTTCGGATGATATTTTATCAGCAAATTAATATCCTGTTCCGCATCGTTATAGTCTTTTTTCTGAATCTGCACAATTGCTTTATTGACAAGTAACTGCCGGTTTTCAGGATTATATTCCAAACCTTTATTATAATCTTCCAGTGCGCCGGGATAATCTTCCATATTCTGGCGGGCTGCCCCCCGAAGTTCATACGCCCGGGTCAAAAACTTATTTCGCTCCAGACAAAGGCTGGCATCGGCCTCCGTACCTTTAAAATCATCCAGGTAATATTTTGCAACCGCCCGGTAGAAATAAGGTTCTGCCAGATACGGTTTCGCTTTTATAACCTGGTTGAAATATTGGATAGATAATACATAATCTTCAAAATACAACGCATTCTGTCCGATGCTCATTACGCGATCGGTATTAATTTGGGCATGAGCAAACAGGGTAAAGCAGCAATAAACAAATAAAAACAGTACTTTTCTCATTGATTTCATCAAATATGGGAGCAAAAGTAAGTAATAAAACAAAAGAAGACGCCTACAAAGACGCCTTCTTTTATTTTTTTAGGATAAATGCACTTTATTTAGTGCGCTTTTCATCATTCGAACTGGTATTTTTACCATTTTCAGAGTCAGCCAGGATCATCATATCTTCGTGATAGTAAGAACCTCGTTTATGATAATAAGAACTTTTTCCATAATACTGTTTACTATGGTATTGTCCTGATTTCATATCCACATCATTATAAATAATACCGATATTGGAGACCTGTTCTTCTTTCAATTCCTTGATTGTGTATTTGAAGAAGTTTTTATTGGTCATTTCATTTCTCACGACATACAGGAGAATATCTGTTTGTTTGGCAATGGCAGATGCATCCGACACCAAACCAAAAGGACTACAGTCAAAAATAACATAATCGTACTTGCTTTCAAGCCATGCGATCATAGTCTTTGTTTTTTCCGAGCGAATCAATTCGCTTGGATTCGGAGGGATAGTACCTGCCGGAAGAATGTCTATTCCGTAATCGGGATGCGGATAAATAACATCTTCAATTTCCACTTGTCCGATCAGATAATTGGTAACTCCCTTGCGGTTGTCCATCCCGAATTGTTTGGATGCAGCCGGACGACGAAGGTCCATATCTACCAGAAGAACACTCTTTCCTGTCAAATGGTACACAGCAGCCAGGTTAGAAGCGATAAATGTTTTTCCGTCACCAGGTTCGGTAGAAGTCACCAACACACTTAACGGCATCTCCTTTTTTGCCAGATATTCCAGTTTGGAACGTATACTTCTGAAAGACTCCGTAAAGCCGGATTTGGGATAATATTTCACCACCATATCGATATTCTTATCGGAGCGTTCAACAGTTCCCACTATTGGTAAACCGGATATTTGTTCTACTTCATCGCGAGTTTGAATCGCAAATTTAAACAAGACTTCTCTGATCAGAATATAAACACAGGGTATAAGTAAACCGATAATGATAAACATCATATATGTATTCGACAAATCCTGCACATTTATGATGGCCATTACACGCGGTTGATCCAGCAACATATTATCCGGAGCATTCGACGCCATTTGGATCTGGCTCTCCGCTCTTCGTTGAAGAAGATAAGTATAATAAGAATCATTGATTTTAAAATCCCGTTCATGCAGCAATAGTTTCCGTTCCTTTTCAGGAAGGCTGGCCATTTCACCCATTGCACGTACATAACGCGAATCCAGGTTTTGCTCTTCTATCGCCAATGAATTCGGTGTTGTTTTCAGGATTTCAGCCAAACGAGCCTTTACATCGTCGAGTTGCTTTTTATTTTTCACCAGCAACGGGTTTCCTTCCCCATACTCATTCTGCTTATATATCAAATTATTATATTCAGTTACCAAAGCAGTTAACTGGGCATCCTGAATACCCATCATGGAAGGAGTCATCATTGTTTGATTATGTGTATTCTGGGTCAGATAAGTAGATAAAAATTTAAAATAATCCTGACGATATTTCAAATCTGCCTTTCTCTTGTCTAATTCTTCCAGTTCCATATTGGTACGTGCACTGCGTCCCTCTCCGTAAAGCCCTGATTGAACCTGAAATTTATTCAGTTTGAATTCAGAAGCATCCAGAGAATCCTTAATAATCAACAACTGCTTATTAAGGAAATCGATGGTTTTTTCAGCAGCAACATTTTTCCGTTCCAGGTTATCGTCAAAAAACTGTTTATTCAGAGCGAGAATAAAGTCTTTGTCCATTTCGGCTATTTTTCCGAAAACAGAGACTTCCATAACCGATGCCTTTTCATCTTTAAAACGACAGGATAGCCGGCCGCTATAATCACCCACCATTCCCATTTTTGTAAAGAACCGGAAAAAATATTTATAATCAGGATTTATGTATCTGTCATTTTTTTCCACCGTCAGAAAAAACAGTTGATGCTGGATAGATTGTCCATATATTCCTGTCACGGTAAATGGCTCATTATGGTCATCTCCCGCATAAGAAACATGATAGGTACTGTCATTCACCCCTTCAATACTGAATTCCATGGCATAAGCACCGCCATCAACATAGTTTTCTTTAATATCGATTACCGATGTTTTATAACGGCTGATTTTTTTGAATCGTGTTTTTTCATAAATTTCATTGGTAATACCCATTTGTTCGACAGCCTTGGTTATCAAATCATATGATTGATACATTATGACCTGGTTATTGATATTCCGGCTACCGGAATTGACTGCAAACCCGGATGTAAGATCATTGCCTCGTCTTGCTTCTTCGATCAATACAGTAGAGGTTGTCCGGTAAGTCGGAGTCCAGTATTGATTTTTCAAATAAGCGAGTCCAATTGCTATGACCAAAGCAATCACAAAAAAATACCAATATTTTAATATTTTGAATATCCAATACAGAATATCAAAAGAAACGCTTCTGGGGGGCGTTGAGTCATTGTTATGAACCTGAGGTCCATATAAATCCGGTTGTAAAGCCATAATATCAATTAAATGTATTTATCACTAAAAATATCAACGATAGAGGAGCCACAAACATCGATACGAACGAAGATAAAGACTCTATCCTGAAAAATGAATTGGGATTAGTAGGTATATAAATCACATCATTAGGTCTCACATAATAATATTCAGATTCCACGATCGACTCTTTACGCAAGTCAAACGTTTTCACTTCATCAGTACCATCCAAGGTTTTCCGAATAATTTTAATATGCTTTTTATCTCCTATGCTGGAAATATCACCGGCCATTGCAAGTGCCTGGAATATATTCAGTTTTTCTTTATACATATAATATTGCCCTTTTCCTCCGTCTCCCAGTACATAGAAATAATTATTAACCAAGGCTACTCTTACCGTAGCATCAGGAACCACTTCCTTAAATTTGGCAGTCAGAAAATTCTGCACTTCCCGGACTGTTAAATCTACAACCTTCACCTGTCCCAAAAACGGAAGATAAACCGTACCGTCTTCGTAAATCCGATAGGATCCACCGCCACCCCCGCTCGCTCCGGAACCCGGATTATATAATGCCTGGCTCTCATGATTGGTTGTCATCAGGTAATAGGTAATTTCATCATTGATTCTCAAACGATATTGTTCAAAAGGAACCATATCATAGGCAGCATGATCCTCTTCTTGCAAATACTTCTTTTGTTTGTTGGTAATACATGAACTGAACAAGCTTACCGTGAAGACCATTAATATGGTATATAAAGCGATTCTTCCTGTCATGATTCTCATTTTACAAAACTATAAATCATAAAACCTGTGGATATTACGGTAGAAAAGACTGCAAATACAGCGCCAAAAGAATCCATGCCCCAGAATTGCCGGGCCATCGGTTGGATATATATCACGTCGTTAGGCTGGATATAATAAAACTCTGAATTTACAATATCTACACTTTTAACGTCAAAAACCTTTTCAATGGAACCGGTTGCTGTTTGGCGGACAATTTTCACTTTTGAACGGTCGCCGTAAGGCCGAATATCACTGGACTGTGCCAAAGCCTGGAAAATAGTTGTTTTTTCCTTCACAATTGCATATCGTCCTACCGAACCTTCGCCTATTACACTAAAATACCTGTTATCTAAAGAAACCAACACGGCACCTTCGCCTATCATCGTTTTCAGCTTTTCCTCCATCAGTAATTTGACCTCAAGAGTGGTCTTTCCTTTCACATAGATCGAACCCAGGTATGGAAAATCTATGTTTCCGTCAGGATAAACGGTAAAAGAAGAAAGGGAAGATCCGGATGCTCCTCCTGAATTCATAGAAAACATAGAAAACAATGCATTGGTTTCCTGATTTAATGTAGCAACAGTAATCTTGAGTTCATCCCCGGAACAGATTCGATATTCTTCCAGGGCCTCCGTTTCATTGATTTTTTTACTATGCTGGCCGTCATCTACCAACAAATTCGTCTGACGGGTGGTCAAACAAGATGAGAGTAGAAAAAGGCAGCACAGCGTACAAATAAGCGACGTAATTGTTTTTTTCATTCAATTTAACTATTTATTCGATAGATAAAGATTTACTTTCCAATTATTATTTACCCAGGGCTTTAACCCTGTATGAGCAACTAACTTTTCCTTTTATCAGGTTATTCAGTTTAGATTTGATCAGTTGTTTACGGATACCCGCCAGGTGATCTACAAACATTTTTCCCTCCAGATGATCGAATTCATGCTGTATCACCCGGGCAAAATAACCTTCGAATTCTTCTTCATGCGCTACAAAATCAGCATCGTAATATTGAATTCTGATATGATTTTTACGATATACATTTTCATGAATTCCAGGTAGAGAAAGACATCCTTCTTCTACCAGTTTATCCTCTCCGTCAGCTTCCAGAATCCGGGCATTGATCATTGTTTTTTTAAATCCCTTAAAAGCAGGATCCATATCCGACAAAGCCTCCAGGTCTATAACCAGCAAACGGATGTCCAGACCTACCTGCGGCGCTGCCAAACCGATCCCATCCGCATTGTACATGGTCTCAAACATATTATCGATCAACTCTTTCAAACCGGGGTATTCAGGAGTAATATCTTTCGTAACCTTCCGTAAAACAGGTTGACCATATAAATAAATAGGTAATATCATAACGTTTTTGACTCCAAATATGTTTGCAACATAATAGTTGCACTCAGTTTATCTATCAATGCTTTATTGTTTTGCCGTTCTTTTTTCCTGATTCCGGCTGCCAGTACGGTTTGATGCGCCAAAACTGAAGTAAAACGTTCGTCGACCATCACTACCGGTATGTGCGATATTTCGCGTTGTAGCTGTTGCTTGAACTGCAGCACCCACTGCATATTTTCCGAAGGACTGTTATCCATTTGCCTGGGTTCTCCCAGCAAAAAAAGATCAACTTTTTCCCCGGCTATATATTCTTTCAAAAACTGTACCACTTTTGCACCGGGAAGAGTAATCAACCCTCCGGCAATTATCTGCATCGGATCTGAAACTGCTAATCCTGTACGCCTACGTCCGTAATCTATGGCAAGTATACGCCCCATAATTGAAACCGCAAAGGTAATAATTAATAATCAGAATTCCGGTATAACGGAAAGAAATCTGATTCTTTTTTATTTATAGACAACTGTTTATATACCTCAGGGTTAACAATCCATTGCCAAACTTTGAATGTATAATAAAGGGAAGCCATCCTTGATTTGAATATAAATAAAGTATCATTTTTTCCGCCATAACCTCCTCCTAAATGAAAATATTTGCAATTATTAGCATTTGCAAGAAGACGAGCTTCGTCAATTAACAGTTTTATTGGTGAAAAATGCACATAAGTTTCAAGAGCACCCCCCAAATGATATTGCATAATGCCATTACAGTTTGTAAACATAGCACCGGCAATATCCACGTTGTTCCACTCTACCAGTAAAATTATACAATCGAACGATTTACTTTTCCACATCCTGTCGAAATAATCATCAGAGAAAAAATAACGGGAGGAAGCTTGCAGTCGTTCCATAGAGGAACGGTACAAACAGGCAAACCGTTTCAAATCCTGATCATTTTGAGCGGCCCTTACAGTCAGGCCTTTCTGCCGGCCCTTCCGGATACTTCTTCTTACTGATTCGCTATAAGCGCAAAATTGCATATCCGGCGAGAGGGATAAGTCTATGCCGACAGTGGTATTTAGTGAAATCACATTTCCTCTTTCAAACCGGTCGGAAAATGGGATTAACGGATGCAAACGGGAAAATACACTGACCACCTTTTCCCGGTTCATATATTCTTCCATGATTTGAAATAACCGGGAAGAAAATAGAGCTGGTGAACCGATCCATCCGGCATAACCGTAAACAGAAGTTACATCTTTCCATTCCGTACCAGGAATATTCCTGAATATTAAAGGAATCGCTAAATACTCCGGACCCGATTGAAAAACAAGCAGACGAGGTTCACCGGAAGTATCCAGAGAATGATACAAATGCGAATGGTAAAAATCATGAACAGAAGAATGGGCCACATACTGATTCCAGAGGTTTTCTTCTGAAAGAGGAATGACTTTCAGTTCAATATCAGTAAGCATTACTGTCTCCCTTAAACATATTGATAATGGTACGGTAAACTATTTTAGCATCCAGAAGGAGTGAATAGTTTTCAATATACCAGACATCTCTTTTTACCCGTTCTTCCATCTGCTGAACGTTTTTGGTTTCTCCCCGGTAACCGGTAACCTGAGCCCAACCGGTTATCCCGGGTTTCACTAAGTGTCTGACCATATATTTATCAATCAGCTTCGAGTACATTTCCGTATGTTTAAGCATATGCGGACGAGGGCCTACTACGCTCATATCTCCATTCAGTACATTTAAGAACTGAGGAATTTCATCAAGATTCGTTCTTCGGATAAACTCTCCGATCCGGGTAGTCCGGGGATCGTCTTTTTCAGCCTGTTTTTCATCGGCATCACAGTTCATCGCCATGGAACGGAATTTATAACAATAAAATTCTTTTCCATACAAACCGGTTCTTAGTTGTTTGAAAATAACGGGGCCGGGGGAAGATAATTTGATAAACACAGCCAAAATCAAATAGAGCCAGGGAAATACCAACAAGAGGATCATCAGAGAAAATGAAATATCAAAAAAATTCTTCAAAAGCCTGTTATGCCAATATTGTAAAGGCTCGTCTCTTAATGCGATAACCGGCAAATGATCTATATTTCCCAGTGTAAGCCGCTTTTTTACGTAGCGGTAAAATTCGGGAACAATATAGAAGCGGATCATATTTTTCTCAGCAAAGTTCAAAAGGCGGGTTATCTTTTCATCCTGCGAACTCGGTAAGGTACAATAAATTTCATCAACCAGGTTCTCAATGCAAAACTGTTCAACTCCGGATAATGCTCCCTTATACTGGGGAATTTGTTTTTTTAACGAACGGTTATCATCAAATACTCCCATTACCTTATAGCCATAGAACTCCTGCTGACTCATTTCTTCATACAACTCCAAGCCATTTTTTCCGGCGCCTACAATTACCACCCTTTGAAAATTATGTCCTGAACTCCGGTAAGCTTTCAGACTCTGCCTGAAAATAATCCGCCATAAATTAAAAAGGACGAAAAATACCGCATAAAAGACAATAATGGATTCTACGTGTCTGATGTGAAAAGAAAAAAGTAAAAGACAGGCAACAAACATCAACAAATGCAATAAAACCAGAGAACTGGCTCTTTTCACAATTTCTTCTACAAAAAGAGTTCTTTCTGATATTTTAACAGGAATAAAATAAAGGGCAAAAAAATAACAGGCATTTAAAAGCAAGAAAAGTTCACTTTTCTTATTTATCATCTCCGGGTCTATTGGTTTTACCAGACAAAAACAAATAAGGAAAAATAAAACATTCATCATAAGAATATCTCCTATGACAACTAACCACTTAATTAAAAACCCCTTACCTTTTCCCAAACCAAACGCTATTATTTCAGATTAAAGTTGTTTTCGTAATAACGAACAAAGATATAAATATTTCTCAAAGAATGCAAAAAAAGAGGCATCACATGTATGACACCTCTTTTTTCATTTTTTTCGCCGGGAATATTTATTCCTTAACTTTCATTATAACTACACGGTTCCAGTCGTTTTCCGCATATGGCTGTTCATCAGAACCTTTCCATTCCACAATTATAGACTGCGAAGGAATATTATATTTAGACATTAATTCTTTGGCAACAGCTTTAGCACGTTGTTCCGACAACTTCATATTGTAAGCTGCTGTACCCGTTTTTTTATCTGCATAACCAACCACTCTAACCTTTTCTCCGGAATTTTTCACAAATTGTGAGGTATTATAAATTCCCAGTTCCTGATTAGCGTCGATTTGTGCACTTCCAATTCTGAATTTAACAACTGCAGGTGCTCCTACTATTTCTTTTTCCACTATTTCGGCAGCTACTATCTCCGGACATTCGGGACAGGAAACCGGACGCTTGGACAGTTCGCTATTTTCTGCCCGTAAACCGTTAATCCGGTTATTCAAGTCGTTAATCAATCCATAATCCATCGGCTGTACCACTTCAAACTCAGATTTACCCAGTTTGAAAGTAAAACCACCTGTGGCAGAAAGGATAAAATCATAATTGGAACTGTCCATGATACGGTTCAATTCATCTTCAGCCAGAATTCCACCGAAATCCACATGGAAATCCACATGTTTGCTCAATCGGAAAGTCATCATAATACCACCATTCCAGGTAAGTCCATCATAGGCCTGTTTGAAGTTGGGAGCCGGAACAAATGCTCCCGCAGGAGCTATCTGATCATTTTCATTCCTATGGATATAGCCTAAACCTATATACGGGATAAAACCGAAAACCCGGTTAGGCTTGTATGATCCGTAGTACGAAGCCATATTCCATAAAAAATTAAAATGTGCAGCATAATAATGATCGTGGATCATATAAGCCCCTTCATTTTGAAATCCGTGAAGTGCTCCTCCGTCGCCTTTGATACGAAAACCAAAAAACGGATTAAACCATTTTCCCAATGCAAATGTGGGAGCCAAAGTGATACGATCTTGAATATCAGGACCATCATGATTTTTATCTGCAAAAGCAGTTTGACCGCCGGCACCTATTTGAATAAACCAATTATCTCCAAATCCTCCAGCCTTAAAAGACGTTTTGTAACCAGGTACATCACTCTCTTGTGCAAATATAAAACTTGCTGTACTTAACAGTAAGCTAGTAAAAAATAATTTTGTTCTCATAACCAGAATTTAATTAATGATACTTTCTATAGTGTAATAAATTTGATCAACAATTCTGGTATAATAACAATACAACTAATCTAAAGGTTCAATGGCAGGTAGAGATATTACTCAAAATAATTCAAAATTTTGTACCCGGCTCCTTTTAGAAACGCTTCTTTTTTCATCAATTTCAGGTCGTTTTGAATCATATCTTCGATCAGGGTATCCAAAGTATATTTAGGCTCCCATCCTAATTTATTTTTGGATTTAGACGGATCTCCAATCAGCAATTCCACTTCAGTGGGACGGAAATAAGCCGGATCTACAGCAACAACAACCTGGCCGATTTTCTGTTGGAAATTTTCCAAGAAATCATCTCCTACTTTAGCTTTGAAAACAGATTCATTAATCGTTTGAATAAGTCCAACCTCATTAACTCCTTCATTTTCAAAAACGATCTCTACTCCGACCTCCCCGAATGCCAGACGAATAAAATCACGAATGGAAGTCGTAATCCCTGTTGCGATAACGTAATCATCGGGTTGATCTTGTTGTAAAATCAGATACATAGCTTTAATGTAATCTTTGGCATGTCCCCAATCCCGTTTACTGGAAAGATTTCCCATAAACAATTTCTGTTGCATTCCTAATGCAATACGAGAAACGGCACGGGTTACTTTCCTTGTCACAAAAGTTTCACCTCTTAAGGGTGATTCATGATTAAACAGGATTCCGTTACTGGCATGCATACGATACGCTTCCCGGTAATTTACCGTAATCCAATAAGCATATAATTTAGCAACAGCATAAGGACTGCGAGGATAAAAAGGGGTGGTTTCTTTTTGGGGGACCTCCTGTACCAGGCCATACAGTTCGGAAGTAGAAGCCTGATATATCCGGCTTTTTTCCGTAAGCCCAAGCAACCGTACAGCTTCCAGTATCCGCAAGGTGCCCAGCCCATCGGCATTGGCAGTATATTCCGGCATATCAAAACTCACTTTCACATGACTCATGGCTGCCAAGTTATAAATTTCATCCGGCTGCACTTCGCCAATGATCCGGGTTATATTCATTGAATCCGTCATATCACCATAGTGCAGGATCATATTTCTTTCCTCCACATGAGGGTCCTGATACAAATGATCGATACGATCGGTATTAAACAATGAGGATCTTCTTTTTATCCCATGAACCACATACCCTTTCTTGATCAGGTATTCAGCCAAATAGGCTCCGTCTTGTCCGGTAATACCGGTAATCAATGCTACTTTTGACATTATCTCAATTCTTTTATCGGAAGAATATCAATTCCCCCATTTATTTTTTTACTTTAAATACCAATCCAACATTTTCTTTACACCCTCTTCGATATCGATCTGATGATGCCAACCTAAAGAATGCAACTTACGAACATCGGTAAGCTTGCGCATGGTACCATCCGGCTTAGTGGAATTAAAGAAAAGTGTTCCTTTATAACCGACTGTTCCGGCAATTAGTTCTGCCAATGCTTTAATAGAGATTTCCTTACCGGTACCTATGTTTATATGTGTATTCCTGATTTCTGTTCCGGCTGGTTTCAAATCTTGAAAATCAACGTTCTCCATAACAAAAACACAGGCATCAGCCATTTCTTCGCTCCAGAGAAATTCCCGCATAGGCATCCCTGTACCCCATATTTCAATCCGGTCTTCAAAAACACCGAAACGATTCAATATGACTTCAATTTCTTCCCGGGATGAATTTCCTGAAACCCCGGCAACCGGACGTTTGTTCAAATCGGCGCGGATACCTGCCCAATCTGCCGACTGCCAGCAAGAGCCCAGATATACTTTACGCAGCAGGGCCGGTAAAACATGCGATTTTTCCAAGTCGAAGTTATCGTTAGGCCCATATAAATTAGTAGGCATAACCGAAATGAAATTGGTTCCATATTGCAAATTATAGCTCTCGCACATCTTGATGCCTGCTATTTTGGCAATAGCATAAGGCTCATTGGTATATTCCAACGGAGAGGTCAACATACTGTCTTCCATCATCGGTTGAGGTGCTTCCTTGGGGTAAATGCAGGTACTCCCCAGAAAAAGCAATTTTTTTACATTCGACAGATAAGCAGCATGAATCACATTATTCTGAATCATCAGATTTTCATAAATAAACTGGGCCCTGTATGTATTATTGGCAATAATACCACCTACTTTTGCTGCAGCTAAAAAAACATACTCAGGTTTTTCCCGCTGAAAAAAAGCAATTGTTTCTGCCTGGTTTGATAAATCCAGTTCATCCAAAGTCTTCAGGAGCAAATTGGAATACCCTTTTGCCTGCAGATTTTTTAAGATTGCGGAACCCACAAGGCCTAAATGTCCGGCCACATATATTTTTGCGTTTTTCTCCATTCTTGCTTTTATCGTTTTATAAATTATCAAAACAATCTCATTTGTCCTGTTATTTCATCCAGGATATCGGAATCCGACTTATCTTCATCTCCATTTCCTTCCTCCGGCTCTATTTCCTGCATTTGGGAAACTTCCCCGACAGGTTCCGGTTCCGGGAATCGAATAGGTTCCAACTCGTTAATCGTTTCTATTTCATAGGTTGAAATACGTTTACCTTTCGCCTTGAAACTCTTCACGGCAATAAACTCATCTCCCTCTATTACTAATGATTCCCTGAAATTATCATTTCCTCCAAAAACCGCTTCAATACGCGGATATACTTCATCCGTCAGCAATATCAATTGGGATGCAGCATTTTCTCCCAGAAAATTCTGTTTCTTAACAGTAGCATCAAAAGTAAAACGTTTGAAATAGGGAAAATTCTGTTGATCGGCATCATACAAGGCAGCCGACCAGACTTTATTCGAACGATATTTTTCAATTACAATGATATCGTCTTCGTAGTGATTGCTCAGGTCAAAGTTAGTCAGGTAAAATTCACCTTTCCGGGTAACGACCAATATCATATCGGCTGAAAGAAATTCGCCTAAATATTCTCCTCTTCCGTCGTAGTTCAGGCGAAGGACATCCCGGTCGAACCATACCTGCCGTCCTCCAAGTGTAGAGCCGCCCTTCTGTTTCAGGGTTATTTTGTGGACTTCCGCTTTAGTCAGCAGATTTCCCATCGACTGACGGCCTTTGATAACTATATCACTAAAATCTTTATCGAAAACCAGGATTTTCTGCCTGGGTTTCGGTTTAAGAATTACTTTGATTGTTTCTGCTTCTCCATTAGGATTTGCAGAGAAATATACGATTCTGCTACCCTGGTTACCCTGGGTCAGATCGTATTCCTTATCTCTGGTAATACCTGTTACCGCAAAGCGTTTGATATAATGAGGAGATATTTTTCCGTCACGGTATATCACATTATATATGGTACGGTTGTCATTTCTCTTGAAAACATTCAGGTAAAGTACATTTTTGCCGACGAACATTTTTTCGGAGACTTTCACCACTTTATACTTGCCATCTTTGAAGATAATAATTACATCGTCTATATCCGAGCAATTGCAGACAAATTCGTCTTTTTTCAATCCATACCCAATGAAACCTTCTTCCCGGTTGATATAAAGTTTTTCGTTAGCTTCTACAACTTTAGTGGCTACGATCGTATCAAAACTCCGTATTTCTGTTTTCCGGGGATAATTTTTTCCATATTTTCCCCCCAGGTTCCGGAACCAGTCGATCGTATACTCCACGATATGGTCCAGGTGATAGTTGATCTTTTCTATCTGTTCTTTGAAAGCAGCGATATTTTCATCGGCTTTTTCCTTATTGAACTTCAGGATACGCCCCATCCGGATTTCCATCAGGCGAAGAATATCTTCCCTGTTGATTTCCCGGATAAAGGAGGATTTGAATGGCTCCATCCTTTTATCGATATGAGCGATGGCAATATCCATTGTTGCTGCATTTTCGAATTCTTTATCCTTATATATCCGCTCTTCGATAAAGATCTTTTCTAAAGATGCAAATAAAAGGCTTTCTTCCAGATCAGATTTCTGAATCTGAAGTTCCTGACGAAGCAGGCTGAGTGTTTTATCCGTATTATGGCGCAAGACTTCGCTTACGGTCATAAAATGCGGTTTATTATTTTCGATGATACAGCAATTAGGAGAAATGCTGACTTCACAATCGGTAAATGCATATAAGGCATCGATTGTTTTGTCGGAAGATACTCCAGGAGCCAGATGTACCAATATCTCCACATTCCTGGCAGTGATATCGTCGACTTTCCGTATTTTGATTTTTCCCCGTTCGTTTGCTTTCAATATGGATTCAACCAGGGTGGCCGTGGTTTTTCCAAAAGGAATTTCCGTTATCGAAAGTGTTTTATTGTCCAGTTTATTAATTTTTGCGCGAATTTTAACTGCACCACCTCTTTCCCCGTCGTTATAGCGTCCTACATCGATAGAACCGCCTGTTTGAAAATCAGGGTAGAGTGTGAATTCCTCTTCCTGCAAATGGGCTATCGATGCCGTTATCAATTCATTAAAATTATGCGGTAAAATTTTAGAAGATAAACCCACCGCGATTCCCTCCACCCCTTGGGCAAGCAGTAAAGGAAATTTTACCGGAAGGGTTACAGGCTCTTTATTTCTCCCGTCGTACGACGATTTCCATTCGGTGGTTTTCGGATTGTAGACTACATCCAGGGCAAATTTTGAAAGACGTGCTTCAATGTAACGGGGAGCGGCAGCTCCATCGCCGGTAAGTATATTTCCCCAGTTTCCCTGGCAATCTATCAGCAGGTCTTTTTGCCCCAGTTGTACCAATGCATCCCCGATGGAAGCATCTCCATGCGGGTGAAACTTCATGGTATCCCCGACAATATTGGCGACTTTGTTATATCGCCCGTCTTCCAGGCGTTTCATTGTATGGAGGATGCGTCGTTGAACCGGTTTCAAGCCGTCGTCAATATGCGGTACCGCCCGTTCCAGGATTACATACGACGCATAATCCAGGAACCAGTTCTGATACATACCGGAAAGATGATGCCGGGTTACCGTATCCGTTCCGCTCGGCATTACATAATCTGAATGGCTATCGCTTTCCGCATCGTTCAGTCCGTTATTTTTCCCGGCAGTCTCCCCGCCGGCTACGTTTTCTTCCTCTGTTTTTTCCGTCAAATCTTCAGGATCCATAGTTCTATTTTCCGTTTTTTCAGAATGCTTGCAAAATTAGCGAATTTTAAAGAACTATGCAAGAGGGCAAAAGAATTGTTGTTTTTTAATGTTTTTATACCCTGCAGTTAGCAAAAAATACAGAAAAAATGCTTTACTTTGCGTGCTAAAATCAAAAAAATCAATATTTCATCATAGTTATGGCGCAGCAGGAAGATCTCTTTAAAAAACTGATATCCCATTGTAAAGAATATGGTTTCGTATTTCCTTCATCTGAAATATACGACGGCCTGGGAGCAGTTTATGATTATGGTCAGTATGGAGTGGAATTAAAAAACAACATTAAAAAATACTGGTGGGACAGTATGACCCTGCTGAACGAGAATGTAGTGGGAATTGATTCCGCCATTTTCATGCACCCTACCATCTGGAAAGCATCCGGACATGTGGATGCCTTCAACGACCCGCTGATCGACAATAAAGACTCTAAAAAACGCTATCGCGCCGATGTGTTGATTGAAGAACAAATTGCCAAATACGAAGACAAGATAGCCAAGGAAGTGGAAAAAGCGGCCAAACGTTTTGGAGAGGCTTTCGACAAGAAACAATTCCTGAGCACCAACCCGAGAGTATTGGAAAACCAAGCCAAAAAGGAAGAGCTTCATACTCGTTTTGCGCAAGCTTTGAACGATGGAAACCTGGAAGAACTCCGCCAGATTATTCTCGACTACGAAATTGTTTGCCCGATTTCCGGGACAAGAAACTGGACGGAAGTCCGCCAGTTCAACCTGATGTTCGCCACAGAGATGGGCTCTACAGCCGATGGAGCCATGAAAGTATATCTCCGTCCGGAAACTGCGCAGGGTATCTTCGTCAACTTCCTGAATGTACAAAAAACAGGACGAATGAAAATCCCTTTCGGTATCGCCCAGATAGGTAAAGCGTTCCGGAATGAAATCGTAGCCCGCCAGTTCATTTTCCGTATGCGTGAATTCGAACAAATGGAAATGCAGTTTTTTGTGCGTCCGGGAGAAGAACTCGAATGGTTCGCCCAATGGAAAGAAACCCGTATGAAATGGCATAAAGCTTTAGGTTTCGGAGACCATAAATACAGATATCACGATCACGAAAAACTGGCACATTATGCCAATGCGGCAACTGACATTGAATTTGAAATGCCTTTCGGATTCAAAGAAGTGGAAGGAATTCATTCCCGTACGGACTTCGACCTGAGCAGCCACGAAAAATATTCCGGCAAAAAAATGCAATATTTCGATCCGGAACTGAATCAATCGTATGTTCCGTATGTAATTGAAACATCGATCGGAGTAGACCGCATGTTCCTGAGTGTTATGTCGTCTTCTTATTGCGAAGAACCGCTTGAAAACGGAGAATCCAGAGTTGTACTGAGATTGCCTGCAGCACTGGCCCCGGTTAAGTTGGCCATATTGCCTTTGATCAAGAAAGACGGGCTTCCTGAAAAAGCAAGAGAAATTTTCAATACGCTGAAATTTGATTTTAATTGTCAATACGACGAAAAAGACACCATAGGTAAACGTTACCGCCGCCAGGATGCCATTGGTACTCCATTTTGCGTAACAATTGATCATGAAACGTTGAAGGATGACTGTGTGACCATCCGTCATCGCGATTCTATGGAGCAGGAACGGGTGAAGATCAGCGATCTGCAAGGCATTATTGCCAACCACGTAAATATGAAAAATTTATTCAAACAACTGGTATGAAAAAAATATTATATTTTTTGCTTGTTGCCATAAGCACCTCCTTGTTTTCCTCGTGTGATGACGATGAAACGGTGATAGATTATGCCTGGAAGGACAGCAATGAAGCAGCATTCGAAGCCAAAGGATCTGATCCTGACTATCAGAAAGCTTCCATTGACGGAGGTCCCGGATATATTTATTACAAAGTGCTTGAGGAGAAACGGCCCACTGTTGCCGGAGAAGATTCCATCGCTAAATTTACCAGTGTGGTCCGGGTATATTACAAAGGGCAGCTGATCGACGGAACTGTCTTTGACGATGCATCCGTACGTCCATTCACGTTCAAAATCGATGGCTCCAGCTTTTACCTCAATGGCGCATCACAAACCGGATCTTCCGTAATTTCCGGGTGGCAGGTAGCATTACAGAACATGAAAGAGGGTGATGTATGGGAGGTGTGGATTCCCTGGACTTTAGGCTATGGGTCAAGCGGCTCCGGATCGACTATTCCGGCCTATTCTACCCTCGTTTTTCAAATCAAACTGGACAAAATGATACAGTTGTATCCTTTGCCCCAAGACCAATCCTGAGAAAAAGATTCAATAAATAAAACAATAATCCCAACGCGTTCAGATTGAATTCGTTGGGATTATTGTTTTATTATCAGATATCCTTATTATTTTTGGGTCAATCGCTAATCTTCATACATTTCAA
>JAVBLA010000039.1:0-24442 GCA_031553775.1 Bacteroidales bacterium
TGTTCAAAACCCCCATTTTTTAATCAATTTCTCTTTTCCTGAAATTCGACTCTCTATAGTATATAATTACCTTTTTTGACAATTTTGGGAGATTTGAAACCTAATTTCAGGATTAAAATATTTGTAATGGCATTTTTTCAAATATCCTGTAAATTCCTCTGATTTTTCAATATCTGAATAGAATCAAGATAATTATTCGTGTATCAGTTGGTTAAATTGCTTTCGAGTTTTCTTGTCTTTATTACTTTTTTTGTCATCTTGAATGCAATAGTATAGGATATTAAGTACAAAATAGTCCATGTCCCTGATGTTTTAATTTAAGTTTCTTTGTAACATAGTTTTATTCTCCGCAAAAATTTATATTTTTGTTGGATGAACATTAAAACTGTTTGCTTATGATGAAATAAAGAATTGAGACATAATAACATTATATAAAGCGTTTGCTTTATTACTCGTGAATTCAAAAATCGCCAATTTTTACAAGTCACACGGTAATAAGTGAATGTTCGTGTTATGGGGCATGGACTTCCTTATTTGTGACTTAGGTGTTTGGCGATACCTTGAATTCGAATAATGGTAAGTACCATGCCTTTTTATTTTAAATAATTCACATTACTAACAATAAAAATAAACACAATGAAGAAAACTTTATTATCTACAGTATTTGCTCTTATTGCAATAACTTGCTTCTCTCAGGATTACATTACATTAAAGAATGGAACATTGAAAACAGTCATTGTTTCTGAAATAACTCCTGAATTTGTGAAATATAGGGATTTTGATAATCAGAATGGAGCATTATACACTATTTCAAAATCTGATGTCTTGAAAGTATTATTTCAAAATGGGAAAGAGGAAATTTTTGAAGAAACTCCAAAGCCAAATTCATTAGAACTTGTCAATAATAAAATCTATATGAATGGAGAAAAGTTGTCTGACAAAGAAATTAAAGCATTATTTCAAGGAACAAATGCTTTAGGATTATACAATCAAAGTAAGACAATGAAAAGAGCAGGAACTATGGTTTCTATTTTAGGTGCAGTTATATGTGGAATAGGAATTGGAGGATTTATTTCTAATGGAGATGAATCTTTAAAATCCGTTGATCCTATTATATCAAAATCAGAATCAGTGATATGTACTGTTACAGGAGGTATATGTATGATTTCAGGAATAGTTTTAACTTATCAAAGTTCAAGCGCAAAGAAAAAGGCTGTAAATATGTACAATAACTCTTCAAGAAAAAGCAGTGACCTGAGTTTGAATATTGGTTTTACAGGTAACGGAATAGGAATGCAATTAACATTCTAATTACAAGAGAGAATAATGCAGCTTTAATAGATTTAAATATTACCCAACATGAAAACATTAAAATTTTTACTAATACTGATATGCTTGAACTCTTGTTCTTCTGATGAATCTGATGAAAAATTGGAAGCAATTAATTCCTTCCCTCTTGGAATATACTACTATGATGAGCCAAATCAAAATGTAGCTCGAAGTTCCATTTGGTTTTATGAAAAAGAATCAAAATTCTATGAAGAAGGGAAATTATTATGTAGGTTATACATTCGAGGAATGATAACTTGGAATACCTTGCCCGGAGGATCAAGAATGACTTATGGTGTATATGCTATTGCTCATTTAGATACTAAGAATAATATCGTAACTATATCTGATTTAGAGTATAAATACTTTACACTTGCTTTTCAGTTTGTAGAATATCCTGATAGGTATGAACTTCAATCCTTAGGTGGATTTACAAATACCGAAGAGTACAATTTAACTTATGTCAAAGAGATGATCCTGATAAAGTTGAAAGAATGATATAAATACTGAAATAATTAAACTACTGTTTGCTGTGTCAAATCTGAGTTCAGATAGCAATGATGAAGACTGCTAATAAAATGAAAATGATACACAGATTTGGCATATCAAATTCAGAGATAATTAACAACAATTTATTAATCAATCATGGTCAAAAACATTCGTTTTAACTACCACTTTAACCCAATAAAAAAAGCAGTTACTTTTTATGGTAACTGCTTGATATATAGTTGATTTTATTTCTATTTTGTTTGCGTGACAGGCAGGTATTCTAACCAACTGAACTACCACACCAAAATCTTATTTTATTCACATTTTCTCTCAAATGCGATGCAAAGATACAATCAAATTTTGAATCTGCAATAGGGAAAGTAAAAAAAATAGAAAATATTTTCATCCCTATTGATAATACGGAAATTACAGATAGAATTTTAAAAACCAAGACAGACTTCATCATATTAATTCCACAAAGAATAAAAAACGATATAATATTTTCAAGTATGAATGCTCTTTACTAAATTTGCATATCAACTTCGGTATACAATAAAAATTTAACATAATACCGAAAACAGTTGATTAAATCCAATCTAATACTTCTAATAAATGAAAGCATATATCGCTATTATCCTACTGGTGTTAATCGCATCAACATCTGTGTTTGCGCAAACAAAACTATCCGAAAGCAAACAACATTCCTCCGATCTGTATATATACGAGATAAGCAATGAAAACCTCCGCAAAATACAACTCAAAGACGACGAACCGGATGAAAATATGCTGCAAACATTTGTAAGCAGCTATCCGAGAGGAACAAAAATTCCGGAACTTCCCAGAGGAAACTACATAATTGCCGGCACAGAAAAAAATCAACTGGTTTTCGGTGACCATACGGTCGACGATTTTAACTTCAAAATTATTTCCGGAGAAAAAACAATGCTTTGCCTGTACGATTCACTCGGAAATATCATCCATGATGCCATTGTAAAATGCGGTTCCTCTACATTGCCTTTCAACAAAAACACCCAGACCTACAACACCAAGAAATTTAAAGATGAGCAAATCATCGAAGTCAACAACCGAGGCGTACTTCATTATCTGGAAATTGAAACCGCTACCAAAAACTATTTTTCAAAATCAGGTTTTTTCAAAAAAAGCTGGTGGAAAATCCAAGGTACCTGGATAAATACGAAATACAATGTTATCGGACTTTTTAACCCGGATGAACAACCAATCAGAAATAAATACACCGGGTTTATTGTTTTCAACAAGCCCAAATACAAACCCGGAGAAACGGTAAAACTGAAAGCTTATATGGCCGAACATAACGGAAAACCATACAACAAACCGGTTTCAGTCAGCTTGCGCGGATATTATCAGGATAAAACAGATACCATACTTATAAAAAATCTCGCCCCTTACCGCCCGGGCATGTATCAGTACCAATTCGAACTATCGGACAGTCTGAATCTGAAATTAGACAGCCGTTTCCATATTAATCTAAAAACTGATAATATAAATGACAATTTTCTCTCCAATAATTTTCGGTATGAAGAGTATGAATTGAAAAGTACTCACTTCTCCATGTCTGCCTCCAAAGAGAAATACGCAGTTGGAGATCCTATCAAAATTACACTCAAAGCCACCGACGAAAACCAAATAGCAATGTACGGAGGCCGGGTAGAAGTACTCGTTAGTCCTGGAACTTTCAGCAAATATGACATGAATGGATTTTCATCCGTTTGAACTTCCAAATTTAAACCGGACACCCAGTTAAGCCACATTAGACAAATTCTTACTATTCTTCTCTTTATAGTAACTGTTAAATTCTTCAATTGTCTGATAATTCAGGAAAGAATGTCTTCTTTTCCGATTATACCAGATTTCGATATATTCAAAAACAAGAGATTTGGTTTCCTGTTTTGATTTCAATTTATTTCCATAAATCAATTCCGTTTTCAGGGTTTTGAAAAAACTTTCGGCAACAGCATTATCCCAACAATTGCCTTTGCGACTCATGCTTTGAGTAATTTTCAAGGACACAAGGACATGGGTGGTTGTCCGGCTGGCATATTGAACCCCTCTGTCGGAATGAAAAATCAATCCTTCCCGGGGCTTCCTTCTGCTCAAAGCCATGTTCAAGGCTCTAATAACCGTTTCATTAGTGCTCATTCCTTCGCTCAACGACCAACCAATGACTTTCCTGTCAAAAAGGTCCATGACTGTTGTCAGATAAAGAAAACCTTCCCGGGTGGAGATATAAGTAATATCCGATACCCATGCTTGCGAGGGTGAGGAACAGGTGAACTGCCGATTTAACAAGTTTTCTGCCACCGGATACCTATGGGAGGAATCAGTAGTTACCTTGTATTTCCGGGATAATTTGCTTTTGATCCCCATCCGTTTCATATGCTTCGATACGGTTTGTTTGGAGACCTTTTCTCCCTTACGGGTAAGTTCTTCTGCAATGCGGGGGCTACCATAACGACCCTTAGCATTGATATACTCTTCTCTGATTCGGTTTTCCAACTGCTGTCGCTTCAATTCCCGTTTACCTTGGGAATGTTTCCGCCAACAATAATAACTGCTGCGAGATACTTCTAAGACCTTGCACATCATCCCGATCGTCCAATAAGACTCATGATCCCTTATGAACGAATAAATCAACGATCGCTCCTGGAGATGATGCCCATAGCCTTTTTTAAGATCTCAAGCTCACTTTCCTTTTCCTGCAACTTCTTCCGCAAAAAGGCTAACTCTTTTGCCTCGGTACTTAATGCTTCTTTTCCTTGACCGGGAAAACTTAATGCGCCTTTTTCGCTAAGTTCTCTTCGCCAACGATATAGTAACTCCGGATTAATCCCCAATTCCCGGGACAAATCAATTACATTCTTGCGCTCATAACTTAACCGGACGGCTTCTTCTTTGAACTTTCGATCATAAACTGTTCTTTTTTCTTTCATATGACAAAGTTAATTTTTATGTCTTAACTTTGTGTCCGGACAAAGGTAGGAAGTCCAAGCATCTGTTTACAATAGAACTGATACCAAAATTCACAGGTAAATATACTATCAACCCGGCTAAAGCAGAACTGATGTATTTCCCTACATTTTTCGGAAATGAAGAATTGAAAAAAATAAATATCGATTGAAAGAATTTATTGATCCTGGATAGCTATAAAAACCGTTCCGGAATCAAAATCTCGGATGCATCAACTGGTGTATAAAGATCTGAATAGCATCCGGATGCATCACTAAGGGATAAAGAAATCCTAAAACTGAGCCATAGAAGTGTGCGGAATGATTGATATGATCCCCTCCTTTTTTACCCATATAACTGGAGTAAATCAGGTAAATTACACCAAAAAGAATCCCGGGACAAGGAATGAAAAAGATCAAAATCTTACTCCAGGGGTCAAAAAAGATCGCAGAAAAAATAACTGCCGACACAGCACCGGAAGCTCCTAAACTGAAATAATCGGGATTGTCCTTCTGCTTAATCAGATCTTGAGTGGAAGATATCACAATAGCGATAAAATACATCAGGTAGAAATGCAAATGCGGATTGTTCGATATATGCCCAAAATACAGCACTACTACCTTACCGAACGACCAAAAAGCGATCATATTGAAAAGCAAATGCATCCAATCGGCATGAATGAATGCATGGGTAATTACCCGGTACCATTGTTTATAATGAACAACAGCAAAAGGGGAAAGTATGAATCGCTGAAGAATCCGTCGATCCTGAAAAGCTAAAAAACTAATAACTATGGTTACGATCAATAACAGGGTCGACGGATCCATTAATATGAAATTTAGAATTTATATCCGAAAGTCAACAGACCTTTGAATGTATTATTTTTGAATTCAGCCGGTTTTGATATCAGCATTCTATTATTATTGAAATTTTCCGGGTATATTTTTGAATAAGCATACAAATCTGCTTTTTCCTGTTTAAATACAGCAGCAACATCCACATAAAAATTAGGAGTAAACCGGTATCCTAAGCCAAATGTACCATATTGGGTATCTCCCGGGAGAATAAAATTCGGACGGGAACCTACTGTAGCAACTTCCACTTTTCCGTCCTGAAAATCAGTTTCTAAAGGAGTTTGTTTCCAGGCATATCCAAGCCGAGCAGAAAGCTGAGGGGTAATTCTGTACTCCAACCCTGCCCTAAGCGTAGAAGCCATCCGAAAATCATAATCAATACATTCGTTCTGAAAATCCAATTCTTCTGAATAGGAACCATCTGTAGTGGATAAATTCATGGAAGTATAATCTTCAATCTCATAATCCACGCTCACAATGGCTTTATTACCAATGATTCCCGCCAGGCTAAATACCCATTTATAAGGAGTCTGAAAAGAATAATCATTATAATTTTCCGGAGAAGAGGAGCCTCTGTTTGAAAAATCGTACATTTCGGCAGAATAATAATCAGTCATCGTATACCAGGTAGGAGAATGATAAGCCACTCCTATTCTCAAAGCATCTACCGGACGGATAATAGCCCCTAACTTCACATTATAGCCGGTACCATCCGACTCATACCAGTTTTCCAAAGAAAAACCATCAGTTCTGGCGTACTGTTCTTCGTAATAAGAATTCATCCGGTAACGAATATCCGTGATGGAAAATGTCAGACCCAAAGATAAAAAGTTCATCACATTGGTTCCAAAATTAAAATCATAAGAACCTATAGACCCTTTTTCCACAACATTCAATGTATTATTTACTGGCAACGGAACAGTCGATTTATAGTCAGTTCGCTCTTTAGGATCCCAAACAATAGTAGGATCCATCAGATAGGCATTATATCCGAAAACAGACAACCAGTTTTCAAAATTAAAGGGATCATTACTTGGAGACAGGTCTTTAGGTATCTCAAGATATTGCTCGGGTATACCTCCATCCTCACTGGACTTAATAGCAATATAATCAGCTAAAGAAGTATTCACTCCCACCCCTTTCATCTTATAAGTCCTATCGAAGTTCTTTATCCTGTTATACGAAACCCCAAAATTGAAACTGGTAAATGTATTGTCACCAGTAGGAAAATATCCCACATAGCCAATATTATCAAAATTAAATTTGAATTTATTCTCTTTGCAGGTAGCCCCCATATCTGTTCTTGAAGATACATTTTCAAAATTCATGGTAGCAACAAACTCCGAACTCCGGTATACACCGATCCCCGCAGGATTGATTGCAATACCCGTAATATCACCTCCCAAAGCTCCGAAAGCGCCACCCATTCCCATTGCACGGGCCGTACCGGTCAAATCCTCTCCCGACATCCTGAGCGCATCCATTTCGCCTTGCGCATAAGAAAAACTTACGACTAATAAAGCCGTTACAAATAAAATTATCCGTTTCATAATTGTTTTGTTTTTCAATGATAATTATTACCTTCTGGAACTACGACTTCCACCGGAAGATCCGCTAGATCCGGAGGAAGAACGGCTGCTGCCTCCTCCACTATTGCCCATCGATGAACCGCTGGAACGGGACGATGAACCGCTGTTGTAACTGCCGCTACTACTGCTGCTGCTACTGCTCCTGGAAGAAGAATTATAGCTATCATTACTACTGCTTCTGGTAGGAGCCGAAGAATTAGAACTGCCACTACTACTGCTACTCCTGGAAGAAGAAGAGTTATAACTACCGTTACTGCTCCTGGAAGGAGTGGAATATGTTCTTCCTTCCGAAGAAGATGATGAACTTCTGGTTGTAGTTTCATCCGGAACATTATAGATTCTTGTCCTCGTTGTAGAAGACGATGTTCTTACATTATCCGAAGAACTGCGGGAAGAAGAAGTTCTTACATCACCGGAAGAACTGCGAGTGGTAGAAGATGAACGAGTAGTGCCGACAGCCGCATCCCGGCTGGATCTGGCAGAAGAAGACCTTGTAGAATAGGTATCATCAACAGCGCGTGAAGACCGGGCTGATGTACCTCTGGAATAACGATCACTATAGGCGGAAGAGCGTCCTCCGTAACTACTTCTCGATGCATAACCGGCATTTCCTCTCGGATTGTATGAATAATGGCTGTAATATCCACTGCCATAGCAACAGTAACCCGGGTAATAACCCGGATAGTATGGTGCATACCAGCTAGAATAGTACCAGGGTGAATACCAAGGATCATACCAAGGATAATACCATGAATAAAAACCAGGTCTGTACCAGCCGTAATATCCCCATGAAGGTCCGTAATACCAGGGATCATACCAGCCGTTATAAGAACCGTAACCATATCCTACATTCACATTAACCGACGGTGAAGAGTTTCTCTCTGTAAAATCAAGCACATACGAATCACCGTCCATGTACATGTTCACGTTATCAGCACCAATAACAGTAATCTTGGTCGGATCGTGAAATTTCACAATCCGCTGTGTATATTCATCATCCGTAATCACAACTTCGGAAGTATCCGGCACGGCCTCGTCTGTTACAAATCCGTCACTGTATCTCCGGTTATATTCATCTATGTCCCGGGTATTTTCAGCAGTCACGGCTACCTGTCCTGTAGCTGGCCTTACCTGTACTTGTTGTACCTCTTTTTGAGGAGTAGTCTTTTGCTTTTTTGAAGAAGTATAAATATCATCAAAAAATTCACTTTCCTGGGCATAGCTTGAAAGGGCAAACAAACTGATCAACAACAAAGAGGAGCATTTAATCATAGTTTTCATAGCGTTTTTCCTCCATATTTTAAATTCAATACATTACATTCTTTTAGACACACCTGCGTTCCATTGGTTTATTGCATGGAAAACATTCCATCAGACAAAAATAATCAATTTAATACAGCAAACAACTTTTTATGTCGTATTTAACTTTTTACTACAAAAAACTGTTACTTTTGCAAGCCTGAATCAAAACATCAATTGAGTTTGTTTTTTTATTTTCAATTGGCTAAGGCCAATCTAACGATTCTCAATTTTCAATTTTCAATTATTATAATGACGTATGAATTACTGTGAAGTTACATTTTCCTGCCAACCGAACGAAGAAACGGTCAAAGATATTTTGTGTTCTTTGCTGGGAGAGATCGGTTTTGAAAGTTTTTCGGAAAACGAAGAAAGCAATATCTGCGCTTATATACAGGAAGAGTTGTTTAATGAAGAAAATATCAATCAGGTTATCAGGGACTTCCCAATGGATGCCTCCATTTCATTTTCCTCCCAGGTAATCATTACCCGGAACTGGAATGAAGAATGGGAAAAACATTATTTTCAACCGATTATTATCGGCAGTGAATGTGCCATACATAGCTCGTTCCATCAGAATATTCCGCCGGTAAAATATGATATTGTGATCGATCCGAAAATGTCTTTCGGAACCGGACATCATGAAACGACCGGACTGATCATAGGATTCCTGCTACAGGAAGAACTGGCCGGTAAATCTTTATTAGATATGGGATGCGGCACTTCCGTATTGGCCATTCTGGCATCTATGAAAGGGGCCGGGCCGGTAACTGCCATAGATAATGACGAATGGGCTTACAACAACTCATTGGAAAACATCCGGCTGAACAGAATGGAAGAAATACAGGTGCAATTAGGAGATGCCTCCCTGCTGGGAAAAGAAAAATTCGATATCATACTGGCTAATATCAACCGGAATAGTTTATTAAGGGATATACCGGCCTATGCACAATGCATGCACCTGGATTCGGATTTATACATGAGCGGATTTTACACGGAAGACATTCCTGCCATCCGGGAAGTTTGCGAAAAAAATGAACTCGCGTTCCGCACCTTTCGGTCCAACAACAATTGGGCAGCCGTAAAATTCACGAAAACCGGGAACTAAAAAAAATATTGAAAAAATATTTTTTTGACTATCAATACATTACCACAAAAAGGAGGGCTCCCCTCCTTTTTTCTTTTGCATATTCAATAAAAAGCAGTACTTTTGCGCCCGGGTAAGTCCTACACGGCCAGCTCCCTTCGAATCCCCCAGGGTCTGACGACAGCAAGGGTAGTCGGTTGTAGCGGCGCGATGTAGTAAGCTTACCCATTTTTGCCTCTTTAGCTCAGTTGGCCAGAGCACGTGATTTGTAATCTCGGGGTCGTTGGTTCGAATCCGACAAGAGGCTCAAAAAAAAGCATAAAAAAAACCGGTTCAAAATATGAATCGGTTTTTTTATTATCCGGATATAAATCCGTAGCTTAAATTTTCTCCAGAACGCTTTCCAGTTCATCCGGTGTTACATTCACCGCGACAATAACACCCTGCGGATTCACTAAAATATTCTTAAAACCTTCCGATAACCGGTAATCTTTAAAAACCTGTGATTGTTTTCCTGCAGGAATATTGAATTGAAAAGCTGGATTCAGACGATCGGTCTTAATGGTCTCTTCAAAAACCGATTTTTTCTCGTCGAAAGAAATGGAAATCATCTGTATATCTTCCCGATGCAACTGGTTCAATTTATTTGAAAGCAACACGTTGTCGGCGCGGGAAGCAGCATCATAGGCTGCCCATAACTGCAGCAAGGAATATTTGCCTTTGAGTGAAAGATGCTGAAGATGTACTTCCGGTGCGGATTCTCCGGGACGAATTCCCGTCAAAACCAGTGTATCTCCTGTTGTATATGCCATGGAAAAAAAGACGGCTACAAGCAAGAGTACAGTCTTTACAAACTTCATAATAACTTGTTTAGGTAAATACTCAATTCACGTACGCGTACATGAACCTCCTGACTTTCAGGATATCGCAGAGATAAATACATCTGCCTGATTTTTTACTTACAAATCGCAGCAAAGGTAAGAGTTTTATTCAATATGAACAAATTCTGATAGTTTTTTTTCACAGAAGTGCCTGTTTCACAACATCTTTTATATCTCTGACATAAATAAAACGCAATCCTTTCAAATATATTTCATTGATTTCGTCTACATGTTTTCTGTTATCTTCACAGAGAATAATTTCTTTGATTCCCGCCCGTTTGGCTGCCAGAATTTTTTCTTTGATCCCTCCTACCGGTAAGACTTTTCCCCTCAGTGTAATTTCTCCGGTCATAGCCAAATGCGGCTTGAGTTTTTTACCGGTCAGGGAAGAAACCATGGAAGTCACCATGGTAATACCGGCCGAAGGCCCGTCTTTGGGAATCGCTCCTTCAGGCACATGTAAATGAATATCCGAATTTTCGAGTTTGACTTCGTCGATTTCCAACTCTGAAAGATGTGACTTAATATATTCCAGTGCCAAAATGGCAGATTCTTTCATTACTTCGCCCAAATTACCTGTGATAGTAAGTTTAGCTCCCTTCCCTTTGCTCAGGGCGGACTCAACAAATAATATCTCACCACCGGAAGAAGTCCACGCCAAGCCGGTAACCACACCCGAATAGGTCTTTCCTTCATATTTATCTTTCGAATATTCCTTTACCCCCAGATAATCAGGAAGATTTTCCACTCCAAGAAGTTTTGGATAAGGCTCATCTCCTGCTATTTTACGGGCTATTTTACGCATAATCTTGGCAATTTTTTTATCCAATTCCCTGACTCCTGATTCTCGCGTATACGACTCAATAATAACTTCCAGGGTCTTTTTCTGAATATCAAAAGCCTTCCTGCTTACACCATGATTATCCAACTGTTTGGGTACCAGATATTTTCTGGCAATTTCAATCTTTTCTTCCATGATATAGCCACTGATATCGATCACCTCCATCCGGTCTAACAACGGCTGGGAAATAGTGGCCAGAGTATTGGCAGTAGCGATAAAAAGCAGCTTGGACAGGTCGTAGTCAATATCCAAATAATTATCATGAAAAGCCACATTCTGTTCAGGATCCAGGACTTCCAGTAAAGCTGCTGCAGGATCGCCTTTATAATCCTGTCCCACCTTATCGATCTCATCCAGAATCATCACAGGATTGGAAGAACCTGCCTTTTTAATTCCCTGTACAATCCGGCCGGGCATGGCCCCGATATAAGTACGGCGATGGCCTCTGATTTCAGCTTCGTCATGCAATCCTCCCAGCGACAAGCGGATATACTTTCTTTTCAAAGCTTCAGCCACCGATTTACCTAAGGAGGTTTTTCCTACTCCCGGAGGACCGTATAAACAAAGGATCGGCGATTTCAGATCCCCTTTCAATTTTAAGACTGCCAGATGTTCCAGAATACGCTCTTTTACTTTTTCCAGACCAAAATGATCCCTGTCCAGCACTTTTTGAGCTCGTTTCAGGTTAAAATCATCCGGTGTATAACTCATCCAGGGAAGGCTCAGTATTGTCTGCACATAAGTCAGCTGCATCGAATAATCAGGAGATTGCGGATGCATCCGTTCCAGTTTTTTCAATTCCTTATCAAAAATAGCCTTGGCTTCTTCAGGAAATTTGGTTTTTGCGGCTTTCTCCCTTAGTTCGTTAATTTCCACATCATTGGAGTTTCCGCCCAAAGCTTCCTGGATATTCTTCATCTCCTGTTTCAGAAAATACTCCCGTTGTTGCTGGTCGATCTCCACTTTCGTTTTTTCCCGCACGGACTCCCTGATCTCCAGGAATTGCACTTCATGATCCAACAAAGACAACAGCACATTATTTCGTTCTTTGACATCATCTGTTTCCAACACTTTTTGCTTTTCTGAAGAAGAAGCTTCCAAAGTAGTCAAAGCCAGGTTCAGAATATAATTATCATCTTTGGATTTCCGCATGGAATCCAGCACAAAAGTCGGAGGATTAATTTTAGAAGAAAGCATATGCAGGGTCAACTCCCTGATATTGGTCATCTGCGCCTCCAGCTCCTTATCTCCTTTGGCAGGAATTATATCTTCCAGCAAAGTATAGGAAACCCGCATATAAGGCTCATCCGAGAGAATTTCTTCCAGCCGGAATCGTCTGACACCTTGCAATAAAACGGTAATATTATCAGTACCTTCATCCATGATATTGATAATCCGGGCAACCACTCCCACCGGGTAAAAATCACCGGGTTGAGGATCATCCAGGTCCGGGTTTTTCTGGCAGACAGCACCTAACAGGCCATTATTCTTCTGGACTTCCTGCACCAATCGCATCGATTTATAACGGCTTACGTTTACCGGGATCGGCGTTCCCGGTAAAAATACCATATTCCGTAAAGGCAGCAAGGGAAGCTCCGGTCCCAAATTTTTAATGTCATCCGAACCCGCTTCGATGATAATTTCCGCAAAATCTGTAAATTTGTCAGACATATGTTTAATAAGATATTGTTTTCAATGATTATATCAATAAACAATTAATGTGCCAAAAATCCGGATCATCTATTCAACGTTTTCGATAAGCAATAGCAGAAGCCAAGTTTACTTGATCATGTTATTGCGAGACTTAACAATCGAGGAGCGAAGGCAACTCAAAACGGGTAAATTTATTGAATGGTTTTCATTACCTTTGCCGGATGCCGAATAAATTCTTTCAATTCAAACAGTTTACCGTTCACCAGAACTGGTGCGCCATGAAAGTAGGGACCGACGGCGTATTACTCGGGGCATGGGCCGATTGCCGGAAAAGCACCCGGAGCATCCTCGATATCGGTACAGGCTCCGGATTAATCGCCCTGATGCTAGCACAACGCTCGGAGGCCCTGATCGACGCAATAGATATAGAAGAAGATGCTTGTAGACAAGCTATTTTCAATGTAGATAACAGTCCTTTTCAAAACAGGATCAACGTTATTCCGGCCAGTCTCCAGGATTTTCATACGGAAACACGCTATGACCTGATTATCTGCAACCCTCCTTTCTTTTCAAACGCATTGAAATGCCCTGATGAACAACGAAACAATGCCAGGCACAATGATCATCTGCCATTTGATCTACTCCTGAAAAAAAGTGCTGCCTTATTAAACAACGACGGGAAACTCGCCCTCATTATTCCATTCGATTCCGAACCTATTCTGGTCCGGGAAGCCGGATCTGCCGGATTATACCCCGTAAGAAAAACGCTGGTAAGGCCCAAGCCTCACAGTCCTTATAAACGTATCCTGATAGAATTTTCCCGGGAAAAACACCAGGAACCGGCAAACGAATTAATAATCGAACTTGAAAGGCATATCTACAGCAGTGAATATATCGCTCTTACACAGGATTTTTACCTGAAGATGTAAAATAATCCATGTTAAAACACGAAAAAAAAGCCATATAATTGTATACTTTCAAATTCTTTATTACCTTTGCAGCCTGCTTTTTTCTGAGCTACCTTGAAGGGGCCCTGAAGGCAGTGATCAAATACTTTTGATTATTAACTTAGCATATAGCTTACAATGAATCTTCTAAGTGAAAAATTAGGAATGTATGATGCCCCCCAGCGGGCCAAAGCAGCCGGAATTTACCCTTATTTCAGAGCAATAGAAAGTGATCAGGATACAGAAGTTATCATCAATGGCAAAAAGGTATTGATGTTTGGCTCGAACGCTTATCTAGGACTCACCAATCACCCCAAAGTAAAAGAAGCCGCCATCCAGGCGATCAAAAAATACGGAACAGGAATGGCCGGAAGCCGTTTTCTCAACGGAACGCTTGATATGCATATTGCTTTGGAGAAAAAATTAGCCGATTTTGTCGGAAAAGAAGATGCAATTGTATATTCTACGGGCTTTCAGGTAAACCTGGGTGTCGTTTCCTGCCTTACCGGGCGTGAAGACTATATTATCTGGGACGAGCTGGATCATGCTTCTATTATCGAAGGACACCGGTTATCCTTTTCCAATAAACTGAAATTCAAGCACAACGATATGGATTCGCTGGAGAAACAACTCCAAAAATGCGAACCGGGCAAAGTCAAGTTAATTGTAGTAGACGGAGTATTCAGCATGGAAGGTGATATTGCCAACTTACCTGAAATCGTACGATTAGCTAAAAAATACAATGCCAATATCATGGTCGACGAAGCCCATGGAATCGGTGTATTGGGAAGAGAGGGAAGAGGATCCTGCGATCATTTCGGCGTTTCAAAAGATGTAGACCTGATCATGGGGACTTTCAGTAAATCCTTAGCATCTATCGGTGGATTTATTGCTTCTGATGAAAAAATCATCAATTACCTGCGTCACAACTCCCGTCCTTATATTTTCAGTGCCAGCAATACACCGGCCGCTACAGCTGCCGCCGATGCCGCACTCGATGTAATGATCAGAGAACCTGAAAGGATGGAGAACCTGTGGAAACTGACCCACTATGCGCTGGCAGGATTCCGGAATATGGGTTGTGAAATAGGCCATACCTCTACTCCTATTATACCTTTATACATCAGGGATAACGATAAAACATTCCTGATTACCAAACTTTTGTTTGACGAAGGAATATTTGTCAACCCGGTAGTATCTCCGGCTGTTGCTTCCTCAGACACCCTGATCCGTTTCTCCCTGATGGCAACCCACACCCAGGACCAATTGAACTTTGCCCTGGAGAAAATTGAAAAATGCTTTAGAAAACTACATGTATTGGATAATGTAAAAGAAAGTGCCATAGTTTGATGACCTTCACAAAACACATACTTGTTATCGTTAGCCTGGCTTTGTCGGTAGTTGTATACGGGCAAACAACGGCAGGTATAGACAAGTCTGTTCCCAAACTCAGGGTAGAAGACAATCGGCCTATCACCTTCACTTGCGACTCCTTATTAAGTTACGCGCATAGTTTTTTAAAGACTCCCTACCGTTTAGGCTCCTCCACCGGTAAAGCCTTCGACTGTTCCGGATTTTCCAGTTTTATATTCAGGCACTTCGGCTATAACCTGCATCGGACATCTTCCGGACAGGCAGAAACCAATGGTATCACGGTAGCTCGTACCGAACTCAAACCGGGAGATCTCGTTTTTTTCAAAGGAAGAAATGCTAAAAAACAACGGGTAGGACATGTCGGGATTGTTGTAGAAGCCGACGAACTGGGAAACTTCACTTTCATACATGCTTCGGTCAAATACGGCGTTACAATTACCGAAAGTAAAAAAGATTATTACAACACCAGATATGTAATTGCAAAAAGGATTATTGAAGAAACAAATACCCCTCCCGAAATACTTCCGATTGAAGTACGTATACAGCCTTTGATTATCAACTAAATTTCTATTCTAAACTTTTTATCAGTCTAAGTTCAGGCCGAACACTTTTGTCAGTTCAAACAAGCTGGGATTCTTTTCTATCATCTGTTGATATTTTTCCTTATCTGTATAGGCTAATTGTTTAACGTTCTCTTCACTGATACGTATCGCCATTTTTACTTCTGCATTATTAAGCCGTATCCGTAAAAATTCCAGGATATTAACCGCTTCATCGCTAAACTGCTTGTGTTGTTCCGGATTGTACACCAAAACTTCAAAGGCATATTGACCGGTCACCCGGGGAAGAGAATTAAGCATAGAGTTCTGCAAATGAACATGTTCATTCAGATGTTGCCTGGCATATTCAATCCAGGCGGCATTCAGTTCTTCCGGAGAAAAATCCGTAATCTGGTCAACCACCACCTCTTGTTTTATCTCCTGTTTTTCGTTCTTTCCATTCGGTGTTTTCAGGGAAACCCCCAAAGGTTTTCCGAGCACAGGCGTTTTAGATGCTGCTGTTTTTGCGGTATCAGTGGCAGGTAGTTCGACAGTTGGAGTAACTGTTATCGTGTCAGAAACCGGCTTGACAGGAATCTGAGAAACCGGTTGAGCTGCAGGAGTTATTACAACTTTATCATTTACAGCAGGTTGTAGATTTTGAGCCGTCGGATTTACAGCAGCTATAGGTTCAATTACTATTTTTTTTTTATCGTCCTGCACAGATGCGGGAGCGACACTCAGCTGACACAAACGGATCAGAAGGATCTCCATCAATAATCGTTTATTCCGGCTTTGCCGGTAATTCATATCGCATTCGTTGACCCATTCGAGCGCTTTATATAGAAAGGTATTTTCACAACGGGAAGCAAAATCCAGGTATTTTTGCCTGATCACATCGCCGACTTCAAACAAAACGATGGTTTGCGGATCTTTACAAACCATCAAGTCACGGAAATGAGAAGCCAGACCTGTCAGGATGTGCTGTCCCTCAAAGCCTTTACTCAGAATTTCATTCAGGATCAGCAGACTGTCGCCGATCTTTCCCTGAAGGATGGTATCTGTGAGTTTGAAATAATATTCGTAGTCCAGCACATTCAGGTTTTCAATAACAGCCTGGTATGTGATATTTCCGCCGGTAAAGCTAAGCACCTGATCAAAGATAGACAGGGCATCCCGCATACCTCCGTCGGCTTTTTGCGCAATTACCAAGAGCGCTTCAGGCTCAGCGACGACACCTTCCTGACCTGCCACATATTGCAGATGCTCAACCGTATCATTAATACTGATCCGGCTGAAATCGTAAATCTGACAACGAGAAAGAATGGTCGGTAGAATTTTATGCTTTTCGGTGGTAGCCAGTACAAAAATAGCATGATGCGGCGGCTCTTCCAGTGTTTTCAGGAATGCATTGAAAGCTGCAGACGACAACATGTGCACCTCATCGATAATATAGACTTTATATTTCCCGATTTGAGGCGGAATACGCACCTGTTCAATTAAAGAACGGATGTCATCGACTGAGTTATTGGAAGCCGCATCCAGTTCATGAATGTTATACGATCGCTGCTCGTTGAATGAGAGACACGATTCACAGGTATTACAGGCTTCACCTCCGGAAGTAGGATTCAGGCAATTGATTGTTTTAGCAAAAATACGGGCACAAGTGGTTTTTCCAACTCCCCGGGGACCGCAAAACAAATAAGCATGCGCCAGTTTATTATTCTGGATCGCATTTTTCAGGGTAGTGGTCAATGATTTCTGCCCAACAACAGATTGAAAGGTCGACGGCCTGTATTTTCGTGCGGATACGATATAATTGTCCATGTTATTCCGGTCTTTTTTACGAAAAGCAAAGATACATATTTTTAAGAAACTGTTTGAACATTTGCAACCATTTGTATGAAATTATCTTTAAACAATTTCTAAAGAAATAAAAAAGCGAAAGCAGCACTGCATTTTCAATTTTTTCCCGTACATTTGTATCAAACTTCACAGGTATATGCGCAGGTTTATCGATTTTTTTGGAAAATACAAAGGAAAAGTCAACAAGTATTATCTGACTCTTCTAATATTTGCCGTCGTTACTTTTTTTATCGGCGACAGTACCTTATATCAACGATATCAGTACGACAAGAAAATCAGGCAACTACACTCGGAAATCAGAGAGTATAAGCAAAAAATCGAAGAGAATAAAGCCAAACTCAACAGTCTCAAAATGGACAATGAAAGCCTGGAGCGCTTTGCCCGGGAACAATTTCTGATGACAAAACCCGACGAAGACCTGTATATCATTACTCCTTAATACAACAAACGTGAACGGAAAACTTAAGAATTACCTGTTTTATGTCTCTGCCATAGTTCTGGTTATCTCTGCTGCTTTATCATCCATGAAATGGGAGTTTATCCCTTACGTCTATGCTTTTGCATGCGCGGGGGTCGCTCTATACTATCTGACTACGCCCTATAAAGGAAAGGAAAAACGGTATATCAGGCTCCACGGATACCTGGCATTCGCCGGATTATTACTGGTTGCATCTTCCTACCTGATGTTTAAACATCACAGGGAATGGCTACTCTGCCTTTTTATTTCTGCTGCATTACAATTGTATGTGGCTATTGTTCGGAAAGACGAATAATTATTGTGGATTTACTGCAAATGAATTCAGCAACGCCGTGATGTTACTGGCAAACAGTTTTACGGATATTGCCAACAAGATTATTCCAAAAAATTTACGCAAAATATAAATACCTCCCTGGCCAAAAATACGTTCGACCACATGCATTTTTTTCAGTGCCAGATAAATGACAAGTACATTGAGAACTACTGCTGTTAATATTGTAAAAGTATCATATTCAGCACGAAGAGAAAGTAAACCGGTAAACACTCCGGGACCGGTAAGCAATGGGAAAACTACCGGTACAATGGTGGCACTACCACTAGGACTGTCATTTTTGAATATCTCTATACCAAAAGTCAATTCGATGGCTACCACAAAAAGCACCAAAGCTCCGGCTACGGCAAAAGAACTCTTATCTACGCCGAAAACTCGCAGTATCCAGTCTCCTACAAAATAAAACACGACCATAACCAACAAAGCATAAAAAGCAGCTTTTTCCGGATCAATTGCCCTGTTTTGTTTCTTTAGGCCCAGAAAAATAGGGACAGAACCTATTACATCGATGATGGCGAATAGTACCAGGAAGGAACTGAAGATGGCTGTGATGTCGAATTTCATAGGAAACTATTAAAACTAAAAGTTAAAAACTAACAACTAAAAACTATTACGCTGGGAGTCAATAATTGAGGACGTAGAAAGCTGATTTTTTCCTTGGGTTTGTATCGGTTAGATTTTGCCTGAACAAAGTGCTTCGTTCAAAGCTACCACCGCTCTGGAATAGCTTTCGCGTTCAATTACAAACTGCATATTTACCTGACGTAACGATTGTCCGAAACACTCGATATTGATATTATTATCACTGAGCGCTTTGGAGGCTGCATACAAGAATCCCGGATGAGCGATATTGGTACCCATGGCACAAACAATCGCTACCGGTTTAACAGTCACCAGATAGAACAATTCAGTCAATTCTTCTATCATATGGTTTACCGTAGGATTATCCCAGGCTACCATAGTGATACTGTTGGCATTGGTAGATTTCAATATATAACTAACCCCGTGTTTTTGGAGTATTTGCATGATTTTCAGGTCGTATCCTACTTCACCTACCATCATAGGATCATGCACCTCAAATGCAATAACCCTGTCTGTTCCCGAAACAATCTCAACTTTGGGTTCTGGGGAAATATAATTTTTTGAGATCAATGTACCCGGATGGTTAGGCTCAAAAGTATTTTTAATCCGTATATTAATCCCCGCCAGTTCCAGTGGTTTGGCTGCTTTCGGATGAATCGCTTCCATACCGATATCCGCCAGCTGGTCGGCAATAATAAAATTGGTACGTCCTACCGGGATGGAATTTTTAACCCCCACTAATTTGGGATCAGCGCTCGACAGGTGGAATTCTTTATGGATAATTGCTTCATCGGCCTTAACATCCACAGCAATTTTACAAAAAGTAACTTCGGAATATCCCCGGTCAAAAGCACGCATAATACCTTCTATCCCTTTAGTATAACCGGTTGCAATGCACAATGTTTTGGTGAAATCGATATTTTTGAAAGCTTTATGGATGCGTTCATCGATCATAAGCGACTCACTATCGTTAAAACCGCAAAGATCAATAAAAGTTGCATTTATTCCGTTATTATTCAATATATTGACTGAGTTCCAGGCGGAATGCGCTTCTCCCAGAGAAGCCAGAATCTCGCGCGCGGCCAGATAGATATTACTTCTTTCCACATAACCGGAAGTAATTACCTGATACATAGATTTCAGATAAGTTTTGGCCTGCTTCATCCGGTATTGGAGGAAATCTCTGGCTTCTTCCTGGTTTAAA
The DNA here is from genome assembly GCA_031553775.1 of Bacteroidales bacterium. Classification (GTDB taxonomy): domain Bacteria; phylum Bacteroidota; class Bacteroidia; order Bacteroidales; family Azobacteroidaceae; genus JAISFI01. The sequence goes on from JAVBLA010000039.1 coordinate 20,329, forward strand.
CCGATACTGGCATACTCTTTGTTGATATCGAGCAGACGGGTATATAATTCATCCAGGGCTTTACCATAATCTTCATTGTATAAAAACTTGGCATATACACCCGGTTCTCCCGTCTTCTTATGTTCTAACAACCAATTGGTTACATTATTATATGCAGAAACTACAAAGATACGGTTGTACATATTTTCGGGCGTACGTCCGCCTTTGATGATATTTTCAAGACAGTCCCCAAATTGGGACATAGATGTTCCTCCTATTTTTTCTACTGTCAGCATCTTATTTCTGTCGTTTAATTTCAGGGCGCAAAGATAAGGTTTTTATGGGAGATTTTAAAGTTAAACATTATCTTTGCAAGCAAAAATAAAGAAACAAACATGCAAAGCATCTATGCCAGCCTCATCGACCGGACACTGCATATCGGAGAGAGGCAGATTTTGAAAACGATTGCCTTATTAGACGAAGGCACTACCATTCCTTTCATCAGCCGTTACCGGAAAGAAGCTACCGGGGGACTGGACGAAATACAAATCGGCAATATAAAAGATGCTTACGATAAACTCAAGGAAATCTCCAAACGGAAGGAAACCATCCTGAAAACAATTGAAGAACAGGAAAAACTCACTCCCGAACTCAGGAAAAGAATAGAAAATTGCTGGGACAGTACAGAACTGGAAGATATTTACCTGCCTTATAAACCCAAACGGCAGACCAGGGCCGAGATCGCCCGGAAAAAGGGATTGGAACCTTTAGCAAAAATCCTCATGGATCAATTTGAAAAAGATATTTTCTCCCGTGCTTCTGCTTTTGTAAAAGGAGAGGTAAAAACACCGGAAGAAGCGTTGCAGGGAGCCCGGGATATCATTGCGGAATGGGTCAATGAAGATGAAGCTGCCAGGAACTCGATCCGTAATATATTCAACCGGGAAGCAGTGATTACTGCCAAAGTAGTAAAAGACAAAGAGCAGGAAGGAGATAAATACCGTGATTATTTTAGCTTCGACGAACCACTCAAACGTTGTACTTCACACCGTTTGCTGGCTATTCGCAGAGGAGAAAGCGAAGGCTTTCTGCGGGTAAGTATTTCTCCGGATGATGAACATTGCCTGCAATCGCTTTGCAAAAAATATGTCAAAGGATATACAGCCAGCTCCGGGCAAGTGGAAGAAGCAGTAAAAGACGGATATAAGAGACTACTGAAACCCTCTATAGAAACAGAATTTGCAGCACAATCCAAAGAAAAAGCCGATATGGAAGCGATCAAAGTTTTTTCTGAGAATCTAAGGCAGTTGCTGTTGGCTCCCCCTCTGGGACAAAAACGGGTATTAGGTGTCGATCCGGGATACAGAACCGGTTGTAAGCTAGTATGTCTGGATGCACAGGGGACATTGCTGCACAATGAAACAATTTATCCTCATCCGCCGCAGAATGAAAAATCCAAAGCTGGAATGAAAGTCGTTTCGTTAGTCAGCACTTATGCCATCGATGCCATCGCCATCGGCAACGGGACAGCCAGCAGGGAAAGTGAAGATTTTATTACCAGTCTCCGGTTCGACCGGAAAGTACAGGTATTCGTAGTCAGTGAAAATGGTGCATCGGTTTATTCTGCCTCGAAAACCGCTCGTGAAGAATTTCCCGACTATGATGTAACGGTAAGAGGATCTGTCAGTATCGGAAGAAGGTTGATGGATCCATTGGCAGAACTGGTTAAAATCGATCCCAAATCAATTGGTGTGGGACAATATCAGCACGATGTGGATCAGGCATTACTGAAAAAATCACTGGATCAGACAGTAGAAAATTGTGTAAACCTGGTAGGAGTAAATGTCAATACGGCCAGTAAACACCTGCTGACTTATATATCCGGATTAGGTCCGGCACTAGCTGAAAACATTGTGTGTTACCGCACGGAAAACGGACCTTTCAAAAGCAGGAAAGAATTGATGAAAGTTCCCCGGATGGGTGCCAAAGCATTTGAACAATCTGCCGGTTTCTTACGAATTCCGGGAGCAGAAAATCCCTTGGATAATTCAGCAGTACACCCCGAGAGCTATTATGTAGTGGAACAGATGGCCAAAGACCTTTCGTGTACGGTATCCGAATTGATCGCCAACCAGACTCTCAAAAATCAGATACAACCGGAAAAATATATTACCGAAAAAACAGGGATGCCTACCTTGAAAGATATTATGGAAGAGCTGGACAAACCGGGACGGGATCCCCGTAAACATATCCAGGTGCTGGAATTCGACCGGAGCATCAAAAACATCCAGGATCTCAGGGAAGGGATGGAACTTCCCGGTATTGTTAACAACATTACAAACTTCGGATGTTTTGTCGACATAGGTATCAAGGAGAACGGACTGGTACACATTTCGGAAATGGCCGACCGTTTTATCTCTGATCCTACGGAAGTGGTATCCGTACATCAACATGTAAAAGTACGGGTATTATCAGTCGATATGGAACGGAAACGGATACAATTGTCGATGAAGCAGGGATAACAGCAGATTTCTCTTCATTTCAGAGAATTTTGCGTATTTTTGGCTCGTTACCTCTATTTTAATGATCATTTTATTTTTCACCTTCAACAACCTGGGCCTTCTCTATATATTTTCTATAATAGAGAAATAAAATAAGCACCAGTGTGAACGATACAACCCCGTTAAAAAAGAAACCGTATTTTTCCCCGAAACCGCTCATAGCCCATCCGGTCAGGGTATTACCGATAGGAGTGCTTCCTGTGTTGATCAGTACGTAAATGCTCATGACGCGTCCCCTGTATTCATCATCAGTATTTAGTTGAATGCGTGTATTTCCCCTGTTCAGGAAGCACATCATCAAAAAACCCACAATAACCAACAGGACGATAATCACAATCTGCATATGCAGGAAAAGCAGGGTCATCATTTGCAAAGCAGACAAGCCCAACGCCACAAAAACCAGGAAATACTTACTGGGAATATCTTTCCCTACACTGGCCATGAAAAGAGCACCCAGCATGGAACCCAAGCCCAGCATGGACATCAGCAGACTGTATGTACCTTCATCTCCCATTAATACATCTTTGGCAAATACAGGCAGGATCACGTTGGCATTCATGGCAAAAGTACAAATCACCGCCATGATCAAAAAAGTCGGAAATATCTTATGATTCCTTACCGTGTATTTCAATCCGTTTTTAACCTCGGAAAATACCTGATTCTTCAAATTACCACGAGCAGTAATCGGATTTCCCGAAGCTTTGATCAAAGCAATTCCATAAAGTACTGGAATAAAGCTCAACCCATTGATCAGGAAACACTCGGCAATACCCACATATTTCATAACCAAACCGGAAACCGCCGGGCCAACAATACGGGCCAGATTAAAAATAGTGGAATTAAGGGAAATCGCATTCGGCAAGTCGCCTTTTCCTACCAACTCGACCACATACGCCTGCCGGGTAGGTTGATCGATGCTATTTCCGATACCAGCCAACATAGCCAGCAAGGCAAACACCCAAAACTCAGTAACACCCAGCCAAACGAAAAGCGCCAGGAGTAACGATTGTAGCAAAAACAAACTCTGGGTAAACAACAGTATTTTTTTCTTGGGAAAGCGTTCTATGAATACACCTGCAAAAAGTGTCAACAGCAAAACCGGCCCGAATTCAAAAACGCCCATCAATCCCAAAAGAAAAGGAGATGCTGTGATTTTGTAGACATACCAGCTCAGGGCTGTCACCTGAATCATTCCTCCGATCAGGGATATGGCCTGTCCAAACCAGAAATACCGAAAATCCCTGTGGGATAGAGCTGAAAATGTTTGATGTATGGTACCGGTAACCGACATGTTTTTATGCGTAGTTTATTCAACACCGGATGTTGATTCGTCAATCCGGAACTAAAATATTAACGTTTGGATTTGTAAAATGTTTTTATTTTGTTTTGGGAACTATTTGAAGGTTTTTAATTAAACAAGGCTGTCGCCTTGAAGGATTTTAAAATTACAAATAGGTCAAGGCTATCGCCTTGGGATTATATCCTTTTTGTCTTGAAACAAAAAGGATCAAAAAATTCAAGGCTGCGTTCCATTGGCTAAAAAATACTGCGTTGCGGCTAAACGAATCGAACTC
>JAVBLA010000075.1:0-17912 GCA_031553775.1 Bacteroidales bacterium
GATCGTCATTGCGAAGGCGAAGCCTAAAGCAATCTCATGGCTATCGGTAGATTGCTTCGCTTTCGCTCGCAATGACGATCACTTTCAAAGAGAATAAACCTTCTGTAAAATGCTTGTTGATTAAACGAACAGCCGATGCGGCCCGGTTCTGGCCTCGGGCCAGTGGCGTGAAGAAAAATACGTAGTGGAGGTGTTAAAAGAGAAAAGCTGTTTGAGCACCGCAGGTGCGAGTTCTTTTCTCTTAGCCGCAACGCAGTATTTTTTAGCCAATGGGACGCAGCCTTGAACTTTTTGATCCTTTTTGTTTCAAGACAAAAAGGATATAATTCCAAGGCGATAGCCTTGACCTATTTGTAATTTTAAATCCTCCAAGGCGACAGCCTTGTTTAATTAAAAACCTTCAAATAGTTCCCTATATGAAACAAAAAAACCAAATGCCCAAGAGATTCAAGCATAAAACACTATTTTTGCAAAATAAATCAACAAAAAATGCAACTACTTCACCCCCAACACTGGAAAGACTACGAACTGATTGATTCCGGAGAATACGAAAAACTGGAACGTTTCGGTAAATATATTCTTTGCAGGCCTGAGCCTCAGGCTGTCTGGCCCAAGACTTTACCGGCAGTTGAATGGAACAGATTTGCACATGCAGTTTTCAGAAAAGAAAAAGGGAAAGTATCAGGCGATGGTAATGAACGGGGCGAATGGGTACTCCGTCCCGAAATGCCGGAACAATGGTTTATCAACTATCAATATAAAGAAATGCAGTTGCGCTTCCGGCTCGGACTAACATCTTTCAAACATGTCGGAATCTTCCCCGAACAATCGGAAAACTGGAATTTTATCTATGATACGATTACCGGGATGAAATCGCAACCGAAAGTACTGAACCTCTTTGCCTATACAGGGGGAGCTTCCTTAGCAGCCAAAGCAGCAGGTGCAGATGTGACTCACTTAGATTCCGTTAAGCAGGTTATTAACTGGTCCCGGGAGAACATGGAAGCCTCCGGACTGAAAGATATCCGCTGGATAGTGGAAGATGCCCTGAAATTTGTCAAACGGGAAGTCAAACGAGAAAAACAATACAATGGTATCATACTGGACCCGCCGGCTTACGGACGGGGACCGGAAGGAGAAAAATGGATATTGGAAGATTTCATCTCCGAGTTGATGGATGCTTGCCGGCAGTTGCTTACGACTTCTGACTGCTTTGTTATTCTCAACCTTTATTCCATGGGATTTTCTTCTTTAATAGCAGAAAACCTCATTAAGCACTATTTCCCATTGGCCAATAAAATGGAATTCGGAGAGCTTTATATCCCGGATAAATCCGGAAATAAACTGCCTTTAAGCGTTTTTTGCAGATTTTCCTAAAAAATTATATCAGAAAAACACCTGCAACTGTGCCGCTAACATATTATTTTTACCGTTGACCTTATCGTCAGTATAAATATAGTTCAGTTGAACGCGCGACAAAAATGAAAAGTAATAATTAATACCGGCAGTAATATCAGTAACTTCATTACGGGAAATACTCTTGTCAACATCATAATAGTCGTATTTCCCCAGGATTTCCCACTTATCAGGAACGATTTTCCATACAGCAGTACCATAAAACCCCTCACGTTCCAATCCACCGTCATCAGCAGCTATATACTCTGAACGAGCGTAGATATGCCGGCCGGAATATTCGGCACCTGCGGTCCAGTGATTCCTCACATGATTACCGAGTAGGCCATCATTAATTTTTCCGTACAACTTTCCTGAATAAACCGAACCTCCCATCCGCAATCCTTTCAAGGGTTGAAAATAGGCGGTTCCTATAAAATCTTTATGATTATTATTGTCTTTCACATTCATTCCCGTACCGTTGAATAATCCCGTGTAATATTCCAGCAGGTAAAAATCATTGTGTAGAAACGCTCGTCCTGAGGCCTGTAGACCCGCATCACGTCCGGCTTTACTACCTGTAGAAATTCCGCTCGGAGTAAATTGATTGAAATCTCCTGCTCCACCGGACATGGCACAAACAGACCGGGAAAAATAAACCGTTTCGATCCGGGTGGGCGACATAGGATTTTCCAGGGTAAACGGTATTTTATACTGACCGAACCGGATATTGAAAGCATCGAGGGGAGTCCACTCGCCATACAGCTCGTGCATCATGGCATTCGGACCCAGGTCGTACATCAGCATATAGCCGAACTGATTTTCAGGCCCCAGTTTTCCGACAGCAAACAGGATAGCCCGGGCGACATCGATAGAATTATTAGCTGTCAGCGGAACAGGTCCACCAGTACGATTTTCCGATACATTATAAATAATCTGTCCATAGCCCGAAAGCCGGAAAGCCTCACTGTTAAAAGCACTTTTCACCTTCTGCAACACAGCCGGCTTCTGCTTTTTTTCCTTTTCGCTTTGCCGGATCAGATCATCTGCATCCGATCGCGATATCATCTCCTTCTCTACCAACATATTCAGTATATCTTTCGCTTCTTGTGCAAACACAGGAAATACAAACAATGCTGCAATAGCAATCAGTACAAATTTTTTCATCGGAATTATTAATTAATACGGTTATTTCAAATATGATGATTATTTTTCCATTTACACAGGCATTCCTCCAGTAAATCCGTTAGAAAGAACAAAAAGAATCCTACCAGCGACAGGATCAGTATACCTGCATACATTTGCGTATATGCCAGACGCATCCAGGCATCTACAATATAAAAGCCCATTCCCCGGTCGGTACCGTATGTTTCGGTAAAGAAAAGAACGGAAACTGCCGTTCCGGTCGCCACACGCACAGAGGTAAGGATTTCCGGTGTGATTGCCGGGAATATGATCCACCGCATCACCTGAAAGTTATTGGCTCCAAGTGAACGCAGAACATGAAATTTTTCACTGGAAATATGACGGGCCGCATCACGGGTAGTCACAATGATCTGAAAAACCAATATCAGCAGGATCATCACTACTTTGGCCGTTTCGCCGATCCCCAGCAGTAACATCACCACCGGCAACAGGGCCAGTTTGGGTACCGGGTAAGAAAAATAAAGCAAAGGGCTCAATACTTTATCTGTTTTCCGGGAATTGAACATCAGTAATCCGATAGGGATACCGATTGCCAAAGCCAAAATGAGTCCTTCCTGTATACGAAGCAAACTAGCGGAAATATGTGTCCATATGCCATTCCAAAAAATAGCATTGAAAGATTTATATACGTTCAGGGGATTGACTAATACCGGCGACTGAATACAAACAGCGGCAATATACCATACCACATTGAAAGCCAGGAAACCATACAGGAATGTATAACTTCTCCGTTTCATATGCTTCCCTCCCATCTTTGGTTGATATGCTTTTCCAGATAATCCTCAAAATCCTGAAAATCAGTCTCATCCGGCTTTACTCCTTTTTGAAAAAGCGGATTATCGATAATACTAAGCAACCGGGCAGGTTGTCCGGACAATACAATAATATTCTTTGCCATACGGGCTGCTTCCCGAAGGTTATGTGTGACCAGGAGAGTTGTTGTTTTCTGTTTTTTCCATAATTGGATAAACAGTTCCCGGGATTTTTCCGCTGTAAAGGTGTCTAAAGAAGAGAAAGGTTCGTCCATCAGCAATAAATCCGGCTGGAATATCCAGGCACGGGCCAGAGCGGCCCGCTGTTGCTGCCCCCCGCTCAAAGCCGAAGGATAACGATCCAGCCAATCTTTCATCCCGAGTTCTTCTATTATCGTATCTTTTTGCGGAGAACGGGTTCCTTTGATTTTTTCACCCAAAGAAAGATTATCTCTCACCGTCAGCCATTCCAGTAAACCGTAATGTTGAGGTATATATCCCAACGAATGAATCTTCGGGTTCACAGGCTCCCCTTTTAAGAGAATCGTTCCTGATCGTGGTTTTACAATTCCACAAATAGATTTTAACAAGGTAGATTTACCACAACCCGAGGGTCCGACAATCGCAGAGATAGAACCTTCTTCCAGTACCAGGTTGAATTCCCTCAGCACCGGATTTTTCCCATAGGAAACATGAACATTTCTGATAGAAAGGAATGGCATGAATTTGTTATGGTTGACTAATATAATGGTTATCCATCAAATCGTGACCGGAAAAACCGGCAGGAATCAATCCTTTTTCCTTCAGCCAATCAATAGTCGATTGTATATCTTTTTCCGCAGGCATGGCTGCCGGGGTATAGGCAGGTAGTCTGACCGAAACAACCAAATCTTCCGGGAAACCGATATCATTTACCAACACCGAACGGATATCTTCAACTGTATGCGTTTGGATATATTCCACCGCTTCGTTATACGCCTGATAAAAAGCCTTGATTTCAGCATCTTTCTGCCGGATGGCATCTGCTTTGAAAATAAATCCGGTGACCACATAGCCCAGATCATCCATCGATACAAGGGTTTTAGCTCCTTTAGCGGCAGCTATCGTGATAAAAGGATCCGGCAAAGCTGTGGCATCGGTCTGTCCTTTCATCATCATTTCCAGTCTGATGGGGATTTTATTGACTTCCTGTTTCTCTACATCAGAAGATGTTAATCCTGTAGCAGATAAAGCCATTTCCGTACAAAAATCTATAACAGTGTGACGGGAAACTGCTATTTTTTTACCTTGTAAATCCGCTATCCGGATAATCCCACTTTGCGGACCGGTCATCATGCAAAAGGTTGCATTACAAGCCGATGTGATCTTCAGGTCTACACCTCCGGCTTTCTGTAGGATCGCACCGGTATAATCGATCACCGTACCATCGATATTTCCACTTTGAAAAGCAGCATCCCGGTCGTTCGCCGAATAGAACTTCTGAATATCTACTTTGACTCCATACTTATCGAATAAACCGTTTTCCCGGGCTACAGCCAACGGAACATAATCCATCGAAGACATTACTCCCACTCGCAATTCCGTGGTTTCTTTTTTCACCGGTTTACAGGAAATCAGCAATAGAAGGCATAAAACGGCAAACAACAGCAAGTTTTTCATTATCCTGATATTTTAGGCCGCAAAGGTACAAATATTTTTAAGCATTTATATACTTTTTTAAAGCATGTTACGGCAAGCTTCAAATTATTTTGTTTGCAGGCCGGTCAACGTTTCGCCAACGGAACAAATGACTGTTTATCCGCAACATTTTTATAAGCCGGACGGATAATTCGTTTACTATCAAAATTCAATTCTTCGATCCGGTGAGCCACCCAACCAACGATACGAGACATGGCGAAAAGAGGGGTATAAACCTCCTGAGGCAAACCAATCATTTCGTATACAAACCCGGAATAAAAATCTACATTTGCACAAACCTGTTTGTTGACTTTTGTACCCTTGAATTTCATAAATGCATCGACCGACAAACCTTCCAATCTTTCCAGGAAAGCAAATTCCTCCTCACGGTCTTTTTCTCTTGCCAGTTCACGGGCCATTTCTTTGAGCAGCAAAGCCCTCGGATCGGAAATCGTATATACCGCATGACCAATTCCATAAATCAAACCGGTCCGGTTATAAGCCTCCTTGTTCAGTATTTTCTGCAAATAAGCATTTATCTCCTTGTCGCTGTTCCAGTTTTTGACATTCTCTTTCAGGTGATTGAACATGTCGATGACTTTCAGGTTGGCTCCTCCATGCAGAGGACCTTTCAAAGAACCGATACCAGCAGCAATAGAAGAATAAGTATCTGTACCCGACGAACTGGTTACCCGCACAGTAAAGGTAGAATTGTTACCTCCGCCATGCTCCGCATGCAGGATCAGTGCCAGATCCAACACTCTCACATCCAATTCGGTATATCCTCTGGGGCCATTCAACATAAACAGGAAATTTTCGGCTAAAGAAGCATCTTCTTTCGGATGACGGATATGCAGGGAACGCCCGTAGGAACTATGCCGCATAATATGATAGGCATAAGCAATAATAGTTGGAAAACGGGCGATCAACTCGATGGACTGGCGCATCAGGTTGTCCCGGGAATTGTCGTCCGCCCGGTCGTCGAAAGTATACATCTCCAGCACCGAACGAGCCAGGATATTCATAATATTGGAGCCTTCCAGTTCCAGGATATTCATTTTAACCCTGTGTTCCAGAGGCATAGCCATATTGATCATCTGGGAGAAAGTAACGAGTTCCTCTTCATCCGGCAATTTCCCGGAAAGCAATAAAAAGCAGGTTTCTTCAAAACCCACCCGTTTTTCTTCCTGCAAACCGTGTACAAGATCTTCCACATCGATCCCCCGGTAAAACAGCTTACCCGGAATAGCTTTCAACCCTCCTTCTTCCTGCCGCTCATATCCGACTACATCGCCGATCCTGGTTAATCCGACCAATACTCCGGAGTGGTCTTCATTCCGTAAGCCCCGTTTTACATTGTATTGCTTGAATAATTCGTTGTCGATACGGCTGGTTGTCTTAATAGATTCGGACAATTTATAAATCATAAATTCGTTTTTTCGTTCCATAGTACCTTAGTTTTTAATTATTAGCCTGTTTATCTCTTTCTCTTCATTTCAATCATTTTCAAAATCTCCTCTGCAAATTCCTCCGTAGATAAAACCTGTCCCTTTTCCATAAAACGGGCCAGATCGATGGTTGCTTTTTCCTCCGTAAACACCTGTTCCATCGCTTTCTCAATCAGTGTTGCCGCTTCTTTCCATCCGATATATTCCAGCAACATGGCGCCGGAGAGAATCAGAGAAGACGGATTCGCCAGTTGTTTTCCCGCAATATCGGGTGCAGTTCCATGGGTAGCCTCGAAAATAGCATGTCCCGTTTGATAATTGATATTTGCTCCCGGAGCGATTCCGATACCACCCACCATGGCAGCCAGTTGATCGGAAATATAATCTCCGTTCAGATTCAGGGTGGCAATCACAGAATACTCTTCCGGTTTCAGCAATGTATTTTGTAGAAAAGCATCCGCAATCACATCTTTAATGATAAGTTTGCCAGACTGTATTTCTTTTGCGAATTCCTTTTCCGCCAAGGCATAGCCCCAGTTTTTAAATCCGCCTTCTGTATATTTCATAATGTTTCCCTTGTGAACAAGCGTCACAGATGGCAGTTCATTCTCCAGTGCATACCGGATAGCGGCCCGTACCAGTCGCTCAGATCCTTCCACCGACACCGGTTTGACACCAAAAGAAGAAGTCTCCGGAAAGCGGATTTTCTTCACACCCATTTCCTTTACCAGGAAATCGCGGAGCTTTTTCGCTTCATCCGTTCCCTGCATCCATTCGATACCGGCATAAATATCTTCCGTATTTTCCCTGAAAATAGTCATCTGTACTTTCTGAGGCTCCTTCAACGGAGAAACCACTCCTTTGAACCAGCGTACGGGACGTAGACAAACATATAAATCCAAATCCTGTCGCAAAGCCACATTCAAAGAACGAATTCCTCCACCGACAGGCGTAGTGAGCGGACCCTTAATGCCCACCAGGCATTTCCGGAAAACATCCATAGTTTCTTCCGGCAACCACGAACCAGTCTGTTGAAATGCTTTTTCCCCGGCAAGCACTTCTTTCCAGGAAATTTTTCTCGCACCCCCATAACTCTTCCGCACAGCCTCATCAATCACCTTTTGAGCCGCAGGCCAGATATCCTTCCCGATCCCATCTCCCTCAATAAAAGGAATGACCGGAAAATCAGGCACCCTCAACACCCCATCAACAACTTCAACCGACTCTATCATAAAAATTTAATTCTTAATTCTTAATTCTTAATTAAATCCCATGATTACCCCAAACAATTCAAAGCACTCCCCGCCCTGAACCATTCAATCTGCAAATTATTATACGAATGCGAAACCTCAAAAGACTCCATAGTTCCATCCGCATGCAACAAACGTACCTGCAGATTTTTTCCCGGAGCAAAAATGTTTAATCCTGCGATAGAGATTTTATCATCTTCCCTGATTTTATCATAATCATTCCTATCGATAAAAGTCAAAGCCAACATTCCCTGCTTCTTCAGGTTCGTTTCGTGAATACGTGCGAATGATTTGACAATAATAGCTTTCACATTCAGGAACCGGGGTTCCATGGCGGCATGTTCACGGGAAGAACCTTCACCGTAATTTTCTTCCGCAATAACAACGGAAGATATTTCCTGTTGTTTATATTTTTTAGCCAGTCCGGAAACTGTTTCATAACTACCTGTCAACGGATCCAGCACAGAATTCACCTGATCATTAAATGCATTGACAGCTCCCATCAGCATATTATCGGAAATATTTTCGAGATGTCCCCTGTATTTCAGCCACAGGCCTGCCATGGAAATATGATCAGTGGTACATTTCCCTTTGACTTTAATCAGGAGGTTCAAATTCATAGGGTCTTTTCCATCCCAGGGAGCAAAAGGAGCCAGTGCCTGCAAACGTTGCGACTGAGGATCGATCATCACATCTACCGTTCCGTCTGTAACCGGCGGCAGATATCCGGCATCATCCACTGCATATCCTTTCTCCGGAAATTCAATACCCTGGGGTTCTTCTAAATAGACAGCTTCACCGTTTTCATTCAGCAAAGTATCTGTCAGCGGATTAAAACAAAGATCTCCTGCAATCGTATAGGCCATCACCATTTCGGGCGATGCCACGAAGGCGTGTGTTTGCGGATTTCCGTCGTTTCGTTTGGCAAAATTCCGGTTGAAAGAGGTCATAATCGAATTGGGACGGTCCGGATCGGCCATTTCCCGCATCCACTGACCGATACAGGGACCACAAGCATTGGCCATCAACACTCCTCCTGCACTTTCCAATGAATCTATGATACCATCCCTTTGGGCAGTATACCGTATTTGTTCCGATCCCGGATTGATAAGCAATTCTGCTTTTACTTTCAGTTGTTTACGGGCCACCTGCCGGGCAAGTGAAGCCACACGGCTCAGGTCTTCATAAGACGAATTGGTACAAGACCCGATCAGTCCTACTTCTAAGCGTTGCGGATAGGCATTTTTTCTGACAGCTTCCGCAAATTCCGATACCGGATGCGCCAGATCCGGTGTAAAAGGTCCATTAATATAGGGTTCCAGGACATCCAGATCGATAGTAATTACCCTGTCGTAATATTTTTCCGGTTGAAGATAAACTTCCGGATCGGCCTGTAAACACGATTTTACAGATTCGCAACAAGTAACGATTTCTCTCCTTCCGGTTGCTTCTAAATAAGCAGCCATTCTCTCATCGTACTGAAAAATAGAAGTAGTGGCACCGACCTCTGCTCCCATATTGCAAATTGTGGCTTTCCCCGTAGCCGACAAGGAAGCTGTTCCTTCTCCAAAATATTCTATCACAGAGTTAGTTCCTCCTTTTACGGTCAGGATCCCGGCTAATTTCAGGATCACATCTTTTGGGGAAGTCCATCCGCTTAACTTTCCGGTCAGTTTCACCCCTATAATACGAGGCATTTTCAATTCCCAGGGAATGCCAGCCATGACATCCACGGCATCCGATCCTCCGACCCCGATAGCGATCATTCCCAAACCGCCCGCGTTAGGTGTATGTGAGTCCGTACCAACCATCATTCCTCCCGGAAAAGCATAATTCTCCAGAACTACCTGGTGTATGATGCCTGCACCGGGTTTCCAAAACCCGATGCCATATTTATTGGATACTGTACGAAGGAAATCGTATACTTCCCGATTAACGTTCTCTGCCTGGCAGAGATCTATATCGGCCGACTTATACGCCTGTATCAGGTGATCGCAATGAACTGTAGACGGAACAGCCGTTGTTTTCCGGCCGGCAATCATGAACTGCAACAAAGCCATCTGGGCTGTAGCATCCTGCATCGCTACCCGGTCGGGAGAAAAACAGACATAGTCTTCCCCACGTTTCAAATTTTCCGGCTCCTGCCCTTCGGATAAATGAGTAAACAACACTTTTTCCGTTAACGTTAACGGACGATCAATTAACTTTCTGATTTTTTCTATTTTCAGTGTATAAGAATCATATACAGACTGAATCATTTCCAGATCGAACATCTTACTTATCTAAAAATTTCTTCTTGATGGCTTTAACAGCCATACCCATGAGAATAGGTACGACTAATTCTTTGACAAGCGGTAAAAGCGGACTCAATATCTGCCAGATTTTACCGGATTTGGTGGTTTGGGATGCTGTTTTTTCTTCTCCTCTGTTCATCAGCATGCCCAAAATAGAACCTAAAAACGGAGGGACATCCTGCTTAACGGAACCCATCACGGTATTCACCGCAAGACTTCCGATATTCTGCTGCAGATAGGTAAAATGTGTATCCAAAATCTTACCCTGTTCTTCTAACTGTTTTTTCAATTGCTCCTTCCGCAATTGCAGCTTTTTTATATCCGATTGCTTATTCCCCGTTTTCATCATCGTCAGCCATTAATTCTGAAATAAACAAACTGAAAATTTTTCCCATGAAACTTTTCCTGCAAAGAATTACAAGCAGCAGAATAAGCAAGTAGAGTCCTCCTATCAGACACATTCCGAAAGCCTGGTTATCAAGCAATTGTCCCAGATAGTAACCCAGCCCCAAAAACAGGAACAGTACGGCAAAAAAGACAATAAAAAGCAAAACAAAAACAAACGACAAAGCAGCCGAAACTTTTCCCGCTTTCTCATAGGTTTCCAACTTCAACAGTTTTAATCGCAGGTCACCATACATGATGACATCTTTCTTAACATCATCAAACAGTCCAAACAAATCTTTCTCCATAAGCATCCATGTTTAATGACTCCGGATAAGCATCGCCCCCGAACCCCATTTATTTTCAATTTTCAATTTTTAATTTTCAATTGATCACACCCTCTCAACCATCCCCTGCACCGAAGTATTGATCTTGTCGATCACCTCTTCCAGGTCGTTTTTCGCTTTCCCGGCTTTTTCTTCCAAAGCATCCAGCCATTCATCCTTTTTCCCGGAAGAAATGGCGTAACCGATGGCAGCTCCTACGGCTGCTCCGATGGCTACTCCTAAAATAAATTTGAAATCTTTGTTCATAATTATTTGTTTTATAGAGACAATGTTTTCAGTATTATTTTTTTACTAATAATTCGGCTTAAAGATTCTGTTCCTTTTTTTGCTGTGCCCAAAAAAAAGAACTCAAAAAAAGCGCTTCGTCGAAAAAAACTCGTTCGCTCACTGCGTTCTCTCCCTCAAGCAGCTTTTAAGTAATTTTGAAAGCACTACATTCGACCATGTCTATGCAAGTATATCCATAGTACTCATTCAACATGCTTTTCGACAACAAGGTATTGTCCCCCTACCCCCAACGGGGATTACCGGGCTTTGCCCGGGCTGGGTTACAGATAAAATATCCGAACTGTAGATTAAACAAAGTTATAAAGAATTTGGTTCCACAAAAGTAATTTTTAAAGTATTTTCTTAATTTTGCAGTCAAAATAAACTACAACACGATGGAAAAAATAATCATTCTTGATTTCGGATCTCAAACCACCCAACTTATCGGACGCAGAATAAGGGAATTGCGTACTTATTGCGAAATAGTTCCATACAACAAATTCCCGGAAAATACCGGCGACATCAAAGGAGTCATCCTCTCAGGAAGTCCTTTTTCGGTCAACGATAAAGATGCTTTCAAAACCGATCTATCCGGCATCAGGGGAAAATATCCGGTATTGGGAATCTGCTATGGAGCACAATTCATCGCATACTCTTCCGGAGGAAGCGTGGAAAAAGGAGATTCACGGGAATATGGCCGGGCACATTTATCTACTGCCGATGCCGGTGATCCGCTCATGAAAGATGTACAACCTAACTCCCAGGTTTGGATGTCGCACGGAGATACAATCACGGTTTTGCCTCAAAATTTTGAAACCATCGCCAGTACAAACGATGTCAAAGCCGCTGCATACCGTATCCGGGGAGAAAAAACATGGGGAGTGCAATTCCATCCGGAAGTCTTCCATACGGAACAAGGCACAAAAATATTAGATAATTTTCTGGATATTTGCGGATGTCAAAAAAACTGGAGTCCGGCATCTTTCATAGAATCTACGGTCAAAGAATTGAAAACCCAACTCGGAAACGACAAAGTGATCCTGGCTCTTTCCGGTGGAGTGGATTCATCCGTAACTGCCGTATTACTGAATAAAGCCATCGGTAAAAATCTGACCTGCATCTTTGTAGATCACGGTTTACTGCGGAAAAACGAATTCGAGAATGTATTGAAAGACTATGAACACCTGGGACTGCATGTAATCGGAGTAGATGCCAAAGAACGTTTCTACAAAGAACTGGCAGGCGTTAAAGATCCGGAAAAGAAAAGAAAAATCATTGGCAAAGGATTTATCGATGTCTTCGACGAAGAAGCCCACAAACTGAAAGATGTAAAATGGCTGGGACAGGGTACGATTTACCCTGATATTATCGAATCGCTTTCCATTACAGGAACTGTAATTAAATCGCATCACAATGTAGGCGGACTTCCCGAAAAAATGAATCTGAAATTAGTAGAGCCTCTGAAACTACTCTTTAAAGATGAAGTCAGGAAAGTTGGCCGCGAATTAGGCATGATGTCCCACCTGATCAACCGCCATCCCTTCCCCGGACCAGGTTTAGGCGTTCGGATACTGGGTGATATCACCCCTGAAAAAGTACGGGTACTGCAAGATGCCGACGATGTATTTATCAAAGAATTACGCGCCTGGGATCTATATGACAAAGTATGGCAAGCCGGAGTGATCCTGCTGCCGGTCCAATCTGTAGGAGTCATGGGAGACGAAAGGACATACGAAAATGCCGTTGCCCTGCGTGCCGTCACATCTACCGATGCCATGACCGCCGATTGGGTACACCTTCCCTATGAATTCATGGCCAAAGTATCTAATGAAATTATCAATAAAGTACGCGGGGTGAACAGGGTGGTTTATGATATTAGTTCTAAGCCGCCGGCCACTATTGAGTGGGAGTGAAAAATTAAGAGTTAAGAGTTAAGAGTTGGTGTTTCTGGATCAGGGGCATTAGCTCTTTTCTTTTTTCTTTAGCATTTTACTACTTATGTATATAGGAAATTAATTCTTAATTAAATTCTTGTCTGATATCCTCTGCAATCCCCTCAAATTCCTCCTTTTCCAATTTCAATTTGGCATTACTAAAGTTCATATCCGACTCCTTGGTAATGGGGATCAGGTGAATATGTGCATGCGGCACTTCAAGGCCGATCACAGCTACTCCTACCCGTTTACAGGGAACTGCTTTTTCTATTGCCCGGGCCACTCGTTTGGCAAAAAGAGTCATTTCCGCCAGGGTGGGATCGTCAAGGTCAAAAATATAATCGACTTCCTGTTTGGGGATGACTAAGGTATGCCCTTTGGAAAGAGGATTAATGTCCAGAAAGGCAAAAAACCTGTCGTCTTCCGCTATCTTGTAACTGGGAATTTCTCCTGCTACGATTTTACTGAAAATTGTTGCCATATTTTTCCGTATTTAGTTATGTCTTTTTAGCTACAAAGCTACAAAAATTCTTTTGAAAGAATTGGGAAGAATATACTAAATGCAAAAGGCACAAAGTCCATATCTGAGATATTCCTTTGTGCCTTCTGTCTTTACGGTTAGTATAATCACTGATGGAAAATCCCATCGGAACTAACCATAAGCCTGTATTAAATCGATATTTCTATAATTTCAAATGTCATGATGCCCGACGGAACCTTAATATCCACGGTATCACCTGCTTTTTTACCCAGCAAGCCCTGTCCAATAGGTGTATTGACTGCAATTTTTCCTTCTTTCAGGTTTGCTTCACTTTCAGAAACCAGCATGTAAGTCATTGTCTGGTTATTTTTGACATTCCTGATTTTTACTTTATTCAGAATCTGCACGACATCCGTAGAGATTTGGCTTTCATCGATCAGCCTGGCAGTAGCAATTAAAGATTTCAGCTGGGCAATTTTCGCTTCCAGCAAACCTTGTGCTTCCTTGGCAGCATCGTATTCCGCATTCTCGGAAAGATCGCCCTTATCGCGCGCCTCAGCAATTTGCCGGGAAATTTCCGGACGCTTTACCGTTTCATAATGATTGACTTCTTCGACCAGTTTTTTGTATCCGTCTTCAGTCATGTAAGTTATAGCCATAATTAAAGTCCACTTTATAGTTTATGTTATTTTTTTTAGCTTTCAAATTCATATATAAAACAAAAAGAATCTCAACCATCCGGTCGAGACTCCCTTTTATTTACAGATTTTC
Organism: Bacteroidales bacterium; assembly: GCA_031553775.1. Taxonomy (GTDB): domain Bacteria; phylum Bacteroidota; class Bacteroidia; order Bacteroidales; family Azobacteroidaceae; genus JAISFI01. The sequence continues at coordinate 14,204 of JAVBLA010000075.1, forward strand.
CGTATTATAAGATGCAAATGTACAACATTTTTCAGCAGAAAACAAATAAAAAAGTATGCTTTACAACACCTTTTTGACTTCTGCCTCCATTTCTTGTACAGATTCTATCCGTTTTACGATCTCTCCTTTCCGGTTCAGGAGAAAGGTTGCCGGTAATTCTTTTACATTATAAGTAGCTGCTGCTCTCGAGTAAACATTTTCCGGATCCCGGACACATATCCAGGGAATATTAGCAGCTGCATTCTGCCAGAAATTCAAATCACCATCCAGGGATACCTGAAAAATTTCAAGTCCTTTAGGCTGGTATTTTTGGTATATTTCTCCCAGGTCCATGTTATGAACTGGAGAAAAGCGACTTTGATAAGCGGAAAAATCAAGCATAATTACTTTGCCCTGTCCGATTACATCCGAAAGTTTCACAATGTTCCCATTGACATCCGGCAAGGCTATCTCGAAATAAGAAATAGCTTCCCGTACTTCAATACCGGGATATGACGATTCGGCCTGCGGCTGCCGAAGAAATTTTAATGCCTGCATCGTCAATGCATGTAAATGTTTCGAACGCACGGAATTCCCATGATACACATCCCAGCTGGTAGCCACTACTGCATACATTTTATTATCCGTTTTTTCATACGGATCGAATATCAGCATGTTATCTATCTGCTGGAATAAAGCAAAATAAGCAGCCGAAGAGCGGGGATCCTGCAAAATATATTTCTGCGCCTCCTGTTTATAATTCCCGGTAACGTTGATCACTTCCCGTTGAAAATCTTCTGCTGATAAAGGCTTTTTCCTTTGTTCCGCCAACAAGCGATTATATGCATCACTGGCTTGTAACTGCAAAAGAGTCAGTTCTTTGAGCCGGGTACAATTATCTGATCCTTCCACCATATAGTTTTTGGCAAATCCGGCAGATACATCTGCTTTCACAGTGATGATCTCCGTTGAATCGACAGCAATATTGATGAACTGGTTTTTCAGTTTCAACCGGTAAAAATCAGGGGCTTCCGGACGTGGTTGCCTGAATGAAAAAGATCCGTTGTCTTTCAGTTTCACGGAATCGAGCACTGCAACACCGGATACTCCTATATGTTCCAGATATAAAGTTTCGCCCGATGCATTTTCCACAGAGCCTTTCAATTTGAACTCCTGTTTATCCTTACAGGAAAAAGCAAGAATCACCGATAGGACACAAACAATATATACTATTTTCGACCTCATATTGCGAATATTTTAAGGCTACAAACGTACACTTTTTCTTTGATTTCTACAAATTTCACCGTTTTATAATAGTTTCGAATCATTTAATTCACTACCTTTGCACGAATTTAAAGAAGTTAGAAAAAAATTTATGATTAATCCAATTATTAAAACGATTGATTTGGGTGATGGACGGACTATCACTCTTGAAACCGGAAAGTTAGCCAAACAAGCTGACGGGTCGGTTGTACTACGCATGGGGAACACCATGTTGCTGGCTACAGTTTGTGCAGCCAAAGATGCAAATCCCGGTGTTGATTTCATGCCTTTACAGGTTGAATACAAAGAAAAGTTCTCTGCTTTCGGACGGTTTCCCGGAGGATTCATGAAAAGAGAAGGCAGGGCTTCAGATTACGAAATATTAACTTGTCGAATTGTAGACAGGGTTTTACGTCCTCTATTCCCTGATGATTACCATGCTGAGGTTTTTGTAAATATTATCCTTTATTCCAGCGATGGTATGGATATGCCGGACGCATTGGCAGGATTAGCCGCATCTTCCGCTTTAGCCGTATCCGATATTCCTTTCAACGGACCGATCTCTGAAGTCCGGGTAGGACGGATAGACGGAGAATTTGTTGTTAACCCGACATTCGAACAATTGGAAAAAGCCGATATGGATATCATGGTCGGCGCCACCCTGGATAATATCATGATGGTAGAAGGTGAGTTCAGCGAAGTATCGGAAGCCGAAATGCTGGATGCCATCCGGGTAGCACACGAAGCCATCAAAGTACAGTGCCAGGCACAAATAGAATTGATGGAAGCAGTCGGTAAGACAGTGAAACGGACCTACTGCCACGAAGAGAATGACGAAGAACTCCGCAAAGATGTAAAAGCCAAATGTTTTGATAAAGTATATACCATTGCCCGTTCGGGAATGGGAAAACACGAACGTTCGGAAGCTTTCGAAGCCATTGTGGAAGAATACAAAACACAATATACGGAAGAAGAACTGGCAACTAAAGCGCCGTTAATCGCGAAATATTATCACGATGTGGAAAAGAAGCCATGCGCCGCTGTATCCTGGATGAAGGTATCCGTTTGGATGGACGTAAAACTACGGAAATCCGCCCGATCTGGTCGGAAGTAGATTATATCCCAGGACCTCATGGTTCTGCTGTTTTCACCCGTGGTGAAACACAGTCTTTATCTACGGTGACTTTAGGAACTAAGCTGGATGAGAAAATTGTAGACGATGTATTGTGCCGCGACAAAGAAAGATTTCTCTTACATTACAACTTTCCTCCTTTCTCTACCGGTGAAGCAAGACCACAGAGAGGAGTGGGACGCCGTGAAGTCGGTCACGGAAACCTGGCGCACCGTGCCCTGAAACGGATGATTCCGGAAAACTACCCTTACGTGATCCGTATCGTATCAGATATCCTGGAATCAAACGGTTCATCTTCCATGGCAACTGTTTGCGCCGGCACACTGGCCCTTATGGACGCAGGTGTAACCATCAAAAAACCGGTTTCCGGTATTGCCATGGGATTGATCTCAGAAAATAAAGGTACAAACTTCGCTGTATTGTCCGATATATTGGGCGACGAAGATCACCTGGGAGATATGGACTTCAAGGTAACCGGTACCAAAGACGGTATTACTGCTACTCAAATGGATATCAAAGTCGACGGACTTTCTTTTGAAATCTTAGAAAAAGCATTGAACCAGGCCAAAGAAGGCCGTATGCACATTCTGGGTAAAATTCTGGAAACCATGCCGGAACCACGTGCCGACCTGAAACCTCATGCTCCAAGAATCGAAGTGATCATCATCCAGAAAGAATTTATCGGTGCCGTAATCGGACCTGGTGGAAAAATCATTCAGGGTATGCAGGAAGAGACCGGCGCTACCATCACAATCGAAGAAATCGACGGTTATGGCCGCGTAGAAATAGCTGCCAACAACAAAGCTTCTATCGATGCGGCAATGGCTAAGATTAAAGGAATCGTAGCTGTTCCGGAAGTCGGAGAAGTATATGAAGGAAAAGTTCGTTCAATTATGCCTTATGGCGCATTTGTAGAATTCCTTCCCGGAAAAGACGGGTTATTGCATATCTCTGAAATCGATTGGAAACGGCTGGAAAGCGTAGAAGAGGCCGGCATCAAAGAAGGAGATATGATCGAAGTGAAACTGATCGACATCGACCCTAAAAGTGGTAAATTCAAACTTTCAAGGAAAGTATTACTCCCTCGTCCTCCAAGAGAAGACAGACCGCAAAGGGATGATCGTCCGGAGAGAGGAGAAAGACAATAAAAACAATTGAAAATTGAGAATTGAAAATTGAAAATGAATGGGTTTTATTAAATTTTCAATTTTCAATTTTCAATTTTCAATTTAATTCCCTATCTTTGCACCCGCAAAATATTTATTAATTCAAATTTCAAAAATGGCAACTAAAATCAGATTGCAAAGACATGGTCACAAAGGGTACGCGTTTTAC
>JAVBLA010000077.1:0-23549 GCA_031553775.1 Bacteroidales bacterium
CCCTCGGTAGAACTTTACTTTGGTCCGAAAGCGCCTGCCGGTAAAGAAAATGTCTGGATACAAACCCTGCCCAACAAGGGATGGTTTACCTACTTCCGCATTTACGGCCCCGAAGCTCCTGCATTTGACGGCAGTTGGAAGCCCGGCGATTTTGAGGAAGTGAAGTAATTTATCATGCACCGATAGCCTGGCAGGTTTCAATTCCTGTCAGGCTATTTTTAAATTCAAGCCTTATGAACCTCAAATTTTTCAGCATCTTATCGATAGCAGTCGTCGCCGGTCTGCAGGTCAAAGCCCAGCAAACGGACTCACTGCAAAAGAAAACGCTTACTGTGGAGGAGGTGACCCGGGAAAAACAGAACCCGATGAGCGGATATAAGACCGTATTCCTACAAAACGTCACCGTGCCCGTAGGCGAAGGCAACACCAATTCGCTCTCTATCCAGCCGGTGTTCCCGTTTACGATCGCCAATAAGGTAAAGATAAATACCTACACCATCATTCCGTTCCAATGGCTTCCGCCGATGACCGAAGGCGGCGAGAAGGTATTCGGGATGGGCAATATTCTCTTCAACGCTTTTATCCGTCCGGCCGCCCCTCCCAAAGGCAAATGGATATGGGGCGTTGGCCCTACGCTGCAGATCCCCACCCGGACGACGCCCGAGTTGGGCAGCAATCGCCTGAGCATGGGGCCGGCAGCGTTGATTTACTATGCCGGGAGCAAATTTTCGGGTGGTTTCGTGGCGCAGAACTTTTGGTCGCTTGGCGGCAAGGGAGCCAACAAAGTCAACATGTTCAGTGCGCAGTATGTGGCCTATTACAATTTCCCGAAGGGATGGTACTTGGAGAGTAATTCCACAATAACGTCAAACTGGCTGGCCGATCCGGGCGACAAATGGATGGTTCCCGTGGGTGCAGGTGCTGGAAAAACCTTTAAGATGGGAAAATTCTATTACAGCGCTTCAATGCAGGGATTCTATAACGCTGTCGTTCCGCAGGGAGTGGGGCGATGGATGGCCATCGCACAATTCCAGATCATCTTCGCCCAATAAAGCCCAGGCTTGTCATTAATAATGAAATTTAAAATACAAAAGCACGAAAATACAAAGAATATGAAATTTGCATTTTCGTGCTTTTGCTTCAGATCGTCTTATTTCTTCCCCAACAACTCCTCAACCCTGAATTTCAAAAACTCATTCATATAATCTTTATCCACAATAATACCATTCTGATCGATCAAGACAGTATGTGGAATAGACATTACCCCGTATACTTTAGCTGCATCTTCTTCCCATCCTTTCAGGTTGGAAAGCTGAGGCCAGGTGACTTCGAGTTTCTGACTGGCTTCTTCCCAACTTTTCTGATTATCGTCGAGGGAAATTCCTACGATTTCAAAATTCTTTCCTTCGAACGATTTCCTGAGTTCTACCAATCCCGGAAGCGACCTTCTGCAGGGACCGCACCAGGATGCCCAGAAATCCACCAGCACCACTTTACCTTTTCCGGCATAATCGGATAGTGACACCTCTTTCCCTTTCAGGTCTTTTCCTCTAACATCGATATAGGCTTTACCGACGGCGCTGGCTTCGAGTGATTGTACCCGGGAATTCAGCATTCCGGCTCTTTCAGTATTTTGATACTCCGGAGATGCCTGTGCAAGCAGTTCTTTCAATTGCCCGGCATTCAAAACATATGCATAGTTAGATAAAAAGAATTCTCCGACCGGATTTTTGACATTCGGCAATGTGTAGTTATAAATAATATTCCCGTATTCTGTTTTTGTGTTTTTAGCTATTTCATTATATTCAGTATATAACTCTGGTGTAATACCTCCGTTATTCTTGGCATTGTCTGTTTTTTCATAAAAAGCCCTCTCTTTTTCTGAAATCGCATCGAGTTGATCCATTACTTTTTGGCACTCATCGTTCATTGGAGTTCCTTTCACTAAAGCAGTCATAGCCGTATCTATATGTATTTCGATCTTACCGGGTTCAGTGATAAATAAGGTCTGCATATAGGGCGATTTTACAAATACCACCCGGATAGAAGGGGTGTCAGATGCAATTCCCTTGAATTGGAATTTTTGACCGGCAATGGTAGCGGAATCGGACATCTGCCATTTCCTGGAACCTGCATCATATTGTTGCAGATATACGGTCTGACCGTCTGCACTGTTGTCGTCGAATGTACCCGTTACCGTATAGGCCTGCTTATCTGTACAAGAAACAACAACTAATAAAATAGACAGAACACATGTAATTAATTTTCTCATGACTATAATTTGAAATGGTGAATTTATGAGACCGGTTGTTTGCCGGAATGTACAAATGTATGGAATTTATTCCGGAATGAAGTTTCCCGGTTGGGAAAATTTACACAATTTCCTCGATCGGGTTCCAAAAAACATGTTTCCAGTTTTGTATCCGGTTGTTTATTATCCTGACTCCTTCCGCTTCCAGTAGCCTTTGCATCTCTCCGGGTGCTCCGAAAGCATCGCTTGCCGTAAGGATTCCCTGGCTGTTGACTACCCTGTGCGCCGGTATTCCGCTAATGGCCGAATCACTCTGGCTCATCACTTTCCCAACCATTCTGGACAGGTTCGGATAACCGACGGCTTTGGCGATGGAACCGTAACTGGTAGCCCGTCCGGGAGGTATTAGCCGTACGATTTCGTAAATGGATTGGGTGAAGGACTCGTCGGGGATATTCATTGTGAATAATTGATAATTGATAATTGAAAATTGAAAATTAAGAATGAAGTGTTACCTTCATACTATTTGGTAAATGGGGATATACATAGGCGTTTTGTAATTTATTCCTGATGTTCGTTAATTTCTATTTTTTCAATCAACTCGTTTCCTAATGAAAACGGGATCAGATTTTTATGTTGTAATCTGCCGATAATACATGCCGGATGTGTATGGAACTTTTCGGCAAAGACTGCGACTTTCAACGCGTTTAGCGGTACAGCTTTCAGAATTTCCTGTTCTTCTTTTTCAGATAACAGGTAATTGGCGGCAAATTCATCGGCTTTTTTTTCTTTCTCAAAGTCTTTTCCCTGATATTCTATGGCTTCCAGAAAAATATCTTTTTTTCCATGAAGGATAATGTGTGCCAGTTCGTGAAATACAGTGAACCAGAAAATATCATTGCGTTTGTGTCTGTTCGACAATTGTATTAACGGAGTGTCGTTGATCCAGCGGGTCGCACCGTTGATGGGAGCTTTTGGGAGACATACTGTATAAACTACCTTTACACCTGCCTCCCTACAAATATCCTGTAACCGAGGGAAAAAATCTATTGGTTGTTGGGCCATTATGGATTTTACATCTGGTAATAATTCTTCCAGTCTTTTTTTACTAAAAGGTTTTATAGAAAGCTTTTCAGATTGCAATTCACCCATCCGTAGCCAAGCAGAAATGGCATATGCTTCCTGTGTTTGTGCCAAAGAAATCCGGAAGGCAACTTTAAGTCGCTGATTGAAATAGTATTTTTCCCAGGCTTGGTGATCTGCAAAACCGAAAAAACGCAATAACTCAGCCGCTTTTTCCTGCATAGATGCAGATATGCGGATCCAACCAAGACCGGCCATTTTATTCAAAGGAAATTGCTTAGCCCATTCGATCGACGCGTCGATCGTTTTTTTGTATTTTTCCCGCGCCATAAATTCATCATAGTTCTTTTGGCTGTTCAACCAGAAATGAGCCGGAATTTGGGTTACCTGCTCGAATTGGATGGACATATCAGGAGTAATGGCACTTTTTCCATTCAATATTGCAGATATGGTTTTTTCCGGCTTACCGGTACGAGTTGCAAACTCCTTAGGACCCATCGCCATTTCGTTTAGTTTTTCGAAAAGAGTTACGCCGGGATGCGGATGAGATTGGGGAAAATATTGATTTGTCATGTCCATGATTACTGTTCCTTATGATAATTTACAATTTCCTGAATTTCTACACCTGTAATTTCAATCCAGATCGCTTCTCAGGCTTCATTGATAGGGACCGGATCATTATGAGGTTTAAAAATTAACCGGTAGGGCTGATCCAGGTTACATGCCCATTTTCCTTTCCTGTCACCGGTTAATTCATGATAATGTCCCGGTAGGTATCTTACATCTTCTAATGTACCGGCATCTGCCAGTTGGGTCAATCTTAATAAGAGAATAGATGCTCTTTGAGTTCCTAAATCCTTGATTCTCTGGCGATCGTTATTCGCCCATTTTTCCAGTTTTTTTGTTGAAAAAGTAATATTCATTGCAAAGGTATTAATTTTTTCATTGACAGTAAGTGTTAATTATAATCTTTAATTTTTGGAATATATTATAAGGAAAAAAAGGATAGCATTTTGATAAGAATTAAAGATAAGATTTATCGGATTTCCCTAATCAAAAATGGTCCCAACTCCTCCCATGATAAAAACAATTCCGGTTCCCCGGCTGCAAAACCCATCAATTCATAAGGATAATAAGAAAAGGTGATACCTTCGGGCAGAATAAAGAAATTTTCCGAAGCTTTTTTCGGAGTTTGCAGGAACGGAACTTCTCCGTCTTCCATTGTATATTCTTTTGTCAGTCGGTCGATATAGAATTTAATGAACTGGTGGTCATCTGCATGAAGGATATCTTTCAGTTTGATCAGTTTTCCTGTTTTTACATCAAAATTGAAGTAGGTGTGTCCATACACTCCATGGGCACCTCCTGCATATTCGTGACTGAAATATGAAACTACAAAGAAAGCAGAATCCAGATAGCAGGGTCTGAAATAAGACTGGCCGAAGGTAGTGTAACAGTCTTCTTCTTCTACATTACCCTCTACAATTTCCAGCCTGACCTGATGCCCCCATTTTTTATATGCCGGAGAGTAATATTGAGAACCGATTTTATCCAGTGGGTTTTGTTTGAAAAAAGCAGTATATGCTTCCGGATATTGTACCGGTACCGCCTGAAACCTAAAATTCCAGTGGGGATGATAGAATAATGTCTCTTCCTGGAAGCAATAGGTCATACTGTAATTAAAATCGTCATACGCCTGGTATCTGACTTCGCTCTCTTTCAGGGAATATCTCTGTCCGTTTTTGATGACAGTGAAAGATGCCGGTAGTGCAAATTCGTATTGGTAGCTCTGTTCCTGTGACCATTCGTCCAGTGAACTTTTCCATTTTCCGGAGGAATAAGGTTCCAGCCCGAAGTACACAAAACAACTGTCGTCGGCAACATACATTTGTCCGGCAACGTAATAGGAACAATCTTCCGATGGCATTACGTGACTGAGATAGGCCTGTGCTTTTTTGCCTTCAATTTCTCCTTCGAAGGCTTTGAGGAAGGTTTTTTGTAACTTGATACTATCGCCGTTAGGGGCGGCAAATACGGTTTCGGATACTTTGGTGATAGAGGTAACAATCGGTTGTTCTTCAATCAGATCGCCTCTTCCGTCTTCTTCTGTTCCGGATGTTTTTCCGGTGTTTTTACAGGAAAAGAGCAGGATCAGGAAGGTGAGGGATAGGGTGGGGAGAGTTTTCATGAAATTGAGAATTGAGAATTTTTATTTTTAGAGCAAATACGTTTTTTGAGGGATAGTTATTTACCGTTGAAATAGGGTTCTATTCCTTCAAAAGTATGGATTTTGTTTTTCCATTCTTCCGGAACAGGAATGCTCAGGTGCTCCAGGGGTTTATAGCAGACGACAATTGCGGTACAGGTAGAAAGAATCTCTTCTGTGTCTCTTTTGATGATCCGGTGTTCGAAAGTCATACTTTTGTTACCGATGGCGGCTACCCGTGTCTGAACCAGTATCTGTGTTTTCATAAAAATGGGCTGAAGATAATCGATCTTGATGGATGCTCCCACAATGGAGCATTTGTCCCATTGGATGTCTCCCAATACAGTTTCAATATATTTCAGTTTTCCGTAATCGTAATAACTCTGGTATACGGTGTTGGATACGTGTCCCATCATATCTACGTCGTTGAAACGGACTTGTATTTTTACGGCATGTTTGAATTCTTGTTGTTCCATTCTGTTTTTGAAATTGAAGCGCAAAGGTAGCGAATAATAATCAAATATATTGCCCTGCTCTTGTGCGAGAAAGATATGCCGGAGATGGAGAAGTGGATAGGTATCCTGAATGAAAAATACGGACAATCTCCACCGATAGTCAGCGCTCTTTACCGGCAGGGGATAGATGAGCTTTTGCAAAATATCATCCACATTATTCCATCAGATTATAAAAAATAAAGCATTCCATATGGTCCAACAGCCAGATGCTCCAGGTATTGAACATCTGCTTTTGTCATCGCTCCGTCTTTAGATATAAAAATCAAGGCTTTTTGCCAGAATCCTTTTTGTAGTCGTGGTCTTTGACACGCTCCCTGAAATTCTCCGTTTCTCCCAGATACCTTCCACCTCAAAAAACAAATGTATCTGAGATGCTCTTGTCTGAAGATTCCTGAAATCAAACGATTTCAATTTTCTTACATTGGTGATGGCTTTCGGTAAATATAGTTTTAATCTGATGTAAATGAATTTATGTGCTGGAATTTTCTTTAAATCCGATTTGTCCGTTCATGAGCATGGGGAGGAGCCAGTCGCGGAGGGTGGAGAGGTGTTGGTTTTCTTGTTTGTTTTTTAGTATCTTAATATAAGAAGATTGTAGTGTTTTGTTAAACAAATTGATATATTCATCTTTGGGATAAAGTAAAGGAATATTATTTATCTGCTCATTGCTTATGTTTGGTTGTGCAGCACCATGGGATACTGAAAATATGGATTCTCTAAAATAAGGTTGACCTAAAGAACATATAAGAAATGGTAATTTACTATGTTCAATCTTAAATATGCCAACGCGTTGATTTACCAGCATAATTTTGTCAGTATAAGGAATTAGAGCAAACTTACCAATTGTAGCGCCTGTCATTGCAATGACAATATTTCCTGGTTCCGTTACAAAATTTTTAGCAAATTCCAGTTTATCAAAGTCAACAAAAGAAAGAGCATTTAGATCTAATGCATTATTTTCTTGAATATCTTTTATTTTTACTACAGGAATGCCCTCTTCTCTCCACCATGAGGATTTAAAAGCAAATCCGCCTTTAGACATAGAGTAATCTCCAAAGGATTTTATTTTCCAGCCTTCTGGTATTTCTCTTTTAAAATCTTTATTATAAACCATCTTTCCTCCTGATGATTTATAAGGTTTACCGTTTGTATCGGGAAAGTCGAATTGCACAAACCAATAGTCATAAAGGGTTTTTGCCATTGATTCTAATTCTGTATTGATGCGGTTGTTTAGTTCTATTTTCTTATCTAGAGATAATATAACTGACGCTATTTTTTTCTGAGTATCTAAATTAGGAATGGTTACATTTATATCATAATATACAGATTGTGTCATACTTGGCAAGGCTGAACCAGAGTCTAAGTGTCCAAGATTTAACAATTTCAGATAGTAGTATAGAAAATAAGGATGAGCTTCCTCTTTTACTGTGGCATAGTACATTGTATCGACTGTCCATAATTTTCCACTATGGTACATTATATTGTTGAGAGTCCCCTTTCGAGGTAAAAGAATAACCTCACCATTATATAAATAATCATTAACATGACACATTATTCCTCCACTTCCATAAACAGGGATTTTACCTTCTTGTAAGTGAGAATAACTTCTTCCATGATTGATTTGTATAAGTTTTTTTAATTTGTAGTTATTCATATCTTAGTTTCTTCAACTGCTTAGTAATTTCTCCTTCAAATATTTTAGACTCTGCAAACATTTTGTCCAGATTTTCTGTATGCTTTTTCATCTTTTCCTCAAACTCCTCCGCCGTAATATCCACATATTCAATCTTCACCTCAAAATATTGCCCTGCACTGAACGAATAATTCTTTTCGATGACTTCATCAGCAGTTACTACCACCGAAAAATCATCCTCCGGAAGTTTTTCGTTCATGGCCGAGATAAAACGCCTCACTTCACCAGGAGTCAGTACCGTTAGTTGGTTTTTACCATCTTTCACAGTTTCTCCCAGTTTGGAAGCATCTACAAATACGATATGTTCCATATCCGCTTGTCTATCGAGGAACAAAACGCTTACATTGGTCCCCGTACTGGCGAAAATATTGCTCGGCATACTAACCACCCCACGCAACATCTTACGATCGATCAATGCTTCTCGTATTTTCTTCTCAATTCCGCTTTGTGCCGTGATAAATCCGGTTGGAACCACAACCGCTGCTTTCCCTTTAGAACTCATGCTGAACATGATATGCTGGATGAACAGAAGATAAATAGACATCTTGTCTTTATCCTTGTTCGGTATTTTAGGAATACCCGCAAAAAAACGTTCCTTATTACTGTCTTTTTCCAGATCGTTCCGAAAATCGGAAAAATCGAGTTTGAAAGGCGGATTGGAAACGATATAATCGAACTTTTCATTGAAATAAGATGGCTCGAGAATGGTATTTCCCTTGATGATATTCGGAATAGATTGCGACAAATTATTGAGTACCAGGTTGAGCCGCAACATATTCGACGATTTCTGAGAAATATCTTCCGAAAAGATGCTGCAGTTGCGTTCTCCGATGGCATGCGCCAGGTTCATCAGCAAAGTGCCAGAACCCGCACTGGGGTCGTAACATTTTACACCGCGCAGTGTTTCGTTTGGGTCTACCATGATTGCCGCCATAATGCGGGCCACGGCATGAGGTGTGTAGTATTCGGCGTATTTTCCGCCACTATCGCTGTTGTAGTCCTTGATCAGGTATTCGAAAATAGTGGCGAAGAAATCGTATTTCTGCCCGAACATGTATTCGAAACTGAATTCGATCAGTTTATTGATCAGTGCTTTACAGAAGTTATCCCGTTGTGACGGATCGGAAATGAACTGGCTCAGTTCGTCGAACATCTTGTCTTTTGCTCCTGAATGCGATTTTACAGAATAGACCGGTGCATTGTCTGAACTGATGGCGCTTAGTGTATCGTCGAACAATCTGGCAAAATCTCCTTCGTTCATCCGGTTGTACAGATAAGAGATCGTTTGCTCCGGTTGTAGCTTGGGCGCTTTATTGCCGATCCGTCCCAGGAGGAAGCCGATAGATTCGCTGTCCATCTTTTCGAATGTTTCCTGGAAATTTTTGCTGTAGCGCAGGTTCGCATCCTCCTTCCGCGCTTCGAAATTGAATTTGTCGTTGATAAACTTGTACAGAAATATCTGGGTGATGATTTTGAATTCATTCCCGTCATTTCCCAGCCCGTAGTTGGCGCATACACTTTTCAGGTTATCGATCAGACTCTTGGTCTGGCTGATAAACACGATGTCCGTCATATTCTTAATCCTTTATGTTCGTTGTAATATTCTGCCGCGATCAGGTTGTTGATCTGCTTCGTGGTCTTCAGGTCGATATCTATTTTATTAGTGTCGATGAAATGCCGGATTACGCATGACAGCAATCCGTCCTTGAAATATTGTTCTGTTTGCAGGATATTCCGGTTGTACATAATTTCTTCGTCGGCATCCTGTTTTACACCCATGAGCGCATCGTGGATTTTCAGTTCCTTAGTAGGAGTTTTCTTCGATTCGAGCAGCCGTTTGTGTATCCGGGTGAACTTCTCGTCGCCATCATATTTCGTCTTCAGCAGGTTGTTATTGCGGTTAATGGCGGTTACCCGGTCGTATATCGATTTCAGCAGATGAATATTTTCACGCATATCGTCCTGGTTGATCTCTTCGAGGTTTTTCTTCTTGAAGATCCGTTCGAGTTCATCTTTCAGGGAGACAAAAGCCGGATCGTGGGTATCGAAGTTATCGAGCATGGCTTCGCGTGTGCGCTTCAATTGGGCGCGTAGTTCATCGGCGATGATCAGTTCGCTTTCCGATACTTTTTTGAAGATGAAGATTACGTCTTCCAGTGCAGAATTGAGCAGGTTGGAAGTCTCGGTTTCATTTTCCAGCGAATCGATGAGGTTTAACTTGTTCAACTGCGATTGAGCCTCATTCAATAGCTGGTTCATCTTGTAAAAATCCAGCTTGTGCATCAATTCGTCATATCCTTGCAGGCGGATGATGTTTTTCAGTTCCTTGGCCGATTGCAGGGCTTTGATAAGCATCTGTAACTGTTTTTTGTCCCTGATTTCTCCTACCTGCATCCTGAAGATCTCAGCATTCTTCGTATCGAAACGAAACAGGGTTTCCTGAATGCCTTCTATTTCCGTGTAGATCTCTTCTTCGGTTTTGAAGAGTTTACGGTAGGCTTCTGCATCATCACCGTATTGCCCCTGTAATTCCTTGAAATAATTATAATTGGCTTTGTCGAACTCGCTTGTAATATCGGCAAAGTCGACCACATACCCGAACTGGTAATCTTTATATGGGCGGTTTACGCGTGTAAGTGCCTGTAAAAGGTTATGGTCTTTGACTACGCGTGCCATGTAGAGTTTTTTCAGGCGTTTGGCGTCAAATCCCGTCAGCAGCATGTTGTAGACAAACAAAATGTCGATTTTTCCGTTCTTAAAATCCTTGATCTGTTGTTTACGGTCGTCTTTCGAGTTGACATCGTATAAGATCAAAGCCGCAGTCAGGGGTTTTTCCGGTTCTTTTCCTCCGTATATGGCCTGCATGTTGTCGGCAGCTTTGGAGAACCGTACTTCCTGTATACCATATATTTCCTCAAAACGGGCAAACAACTCTTTGGCTTGATCCGAGGTATCGCATACCACCATAGCACCGAGACTATCGTCATTCTCCGTTTTCCTGAAATTTTTCAGGTCTTTCAGGATATAGTCGAGCATGGGATGTACAAATTTCGGATGTGCAAAGACCTTGCTCGAAGGTATTTCTCCCTGTTTGACAGATAGTTGCTCCAATATGCCCTGCATCTGCATTTTGTAGGTGGTGTCTATCCCTTCACGGATTAGCCGGAGAGTATATCCATCGGCTATGGACCTGTTGTAGTAATATTTATGGATGTAGTCGCCGAAAAGCTTTTTGGAATCATATTCTTTCATCACATCCAACAGCAATGGAGTCCCGGTGAGGGCAATTTGGATGGCGTTCTTATCCGAGTTGATCAAATTGGCCAGGTAATTCCCGGCGGGGTTGTAGCTGCGGTGTGCCTCGTCCAGGAAATAAATCCGTTGAATATTAACATCGTACGGGATATCGGTGGTAACGGTAGACGTTTCAGTGAATTTCTGGATATTGACTACCGATATTTCCAACTCGCCCTGGTTGTTATGCATGGCACTGACAGATTTCATATCTTCCAGGAAATCTGTGCGGGAATTTACCTTATGTACGGTCAGTCCCCGGTTGCCAAACTCGATGCCTGCCTGTGTGGCAAGATCGATCCGGTCTACGATAAAATAGAACTTCGGAATGATATGCTTTTTCTGGTAATAATCCGTCAGGTATTTCACATTATAATAAGCCAGGGCTGTTTTGCCACTTCCCTGGGTATGCCAGATGATACCTTTTTTTACCCCCAGTTTGAGCTTTTCTTCGATGGCTTTCGTGGCAAACAACTGGGGATAACGCATGATGTGTTTTTCCAGTGTCAGTATTCCGTCCGTTTCATCTTCCACATATGCAATGGCATATCGAAGGATAAAGGCAAGTCTTTCCCTGGAGAGCAACGAGGTAATGATCCGGTTGGTCGGTGTGTTGTAATGCTTATTAGTCTGAAACTCATCCGAATGTTTGATGCTGATGATGTTATTGTCGCGCAATACCAGGTTTTCGACCTCTTCTTTTTCTGAAGCCATCAGTTTGGTCAGGTTCAGGTTTTCTTCTTCTCTGAAATAATTAAAACTCAGGTCGGCATAAGCTGAAGTGGCATAATAGGCACCAAACAGAGGTTCTGTCACACCGTCTTCGTATTCCATATTATTGGAAAAAATCATCAACTGTGTTATATTGGCAAATCGTTTAAACTTCTTATTTTTGAAACGGGTGTTCATACGTTTGCGTTCGGCACGGATACCTTCCTTGTTGTTCGGCTTTTTTACTTCGATGAAAGCCAGTGGCATTCCGTTGATAAGCACGGTAATATCCGGACGGAATTCATCGTCGCCATTTTTACAGATAAGTTCTGTTGTAACATGAAAACTGTTGTTGTCCGGGTTTTTATAATCGAACAGTTTGATACCCGAGTTGGAGGAGAGGAGTTGGTAAAAATCCTTTCCCAGATCGTCATAATCCAGTTTCAGAAAAATATCACCGAGTAACTTGTCGATCTCGCTTTCCGGAATTCCGGGATTGATCCGGGTGATGCTTTCTTTGAAAATGCCTGAAAATATGTTGGTTCCTATATGTCTTGTATGGTGTTCTTTCCGTGGAATATAAGTATAGCCTAACCTCACTAAATGTAAGAGTGCGGGTATTTTGACACGGGAATCTTCGTTGAATTTCATGATGATATTTTTATCCGAAGGTACAAAAATATAAAATATGTTCCACTTGTAGCATATCTTCCTGATGATTATTTTCAGTTTTTTTAATCCCCCATCCGAAACAAAAAGCTTTTTTCATTTGTTCGACTTATACTATAATTCTAAAGATTACCACTATGAACGTAAAAGAAAAAGTTTCTGAAATTTCTGTTTTCGCAGGGAAGATGGTTTCTTTCAACAACAGTTTGAAATTGCATCACTGGCATGTGTCAGGGGTGGGGAGTTATGCGCAGCACATTGCATTGGATGAAGCGTTAGGTCCTTTACAGGATATTACCGATCGGATCGTGGAAACATCCTATGCTTTGGTAGGAAGTCTGCATATTGTGGTTCCGGAAACTGAGAATCCTGAAAATATTGTGAAGCATGCGGAAAATTTTTACAAGTATGTGGAGGAATCCAGGAGCTTGTTTTCCGAGTTGTTTACACAATCTGTTATTGATGATTACCAGGAAACCATACAACAATTGTTGTACCGGCTGAAACGCCTGGAATAAATCTTTTTGTTGATATATTGAAAATAGGAATGTGGACTATCCGGATTTTCTCATATCCTTATAAAATGAGTTCATTCAATTCCCGTTTCGGTACATGATGTACACCCTCCTCATCTCTCCAATACTTAAAATCTCCATTTTTCATCGACTCAATAACTACTGTTTCTGCCGGTTTCCCGATGGCAAGCACACAGACAATCTCAAACTGCTGATCCAGGTCGATTATTTCGCGGAGTTTTTCTTTTTTGACAGCGCCGACGATACAGCCACCCAGCCCTTTTTCTACAGCCTTCAGCAGGATGGTTTGTGTTGCCAATCCTGCGTCGAACAAGGTAAAGCTGCTATTCAGGTCTTTTTCAACAGTGATGACGATATAAGCCGCAGGACGTTCCGTTTCTGCCGGCCCATCCCAATCTTTAAGATATCCTGCCCAGGCCAGGGTAGAGAAGATCGATTCATTCATTTCTTTCTCGTTGGAAAGATAATACCGGAGAGGTTGGGCATTGCGTGCGGATGAAACATATCGGGTGAGGTCGACCATCTCCAGTAAGGTCTGCTTGTTGATAACATAACTGGCGTCGAACCGACGGTAACTGCGATTATTCCGGATAAGTTCCTGTAAATTCATATTCTTGTTCGTTTGACTTGGTTTTCAATTAATATAACTCAATAAACTCAAAAGTGTTTCGGGAATGTTCCAGAAAACGGATAAATCCGGTGTTTGAAATCACGACTGAAGCCGTATTGTCATTCGGATGGAAGCTTAGTTTCTCTACTGTTTCCAGGTTTTTATCGATAAAGAGATGTACATGGTGGGCTTCGTCGTTGACTAATCCGAAAAGGGAAACTGATCCCGGAGATAATCCTAAATATTTCATCATCCGTTCTTCCGAGGCAAAGGATAATTTACCTTGTTTCAGTCGCTGTTCCAGGTCATGGATCGCGAGATTCTTTTCACAATCGAATATTACCAGGTAATGCTTATTCCCTTTGTGATTCCGGAAAAACAGATTTTTGCAATGCTGTACTTTTCCCGGAATGGCCGACCAGTATTCGCGGGCGATCTCTATGGTCGGGGCGGAGGGGTGTTCGTAAATTTCATAAGGGATATCCAGTTTTTGTATGACTTCAAAAACTCGTTTTCTCCGCTCTGTAGCATCTGTATATAGTATATCATTCATTTTATTCATAACCCTGTAGACGTTTCAACTCAAGTCCCTTTTCCGTTAACCTGTACCGTTGCTGCGGATGATTCGGACTATTCGGATAAAGCATTTCTATATAACCGGATTCCAAAGCCGGATTCAAATAGTTATCAGCAAAATTTTCCCGGTGTTTTAATCCCAGTTCCTCCTGAATTTCAACCCGTTTTAATTCGCCCGACATGATTTGAACTAATCTTTTGATTAAATCGGTTTGTCCGGTAACTTGTCCGGTAACTTGTCCGGTAGCATCATCCGTATCTACGTCCGTTTTCCTCCAGATAATTGTTTTAAAGATTGTTTCCTGCACAAATTCAGGTGCTTTTTTCAGTCCTGCCTCTTTGCACCAGCGGATAATATCTCCGGTTCCCGTACCCATCCTTTCGATAAATCCGGCCAGATACATCGGCTCTGCCAGCAAAGGATTGGCTGGAATGGAATTGTGGGGGCCCCGAAGCTGTTTAACGGTCAGTCCATAAGGCAAGTGCCCCGGATTCCACACTTCCAGCCGGTCTTTGAATAGCATTACCTGTATACTCGCATTACTGGTATAATCCCTGTGAGCTACCGCATTCACAATAGCTTCGGTTACTGCGGCCGGATCAACGAAGCATATACCGATGCTTTCAGTTCGGACATGGACGCAAACTGTTTTCGGACAACCAATTGCTCTGCTTTCCGGATCAAGGCCAGTTCTTTGGGATTTCTTTCAGATGCATCATGGGAAGTGATAAAGACCAGCCTTGTTTTATAATGCAATCCGGCATGGTCGAATTCCCGTTCGGTAGGAGAGATGCCTGTTTTATCTTCGTATCCGTATTCTTTTCCGAATAATCCGAGATACAGATCACTTTGCTCTACCTCTTTTAGATAAACAGATGATATGGAATGATTCACAGCAGGGAGTTTTTCAAAAATAAACGGTTCAAAAAACATTCCGAGCAAAGCATCCGAGTTCAGATACTCAAAAAGCATCTGACGTTCTTCGGAAAATTCTGACTGTACACTGCTGATAAATACACGTGTTCTTTTCATCTGTTTCGATCTTATAATGTTTGCAAAGATAAAAAAACGTCCTCTTTCGCACCAGAATAGAGGACATTTTTATACTGGTTATACTTTCTCGCATTCCGGCAGAATATCCCTCAATGTTTTCAGGTGAAACACAAATTGATTCGCTTGTTCATGTACACTGTCGGAATCGGACTGCATCGACTGGATCAACATCGAAACATAGTCAAATAACAATTCGTCCAGTAATTGTGCCAAATCGGAAGGGGATATGTTCTCGGTAAAAAACGTAGCAAGGGGTTCCAAATTCAGTTGTTGTATATTTTCCATGAAATGTCCGTTTTTAGCCCGATCAAAAAATCAGGCGAAGATTATCATTTAGTTAGTTCTGGTTACCCGCGTTTCGTAAATCTTACCGCATTGTACGGACTGACAATACAGGTAAAAGCAGGATATGTCGACAAAAATACAAATAATTCCGGAATGTTAATTATTTATACTATTTTTTCTTTACATTTGTGAATTCAATTTCTCAGTTATAAGTAATAACTCATGAAGAAATCTACTGCATATCTACCTCAACAAAAGCAGGAAGAACTGAATTTCCTTATCGATCTGATACGGAAACGCCTTCCGCAAGCCGAAATGATCATCCTCTTCGGAAGTTATGCCCGCAACAAATATGTAGACTACGACGAACGTTTTGAGTTCGGCAAACTTCAGTTTTATGTCAGCGATTACGATATTCTGGTTGTTACCAGTGGTATTTCGGATAGTAGTGCCGGGAAAATATTGGATAATATTGAGGCTATTTACTACAGCCGGTCTAAAGATCCGGATAGGCAACCGCCTGTGCAGTTTATTAATGACGATATAAAGAAGTTGAATAAAGATCTGGAGGAGGGACGGTATTTTTATACGCAGGTGAAAGATGAGGGGGTTGTCCTTTACGATAGCGGAAAGTTTAAGCTTGCCAGGAAAAGAAAACTTCATTATGATGAAATAAAAAAACAGGCTGAAGAATACTTCAAAGAAAAATTACAAACAGCAAATGATTTTTTAGATGGAGCAGGATATTATTCCAATCAAGGAAAATATAGAATGGCTTCATTTCATTTACACCAAGCCTGTGAGAACTACTATTATGCCATTCGTTTGGTTTTCACTTTACAGAATAATAAGCAACATAATCTTTCCAAACTCTCGGGTTCGGTCAAAAAATATTCTGATGAATTTATACATGTTTTTCCGCAAAATACTCCGGAAGAGAAACGACTTTTTGACCTTATAAAAGCTGCTTATGTGAATGGGAGGTATGATCCTGATTTTTTGGTAACAAAGGAAGATATTGAGGCGTTGGTTCCGAAAGCGGAGATGTTGAGGGATATAACGAAGGGGATTTGTGAAGAGAGGATTAGGGAGTATGAGGAAATGCAATAAAAAAATATTTAAATATGAAGAAAATAGAATTTAATGATTTGACAATACATGATTTATTTGGTTTTGAGGATGCTGAAAGTCAGGATATTGGAAGATTGAAGGAATTTTTTATTAAAAAAGACACTTATAAAAGGGTTGCGGCAGATGTTCCTGTAAGACTTCTTGTAGGAAATAAAGGAACAGGAAAATCGGCACTATTTCACGTTGCAATGTCAGAAGAAAAGGAAAAAGGGAATATTCCTATACTTATTAAGCCTGATGATATTGCTGAACTTGGAAAAAATGATGAAAATTTTCTCTTAAGAATAAGGCAATGGAAATATGGATTAACCAAAATAATAGGAGAAAAGGCATTGGAAGAATTTGGATTTAATAGCGGTAACTATCTCTCAACCTTGACAAAGTTTGGTTTGAAAATAGTTAATTTTTTGAATGAGACTATACGTACAGATATGGTATCCTTAAATCTTAATGAATCTCAACAACTCTTAATTGATAATTTTATTAGAAACAATCAAATCGTTATATATATAGATGATTTAGATAGAGGCTGGGAAGGAAAAAAAGAAGATATATCAAGGATATCAGCTCTTCTAAATTGTGTTAGAGATATGGCAAGTGAGAATAAGGGTTTAAGGTTTAAAATAGCTTTACGAACAGATGTTTATTATTCTGTTCGTACATCAGATGAATCAACAGACAAAATAGAAGGTACAATTGTCTGGTATCAATGGACACATCATCAAATACTAGTCCTTTTAATAAAGAGAATTTTAACATATCTAGGTAAGACCTTTGATGAAGAAATTGCATTGCAAACACCTCAAATGTATCTAGCATATCATTTGGATCACATTTTTGAAGAAAAGTTTCAGGGAAAAGGAAAATGGTCTAATAAACCGATGTACAAAGTGTTGATGTCATTAACTAGAAACAGACCTAGAGATTTAGTAAAACTGTGTTCTATGGCTGCAAATGAAGCATACTATTGTGGCTCTAATTTAATAACAACAGAGCATATCGAAAGTGTCTTAGAAAAGTATTCTATAGGACGAATTCAAGATACTATAAATGAGTATAAGACAGAGTTACCTCAGATCGAAAGGCTTTTATTTGGTATGAGACCCAGTAGGAAAGAACGTATTACTATGGATTCTTATGTATATAATACAGTTCAACTTAAACAAAAAATTCGAAATATAATTCAGCAAGGTGAATTCCGTTTTACTAATCAAAAAAAACCAACAGAACAAGATTTAATTTTATTCTTATTTAGAATTAATTTTATTACAGCCAGAAAAATCGATGAAGAAGGTGAAATAGATAGAAAGTATTTTGAAGAAAATAGATTTATCTCATCTTCATTTGTTGACTTTGGATATGATTGGGAAATTCATCCTGTATTTAGGTGGGCACTTCAACCAGATGATTTAAAAAGTATAATGTCAAAGTTATTACCAAGTTCGGATAAATAATTTTATGACAGTTCAATAAAAAAGACTCAAAATAAAGCTGTGTTTAATATACAAGTTAAATAACTTTAAACTTTGATTTTCCAATTTAATTCGGACGTTTCTTGAATCATTTTTTTGAATGAAGAAAAAGCAAGTATATACCAATCGGTTATAGCAGAATCCGCCTCTTCATCATTCAAAAAAATGGACATGTCTTTTTTCAGTTCAATGTAAATACCTTCTTCAATTATGCCAACTTTGAAGTCATTAATTAATTTGGATGTGTATTGGATCATATTTTCATAGACTGGGTGCCCTTTATCTACCCAAATACCAACATATAATTCAGGTTTAAATAAAAGTATCCCATATTTTATTTCTGACCATGATTTTGATTCTGGAATAAAAATGTCATTGTAATAATGTATTAATCGATTATGTTTTCTTACTTGTTTGAAGTCAAATCCATCACTTGGATTTTGATCCATATTAAAAGTGTTTTTGAATACTGGTTTTAGTTTGTCCAAACAATCATATGCCTTATTTGAGATGTTTTGCAAATCACATAGCGAAATAAAATTCTTTGCGTCAAATACTATATCATGCGCCATATCATGTGTTTTTAAATAGGTTATAAAATTATCAATGAAATTATTGGTGTTAAATTTTTTCAAAAAATTAGCCACTTCAAACCAGCGATATTGATTGAAATGATGTTTTGAATAATCCTTTTTATCATCATATTTTGTACAATAAAGCAGGTATGTTTCTTTGTAACTTTTACGACATTCTTCTAAAATCTGCCCATATTTATCCAATTGCTCATTACCTTCTCCCGATTCAACTTTATTTTCTATAAAGCAAATTGTATCTTCACTTCTTAAAACTATATCGATAATACATTTTTTATTCTGAAGAGGATAAATCACTTGCGTTTTTATTTCATACTCTCCATTTGGAAGATGCAAAAAATCATTAATAAATTTTTGTTTAACCTCATCCTCCATATTGAGGATTCCGGCAAATACTTCAGTTGTAAAGTCTTCTAATGGAATATTATGACGGGCATTCCTATATAGTTTCAATAATTTATTTATCATTATTAATTTTTTAATGAGAAATATACATAAACAGTAATACTATTCACAGCACCCACTCCACAACCCCACCAACCGGATGCCCCTCAACCCACACCACAAAATCCTCATAACTCCTGATCCCATCCCGAATAACCGCCAAATAATAAGCAATCCCCGGAATCTTCTCATCATCAGGAGTTTCATACTTCAAAGTCAGGATAGCATTCTTGATTTCAGGAGTTAACGCAGCAGCAATTCTATCGGCAACATTTTCAAAATACCCATCATAAAATGAGCCTTTCAGAATATGGATCATATCGATTTGCCATAACTCGTTATCATCGGTCTGATACCAGGCATGCCATTCGATACATTTCTCATCCGTATCTATCAGGTTGGCATACTCGATCCGCTTGATGGATGGGTTTTCTGCCAGTTTCGCTATCGCTGAAAAACTATTCGAAATACTTAAAGGAGCAGAATAAATATGAAAATCGATATCCCGGTGCTTCATCAGTAATCCCGTTCTTAAAGAACCGACCAGGTTGATTTCGGTTCCAATGGATTTCCAGATATTGACAATATCCGTATCTTTAATAATTTTCCAGGCTTTTTCCTGATTTTTGGATGCGATGTTTAATATATTTTCCATTCTCATATGCACTATCACTTCTCCGGTGAAGGAAACTTACGCATTTTACCTTCCAATCGGGGATAGCTTTCCCAGATTTCGGGGTTAGGTCCTATCCTGGAATCATTCGTCTCTACCAATTTGTTTTGCAGCATTTTTTGCATTTTAGATAAAACTTTTGCATATTTCTTATAGCCTGCCACATTATTCATACAGCTTCTATCTTTCGATAAATCAAACAGTTCGAATTCGGACCGCCTGGAAACGGCTGCCTCGAAATAAGGTTTGGTATCTTCCTGTACCTCATTATTTATTAAGAAGGTTTTTGAGGGACATTCATCGATGTCATAATATGCGTTTTCCAGGGCGTCTTTTGCATTGATTACTTTCGGATCGCCGGCTGGCCAAAGATTGTATTTGAAATTGTGTATCAAGATATAGTTCGACCAGCGAACTGCCCTTACCGGATATCCCAGGTTGTTGTACCTGGCATAAGAATGGCGTTCTCTTCCTGCATAAACAGCATCTGTTTTATATTCTTTCTTTTTTCCTTGCATGATAGGAAGCAAGCTGACTCCGCTTAAACGATTACCAATTTTTATTCCGGTTGCATCGAAAATGGTTGGTGTCACATCGATTGTGCTGACAAGGGCATCGATGACTTGTGAGCCTTTGATCTTATTTCCCCAGCAAATAGCTAAGGGAACATGTATTCCATCGTCGTAACAATTTGCTTTGGCATGAGGAAACGACATCCCGTTATCAGCAGTCACTATGATTATCGTATTTTCCAATTCTCCGGTCTGCTTCAACTCTTCAATGCAACTCATCAATTGTTTATCAAACCATTCGATTTCGACGGCATAATCCAGTATGTCTCCCTGAATAACACCGGAACCCGGCAGGAATCCGGGAATTTCCGCTTGGGACAACGAATAACCTTCTTTTCGCCAGCTTCCTTCTTCAAAATCCCGGTGAGGCTCATTCGCCCCGAACCAGAAACAAAATGGCTTGTCTGCCGGCTTTTCCGAAAGGAATTTTTTGAAATTGGAAGCATAATCGACTTTAGAAATTCCCGTATAGGGGGGATTCAATTTGATATTGTTATATTCCGGTCCTGCAGGATTGTATGTCCGTCCGGATATTTTCCAGTTGCCGGGCGCCCAACCTTTTCCTGTATAGCCGATAAAATAGCCGTTGTTTTTCAATACATCCGGATAGCAGATATATTTTGTGGAAAAAGAACTGGCATGTGTGCCGGCTTCTTCTATTTGCCAGGGATAAAGGCCCGTGAGAATACTGGCGCGTGACGGACTACTTCCGGGAGATGTAACATAAGCATTGGTGAATAGGCATCCTTTACCGGCTACAAAATCGAAAGCCGGAGTGTCGAGCATTTTTGAACCATAAGCGGAAGTATGAGGGTACGACTGGTCATCCGCTATTACGAACAAAACATTGGGTTTCTGTGCTGAAACCGAATTCGCTGCTACAAAGAGAGCAATTGGTAAAGGATACTTTTTCATAACCGGATTTATTTTGTTTTATATATTTCCATATCTGCCATTATAAAGGCACCGAGGTGTTATGTACGAGTATTAATAACATTCCTCGCCACCTCAATCTTATACTTCTTCCCCTTCATCTTCTCCTCCCTGATATTAGCCATCAGCGTTTTTACGGCAGATGTTCGAACCGCTACAAAAGAAATAAAGTCTTTTACTTCGATCAATCCCAGGTCGGATTTATCGAGTTTGCCTTTTTGGATGAAGAAGCCGACAATATCGCTTTTATTCAACTTGTTTTTCTTGCCTCCACTTACATAGATTGTCTGGTATTTGGGGTGATTGGGTATGGGATTTCCTGTTGTAATTTTAAAAATGCCCAGTTCACCCGGAATGTAATCCGGCATTTTATCTTCTTCAAATTGTATAATATAGGCTGTTCCCGAAGCATTCATACGAGCTGTACGTCCGTTGCGGTGAACAAATTCACTCTCTTTAGCCGGAAGATGATAATGTATTACATGATTCATCTCTGGAATATCCAGCCCTCTGGCAGCCAGATCGGTGGTAACCAGGTAATTTAAACTGCCATTTCTGAATTGGATCAAGACTCTTTCCCGGTCATCCTGGTCCATCCCTCCATGATAATATCCGGTTTGTATTCCTTTTTTGTTCAATAAATTACTGATACGCTCCGTAACTTCCCTGTGATTACAGAAAATAAGTGCCGGTTCAGAATCGAGGGAGCATATCAAATGAAACAAAGATTCTATTTTGTCTTTTTCAGGAGATAAAACAAGTTTAATGGAAAGAGTGTCATTTTTTTCTTCCTGTAAATAATCAAGAACTGCAGGTGATTCCATTTTTACAAATTCAGGAATCTCTATATCGGAAGTAGCCGAAAGCAGCACTCTTTTTTGCAGATTGGGTAGTTGGCCGATGATCGTACTCATTTCGTCCTGAAAGCCCAATTGCAGGGATTTATCAAACTCATCCAGGACCAGGGTCTTGATAGAGCGTGTATTAAAAGATTTTCGTTCCAGGTGGTCGGTCAGGCGTCCGGGTGTTCCGATGAGTAGGGCAGGAGGGCTGCTTAAATTCTTCAGTTCGGTATCGATAGCATGTCCGCCATAACAAACATTTACTTTGAACTTTGTCCCCATCTTCTTCCATACCTGCTCTATTTGAAGAGCCAGTTCCCTTGAAGGTACGACTATCAGGCATTGTACATTTTTTACATTCTCTTCCAATAATTGGAGGACAGGCAATAGGAAAGCAAGCGTTTTTCCCGAACCGGTTGGAGACAATAATAGTGTATTTTGTTCTTTAATTACCGTGTTCTGGGATGCAATCTGCATTTTATTCAGATTGTCAATTCCCAGGTTGGATAATATGGTTGCTGTTTGATTTTCTGTTTTCATCCGGCAAATTTACATGATAATCATCAGATATTCTAATAACTTATTCCATCTTCTGCTATTTCCGAATGTAATAGTGAATATTCTTGTGATCAAATTGCGATTGGATCGCTTTATTTCCATATTTGCAAAGGCACAGTCTTCACTGGAATAATAAGTTTACAAGGGTTTACTTTCCAAATCTTGAGCTATCGACCTCTTTATGCTTCTTTTCCTTAAAATCTCCGAATTTATATACAAACGATATTGAAATCCTTCTTGAATCAGGAATCATGTGCATGATTAGGTTCTGCGTTTTATAGTTCAGATAGAGGTCTTCAGGATACCATGAGTTAAACATATCGTTGGCTTTTAACGATAACTCTGCCTTATCTTTGGCAAAAGTCCATTTTATACTTGCATCTACGCTATACATACTGCTTATGGTCATTGGCCCCTGAATACTCCGGGAAATATATGACCCCGACAGTTCCGCTTTTATATCAGGTTTCGACGAGATATTGAACGTATTTTCCAGATTACCATAGAAGGTAAAATTGTCCTTATCAAAGCTTATGTCGTGATAGTGACTGCTCTTCATTCGGTCATAAAAACCATTCAAAGTCAATCTGCTGCTGAAGACTGAACCAATCTTGAAAGGTATCACAGCATTAAGTCCCAGCTTGCTTGAATAGTCAAAATTCAAGGTCTTGTAAATCAGGACTAATCTTTCAGGAGATTGATAAGGCAGTTGATTGAAATTCTTATCTATATAGTTCGCATACAGCGTGAATATGTATTTATTCTTCAAGATGTAATTCAACTGTGACGAATAAGTTCTTGACGGTTGCAAGTCCGTATTCCCCTGTATCTCCATATATCCGTTAAGG
>JAVBLA010000008.1:0-46057 GCA_031553775.1 Bacteroidales bacterium
TGCAAAAGCCAAAGCGATAGCACATGGAGGACGTGCCATTGAATATGCTATGCGAGAATCGAAAGAAGGAGAATTTATCAATATGAATTTAATTCAGAATGAAACACCTGATGCAATATTTCGGGAATTTTTGGAAACTCAAAAATACAATACCCGGTGTAAAAACAAATTTATTCGTATAGAGATTGGTATTGCTCCGCAAGATGAAAAGAAGTTGTCTAATGAGGATTTTCAGAAGATTTGTAGTTCTTTCAGTCAGAAATTTGGCTTCAAGAATCATCAATGGATAGCTTGTACACACCGTGATACGGATAATTTACACTTACATATGATAGTAAATCGTATCAGCATAGACAATAAAGTGTATAATACTGATTTTATCAGTATGCGAGCCGGAAAGATAGCTGAAGAAATCAGTCGGGAAATGGGATTAACCATTGCTAAAGAAGTAGAACGAAAGGAGAAATACCGCCTTGAAGTAACTTCTTTTGAGCGGATGTTAATCCGTTCCAAAATAGAACTAACTGCAAAAACTGTTTTGAAATCTCATCCGAAATCATTTAAGGAATTTGCTGATGAAATGAAAAAACGAAACGTTACGGTTACGGAAGCCAAAAACAAGAAAGGCAATACCTATGGTTTACGCTTTTCTGGTTTTGGACAAACATTCAAGGCTTCGCAGATAGGGAAAGAATTCGGTTATCGAACACTCATGGCTTCGTTTACTGAAGGAACTAAGAATCAGCAGAATATTCAAGTTAATAATCAACCTACTGTTGTTGAGAACATCACTTCCGGTATAGGTTCTTTATTAGATGTCGGTTCTGCTTTGGGAGCACTTCTCCCGGATGGACAAAGCTCACACAATCCGGATGAAGATTATCAGGAATTATTAAAACGTAAACGTAAAAAGAAAAAAGGTTATGGCAGACAACATTAATCCACGTAATACATCGGCTAAAGATGCGATGATGGCTGAAATTATTGTGACGGAACTGGAACAGTTCAAAAACTCACATCGTATCATAATGGAAAATGCAGAAAAAATACTTTCCCAGTACAATAACGTTGAAAGATTGGCGGTAATAATGGATAAACGAGATACATCTCTCGCCGAAGCAATAAAACGATTATCAATATCTTCTGATGAGTATTTTAAGCTCACAGAACTTTCTATGCTGATGGCAAAGGAATTGAAAGAGATAGATGAAGAAGGTATCGGCATACAGCCGGACTCGCTTGATAAGGTGATTGCAGCTGTCCAAAAGGCTAATGAACCAATAAGAAAACATATTCGGTGGTTGACTTATGGGGTGGGGCTGGCGTTTTTCTTGTTGGCGGTTTTGGCTATCTTGGTGTAAGAGTTGAACCGCTTTTAAATTAAGTTTTAGGAGCGGTTTTGTACTTTATATCAGGTTTTTAGTGATATTGTTAATATTTATTAGTACTTTTGTAAGAATATAAATATTATTATTATGAAAGATATTGCCGCGTATAATTTAATAGGAAGAACTTTACAGACAGGATGGTATGTGAAGGAAATAAAGAATAAAAATAAAGGAGATACTGGAGGTACTTTTTCTGTTTGCTATGTAGTTGAAAAAGACGGGGAATCTTATTTCTTAAAGGCTTTTAATGTTAATGGTTTTATAAATAGCATGGGAGATGGGAAAACGTTTATGGAATACATGCAAGAAATGACTAAAGCTTATCTTTATGAAAGAGATTTATCCATATACTGCCAAAATAACAGAGTAACGAAAGTTTCTTTTGTAATAGATAGTGGAGAAGAAACATTAGAAGGGTATATTTTCCCAATTGTGCCATATTTAGTCTTTGATATGGCAGATGGGGATGTCAGAAATAAAATAAATTTTTCTGATAAACTTGATTTTGCTTGGAAATTAAAATCGTTACATGATATTGCTGTAGGTATTAGGCAACTACATGGAATAGACGTCTCTCATCAAGACATAAAACCATCCAATATTTTAATATTTAAAGAAGAATCAAAGATTGGGGATCTTGGAAGATCTATGTGTCCGGCTTTAAGTGGTCCATATGATAATATGTCATTTTCGGGAGACCGTACATATTCACCACCAGAAGTCTGGTATAGGCATCAGAGTCATGAATGGCATGAAAGAAATTATGCTATTGATTGTTATTTATTAGGAAGTATGATCTCATATTATGTATCCGGAGTTTCAATGTCTGCACACATAATCAAGAATATAAACGTATTATATCCAACAGGACTAAGTAATTCTTTTGTGAATGATGAAGTTTATTTAATTAATGCATTCAATCATTCTTTGCAAGATATAAAAAATGCGATTCCAATTGAAGCTTTGAAAGATGACGTTATTCAGTTAATAGAATTTCTTTGTCATCCTAATCCAACAAAAAGAGGGCATCCTAAGAATATATTGTCTGGAGGTAATAATTATAACCTAGAACGTTTTATAAGTAGACTTGATATCTTGAAAAGGAAAGCAGAAATTGAATTAATAAAACGAGCATAATGGCAATAATATTTACAAATTTAGACCGTCGTGTCATACCGAATTGGAAAAGCTTTGCCAAAACAAGTTTTTCGAAAGAACTTTGTAGTAATGTAAATCTTGATGAATCAAAATTTCAGATTGACGATTATATTTTTGATTGGGAATCAAACAAGCAAATATCTTTTGCAGGAGATTTACTTAGTGCAGCAATAGCAAACAATCAAACAGATCGAATAGAAGTAAAAGAAGCTGCTAACCAGATTTTAAAAGAAAAAGGCAATGTAACGGAATCTCAAATACAATTAGCAAAAATTATATTAACTGGTGATAATTGTCCAACAGAAGAATCAGATTTAGTTACAAAAAAAAGAGATGTTATATTTGATTGTATAATTACGCCTGAACACATCAGTAAAAAAATAGCTATATTAAAGAAGAAAATACAAGAGTGTAATTATAATCCAATTTTGTATGTTGAACTTTCTCGATATTATATTTGTCTTGGACAAGTAGAACAATCAATTAAGGCTATGAGAATCGCTTTATTCCTTGACCCTAGCAATAGATTTATTGTCCGTTCTGCAGCAAGATTATTTTTACATTTAAGAGATAAAGAGCAAGCTCATTATATTTTAAGAAAAAGTAGTAGCTTGATGAAAGACCCTTGGTTATTAGCTTCTGAAATTTCAATCGCGCTATTACAAAATAAAAGTTCAAGACATATCAAAAAAGGATTAGAATTTATTAATTCAAAGAATTTTCATTCTGCAAGTATTTCTGAGTTAGCGAGTTCAATAGCTACGTTAGAATTTATTAATGGATCAAACAAAAAAAGTAAAAAGTTATTCCAGACATCATTAATTGACCCAAATGATAATAGTTTGGCACAAGCAGAATGGGCAATGTCAAATTCATTAAATATTGATGCAGATATCAATGACTTAAGAGGAAGATTTGATAATAATTTCTATGAATCACGAGCTTTGGCTTGTTTTATTGAAAAAGATTTTAACAATTCTATTATCTACGCAAGTGAATGGATTGAAGAAATGCAATTTGCCAAAAGACCAATATTGTTTGCTTCAACTATTTCTACAACTTTTCTAAAAGACTATACCTTATCTCAAAAAATATTAAAAATAGGATTGCAAGCTAATCCAAGTGATTCTCAGCTTATAAATAACAT
The DNA here is from genome assembly GCA_031553775.1 of Bacteroidales bacterium. Classification (GTDB taxonomy): domain Bacteria; phylum Bacteroidota; class Bacteroidia; order Bacteroidales; family Azobacteroidaceae; genus JAISFI01. Next base: position 3,694 of record JAVBLA010000008.1, read on the forward strand.
AGCTTACAATTTTGCTTTAGGAAATGATGTGATAAATGCAGATAAATATTTATCACAGATTAAATCTTCAATGTCTATTGATCCTGTTACAGAAATGTGCTTGTTAGCGACAAAAGGATTAGTTCTATTCAGAAAGGGGCAACCGAAAGAGGGGCGGGAATTATATATAAATGCAATTGAAAAATCATCTAAATTTAAAGAATCTCCATGGCTCAATTGGATTGCAGTTTTAAATTATGCGAGAGAAGAGCTATTGATAAATTCGGAATATTGTGATGATGTTATTAATTCAATTTCTAAAATTAAAGAAAGTGACAACGATTTTAATGTCAAAGAATTAAAAAAAGATGTTTACGAATTAATAGAAAAAAGGAAAGAAAATACATTGTGATTAATTACGATTGGGAGAAATTAAAGGAGAAATAAACACGTATATTAATTTGAGAAAAAATAGCATTATCTTTACCTGAAATCAAATGATATCCTGGTTTTATTTGAAATGATAATTTATATTATTTGCCGTATATTTACACTATTATAATAGATAAATTATTTTATAATACTGATTATTAATTAAATATGATTTTAACTTTACTTTCTGCATCGGGAAGTAACCCTATAACAAATACCAGCAACCATAACATATTCTAAAAAACTAAAATGGAAAAAACAGATATTTATTCAAGTAAGAAAAAAGCGGTTTTATCATTGATAGGCTCATTACTTTTAGTTATCTGTGGAGTTTTTTTTGTTATTGAATGCGAAAAATTTTACAGGTTGCAATCATCTTGTTGTGGTAACAGTTGGGATTGTTATTCCTAACGATTCTCTTGTTGTAAAAGTAGCCGGAATTGCTTCTATTTTGTCTTTTGGCTTCGGAATATACGTTTCCATCCAACGGTTGATAAAAAATCAAGTAATTCTTGCGATTGATATCGGGATAAATATTAATCCAAAAAAATCATTATCAGAAAGAATAAAATGGAAAAACATAGAGAGTTTTTCTGAAATAAAAAAATATAGGGCAAAAATTATCGTTGTAAATGTAAATAATCCAAATTATTGGATTGAAAAGGAAGAAAACGCAATTCAGAAAAGAATAATGAAATTTAATCTCAAACATTATGAATCGCCATTTAATATTTCGGCAAGTGTAACACAGTTTAGTCATGTCAAACTGATGGCACTATTGAATGAAAACCTGCAAAAATATCAGGTTTAACAATACATGACATTTTATATCATAAAGTCAAACTTCTGCATAATCAAAAGATCAACCAATTATCATGGATATTTCTAAACCTACCACCGTAGACGACTATATCGCATTGGCAAACAACAACGTCAAAGAACATTTAATTCAATTGCGTATAACAGTTCTGGAAGCCGCTCCCAACGCCGAAGAACGTATCTCATGGGAAATGCCTGGATATAAACTCTTCGGACGTGTATTGATATATTTCGCCGGATTTTCTAAGCATGTGAGCCTTTTTCCCGGGTCGGAAGCCATCGAAATGTTTAAAGAAGAACTGGCCGGCTACAAAACCAATAAAGGTACTATCCGTTTCCCGCTAGACAAGGATATTCCGACAGATCTGGTTAAAAGAATCGTAGAATACCGGGCCAAAGAGAATGAGAAATTGGCTAAAATAAAATCAAAATCGACAAAAAAATAAAATCAGATGAAAAAATTAGCAATAGTAGGATGCGGACATCTCTCCGGAATTGTCGTAGATGCAATTGAAAATGGTTTATTACCTGAATATGAACTGATTGGAGTTTATTCCCGAACCCTATCCAAAGCAAACCGGATAGCAAAAAAAATGAAACAACAGGGAAAATTTTGCGTAGCATGTACAAGTCTGGAAGAGCTACTGGATCTGAAGCCTGATTATCTGGTAGAATCAGCATCTCCTGCCGCAATGAAAGAGCTGGCCCTCCCGGCACTGAAAAACGGCACTTCTATTGTCACCTTGTCAATCGGGGCACTAGCCGATCCTGTCTTTTATCAGGAAGTGACTGAAACTGCCAAAGCAAATAACACCCGGGTTTACTTAGTATCGGGAGCTACAGGAGGTTTTGATGTACTAAGGACTGCCTTTTTAATGGGAAATGCCACTGCCAGGTTCTTTAATGAAAAAGGGCCCAATGCCCTGAAAGGGACGGCAGTTTACAACGAATCGCTGCAAACGGAACAACAGATCGTCTTTTCGGGAAATGCAACAGAAGCCATTGGTATGTTTCCAACCAAAGTCAATGTAGCGGTAGCTGCCTCATTGGCCTCTGTAGGGCCAGAGAGTATGCAGGTAACTATGCAATCTACACCCGGATTTACGGGCGACACCCAACGGGTCGAGATTAAAAACAACCAGGTACATGCCGTAGTGGATGTCTACAGCGCTACTTCCGATATTGCCGGATGGTCGGTGGTAAATACACTACTCAATATCTCATCTCCGATCGTATTCTGAAATATTGGCCAGCACTTTCTCACTCAGGCGATCGAAGGCCTGGCGTGTACGTCCAGTAGATACCTGCATACACCTAACATGCGGGTGATGGAGGAACTGTTCTCCACCCAAGGCACCTATAGTATCACAAAAGCAAAGATTATCTTCTTCCAACCAATCGGAAAAAGCAGGTTCATCCCAGGCGGGTGACAAACCTGTATTGAATAATATTTTCCGGTTACCAAATTGTCTGAATTCTGTATCGTGCAATAAGACCGTATTTTTATTCAGACAACAGAAGACCACTTCACTTTGAGCAAGTAATTCTACCACAGGTAAAAAACGATAACCTTTAGCGGCAGCTTCCTTTTTCTCACTCCGGGCAAAATAAGCAATATCGGCGCCTAAAAACTTCAATGCATCGGCAATCATTCCTCCGGATTTTCCAAGTCCGACAATACCCACTTTCAGGCCGGTAATTTCCCGGGCCATTCCATCCCAGGGCGCTTGTCCGAAACCATGCAGGCAACGGACCAATTCACTGATCACATATTCTACTACCCCTTCATCACCATAATCCCGGATACCTGTAACTGTAATTCCCCTTTCATTGGCATAGTGAATATCCACATTAGCGCTCTCCGGAGAATAAAGCGAACAACACATCCCAATATAATCTACATTCGGGCATTTTTCCAATGCAGCCCGGTTGATCCGGGAAGTATAACTGAGCAAAACTGCATCAGCATCTCCGATACGGGCAGCCACTTCTTCATCATCCAAAGGAATATCCGGGTACATTATCACTTCTTTTGCAAATGAATGCAAGGCCTCTTCTGCAGAGGGAATCAGGTTCACGGGCTCTATGGCCACCAATTTACGAAACATAGTTGATCAGGATATAAAACAATAAATAAAAAATCAAAACGGATACCCCACCGCAAAATGCCAGGCGAAATTCCGCCCCAGATTAGGTTCTTTTATAGTCCATCTGTCACTTCCCTGTAAAGAAGGATCGTAAGCTTTCATCCCTGTATCTATACGTAACAGGAAGAAATCGAAATCCAGGCGAACACCCAGGCCATAACTCAGGGCTATTTCTTTATAAAAACTTTTGAATCTGAAAAAGCCTCCCTCCTGCCCTTCATAATCACGGATAGTCCAGATATTACCGGCATCTACATAAGCGGCTAATTCTAATTTCCAGAACAGGTGACTCCGGTATTCCAGGCTCAAATCCAGTTTGATATCGCCCGATTGTTCATAAAAAGTAGTTTGTCCCGGAATAGAAATATATGAACCGGGGCCTAATGTTCTGACAGACCAACCCCGCACACTGTTTGCCCCTCCCGAATAATATCGCTTTTCAAACGGGAGAATCAGGGAATTGGCATAAGGATAAGCCAAGCCGAAACCGGCATGCCAGGCAAACGAGTTTTTTTTGTCTAAGAAAACGGTCCGGCCATAATCCATATCCCCCTTGAGATACTGGGCATAATAAATACCGAAAAGGTTATAGGAACCGGCTGCATCTTTCGTAAAATTCAACAAGTTAGACAAACCGTACAAGGCATTTCCGGCCGATTCGATGGAAGTCCTGAACGAATGGACATCCCTGCGCTTCAGAGAAGGATTAAAAGTCGAATAAGAATAAGAGTAGCCCATTCCGACAATAAACTGGTTGGTATAACTGAATAAAGCCGCATTCGGGGGCAATTTGTCTAGGAATTCCTGATCGATCCTCGGGAGATAAACATAATTTACATCCAACAGGTTAAACTGATGGCGCGAAAATCTCCTGACCCGTTCCTGCCAGAGGTAGCGTAAGCCCCCCGACAATAAGATCCGGCTATATTCCGGACGGGTCTGATAATTATAACTAACGGCAAATTCGGTAGAAGCACGTAAACGCCTTTCGAAAGAATTCGGTAGAAAAGGGAACATGAATTTGGGAAAATTCAATGTAGTCTGCACGCCTAAATCCAGATAATTTTCTGAAAAATTCTCAGAAATGGATTCATAAGCGCCGGTTAGCTTAATCCCAAAAGTCTCCGATCCTTTGAAAGCATTGCGGTGTTGATATCCTAAAGAAGACGCAAAGCCCAGGTCACCAGCCGAATTGGTTCCCTCAATGGAAAAAGAAAAATTTTGTTTCTTAGCAGGCATCGCCAGGATATAACAATCCAGATAACTGGTATCATTCCTCATTTTTTCCTGGAAACCAATGTGGATATTATCCAGGGCCTTCAACCCTGAGAAAGCGTTATAAGTAAGCTCTTCCCGCTTCTCCATATATAATCTTCCGGGAGTTATATAGGAATTTTCCACTAATACACCGGGACGGATGGTTTTTCCGGATTTACCATAGTAAATTGTATAATTTCCCAGTTGTACAGTATCTGAAGGAATATAAGATGAGATACTTCCATAACTCAGCGGATCATAATCCGCATAAATATACACATGATCAAAATAGTACCGGGAATGAGGCTTTTCGAGAGTTTCTCCTTCTGATAATTTCGTGCTGTAAGGATGTAAAATCATTTCCAGATCAACCGCATGCGACATCAACGAACTATCGGCATTGTAAGAAATAAATTCTTTCGAGAAAGCATAAAACCCCCGGTTCCGCAACAGGTTGGTAATGCGCTGCCGTTCTTCATCAAGTATGTTCCGGTCGAAAAGGTCACCCGGTTTGACTAAAGAAGTCCTCGAAGCATTCGATTCTCCGGTAAAACGACGGGAAGGCTGATCAGGTCCATAAAGCGCATGATAAACAGCCGTATCTTCCACAATCCCTGCAAACGACCTGATACGGTACGGTTCATTGGTACGGATCCGGTAAATCACATTGGCCTTCTTATCTTTTTTCTGAACATCCGAAGTTACCTCTACATTCAAAAAGCCTTTATTCACAAAGAGTTTCTTTAATTCGGTCTCACTCTTATATACTAAGGTAGAATCGTAAATTACAGGAGGTTCCCCTATCTTCCTGATCTGACGGTTCAACCATTTGGTAGAATCCCGTCCCGACCGGTTATAAATCCATAATTGGGTTTTGACTAATCCGAACATTTTGTAGTTAGGACGTTGCCTGACATAAGATTGCAGATCGGACGACTTGTATTCCGGATTATCGGTTTTGATGCTGACTTTATTCAGGAGATATTCGTCTTCAGGTACAAACTTGGTAGAGCCGCAGGAAGAAAGGCAAAACACTGCCACTAACAGAATAATGTATCCTACGGTTGAAACTCTCATATAATTAAAAAAGGGATGATTTATTTTCACGCAAAGATACATGATAATTTCTAAAAATCGGGTAAAAAATAATCATTCTGACATGATATTCACTGGCTGAGATAATATTTTCAAATGATTATCATATATTGTTCCCGTAACATGTACGCAAAACGAGCAAATTTGAATAACCGCGAGTGAATTTCAAACAGTTACTCATATAATTTCATAACTTTCCGCCATAAAACACTACGTTTTTTATTGGACGCGCTTATAATTCGCGATTTTTATGTACGTTTGCAACTGTTTTTGACCTTTTTTATGCTGAGTAAAAATAAAATAAAGCTGATCCAGTCTTTTGACAAAAAAAAATTCCGCACGGAAACAGGATGTTTTTTAGCAGAAGGAAATAAATTAATTTCCGATATCCTTCCATTTTTTGAATGCGAATTATTGGTATGCTGTTCTTCCTGGCTTGCCACACAAGGAGATATAAAAGCGAAGGAACTGATTCTGGCAGAACAGGAGGAAATAAACAAAGCAAGCCTGCTGAAAAACCCGCAACAGGTGATCGCAGTATTCAGGCAACCGGTTTATCAACTCAGGGAAGAAAACATTAATAATGCATTATCCTTAGTTCTTGACGGGATACAGGACCCCGGAAATTTAGGCACTATAATCCGTGTAGCCGATTGGTTCGGTATTGAAAACATTATTTGTTCTCCGGACACCGCCGATGTGTTCAATCCTAAAACAGTACAGGCAAGCATGGGTGCCATCGCCCGGGTATGGGTACATTACACCCCATTAGCAGATTTTATCCGTAGCATTCCGGCAAAAAATGGTCTTCCTATTTACGGGACATTACTGGACGGAAAAAATATATACAAAGAGAAGTTATCCGCAAACGGATTAATTGTCATGGGAAATGAGGGAAATGGAATCAGCGCAGAAATTAACTCCCTGATTACAGATAAATTATACATTCCGAATTATCCGGAAGACCGGCAGACTTCAGAGTCTCTCAATGTAGCCACAGCTACCGCCATTGTTTGTGCCGAATTCCGGAGAAAATAAATCCAATTTGTCTAAATGATAAACCGATACCGGCAATTGGAGATCCTTCGCCATATAGCCTGATAAATCCAATATCCGGAAAACCGGGAGACCCGGATATTTTTGTTGTAATGATTGTAACCGGGATAAGATGGTAGAAGGTGGAAGATCGTTTTTTTTGTTCACCAGGAATAGAATTCCATTATAAAAAGAAATGGCCTCCGTTTCCTGGAGTAAAGGTCCGGAGCTTACAAATACATCATTCTCATCGAGGATAAAATAAGACAGTTTTTCCGGATCTGCACCCTCCTTCAAATAGATATAATGAGCAGCATATTTTTTCACTGAACATTCCGGTTAGGACGCTTCCGCTGTAGTAAACTCGTATCTTTCGGAACAAATGCGGATGGATCTACCTGCAATATGGAATCATGCGGTAATTCCAGGTCTTCGTTCGTTTCAGGATGATTACCCTCCTTGTACTTGTAGAGATATAGATTATCTAGTATTAAACGAGTATTCCCCCCCGCATCCATCGGTACACGGATGCTTCCCGATAAGCTTTTTGTTTGTAATCCCGGAGGTGTTTTCAAATAAAAAGTAAAAGTTCCGTTGTCTTTCAACGTATAATGCCTCACAATCACTGAATCTTTTGCTTCCCAACAAAAGGTGACTTTCGGTTGATACAGCTTGTTTACTCCCAGTGCATGTCCGCTCAGTTCATACATATCTCCATAAGCAAAATACGAACAGGTATCTATATGGAAAGTGTACCTGTTTTCCGAAATAAAGGGTCTCAGAACCGCAATTTTTTCTTCCTGCCAGATACGTTTAGCTTTAGCTTCCAATTCGTTTTGCCGTCCTATCCGGGCATTTAAAGTATCATTCAATACATTGAAACGTTTGGAAATGCGATCGTACATAGCAACATAAATATCCAGATGGGAAGCATACCAGGTGAGAGAAGTATCGAATTTAGCTTCCGTTACACGATATTTATCGAAAACACTTTGGAAGAGTCGGGCTTTCCGGGTCGAATCCCTGAACACATCATACCCGCTTTCCACCTCGGCTTCCGCCAGATGGATATCATAGAGTAAATTTTCCATTTCCTTCTCTGGTATTACCCATGAAGGTCTCTTGGAACAAGCCGTACAAAAAAGGACTATTCCCAGTAAATACAAAAGAAAATGATTATTCACCGGATTCTTTTTTCTCCAAACTTTCAGACAAGTCTTTGCGAAAGAATAATAATAAAATGATTATTCCCACAGAGATAGAGGCATCGGCAAAATTAAATATCGGCCGGAAAAAGATAAAGTGTTCTCCACCACAGAAAGGCATCCATGAAGGCCAGGTTGTATCTATCAGAGGGAAATAGAACATATCTACCACCTGACCATGCAACCAGGTAGAATATCCTCCCTCCGGGGGAAGAAATGTAGCAACCTGCCCAAGGCTGGTATTGAATATAACACCATAAAACAGGCAATCTATAATATTACCCACAGCTCCGGCAAAAATCAATGCCACACAGACCAGATAAGCGGTCCGGTATTGTTTTTTGATCAAAGTCCACAAATAATAAACAATCGCACCGGAAGCTATCAGGCGAAACAACGTAAGGAAAATCTTATCAAAGAATTTCCAGCCGAAAGCCATACCGTCATTTTCCGTAAAATAAATGTAGAACCAGCTTGTGATTTCCTTACTATCGCCCAAAGCCATATGTGTTTTTACCCAAATCTTAATAATCTGGTCAATCAACAGCACAAGGATGATGACGAGGGTAACCCAGGCACCTTTCGAAAGCTTCATTTATTTCTGTCCCATTTTAGCTTCAATACTCAGGGTAGCATGCGGCACGGCACGTAACCTTTCCTTTGGAATCAATTTTCCCGTTTCACGGCAAATTCCATAAGTTTTATTTTCGATGCGCACTAAAGCAGCCTGTAAATTCTGAATAAACTTCATCTGCCTCTGGGCCAGCCGTCCGGCTTCTTCTTTCGACAAGGTAGCAGCACCTTCTTCCAGCACTTTAAAAGTGGGAGACGTATCCGTTACATCGTTTCCATCGGCATTCATCAATACAGCTTTCAACAAATCGTAATCTTTCTTTGCCGTATCCAACTTCTCCAGTATAATCGCGCGGAATTCTTCTAATTCGGCATCCGAATATCTTGTTTTCTCTGCCATATCTCTTAATCTTTAGAGGTTTAACATCTGCACCTTTCAAAGCTTGTGGCTTATGGGGTACTAAAGTAATATTATTATTTCAATCCACAAAAAAAAGCACTAAAAAACGCTTTCTTCCGTAAAGCTTAAATTTTATCTACCTGTATCAACAATTTGTAATCGTCAAAATCAAGTTCCTGTCCTTCGCTTAACGATGCAATTTCCATGCCAACTGCCAGTACCTGATTCATAATATATGTTTTATATTCGCTCACAGCCTCATCTGTCCGGCTATCCGATTGAAGTACGACTTTAATTTTGTCTACGATATCGTACCCGTTCGCCTTACGGATATTCTGGATACGATTCACCAACTCACGGGCGATACCCTCTTTTTTCAGGTCATCGGTTATCGTGATATCAAGAGCGACAGTAAGACGTCCCTCATTAGCAACCAGCCAGCCGGGAATATCTTCTGATATAATTTCCACATCGGCAAGTTCTATGGTAGCTTCCTGTCCGTCGATCGTAAACCGGACCGCACCGTCTTTTTCAAAAGCGAGGATATCTTCCTGCGGCATATCCTGGATCACTGCGGCCAATTGCTTCATAATCTTGCCGTAGCGCGGGCCTAATTTTTTGAAATCAGGTTTTACTTTTTTGACTAAGATACCGACATTCCCTTCCACATAATTGATTTCTTTGACATTGACCTCGTTCAGGATCAAATCCTGTACGGCCATCACAGCCGACTTCTGGCGATCATCGACCACCGGAATCATAATAGCTGAAAGCGGTTGTCTCACTTTGATCGACACTTTTCTGCGAAGTGCCAGCACCATAGACGAAATATCCTGCGCAATCTGCATCCGTTCTTCCAGAGCCTGGTCGATCAGCACTTCATTGCATACCGGGAAATCAGACAAATGTACAGAGGAAACCAAATCCCTTCCGCTTACAACAGTTAAATCTGTAAAAAGTTTATCGGCATAGAACGGAGCAATCGGAGCCATTAGTTTAGCGATTGTCTCCAAACAGGTGTATAAGGTCTGATATGCTGACAATTTATCGGTAGTCATCTCTCCAGCCCAGAAACGGCGGCGGTTGAGACGGACATACCAGTTACTCAGGTGGTCGTTGACAAAATCAGAAATTGCCCGGCCGGCACGTGTCGGTTCATAAGTTTCGTAGAAACCATCCACATCCTTTACCAATGAGTTCAGTAATGAAAGTATCCAACGGTCGATTTCCGGACGGTCGTCATGCGGCACTTCTGCTTCCTGATATGTAAAGCCATCGACATTGGCATACAAGACAAAAAAAGAATAAGTATTATAGAGTGTTCCGAAAAATTTCCGGCGTGCTTCATCTATTCCTTCCACATCGAATTTCAGGTTGTCCCAGGGCGAAGCGTTGGTAATCATATACCAGCGTAAAGGATCGGATCCGTATTTTTCAATTGTTTCGAAAGGATCTACAGCGTTCCCGAGACGTTTCGACATTTTGTTCCCGCTTTTATCGAGTACAAGGCCATTGGAGACCACGGCTTTAAAAGAAACACTATCGAAAATCATCGTAGCAATGGCATGCAGGGTAAAAAACCAGCCACGGGTCTGATCGACTCCTTCTGCTATAAAATCGGCAGGATACACATCCCTCCGGTCAAATATTTCTTTATTTTCAAAAGGATAATGGATCTGCGCATAAGGCATGGCACCTGAATCGAACCAGACATCGATCAGGTCGGTTTCCCGTTTCATCGGTTTTCCGGTATCGGAAACCAGAACGATATGATCTACATACGGGCGGTGCAAATCGATATTTTCCACCGCATAGTTTTCTGCAGTAAATTCTCCCGGTTTGAAATTTTTAAAAGGATTTTCCTTCATTTGGCCGGCCCGGATAGATTTCTCTATTTCTTCCATCAGTTCGGCAAGCGATCCGATACATTTTTCTTCAGATCCGTCTTCCGTACGCCAGATCGGCAGTGGGGTACCCCAGTAGCGGCTCCGGGACAGATTCCAGTCCTGAAGGTTTTCCAGCCATTTTCCAAAACGTCCGGTACCGGTAGATTGTGGTTTCCAGTTAATAGTATCGTTAAGTTCCATCATCCGCTCCCGGCAGGCTGTGGTACGGATAAACCAGCTATCCAAAGGATAATATAACACGGGTTTATCTGTCCGCCAGCAATGCGGATAATTATGTGTCTGTTTCTCTATTTTGAATACCAGGTTCTGCTGTTTCAACATTACACAGAGATCGATATCCAGAGTGGTATCTTTATCGGTCAGGCGATCATCGTATGCATTCTTAACATATCGTCCGGCATATTCACTATACAAATCCGCATTTACAGATTCCGACACGAAGGCCGCATCCAGATCCTCAACATTGAAGTATTTACCCGTCAGGTCGACCATCGGGCGGCGGTTTCCGTCCTTATCGATCAGCATCAGCAGAGGTACGCCATTCGCTTTCGCTACCCGGTCGTCGTCCGCCCCAAAAGTAGGAGCAATATGCACGATACCCGTAGTCCCTTCCTCAGTTGTTACAAAATCACCTGTAATTACATGGAAAGCGCCCGGTCCCGGATTTACCCAGGGTATCAGTTGCTCATATTCCATTCCAGCCAGTTCCGAACCTTTATAACAAGCGAGCACCTTGAACGGGATCAGTTTATCTCCTGCTTTGTAATCATCCAGGTCCAATTCCACCGCTTTCTCATTGAAATGATTGAATACCAGTTCTTTGGCAACAACGGCCGTCATCGGTTTGAATGTATAGGGATTATACGATTGAACGATGGCGTAATCAATATTCGGACCGACGCAAAGCGCCGTATTGGAAGGCAATGTCCAGGGCGTGGTGGTCCACGCCAGGAAATAAGCTTCACCGAACTGCGACATTTCCGGCGTCGGATTTTTAATTTTAAATTGAGCCGTACAGGTCGTATCCTTCACATCCCGGTAGCATCCGGGTTGATTCAGTTCATGTGTACTTAAACCCGTTCCTGCTGCCGGCGAATATGGCTGAATCGTATATCCTTTGTATAATAAATCTTTCTTGTACAATTCTTTCAGCAACCACCAGAGTGTTTCTATATAACGGTTATCATAAGTGATATACGGATCGTCCATATCCACCCAGTACCCCATCCGCTGCGTCAGGTCTTCCCATTCTTTGGTGTATTTCATCACGTCTTTCCGGCAGGCGGCATTGTATTCTTCCACCGTGATCTTCTTCCCAATATCTTCCTTGGTAATACCCAGGCTTTTTTCCACACCCAATTCCACAGGAAGACCATGTGTATCCCAACCGGCTTTTCGTCTCACCAGATAGCCTTTCATAGTCTTGTAACGGCAGAAAATATCTTTAATGGAGCGGGCAATGACGTGGTGAATACCCGGCATCCCATTAGCAGAAGGCGGACCTTCGTAAAACACAAATGAAGGAGAACCTTCCCGGATTTCCAAACTTCTCCGGAAAACATCGTCCTTTTCCCAGCGTTCCAGGATTTCTTTATTGATCTGCGACAGATTGAACTGGTTGTATTCGGTAAATTTCTTTGCCATGTTTTTGTATTTTCGAAAAAGAAGGCACAAAGGTAGTAAAAAATCATATTAATTTATTCAGATGGGGATATTATGTGCCATTTTCATTTCAGACTATTTTCAGTAACTGCTTATAATTTTTCAAACAACTATTTGATGACTAATTCAGACTACACGCACAGGAACTGAAATAAAAAAGATATAAAGACAAACACCACCGGCCAACTAAAAAAAATCAACAAAGTATTGTCTGTTTTTAGTTAGTTGTTTTTTGTCGTACAAGTAATATTATTCAATGAAAAAATCTATTTTCAATCACTTTCAGTATACACCTTTCTATTTCATCAATGTGAATCCAGATTAAAATTTACAATTTATAATTCAATGATAACCAATACATTTTAAAATATAAAACAGGCAAAAAAAATATAATTTCTTCAAATTATCAGCAAACTATCTTTGAAAACATTTTCTAAAACATGTTGCAAAACATAAAAATACAGTTGTATTATTAAAATATAAAACATTACTTTTACATCGTCTGTATATTTAGAAATTACATATTTTTTACTGATGAAATCACCTGCATGGATTTTGATAAATATTCCCGATAATTCATGAAATAATTGTCTAATTTAATTTTTTATGCAATGAGAAAAAAACTACTTTTTATGTTTGCATTGTCACTATGTGGTGGGGGGTTACTCTATGCACAACCTAAGGCCATCGGAGAGCCTATAGCAATTGCAAAAATGAATGAACCGTTAATGACTCCGGTATGGTCTCCCGACGGGAGCAAGTTGGCCATGACATCCATCGGAAATGATGGAATCTGGATTGTTAACGCTGATGGAAAAAACCTGCGTCAGGTTTCGGCAGAACGAGGAATCGGTTATCAGATGAAATGGTTAGACGACAACTCTACGGTTGTAGGACGCTCATCTGTTTTAAGGAGCAACAATGATTTGTTACAACAAATGATTAACGATCCGGCCGGAATAGTCGCAAAAACAGAAGCCCTCCAATTATTGAAAGGTTGTTTACTTTTCAATCCTGTATTATCACCTGCAGGGAATAAAATCGTATTTCAGGCCGACAATGGGAAAGGATTATATATCTGTAACATCGATGGTTCCGGATTGAAAAGTCTGGGTCAAGGCGAAAGAGCTACCTGGACACCCGACGGCAAATTCGTCGTTGTAATGGTTACCGCCGATAATGGCTATGTAGTAACCAAAGGCGAACTAATCTCAATTAACACCAATACCGGAGCGAGAGCCACTCTTTTATCTTCTGATAAATACATCGCCCTTAGCCCGGCAATTTCTCCCGACGGCAAAAAAATAGCCTTCGAAGAATATGGTAGCGGCGTTATTTGTGTAATGGATATTAAATAAGGAGGAAGAGTATTATGAAAACAATCAATACAATCAGCAAGGTAAAAAGTCTGATCTTATTACTGGCATTAGCATGTATATTGCCGTTAAAAGCGCAGATTACAGGATTGAGCAAAGTAAAACTTTTCCTTGACCCGGGACATTCCCAAAGAGAAAATATGGGTTTGTACAATTATTCCGAAGCAGAAAAGGTTTTATACATAGCGCAGACTATCAAGGAATATTTACTTGCACATACCGATATGCAAGCAGATAATATAAAACTGTGCCGCGAAAATGACAATGTGAATGTTACATTAACTCAACGTACCGATGCAGCAAATGCCTGGGGCGCTAACTTCTATTACTCCATTCACAGCGACGCTGGAAATCCGTCGGACGAAAGTACGTTGTTTATGTATGGAGGATGGAATAAAGACGGCGTTACATACGAAAAAACACCCTATGGAGGAAAAGATTACGGAGAAATCCTCACGCCCAACCTAACCGGAGTAATGCGGCTTCCTACCAGAGGCAACAAAGCCGATCAGATAAATTATTATGGGAATATTCCCACTCATGCCAGCCAGTATCCTTATCTGCACGTCAACCGTGTATCTACTATGGCGTCATTGTTAAGCGAAGGCGGATACCACACTAATGCTTTTCAACAAGCGCGCAACCTCAACAAAGATTACAGGCGTTTGGAGGCTTATGCCACATTTGAGTCGCTGGCTTTATTTTTGAAGAACAAATATGGAGTAAATCCCACAGGAAGCCTGCCTGTTCCGGGTATTGCTTTTGGGACAGTAAAAGACGACGAAACCGGTGTTATGATCAATAATGCAACAATCACCATTAATGATGGTTCCGGAAACAGAACATACGTTACCGACAGTTACACCAGTTTGTTTAACAAATACACAACGAAACCGAATGAAATACATAACGGCTTCTTTTTCTTCGATAACCTGGCGCCCGGAGCCACAGCAAACATTAAGGTGGAAGTAGACGGTTATGAACCGCAAACATCAACCCTCGTGATTCCTGCAACCTTGGGAACAACAACCGTCAATGGAATGGGGGTAAAAGATTTTACTTTGACCAATGTTACGGCTCCCGTAGTGAGCGATGTAGAAGTTACCGGTAAGTTGTCGGCTGCAGCTATCGATAAGCCAATGGTATTGACTTTCAGCCGCAAAATGAACCGGACATCAGTAGAATCTGCTATAAGTATTTTGCCCGCAACTGCCTTGGCCTATTCATGGAGTAATGATTTTACTTTGAAGATCGACATTTCTCAGTTGGAATATGAAACTGCTTATACATTGACCATCGACGGTCAAGTTGCCAAAAATTCGGTGACCGGACAATATCTCGACGGGAATAACGATGGTGTGGCCGGTGATAATTACATTTTAGGTTTTACTACAGGAGAACCGGATACCACACCTCCAGCAATTATCTCTTATGATCCCCAGGTTGATTCAGACCAGGAAGAATCCGCACGTCCGATTGTAAGGATTGAATTTAGCGAACCGTTGAATAGCTCAGCTATTGCACCCAATCAAATTACAGTAATGGATAAAGATGGAGAAACGGTAGGTGGAGTACAACATTATACCGTAATAAATGGAAAAAGCGTACTGCACTATTTCTTTACAGCCAATTTAAATGCGGGTGAAACCTACAAAGTAATTTTAGCTTCCGGCATAGAAGATTTATACGGTAATCAAATGGATGAAGGCTTACAATATTCTTTTAAAGCCCGTACACGTGAAATTACCACGGTTGCCACTCTCGATAAATTTGACACCATGGGAACCTGGTGGCAGCCGGATGGCTCTGGTTCTACCGGAGGTGTTGATAAAGCATTAACCCGAATTGCCATTGATAAAACCGAATTGGCTACAACGGAAAGTACCGGTAGCTTACGAATGAATTATCTGTGGGAGGAACCAACTCAAGCTACCCGGCTTATTCGCTTACACAACACTGCTTCTAGTCCCAAATTTTCAAAGGATAATTTTATTCAATATTACCTGTTCGGCGACGGTAGTCACACGAAATTCCGTGTTGCTTTAAGGGCAGGAAGCAGCGGTTCTTTCTATGCAAGTAAAACCATTGAAATGGATTGGTTAGGTTGGAAGAAAATTACCTGGGATATAGCAAACGATCCGTTCGACCATTGGATACTTGGCGGTACAGACCCAATACCCGATGCTAATGTACTCAACCTGACAGCTTTGGGAGTCGAACCCGCACCGGCTGAATATCTGGCTTTCTCGCTCAGTTCTTTTTGGATAGATGAATTATTGGTCGTGAAAATAGGCGATTATCTTTATACCGGGACAAAGGACATCTTAGCTGAAAGTGGAATAAGCGTTTATCCGATAGATAATTTCATCAAAATTTCTGCAGAAACTATTATCAATGAGATTCATGTTTATTCTCTTACCGGCGGATTGGTTAAATCCGTAACGCCCGGACAATCTGCATACAATATTGAAACCTCGGGATTGAACAAAGGAGTATACATTGTAAAAGTTACAACAAGTACATCTCAAAAGAATGTAAAAATTATTGTAAAATAATAAGTCCTTTCGGGACACTGTGGAGAGAGACATCCTATATCCTATTTTCAAACAGTTTCTAAGTAAATTCGCGTAAAACTGCCGGGTGAAGCCAATCACCGGCAGTTTTTTTAGGAATATTCATAAACTGTTTAAAAATTTTTCATGAATCATTTTTTAGTCATTTTTTGTCTGTTTGATTTTTTGATTGCAGGAAAATAGCAGGCTATTTGACTAAAATCAAAAGAGCAAACAGGCGGAAAAGGGCAAAAAAGAATATGAAAAAGCTTCATCAAAAAGATTATATGATGATCTAAAATACTGCTTGTGAATTTTCAAACAGTTTCTCAGCAAATAAGAAAATTAAGCTGTATCTCTGTAACCCAAAAATCACTCCAACGGAATCTCCCCCGGATAACCCGGTGTAAAATCAGGAGAAACCCCTGGTGTAGATGATAATACATCTAAATAATCGTTTATTTTCTGCTGATCCAAACGAGGATAATACCCCAAACGGATATCGATCGTATTGAATACCAGCAGATCGTTACGGATACGGATGCCCAAACCGGCGCCTCCATATAGCTTGTTACGGCGCAACAACTTTCCATCCGGTGTAATAAACCCCAGATCGCCAAACGTATAAAAAAGGAAACGGAAGCCGATCAGGTTGATGGCTGAAAACAAATCGGACTCTATGTTAAGCATTAATCTTTCCCTGCCATTTACAAAACTACTATAATTAGCTGTTTTCAAAGAGCTTACAGATCCATAATAAAGTAAATTCTGCACCTGGGGAACAGGATTCAAAGTCCGGGCATAACTCGCAGTAAAAAACTGACGGAAACGGCTTTTTCCTATACGCAATAAAGGTGAAAAATAACGGAATTCCCCTTTCAACACCCCTTCATAAGCACTCGAGGGTGTAAAATACGATGAAACAGCTCCTTCCATATAATAATTCCCGGATGAAAACTGTTTTCCCGCTGAACCGCTGAACGATGCATACATTGACTCAGAGACTCCCAGGAAACGATTCCATCCCATCTGTAAGGAAAAATTATATCCTTGTGCCACATTTTCCGTTATTCCGTAACTGTGAATCAGATATTCCCGAAGATACGATTGCTGATAAATGCTCAACTGCCCCAGTACCATTTTCCGTTTCACAAACTGATAAGGGATCTGTTCAAAATGAGGTGTCACGCCTACATATGAAGGTAGCGATTCTAAATATCGGGCTGACAAAACCAATCTACGAGTCACAGAGCCAGCAGGTAAAATGTCGAAAGCCCGGCCTAAAGATGCAGACAAAGTAGTATTATAGTTAGGAGAGACCGAATCCCAGCCCGCCACCGTAGTGCGATAATGATACCAATCGTAACTGGCCTGACCGAAATATTTGAATGATGTTTGTAAAGGCCTTTCCAACGAAGAATAAAAATGCTCGGACACAATATCATCTTTGAAAGAAACTCCGGCATCAATAAATGAATGCAAGATATTGGTATATGTGTATCCGGCACCATATCCGAATTTCCTCTCATAATCCGTACTAAATACCAGGTCAAGATTAATCCTGTTGCCCCATCCGAAAAAGTTTTTATCAAACAGGCTGACATCTACATCCGACAAAGTAATTTTATGAACGGAAAGACCGATCGAAAATACATCTTTTACTACGACAAAAGCATCCACTTCATCCGCTGAAGAAGAAATAGGCTCCAAGTAAATACGGGCATCACTGATATACCCTGTATTTCGTAAAAAGACTTCACTTTCTGCAATAATAATAGGATTGACTACATCTCCCTCCCTGAACTGAAGGTTATTACGAACAACGACCCGCTTAGTGGCAGCATGCAAGCTATTCGCAATTTTTCCTAGGCCGCCTTCTTTATGTATGGAGTCCGGATAATGAACACTGGTTCCGAATGGATCCAACACCACAATTTCTATCTTTCTGATTTTTTTCCCGGCATAAGGCAGGTATTCTTCCTCTATCGGCGTGACTTTCCCGGGATTCACTACCGGAGCCGAAGGTTCTTTGATTACGGCAGAATAGAGATTCTGAGCCCACTTCTTTTTTCCGGAAGCATTTTTAAGATTCTGATAAATTTCCGGCATTTCCTGTACCAGGGTATCTGAGGATTCTATGTTAGATGCTTCATGATACAACTGTTCGGGTTGCTGTCCGTGTATTTCTTGTATAAAATACAAAATAAACACAGATAAAAAAATGTAAAGCGTCGAAAAAACGGGACTCCCGGATTTAATCTTTTTTCTTTTCGACAAATTATCTTCTAAAATACTTATTTGCTGTATAATATGTATTTGCATTCTATTTTATGGAGCGACGTTTTCGAAAAATGTATCGCCGCTCTGGAACACTTTATACAACAATAAAAATGGGGGTTAGTTCATGTAACTCTTCAAATCATTCCACATCCACAATATCCACCAGCTTAACCCCTAACACTATACATATTTTCAACAATGTACCAATAGTCGTATTGGTTCGACCGGCCTCAATTCTACTCATATTTGATTTTTCAAAATTACAGGCAGCTGCCAGATCTTGTTGACTGATATTTTTCACCTCTCTTAATTCCTTGATTTTCAGACCTATTTTGGACAAAACATCATCTCTCTTCATAAATTCATTCGTTATCATATTTGATAACAAAGATTATTGCTTATATTTGCGGTTTGGTTATCATATATGATAACTTTTAAATTTATTTCATAACTCAAAAATCAGTTACAATGAGAAAGATCAATTGGATTTTATGTCTGATGTTAGGAACATCATTTTTTATCAGTTTAAGTGTAAAGGCTCAGGTATTTATTGTTGAAAACGCTATGGAAACAAAGCTTTTTTCTGATTTGGAGTCGGCAGTAGATGCAGCTAAAGATGGGGATAATGTGTATGTTCCAGGAGGAGAGCATTCGATAAAAGGTAGTTGGAAAGGGTATGACGGGAAATCCGACCTCAAAAATTCATTAGCTATTAGCAAGCGTATAAATCTTATTGGCGAAGGATATCAATCAGGAGGAACATCAAGTTCTATCATTAATAATAGAATTTATGTTCTAAATACCGCAAGTGGATCCACCATTACAGGGTTAACCTTTTCTAATCACCTACAGTTAGATAATACTTCTAATGTTCACGTTAGTCGATGCTACTTTTCACTTAGCTCCATGTATGGAGTTATTGGCATATCAGGATCTGGAGAGAATAATATTATTACTGAATGTATTATAGGTGGAGCAATTTCGGCAAGTTCAGGCCTTAGCGGTTCTCCCAGTACAAAAAGTGATATTAAAGTATACATATGTAAAAATATTATAAATAGCTCCGTCAGCAATATTCAAAATTCATCAATCAAAAACAATATTTTGAAATCACTAAATAGCACTTCATTATTTGATGGTTGTTCTTATTGCAATATTGAAAATAACATTATCACTAGAAACTTAAGTACCCTAAGCGCAAGTTATTCATCATTCAAAAACAACTTATTAGTTTATGTTTTTACGTCTGCCGGTTCCAAATACAACACTTTTGAAAACAACATTGAAAGACAAGACATAAACAATATTTTCATTAATTATGATAACGGAGACTATCATTTAGAACCCAACTGCCTTGGTAAAAATGCAGGAACAGATGGAACGGATATTGGAATTTATGGTACTTCTTTTCCCTTTAAAGATAATCGTTTACCCGCAATCCCCTACTTCTCTCTCAAAACCATAGGAGGAGAAACCTCTGCCGATAAAAAACTAAAAATCAACATACAAGTTGAAGCTCAAGATTATTAACTTTTTAAAAAACCTAACAACATGAACAAGCCAAACAGAAGATACTTTCTGTTGTTTCTGTTTATTTGTTGCCATCTCATAATCCCAGCACAAACCAATATTGTAAAGTTAGAATATTGGTTTGATGAATCGTATACACTTCGGCAACAAATATCAAAAACAGGAAGTACAATAAGCATAAAGGATGATATAGATATTTCATCCTTGAGTAATGGATTTCATCAAATACACATGCGTGCAAAAGACAGTAATGGTATCTGGAGTATTGTACACTCGCAAGTATTTTACAAAGCAGATTCTATTGTAGAAGACAAAGGAATTGTCGCTGTTGAATATTGGATGGATGATCAATTTGAAGAAAAAATAACAATAAACGATTCTCCATCAAAAAGCTTAATTTTATCAAACAATATAGATATCGGTCATTTAGAACCAGGATTTCATGCATTAAATATCCGGTCAAAAGACGATAAAAATACTTGGAGTGTAGTACACACTCAAACATTTTATCATCACAACAACATATTTGCCAACAACAAAATTGATGCATATAGTTATTGGTTTAACAAGAATATAGATTTAGCTGAATTTGTATTACTTGAGGAACCTGGTAATCCATATGATTTACAAACTGTAATCAATGTTCCGGACTCACTTCCTTTAGGAAAGCATTTATTCAATATAAGATTCAGAGATAAAGCCGGAAACTGGAGCATCACAGAAACAGACACATTTAAGCTAAGTGAAGATGGTAGTTCATTAGCAATTTCTACAAAAAAACAAACTTTTGTTTATCCTAATCCTTTTGAAAATCGACTGAATATTACTTCTACAGACATACAAGGAAAGACAAATGCTTCTTTGATAAATTTTAATGGAGTAGTTGTCTGGTCAGGCACTATTGAAATAGAAGCTGAAAGAAGTTCTATCTTTTTACCTGAACTACCGGAAAGTGTTTATCTACTCAGATTAACAAATAACAATAAGTGCTATGATATTAAGATAAAAAAAACAAAAAGAACTTATTAAAATATTAATTGTCGGGCGATTTTATATCGCCCGTTTAAATCAACCAGCCTCCCCAAGTATAACATTTGCATCAATATTCAATTTTTGATACATTCTACGAGCCACCTGAAATGTCGGTTCCGTTTTTCCGGTAAGGTATTCGCTTACCCTGGGGGTGCTTATACCAAAAATTTCAGCTAAAGCTTTCTGAGTCAAACCCATTTCATACATCCGAAGCTTCAAAATATCCGTTAAAGAAGGATCTTTAACAGGATAACGCTCTTTTTCATAAGAGACAACTAAGTCAGTAAGGAAGTTAAGTTCAATATAATTTTTATCACTTTGTGAAGTATTGTCATCAACTAATTCCACAAGTTCATCTATCCTTGACATGATAGCTTCATATTCCGTTTCACTATATATTTTTTTCATCATCCTGTAGTTTAATTTTTTGAACAATCTTCAATCTTATCATATTCCAAATGTGTACCTATAAAGCGAATGTAAACAATTTTTGGAACAAATAAAACTAAAGCCACCAATCGATACATATTTCCTTTTATATTAAACACATAACGTTTATTACCTACTGCATCTACAGGATTAAATATCTGTTTAATATCAGCAGAACAATTCCAATCATTTTGTTCTGTTTTAACGTACCATTCTTTCAAGGCAGTTTTAGCATCTGCATGCTTCAAAGAAAAATCGTCAATGGTTTTATGTGTAATAATTCTCACTTCGTTGTTTATGGCAAAGGCAATACAATTATTTCATTTTTCAAAATATAAATTCAAAATTCAAAATTCACCCGCATTGATTCCACCTTCAACAACCGACTCTTCAACTTCTCCGCCTCACCCTTCCGGATCCGCAATGTCATCGCACACTCCATCTCAAAAGTTTGGGAAAGTATAACCGGATTTTCCTCCTTAATTACCCGCATTACCCCATTCAGGAAAGGATATTCGAATTGTATCTCAATAATTTCATCAACGGTTTTTTCTATAATCTCCGCATGAGAAACAGCCTCTTGTGCAGCAGCCCGGTAGGCAACAATCAAACCGCTGGTACCCAATTTCACTCCGCCGAAATAGCGGATTACCACTATTAAAATATCCGTCAGTTCATTCGAATTAATCACACCCAGAATAGGTTTTCCGGCAGTAGAAGAAGGTTCTCCATCGTCGTTCGCGCGAAAGATCTGCCGTTCAGCCCCTAACATATAAGCCCAGCAGACATGACGGGCATCATAATACTGCTTACGATAACCATCTACAATCGTCTTTACTTCTTCCGGAGTAGATACAGGCAGTGCGTAGGCGATAAATTTACTGCGCTGCTCGGTGAAGGTGCCTTCGGAGGGGCGGGATATGGTTTTGTAGAGATCCAAAAGAATTGAAAATTGAAAATTGAAAATGAAAAATTGGAAACTAAAGGTACATCTCATTATACACTCAAAAACAGACCTTTAATTTTCAATTCTCAATTCTCAATTTAATTTATGTATTACCAGCCCCGAGCGCAATTTCGGCTCAAACCACGTAGTTTTCGGCGGCATAATATTCCCGGTATCGGCAATATCCATCAATTGTTTCATGGTAACGGGATATAAGGCTAATGCTACTGCCATTTCTCCGCTATCCACGCGTTTTTTCAATTCTCCCAAGCCACGGATGCCTCCCACGAAATCGATCCGCTTGTCGGAGCGCAGGTCTTTAATACCCAGAACTTCGTTTAAGATCAGATCTGAAGAAATGGTTACATCTAATACGCCAATCGGGTCATTGTCGTTATATGTGCCTTCTTTGGCCGTTAATGAATACCATTTTCCTGCCAGATAAAGAGAAAAATTATGCAATTGTTGCGGATGATAGATTTCCGTTCCTTTTTCTTCTACAATAAAACTTTTCCGGAGAGCTTCCAAAAATTGGTTGGCTGTCAGCCCGTTCAGGTCTTTCACCACCCGGTTATAATCGATAATATTCAATTGATTATCAGGGAAGCAAACTGCCAGGAAATACATATATTCCTCATTACCCTGGTGATTGGTATTTTGTTTACGTTTCTCATCACCTACCAAAGCAGCAGCAGCACTCCGGTGATGCCCGTCGGCAATATACAAGCTGGGAATTCCGGCAAAAATCTCAGTAATCCGGCGGATATCCGCTTCCCGGTCAATGACCCAGAAATGGTGGCCGAAACCGTCCGGTGCTACAAAGTCGTATTCCGGAGTGTTGCAGATGGTCTTTTTCACAATGGCATCCAGTTCTTCCTGGTGCGGATAGGCAAAAAACACAGGTTCCACATTGGCATTATTGATCCGCACATGCTTCATCCGGTCTTCTTCTTTATCCCGACGGGTCAGTTCATGCTTTTTGATCCGGCCGGCCATATAATCATCCACATAGGCACAAACAACCAATCCATATTGAGTTTTGCCATTCATGGTTTGTGCATAGACGTAGTAATTTTCTTTAGTATCCTGCAGCAACCAGCCTTTTTTCTGGAACATCTCAAAATTTTCCCGCGCTTTTTCATAGACTGCTGAATCATGCTCATCAGTGCCTACCGGAAAATCGATTTCCGGCTTGATAATATGATACAGTGACTTTTCATTTCCGGCAGCTTCAGCACGCGCCTCGTCGGAGTTCAATACATCATACGGGCGGGAAGCCACTTGTTCCACCATATTTTTTGGGGGGCGGATACCTTTGAATGGTTTGATTATTGCCATAATATACTATTAATTATGATTCATTAAAAATAATATCCGGCAGACAAAAAACAACTTTGAATGAAAGATTCGTCTGTTAAAAGAGTCATTAAATACATTTCATAACCGGCTGCAAGCCTCATTTGCTTATACCGGCATGAAATACCTGTTTGAAAATTAATGAAAACAGGAAACACATAATTTAATCCTACTTGAAAATCAAAAGAGCGTTTATTTGTGCCCCGATACAGGTTTGTATTCACCAAAAGAGGGATTTTAAAGAAATAAGCGTTTTCAAATTCTTCATTTCCATCTTCATCTTTCAGATAATTAGAATAATAAAAAAATTGTAATCCGGTAATAAAAGAGGTATTTTCACTTAAATGGGGCGAATAAACATCACACAATATTCCCAGTTCTCCTCCATTAATATATTCGTCCGATGTAAATAAACCAGTATATCCGGCATCCAGGAGAAAAGTATATTTCTTCTTTACCCTATAGTTAAATGTTGCCTGTTCTACTTCCGGCGCAGCACAAGTACTGTAACGAGACAACAAAGCAATCATTTCTTTATCATCGAATTTTGTTTTTCCCACTTTTTCTTTTTCCTCCGGGCATGGTTCTAACAAAAAAATCAGGATTCCCACATCTCTCCGGTTAATCATTCCTTCCGGTTGATTCAGTACATTTAGATTTTCCCGGATAGTATAATACTCATCCCCTTTCCGGAGGATATATACATGATCTCCCTCTATTGAAGTAAGTTGCAGTTTATACAAGGAGATATCTCCAGTCATCAATCGTTTGGCAAAACAAGTCTGACTTATTTTTTCTGTTCCACCGAATGAATTTACAGTATGTTTATAGAGAACCGGAGAAAAGTTAATACCATCGGCAAAACCGAAAGCTGAAAGCTGATCGGGCATGTAAAAAACAGTTGTATCCAGAATGGTATCGTTAAATATAACACCGACACTCAGTTTACTTTCCGACAAACGTTCTATATAGCCATAAACCGTATCGTTTTCAAGCGTAACGATATATCCCTTTTCAAAATAATCAATTGCATAGAAAGGGAGGGTTATAACCCAGGTGAAAATAAAAAATACAAGGTGTTTTTTCATGTTTGAAATCAGGTTTAAGAGTTCACCCTAAATTTTTCGTTGCCGGTTTGAAAAAAGTCTGCGATCTGTTTAGCGGCTGCAATTCCAGCATTGATATTGGCTTCCGATGTCTGCGCTCCCATTTTTTTCGGAGTAGAGAAATAACGGTCGGGATAAGCAGCTATCAATTCCGCATGATTGCCCGGTTGTATATCCGATACATATTTAAAATCCGGACGTGTTTCAAATATTTTTAACAAACAGTCCTCATCGATCACTTCTTTACGGGCAGTATTAACCAATACGGCGCCTTTCGGCATTTTGCCCATCAGATCGCAATTGATAGATTTTTTTGTTTCAGCTGTAGCGGGAATATGCAGGGAAACTACCTGGCAAGTCGCATACATATCTTCAACAGAAGTAAGCGGATGCACTCCGTCTTTCTGCATTACTTCGTCCGGACAATACGGATCGAACGCATACACCTCCATACCGAAACCTTTGGCGATACGGGCCACATTCCGTCCCACATTACCATATGCATGGATACCGATTTTCTTTCCCAGCAATTCTGCACCGGAAGTTCCGTTATAAAAATTACGGAAAGCATATACCAGTAGTCCGAA
Organism: Bacteroidales bacterium; assembly: GCA_031553775.1. Classification (GTDB taxonomy): domain Bacteria; phylum Bacteroidota; class Bacteroidia; order Bacteroidales; family Azobacteroidaceae; genus JAISFI01. The sequence goes on from JAVBLA010000008.1 coordinate 29,399, forward strand.
AACCAATTCTGCTACTGCATTGGCATTTTGTCCGGGAGTATTCATCACACAGACCTTGCATGCCGTAGCAGCATCCAAATCTACATTGTCGTAACCGGCACCGGCGCGCACTACAATTTTCAGGTTTTTAGCGGCATCGAGTACAGAAGCATCGATAATGTCCGAACGGATAATCACGGCATCGGCATCGGCCACTGCATCTAATAATTGTTGCTTTTCAGTATATTTTTCCAGCAAAGCCAGTTGATGTCCGGCTCCTTCCACTACTTCACGGATACCGTCTACTGCGATTTTTGCAAAGGGTTTGTCTGTTGCTACTAAAACTTTCATGTTTGAAAAATTGAAAATTGAAAATTGAGAATGAAGACATTTTTTCCGGGATTTCATTTTACACCGGACAAATATAGTAGGGGCGTATTGAATACGCCCCGGAATGATGATCAATGATTTTTTTCAAATTCCTTCATGCAATCTACTAATGCCTGTACGCTTTCTTTCGGCAATGCATTGTAAGTAGAGGCGCGGAAACCGCCTACGGAACGATGGCCTTTGATACCCACCATACCTTTGTCGGCTGCAAATTTTCCAAAATCAGCTTCCAGTTCCTGATATTCTTCGTTCATTACGAAACAGATATTCATCAGTGAACGGTCTTCCACGGCAGCAGTGCCTTTGAAGAGCTTATTCCGGTCTATTTCATTGTACAAAATCGCAGCTTTTTCGATATTCCTCTTTTCCATTTCCTTTACACCACCCAGTTCTTTCAACCATTTCAAGGTTTGAAGAGCAGCATAAACAGGTACTACAGGAGGAGTATTGTACATAGAGCCGTTGTCGATATGAATTTTATAATCCAGCATAGACGGGATAGGGCGACTGACCTTTCCAAGTATATCTTCTTTTACAATGGCGAAAGTGACACCTGCTGGTGCCAGGTTTTTTTGCGCTCCACCATAAATCAAGGCATATTTGGAAATATCTACCGGACGAGAAAAGATATCGGATGACATATCAGCCACCAAAGGCACCGGAGAATCGATATCTTTCCGGATTTCCGTTCCGAAAATCGTATTATTGCTCGTAATGTGGAAATAATCCGCATCGGCAGGGATTTCGTAATTTTTAGGAATATAGGTGTAATTGTCAGCCTTCGACGATGCTACTTCAATTACTTCGCCAAACAATTTAGCCTCTTTCATTGCCTTATTGGCCCAAGTACCTGTATTCAGATAAGCAGCTTTCTTTTCCAATAAGTTGTAAGGAACCATGCAGAATTGCAGGCTTGCTCCTCCCCCCAGGAAAACTACCTGATAACCTTCAGGGATATTTAAAAGTTCTTTAAACAGCGATACCGCTTCGTCCACAACCGGTTGAAAATCCTTCGATCGATGGCTGATTTCCATAATAGATAAACCGATGCCATTAAAATCAAGAATGGCTTTCGCCGTGTTTTCAATTGTGCTCTGGGGCAAAATGGAGGGACCTGCGTTAAAATTATACTTTTTCATGCTTTGATAGAAAAAAATTTAGTAATCTGGTAGTTTAAATAGGCTGCAAAATTACTGTTTTTTTCGGAAATGATATAGAAAAAGAAAGAGTTTTTCGGGATAAACTTGAAAAGAGTTAAGAGTTAAGACTTAAGAGTGAAAAATGAAGAATGAAGAATGAAGAATTAGGGGCTGAAACTGGGTGGAATTGTTTTTTTGTTTTGCATTATTGCTCAATTAATACAGACTTCTAGGTGAACCTTTTTTGGGGGATTCGAAGAATCCTAATTCTTAACTCTTTTTCTCTCCCCATAACCGTTTCATAGACTCCGAAATCCGCACTTCTGCCGGATTATCCTGCGCCTTCCAGAAACGAAGGTTTTTGATTTTTTTCGGAAGAAAATCCTGTTGAACAAAATTATCTTTATAGCTATGGGCATATTTGTAGTCTTTTCCGTAGTCCAGTTCCTTCATCAGTTTGGTAGGAGCATTGCGGAGATGTAAAGGAACAGGCAGATCTCCGGTTTCTTCTATGGCTGCCAGAGCCTCCCCTATCGCCATGTAGGCCGAATTGCTTTTGGGACTCGTAGCCAGGTAAATAGTAGTCTGTGCCAGGATAATACGGCCTTCCGGCCATCCGATCTTCCGCAGGGCATCGAAACAGGTATTAGCCATCAATAAAGCATTGGGATTAGCTAAACCGATATCTTCTGCTGCAGATATCACTAAACGGCGGGCAATAAATTCGGGATCCTCCCCTCCGGCCACCATCCGTGCCAGCCAGTAAATAGCGGCATCCGGATCGCTACCCCGGATAGACTTAATGAAAGCAGAAATAATATCATAATGTAACTCTCCTCCTTTATCATAAGCCGCCGGATTTTCCTGCAAACGCTCGATTACCTTTTCATTGGTAATCTCAATTATATCTCCGTCCTCCGCATCGATCACCAATTCTATTATATTCAGCAACTTACGGGCATCTCCTCCGGAAAATCGGATCAGAGCATCAGTTTCTTTCCAGGTTATATTTTTCTTTTGCAGTTCAAGATCTTCCCTGGTTACTTTGGCTGTCAAACCCAGCAAATCTTCTTCGTCAAGGGATTTTAAAACATACACCTGGCACCTTGATAATAAGGGGCGAATAACTTCAAATGAAGGATTTTCTGTAGTAGCACCAATCAGGGTAATCACACCGGTTTCTACAGCTCCCAGCAAAGAATCCTGCTGCGACTTGCTGAAACGGTGAATTTCATCAATAAAGAGAATAGGTCTCGATGTATTGAAAAACTGGTTATTTTTAGCTTTATCTATTACCTCCCGCACATCTTTCACTCCTGAATTAACTGCGCTTAACGTATAAAAAGGGACATTCAGTTTCTGTGAAATAATCTGCGCCAGAGTGGTTTTTCCCACACCGGGAGGCCCCCAAAGGATGAACGAGGATATATGTCCGGAATCGATCATCTTCCGGAGAACAGCCTGTTCGCCGACCAAATGCTTTTGGCCGATATAATCATCCAGCGTCTTCGGACGCATGCGTTCTGCCAGCGGGCGACTCACCATATCTCTTAATTAAAAATATCAAACTCTTTAGTATAGCAAACCTTTCCGGATATTCCGGAGAGAGCTCCCTCTTTTAGTTCCAGAATCATAAATGCCTCATCCGGACAATCATCATAAGGAGATTTGATCCCATACAATGAGGCTTTTTGGAACCCAAAACGGGGATAATAATCGGGATGCCCCAATACCACAACAGAGTCATAAGACTGCTGTTTAGCTGCCTGCAAACCTTTACGTACCAGCCCACTGCCGATACCGGCCGATTGAAACTCCGGAAAAACAGACATGGGAGCCAAACCCAGCGACCGGTATTTGTTTCCTGACGGATCAATAATGTCCAACGGGAAAAACAGAATATGACCGACTACAATATTGTTTTTCTCTGCAACCAAAGACAAAGCCGGGTTAAACAGAGAATTTCTCCGCAATTTTTCAATTAGAAAACCCTCATCCAGGCGGCCGAAAGCCCGCTCGTTAATTCTACGGATAGAATCATAATCAGCAGAGGTTTCCTGACGCACGGTAACAAGTCCCTTCCGGCGGGGATTGGCAGGAAACCAGCCTTTTTTCACCCGCCCTTCCTGCTCAAATGTTTCCTTGATAGTCCAAAAACAGGAAAATGCCAAAACACCTAAAAGTACAGACCAGAACATATCGGAAATAAACAACGAAGCCACGGCAAAAACAATTCCGAACAGGAGATAAAGCCACCAGGAACCCTTTCCCCAATAATATTCAGTCTTTATTACCAAAGGATGAAATACCCCGATAATAACAAAAGACAACAAGCCTATTAATATACCTTCATAATGTAGCATAGAGGGACAAAGATAGAAATTTCCTTGCAGTTTTCAACCCTTTTTACTATTTTTGCGTTATTCGTTATATATCATTTTAAAATTTCAGCCTATGACCATATTAATGGCCGTTTCTACAGAGTATTTTTTACTTTTTTTATCTATCTTATTCTTTGTTAGTCTATTAGCATCTAAAGCAGGCAGCCGGTTGGGAGTCCCGGTCTTATTACTTTTCTTAGGAGTGGGCATGATGTTCGGCGTAGACGGAATCGGGATTGAGTTCAGCAACTATAAGCTGGCACAGGCCATCGGGACTGTAGCGCTCTGTATCATCCTGTTTTCCGGAGGAATGGATACCAAGTTTCATGAAATCAAGCCGGTAGCAGCACAAGGAGCCATTCTGGCTACCATAGGAGTATTACTGACTGCATTACTGACCGGATTGTTCATCTATTTTGCCGTCAATGCCTGGGTACCGAATATTCAGCTGACTTTGCTGGAATCACTATTGCTGGCATCTATTATGTCGTCGACCGATTCGGCTTCCGTATTCTCCATCCTGCGGGGAAAAGGCACGGCTTTGAAACATCGCTTGCGCCCCTTACTCGAGCTGGAAAGCGGCAGCAATGATCCTATGGCGTATATGCTGACTATCATCCTCGTTGGACTGATCAATATGGAGCAAACCGGTGAAAGTATTTACTTCGGGAGAACCGCCCTCGATTTCTGCCTGCAACTGGTAGTAGGCGGAGCTACAGGTTTTTTATTGGGAAAAGGTTCTGTCAAACTCATTAATAAAATCCGGCTGGGGAACGACTCTCTCTATCCTATCCTGCTTTTTTCCTGCGGAATATTTATTTTTTCCGCTACCTATTTCATGAAAGGAAATGGTTTTTTAGCTGTCTATATTGCAGGACTGATTATCGGGAATGCCAAATTCGCACATAAACGATCTTCGCTAAAAATATTCGATGGACTGGCATGGTTCAGCCAAATTATCATGTTCCTCGCTTTAGGGCTTCTGGTCAATCCAAAAGAGTTGATACCTGTGGCAGCGGGCAGCATACTGATAGGCGCATTCCTAATCATACTAGGAAGGCCATTAAGTGTCTTTCTGTCACTGATTCCCTTCAGGCAAATGCCTTTCAAGGATAAATTATTTGTTTCGTGGGTAGGTCTCCGGGGGGCGGTTCCCATTATCTTTGCCATCTATCCACTGGCCGCAGGTCTCAATCAGGCACAACTGATATTTAATATCGTATTTTTCATCACCCTGATATCATTACTGGTACAAGGAACTACCATTACTCAGGTTGCTTCCTGGCTGGGATTGACTAGAAATCCGAAAGGAGAAGATTCTCTACAAGACTTCGATGTGGAATTTTCTGATGAAATCAAGTCGAGTATGACAGAAATCGTTATTACATCCGAAATCCTATCCGTTAATGGTGACAAATTGATGCATATGCCTTTGCCGGATCAAACACTCGCAGTTATGGTAAAACGGGGGAATAACTATTTTATTCCTAAAGGACAAACCGAACTTCAGGCCGGAGATAAATTACTGATTATCACCAACGACGAAAAAGCACTGGTGGAAACCTATAAAAGTCTGGGAATCGATCAATATACTTTAAGAAGAAATTAAAATGAAATTGGAAGAAAACTGCCTGTTTTCATAAAATTACGCATAAAAAAAGCTCCACAAGAAAAGAATATGAAGAGAACTTCTTTTCTGTGGAGCAAAATAATAGAGGTTAAATATTCATAATTATGTGTAGGTAATATATTTTTATTTCATAGATCGCTATCTTGTCTTCGCTATCATATATGAAAATATCATTCCAAAAACTTCACTTATCAGGTATTATTTCTAAATTACTGGAAATCAGTTTTTTCTAAAAAAATCAAAATTAGCAATATGTGGAAATCATACACAATACATGTAGAAATCATCCACACAAAGAGACTATACAGACTTATTGGATTGTCAAAATATTCTTGTATTTTTGTTGCCTCATAAGAAATAGTTGTTATGCAAATAGAAGAACTACAAGCATTTTATCGTCAAAAAGCAGAAGAAGACGGTTTAATCTTAGAAAAACTCAAAAAAAAAATCTACCAAACCGGAACCATCAGGTTAATTGTCGTGCTTTTAGCAATCTCCTCCCTATACATCTTCCGGCAGGAAGGTTTGCCGGTAATAGTCTTAATTTCATGCATATTTCTGACACTCTTACTTCTCCTGGTAAAAAGACACAACCGCTTGTTCCGGAAAAGGGATTATTATCAGGTTTCTGTCAGGATCTCAAAGGAAGAGTTACTGGCTGTAAATTACGATTTCACAGCCTTCGATGGGGCCAACGAAAAAAACAATTCAGAGCATCCTTTCAGTACAGATATCGACCTGTTTGGAGAGAAATCGCTGTTCCAGTCGTTGAACCGGACAGTAACCCCATACGGAAAAGAAATTCTGGCCGGCTGGTTCAGGCATCCCCTGCAAACAAGCGAATCGATTACAGACAGACAGGAAGCCGTTAAAGAATTACAGGTTCAAACAGAACTCAGAAAATATTTCCGGATCACCGGCCTGTTATCTCCCGGAACAATGAACGATATGGAAGAACTTCGCCGTTTCGCCGGAGAAAAGTCATATATCCTTCCCGGAAAAAAGATCTGGAAACCCATCTATATACTTTATCCCTGTTTCTGGATAATCTTCATCCTGCTCATATCTTTTCAAATATGCCCCATCTCTTTCCTTGCAGTACCTATTATCTGCCTGTATGCCCTGAGTGAAAGCCAGGTAAAAAAAATCAACCGTATACAAAATTCACTGGAGAAAAAAGTCAGGATACTTTCAGCCTGTGCAGAATTAATCCGGTCGGTGGAAGAATGCAAAGTACAAAGTAAAGAACTGGTAAAACTCAAAAATCAATTGAGTAATCAAGGAGTAAATATTTCCGTATTGGTTAAGGAATTATCCGGTTACTTGAACAACCTCGACCAACGTTCAAGCGGATTAGGCCGGTTTATTCTGAATACCCTGCTTTTATGGGATATTCGTTTTGCACTGAAAATAGAAAATTGGAAAGAAATCAATGGAAGGCAATTAGACCAATGGATGATGACTTTAGGAGAATTCGACGCCCTTTGTTCATTAGGTACTTTCGCATTCAACCACAATGATTATACTTATCCCGTACCGGTCGGTACTTATTTCTGCCTGCAGGCGGAAAGGCTCGGACATCCTTTAATGCATCGCAACACTTGCGTAAAAAATGATATTCATATTGAAAAGTATCCGTACTTTATGATTATCACAGGAGCCAATATGGCGGGAAAAAGCACATATCTCCGGACGGTAGGTATCAATTTTCTACTGGCATGTGTAGGGGCTCCAGTCTGTGCACAGAAATTTCATTTCTATCCGGCTCAATTAGTCACCAGCCTCCGGACTTCCGATTCCCTGAACGACAACGAATCTTATTTCTTCGCCGAACTCAAACGCTTGAAAATGATCATCGACCGTTTACTGAATGAGGAAAAACTATTTATAATACTGGATGAAATATTGAAAGGAACCAATTCGACCGACAAGCAAAAAGGGTCGTTGGCCTTGATGAAACAGTTGGTATGCATGGATGCGGTAGGGATTATTGCCACCCACGATTTGGTTTTAGGTAAATTGGCTGGTGATTTTCCGGAAAACATCGGAAACTTCCGGTTTGAAGCTGAAATCAAAAATGAATTACTGACATTTTCATATTCCCTGCAACAAGGGATTGCAGAGAATATGAATGCCTGTTTTCTGATGAAGAAAATGGGGATAACCGTAGATTAGAACTTCCACTGGTTGCTGCCGGACGGAGTTGTAGTCTTCGTTCCACTCCCACTGCCTGCGCCACCTTTATAATATTGTAAAGCTTCCGGCAGATATTTCTGAATTTCCTGCACCCGGGTTCCATCCGAAGGGTGTGTACTCATGAATTCGGGAGGCGCCGATCCTTGCTGAGACATCCTTTGCCAGAATGGAACCGCATCATTGGGATCATATCCGGCAATAGCCATGAATACCAAACCTAAATGGTCGGCCTCTAACTCCTGTTTCCGGGAAAACGGTAACATCACACCGTATTGAGCTCCCAGACCGTAAACAGTCTGTCCGATAGTCTTCGCCGTTTCGGAAGATTTACTCAATACCGCATCCACTGCCGAACTACCGTAGTCGGCAAGCACCTGCTGAGACATCCGCTCATTGGCATGTTTGGCTACCGCATGCGCAACCTCATGACCTAAAACCACAGCCAATCCTGATTCTGTTTGGGTATAAGGAAGAATACCGGTATATACCACGATTTTCCCTCCCGGCATACAGAAAGCATTCACCTGATCATCCTGAATCAGATTGAATTCCCAGGCGTAGCCATTTAACAACGATTCCATTCCGTTTGCTTTCATATAAGTAGCAACGGCATTGGCAATATTCTGCCCTACCTTAACCACTAAAGCCGTATTTTTAGTATCTGTAGATTTCTTGGCAGTATTGATATATTCGTTATACTGCTGCAAACTCAGCGATAACACCTGGTCGTCCGATACCAGGGAAACCTGCCTTCTTCCGGTGATGGGTACACTGCTGCATCCATACATCAAAGCTATAAAAAGAACAAAAGCAATGATTTTTTTCATTTGATCTAATATTTTAAGTTTTCACGATGCAAATATAAGTATTCTTCCAGATTAAGAAAATATTAAAAAAAATTCATGTGCAATTTTTTTAAGATTATCCGTAAGAATCCAGAATTAAAATATAAAACAAAAAAACAAAGCAAAAAGTTTGATACATTCAAATTATTGTATATTTTTGCATCCAATTTGAATATTTATACATGAATAATAACAAAAAAGAGCGTTTGGATAAGATACGGGACATCCTTTCCTCACATCAGACAGAGTCTCAGGAGGAACTGTTGAATATACTGAAAACAGAAGGTTTCAATATTACTCAGGCTACGCTTTCCAGAGATATGAAAATTCTCAAGATTATCAAATCTCCGGATGCAAATGGAAATTATATTTATACATTACCTACGGCAAATTACTTTCCGGGAGAAACAAATGCAACAGTAAATCCTGCATTAGCCTCCCTGGGGTTTATCTCTCTCGAGTTTTCAGGGAACCTGGCAGTCATCAAAACACGTCCGGGCTATGCCATGGGAATTGCATCCGAAATAGACAGACATGCAGGAAGTACCGTTTTAGGCACCATCGCCGGTGACGACACCATTCTGCTGATCCCCAGAGACGGAACTTCAAGGAAAGAAATAGCTGCAACACTGTCATCATTCATCCCGAACATTCAAAGCCTCTAAAATGTTTAAAACCCAAATACATCACCATCCAACTTTCAATTCTCAATTTTCAATTAAAAAATGAATAATCAAATTCAAATCCTCATAGCCACCGAGTCCCATCTCAAATACGTGCCTGAAATCCTGGCAACTATCGAAGCTGCAGCCAAAGTCCGCGGCACCGGGATCGCCAAAAGAACCCCGGAATATGTGGAACAAAAAATGAGGGAAGGCAAAGCTATCGTAGCTCTTTGTAACGGCGAATTTGCCGGATTCTGCTACATAGAATCCTGGGGAAACAAACAATTTGTGGCAAATTCAGGATTAATTGTTGTAGAAAAATTCAGGGGACACGGACTGGCCAAACAAATCAAACAAAAGGCCTTTCAGCTCTCCAGGGAAATGTTTCCGGATGCCAAACTGTTCGGACTGACTTCCGGTGCAGCAGTCATGAAGATCAATACGGAACTGGGATATGTACCTGTAACATTTGCCCAGCTGACAGACGATGAAGCTTTCTGGAGAGGATGTAACGGTTGTGTCAATGCCGATATTCTCGAAAGGACCGGCAGAAAGTACTGTATTTGCACGGCTATGTTGTATGATCCGGCTAAAGAAAAATATGGAAAGGAGAAAAAAGATTGAAGAAAAATGAATACCTTTGAGGATTCATTTTAAATCAAAACAGGTCTCACTCCTACTGCAGTTGAAGAAAAAATTCAAACATATCAATTAACATTACAATGAAAAAAGAAAAAGTAGTACTAGCATTCAGTGGAGGTTTGGATACTTCCTTCTGCGCCATGTACCTGTCAAAAGAAAAGGGATATGATGTATATACGGCCATTGCCAATACAGGCGGATTCGACAAAGAAGATCTGAAAAAGATCGAAGAACGGGCCTACAAACTGGGAGCGGTAAAACATATATCGTTAGATATTACCAAAGAATATTACGAGAAAAGTATTAAGTATATGGTCTTCGGAAATGTTCTCCGGAACGGCACCTACCCTATTTCCGTCAGTTCGGAACGAATCTTCCAGGCCATCGCCATTATCAACTACGCCAAGGAAATCGGTGCAGATTACGTAGCGCACGGTAGCACCGGAGCCGGTAACGACCAGGTGCGTTTCGACCTGACGTTCGATGTATTGGCACCGGAAATCAAGATACTTACCCCAACCCGCGATATGCTCCTTACCCGAGAATACGAGATCAACTATCTGAAAAAACACGGATATGAAGCGGATTTCACCAAGATGGAATACTCCATCAACAAAGGGCTATGGGGAACTTCCATCGGAGGAAAAGAAACCCTAAAGTCGGAAAAAACCCTGCCCGAGTCGGCTTATCCTTCCCAAATACGAAAACAGGGTGAAGAAACATTAACGCTCTCTTTCGAAAAAGGAGAAATTTCGGCTGTCAACGGCAAAAAATTCAAAGATAAAGTAAAAGCCATCCAGGAAGTAGAAGCCATCGGCTCCCAATATGGCATCGGAAGGGATATGCATATCGGCGATACCATTATTGGCATCAAAGGACGGGTCGGATTCGAAGCCGCAGGTCCCTTGCTGATTATCAACGCCCATAAAATGCTGGAAAAACATACCCTGACCAAATGGCAACAATACTGGAAAGAGCAGATCGGAAACTGGTACGGCATGTTCCTGCATGAAGCACAATACCTGGATCCTGTGATGCGCAACATGGAAGCGTTTTTAGAAAATTCCCAGGAAAATGTAACCGGAACAGTTACCATCCAGCTCCGTCCGCATTGCTATACTTTAGTCGGAGTGGAAAGTTCTTTCGACCTGATGAAGGCCGATTTCGGAGAATACGGGGAAATGAATAAGGCCTGGACATCGGACGACGCCAAAGGATTTACTAAAATCATGGCAATTCCTACCAAAATATTTTTTAATATACAGGAGAAGAACAAGAAATGATTAAAACAGGAATCATAGGAGGCGCCGGCTACACTGCAGGGGAACTGATCCGCCTGCTGATCAACCACCCTCAATGCGAAATAGTCTTCGTTAACAGCAGCAGTAATGCCGGAAATAAAATTACCGATGTTCATACAGGACTAATCGGTGAAACAGACCTCCATTTTACAAACGAGCTACCTATCGATCAGGTAGATGCATTGTTTCTCTGCTCTGCTCACGGCGACAGCAAGAAATTCCTGGAAGAAAACCCGGTTCCGGAAAAAGTAAAGATCATCGACCTGTCGACCGATTACCGGATGAAAACTCCGGAACATTCTTTCGTTTACGGATTACCTGAACTGAATAAAGAAGCGATACAGAAAGCCGGCCGGATCGCCAATCCGGGATGTTTCGCCACTGCCATCCAGTTAGCCCTACTTCCCCTGGCTGCTGCTCATCTGCTGAAAGATGAAGTCCACGTGAATGCCATCACCGGATCTACAGGAGCCGGCGTCAAACCGGCATCTACCACGCATTTCAGCTGGAGAGACAACAATATCTCCGTTTACAAGGCTTTCGAACACCAGCATCTGGAAGAGATAGGGCAATCGCTGCGGCAATTACAGCCGGGGTTTGAACAGGATATAAACTTCATACCCGTCAGAGGGGATTTTCCAAGAGGAATATTTGCATCGGTTTATACCCGGTGCAGTTTACCGATAGAAGAAATCATCTGCTTGTACGAAAAGTATTATAAAGATGCAGCATTTACATTCGTCACCGGAAAAAATCCCGATCTGAAACAGGTGGTAAATACCAACAAATGCATCTTGCATGTAGAAAAACATGGAGATAAAGTATTCATTATTTCCATGATAGATAATTTATTGAAAGGAGCTTCCGGACAAGCCGTCCACAATTTCAACCTGCTCTTCGGATTAGAAGAAAAAACCGGCTTATCCCTGAAACCCAGTGCTTTCTGATTGATTAAACCCCAATAAATAACTGACAGTGAAACTATTCGACGTATATCCGCTATTTGACATCGAAATTGTAAAGGGCAAGGGTTGCCGCACGTACGACGACAAAGGAAATGAATATCTCGACCTTTACGGGGGACATGCCGTTATTTCTATCGGCCACTCTCACCCTCATTATGTTCAAACAGTTACAGAACAACTCAACCGGTTGGGATTTTATTCCAATTCGGTAAGAAACAGCCTTCAGGAAGAATTGGCCGGTAAACTCGGCAAAATTTCGGGTTATGACGATTATAGCCTGTTCCTGATCAATTCAGGAGCGGAAGCCAACGAAAATGCGCTAAAACTGGCATCGTTCCATAACGGGAGGAAAAAAGTCATCGCATTCAAAAAAGCATTCCACGGAAGGACTTCTGCTGCCGTACGGGTAACGGATAATCCGAAAATCATCGCCCCGGTCAATGAAAACATGGAAGTGTGCTATGTGGAGATGAACAATATCGATGCGATCCGTCCATTACTGAAAAAAGGAAATGTATCGTCGGTTATTATCGAAGGAATACAGGGCGTAGGTGGCATACAAGTTCCGGAAACATCCTTTTTGCAGGAACTTTCCCGCATCTGTACACAAACCGGAACCATCCTGATCCTGGATGAAATACAATCCGGTTACGGAAGGAGCGGAAAATTCTTTGCGCATCAGTATGCGGGCATCCGGCCAGATATCATTACCATTGCCAAAGGAATGGGAAACGGATTCCCTATCGGAGGAATTCTGATTAGTCCAATCTTCCAACCCGTCCACGGCATGCTGGGCACCACTTTCGGTGGAAATCACTTAGCTTGTGCCGCTGCCATCTCGGTATTAGACGTCTTCGAAAAAGAACAACTAACGGAAAATGCCGCCCGGATTGGTTCATACCTGATCGGAGAACTCAAAAAATTACCGGGTATCAAAGAAGTCCGGGGACAAGGATTAATGATTGGAATAGAAATGGAAAATCCGGTCAAAGAAATCCGGACTAAACTACTGTTCGAAGACAAGATATTTACCGGCGTATCCGGAACAAACGTTATCCGCTTATTGCCTCCACTTTGTCTGAATAAAGAAGATGCAGACCTGTTCTTAAATACATTCGAATCGCATCTTTAAAAGTGAAAAACGAAAAGTAAAAAAAATTTCATTTTCAATTTTCAATTCTCAATTTTCAATTTTCAATTATTATGAAGATTACAATTATCGGAGGAGGAAACATGGGAGGCTCTATCGCCAGAGGCCTTTCCAAAGGAAGTATCTTTCAGCCGGGAGATATTACGGTATTAGATATCAACCAGGCAGTGTTAGAAGATATCCTGTCGTTCAACAAAGAGATCCATACATACCGGGATAACGACGAAGCCATACAATCGGCCGATATTGTCGTGATCGCCATCAAACCCTGGATGGTGGAAAATTTGCTGGACGGGATCAAATATTTATTGGATTACGACCAACAAATCATCGTTTCCATTGCTGCCGGAGTTACTTTCGAGCAACTGAATCAGTATATGGATAAGGTCAATATCGACGACCCTGTTCTTTTCCGGGTAATTCCCAACACGGCCATTTCCGTAGGTGAAAGCATGACTTTCATATCTTCCTGCAATGCATCAGACGATCAGGAAAAACTGATAACGGATATTTTCGACAGTATGGGAAAATCCATCCTGGTAGAAGAAAAATTCATGTCGGCAGGTACGGCATTGGGATCTTGCGGTATTGCCTTCGCATTCCGTTATATCCGGGCTGCTATGGAAGCCGGTGTGGAAATCGGATTCTATCCCGAACAATCCAAGGAAATTATTATACAGACCCTGCAAGGTGCCATCGATCTGCTGAAGGCAACCGGAAGTCACCCGGAACAGGAAATAGATAAAGTAACCACCCCGGGAGGAATCACGATCAAAGGACTGAATGCCATGGAGAAAAACGGATTCACCCATGCCGTGATAGAAGGAATAAAAACAAGTAATATATAAACGGAGGTGTGTCGGCAAAACTTGACTATCATTATCCAATAGAACATAAAATGAACGAACAACTGAAGCAAATCGGAGAGCGCCTGAAAGGACTGAGAGATTCTTTAGACCTGACAGCCGAAGAAGTGGCGGAAAAATGTAATATTCCCGTCGACCAATATAAAGCATACGAATCGGGAGCACAGGATATTTCCGTAAGTTCCCTGAACGAGATTGCCCTGCATATGGGTGTGGGATTAAGCGTCCTGATGTTTGGAGAAGAGGCCAAAATGACTTCTTATTTCGTCACCCGGAAAGGGAAAGGCCTTGCCGTAGAAAGGGTAAAAGCCTATAAATACCAATCCCTGGCCGCAGGATTCATCGGACGGAAAACACAACCGTTTTTAGTCACCGTCGAACCCAAAGAAAACGACGAACCCATCCATCTGAATACACACGAGGGACAGGAATTCAACATGGTACTCGAAGGCCGGCTGCAACTCCGGATCGGTGGAAAAGACCTTTTTCTGGAAGAAGGCGACAGCATTTATTTCAATTCTTCACAACTGCACGGAATGAAAGCTTTAGACGGGAAACCCGTTCAATTCCTGGCTGTAATCATCTAACCCTCTGACAACATGCTTGAAAAATATTTAAAAAAGATCGATTTTACTTCCCAGGAAGATTTCGAACAGAATTACCAGGTAACCGTACCTGAAAACTTCAACTTTGCTTATGATATAGTCGACGAATGGGCCCGGATAGAACCGGAAAAGAAGGCGCTCTGCTGGACCAACGACAAAGGAGAACACATCGATTTTACATTTTCCGACATCAAGAAATACAGCGACCAGACAGCGTCTTATTTTCAATCCCTCGGCATCGCCAAAGGAGATAAAGTCATGCTGATCCTGAAACGCCGGTATGAATTCTGGTTTTCGGTTATTGCTCTTCACAAAATAGGCGCTATCGCCATTCCGGCGACGCATTTGCTCACGAAAAAAGATATTATCTACCGGAGCCAGGCTGCCGATATCAAAATGATCGTATGTGTGGGTGAAGAAGAGGTAACCAAACATATCAACGATGCTGTTCCGGAATGCCCTACAATCAGGCATCTAATATCTGTCGGTCCGTTTATCCCGGAAGGATGGAGCGATTTTCAACAGGGGATCAAAATAGCGTCCCCTTTCATCAAACCGGAAAAAGTAAATGATAACGGAGATATTTCTATCCTTTACTTCACATCGGGAACTACAGGAAATCCCAAAATGGTGATCCATGATTTCACTTATCCCCTGGGACATATATCCACCGCCAAATACTGGCACAACCTGCACGAAAAGAGCCTTCATCTAACGGTAGCCGATACCGGTTGGGCCAAAGCCGTATGGGGCAAGCTCTACGGGCAATGGATCGTAGGAGCCTGCGTATTCGTTTACGACCACGAAAAATTTACCCCGGCAGATATGTTACAGGTGATTTCCCAATATAAGGTGACTTCGTTCTGTGCTCCTCCTACAATTTTTCGTTTCATGATCCGGGAAGACCTGACAAAATACGATTTATCTTCATTGGAATGGTGTACCATCGCCGGAGAAGCCTTGAATCCTGCTGTTTATCAACAGTTCTACGAGTTGACGGGCATCAAACTACGGGAAGGATTCGGACAAACGGAATGCACCTGTATGATCCTCACTTCGCCCTGGATGGAACCCAAACCGGGATCCATGGGTGTTCCCAACCCGGGATATGTGATTGACCTGCTGACTCCCGACGGACGTTCTGCCGAAGAAGGAGAACAGGGAGAAATTGTAATCCGCACTGAAAACGGAAAACCACTCGGTGTATTTCTGGGTTATTACCGTGATCCGGAATTAACGGAAAATGTATATCATGACAATATCTACCATACCGGTGATGTAGCCTGGAGAGACGAAGACGGTTACTTCTGGTTTGTAGGACGTAATGACGATGTCATCAAAAGTTCCGGATACCGGATCGGCCCGTTCGAAGTGGAAAGCGCGCTGATGACTCACCCGGCTGTTGTAGAATGTGCCATTACAGGCGTTCCGGATGAAGTCCGCGGACAAATCGTTAAAGCCACCATCGTTCTCGCTCCGGCTTATAAATCGCAGGTAGGGGAAGCATTGATCAAAGAAATACAGAACCATGTAAAAGAGGTAACGGCTCCTTACAAATACCCGAGGATTATCGAGTTTGTAAATGAATTGCCTAAAACTATTAGCGGGAAAATTCGGAGGGTGGAGATCAGGCAGGGGGATGCGAAATAAGGTCGGAATCCTTATTTTGCATGATTTTGCTTTAAATTTGGGAACTATTTGAATATTATTCTCCAAGGTTATCACCTTGGAGAATATTTTTAAAATTACAAATAGGTCAAGGCCATCGCCTTGGGATTATATCCTTTTTGTCTTGAAACAAAAAGGATCAAAAAGTTCAAGGCTGCGTCCCATTGGCTAAAAAATACTGCGTTGCGGCTAAACGAATCGAACTCGCACCTCCGGTGCTCAAACAGCGCTTCGTTC
>JAVBLA010000010.1:0-42809 GCA_031553775.1 Bacteroidales bacterium
CATAATGATAAGTTTAAATGAAACATTGTGCTTCGAGCACGTTAACTATCTATAGAACAGGGGTGGTCTTGATTTTTATCGGGCGGCGTATAAAATCTCCCGTTTTTTATTTAAGTTTGAAATCAGGTTTCGGTTATAGGAAAAGAAAATAGTGTCTCGAGTTTGAGGAGAGATCATTTCTGTTGCTTTCCAGGCTGTGATTATATTACCGGTAGTGGAAGAAGCCGTATACTCAAAAGCTTGCCCCTGTCCGAAACGGTAATGAATACCATCTTCTCCCCAAATATCCATCTCTGTAGATAAAGTAGGGGTAAATTTTATTTTGACAGGCTCATACGGGCAGGTTATGGCTTCAAAATCATAGGCGATGCCTGTCCCTCTTTTCCTTTTGAAATAAAAACCTCCGCTTTTGTCGGGAAGATTGTAGTAAAACTTGTCCGGTTGCTCATCGGTCTCACCCACGGCCAGCTTGTATGCATATTCCGGCGAATATCCGTCTTCCATACTGATTCTGGAGTTATATAAATAACCGTTTCCGGCTTCATCTTTATTTCCGTTGACACTGCGGGAAACGAAAGGTTCGGCATGTAATGTCCATCCAACACCAAGCCAACTTTCTGATCCAAGCGCTTTTATTCCGGAGGCATGATAACCCAGAGAGATCGGTAAACTCATGTTTCCGGCTTTGATTTCGTAAAGAGGTATTTGAATTTGAACGGTTCCGGTACCGTAACTCACGGGATGTTCCACATATTTGGCCAGGTCTGAAGATGCCTGAGATACATGAACCGGTTCCGGAAGTTTTGTTTCGATGGGAGATTGGGCTATACAAGTAAAATTTACTACTGTGTATATAAAGAGGAATAGAATCGATTGAATTTTCATAACAAAAGTTGATAAATAGCAATTGCTATTGTGTATAAATTCATAATGATGACGAACACGTTTATTTAAAACTGATCAATATTAAGTTAAAAATGCAAATATATTGGGTAAATAGCAAAAAAGCAAATTATTTTATGTGTTTTGTTGTATTATTTCCCGTATTTACTGCTTCAGTAAAAAAAAATGAAAATTGAGTGAGTAGTTTTTACCGCTTATACGTCTATCTGTTAGTATTGAAAATATGAACAAGGACAATATTGGGTCCTTTAAATAAATTACCATGAAAGAAAAAATCGCTTTTTATTCGGTTATCGTACTGCTTTTTATCTCCTTACATGCTAAATCTCAGCAGACTGAGAATCCGGTTGCCCGTTCTTCTTCCGGAATTTACGATGCTAAATATCCTTTCCATCCGGAAACTGCAGTTTCTTTTACATCTTCTAATCTTCCGATTGTAATTATCGACCTGGACGAACGGATGAAAGATAAACAGGAAGATACCCGGGTCAAAGCCGATATGAAGATTATCTGGCACAGGGATGGCAGCCGCAATTATATGAGCGATGTACAGGATCCTGAAAAATTGCAGAATTCGGCTATTGTAGATTATAATGGTTTTATCGGAATCAAGTACCGGGGAAATTCTTCCTATAATATGGCCGACAAAAAACCATTCGGCATGCAAACCTGGAATGCAAGCCTGAAAAAGAATAAAATATCTATATTGGGAATGGGAGCCGACAGCGATTGGGCGTTACTCTCTTCTTACGCAGATAAATCCCTGATGCGTGATATATTCACTTTTGATATTCTGAAGGGCTACCTGGACTATGTTCCGACCGGAAGGTATTGCGAAGTAGTCCTGAATGGAATTTACCAGGGAGTATATATTATGGTGGCAAGGGTAAGGACAGGTGATAACAGGATCAATATCCCTTCTCCGAAAACATCCGGAGACGAACTGACGGGTGGCTATCATCTTGAAATAGACCGGAGCGACGAGCCAGGATTTTACTCTAACCAATATAATGTAGATTTGTATGGAAATCAGAAGAATAACCGTACTTATTACCAATATAAATCTCCTGACGGTGATGACTATGCCGGGGGGACCATGGAAGTTCAACGGGCCTATATCATCAATTATATACATGAATTTGAAAGAGTGATGGCCGGTGCCGATTATAAAAATCCGCAGACCGGATACCGGAAATATTTAGATGTGACTTCCGTAATCGATTTTATGTTGGCACAAGAACTGGCCCGGAATAACGATGCATACCGTTTGAGCACACCATTATATAAAGACAGGGACAGCGTAGAGCCGAGATTCAAAATGTCTATCTGGGACCTTAATTTAGGGTATGGGAATGCCAATTATTATGAAGCCTGGCCCACAGAAGGCTGGTGCTATAACTTTAACCGCATTGAAGAAAGTAATTTGGTTCCTTTCTGGTTTAAGAAATTACTGGAAGATGATGATTTTCAGAAAGAACTTAAAGCCAGATGGTCCTATTACAGGACAAATTCTCTTACCAATGAAAATATCGTTCATAAAATAGATTCATTAAAAAACCTATTGTCTGAATCCCAGGCACGGAATTTTTCCGCCTGGAAAATTCTCGGAAGATCTGTATGGCCGAATTATTTTGTCGGTCAGACCTGGCAGGAGGAAATAGATTATTTTCAATCATTTGTATTGGATCGTGTTGCATGGATTGACGGACAATGGCTGACGGCCTGGCCGGATAACCTGTTGGCTAATGCCGGATTTGAAAAGGATCCGTATGGAGGTCTGTCTATGTGGACTACCAGTGGCGATTGCGGCACTTCTACCAATGCCCATTCCGGAAATAAGTCTATGTCGTTCCGTGGAAGCTCTAAGATCAGGCAAACTTTAACGGAACTCAAAGAAGGTATCTATACCCTGGAATTCTGGGCCAGAACGGAAGGCACTCCTAAAGGTTCTTATTACTTGTTGCATAACAATACAAAATATTTTGCAGGAACGGTTTCCGATAACCAGGGTACCTATACGCTGATGACGGTAAAAAGACCTGAATATTACATCTAAAGGAACCTGGGATGTGGTATTTGAAACCACAGGAGGTAAAATGCATTTGGATGATATCCGGTTCTTTCCACAGAAAACGGATTCCAACATAGATGCTTTGAAGGGAACATCTTTCAAACTGACTACCCTGTCAAAACCGGGAGAGATACAGTTCAGTTTCCAATCGACTGCGAATGGACAAGGATCACTGGAAATAGTTGCAGTCAATGGAATACGGATATATGGAAACAATAATATTGAAATTCTATCCGGTGAAAATACTTTCTCCTGGAAATACGCAGGACAAAACACTCCCCATGGAATTTACGTGTATACATTCAGAACCCAATCTGGAATATATACCGAAAAAATAATTCTTTAAAAACAGAAATTGAAAATGAACAGGTTTTTTTCATTCGCTTTTATCTGCTTGTTGTTTGTATCCTGTGTGCAAAAATCACAGGAAGAAGTTGATTTGTCTCTCAATAAATATGTAAATCCTTTTGTGGGAACTTCCGGTTTCGGAAATGTATATCCGGGGGCACAAACTCCTTTCGGAGGAATACAGATCAGTCCGGATACCGATCGGGACTATTACGATGCTGCTTCAGGTTACAAATACACACATCCCACTTTATTGGGATTCAGCCTGACACATCTGAGCGGGACAGGAATCCCGGATCTGGGAGATTTTCTGTTTATTCCCGGAGTGGGAACCAAAAAGTTTACATCCGGCACGCATGAAAATCCGGATGAAGGTTACCGGTCACGTTACAGTCACGATAAAGAGTGGGCTTCTCCCGCTTATTACGGAGTGGAATTGCAGGATTATCAGGTAAAGGCGGAGATGACTTCCGGAACAAGAGCCGGTATCTTCCGGTTTACCTATCCTGAATCGGATAGTGCTTTTGTGATTGTCGATCTGGATCATGTTTTGTGGTTTAAAACGGAATGGTCGCAGGTCCGGATTGAAAATGACACCACCATTACCGGATATAAGTTGGTAAAAGGTTGGGGACCCGAACGGCATGTATATTTCGCTGCTATCTTTTCAAAACCGTTTGCTCATGCCGGTATTATGCAGGATGGAGTAGAGGTGATTTATAATACGAAACGCTTCCGGAGTTCCAGGGTCGCTTATGGGAAGAATATTCAGGTATGGGCAGATTTCAACACAAAGAAAGAAGAAGAAATACAGGTCAAGGTAGCCGTATCTTCCACCGGAACAGCCGGGGCTTTGCTGAATCTGAAAGAGCTGGATCAGGAAGATTTTGAGAGTCTGAAAACAAAAGGCGAAACCCAATGGGCAAAAGAACTCAATAAGTTCAAGGCAACGGGAACGCAAAAGCAGTTGGAAACATTTTATACTTCTGTATACCACATGTTCCTGCATCCTTATGTTTTTGAAGATGCCGACGGTAAATACCGGGCTCATGATTCCAATATCCGAACTTCCGACGGGTTTACCAATTATACGGTATTCTCACTTTGGGATACTTACCGGGCTGCACATCCCTTGCTGAACCTGGTCCAACCGGATAAAAATGCAGATATGATCAACTCCATGTTGGCACATTACGATCAGAGTGTTGAAAAAATGCTGCCGGTCTGGTCTTTTTACGGAAATGAAACCTGGTGTATGATCGGATACCACGCGGTTTCCGTTATTGCTGATGCTATAGTTAAAGATATCCCGGGATTCGATTATGAGCGGGCCTATCAGGCAATCAAAACAACAGCTATGAATCCGCATTACGATTGCCTTCCCGATTACATCAAATTAGGATGGGTTCCTTTTGATAAAGAAAAAGAATCTGTTTCGAAAACCCTGGAATATGCATACGACGATTATTGCATTGCTATGGCTGCTAAAAAATTAAACAGGGAAGCCGATTACAAATATTTCCTTAACAGGGCGCTGTCTTATCAGAATATCATCGATCCTCAAACCGGTTTTATGAGGGGGCGCGATTCCCAAGGGAACTGGAGAACTCCGTTTGATCCGGTGGCATATACCGGACCGGGTTCCGTACATGGATGGGGCGATATCACGGAAGGGTTCACCTATCAATACACCTGGTACGTTCCTCAGGATGTACAAGGTTATATCAATGAAATGGGTGGAGAAAAAATCTTTGGGGAACGTTTAGATTCCATGTTTACCATGGTGCTTCCGGAAGATATTCCTGGCGCCCACGATATTCAGGGACGGATTGGAGCTTACTGGCATGGAAACGAACCCTGCCATCAGGTTATATACTTATTCAACTATATCAAACAACCCTGGAAAGCACAGGAGAAAATCCGCTATGTACTGGATAACCTCTATGGAAATACTCCCGGTTCTTTAAGTGGTAACGACGACTGCGGCCAAATGTCGGCCTGGTATATTTTCAATTGCATGGGCTTTTATCCGACCTGTCCATCCAGTAATATTTATGCCATTGGGTCTCCCGGACTGGAGTCTGTGGAAATGCTGCTGGGAAACGGCAAAAAAGTAAAAGTTACTACGGAAAATTATTCACAGGAAAATGTTTACATCCGGGAAATGTACCTGAATGGTCAAAAGTATAATAAGACCTATATTACTTACGATGACCTGAAAAACGGAGCTGCCATCCATTTTGTGCTGGGAAAAGAGCCGAATTTTCAGTGGGGTACATCAGACGAATCCGTAGCACCTTCTTTATCAACAGTTAATAAAACGCTAAGATATGTCGGTTAACAAGATAATTGCAATCTTTCTTTTTTCGATCGCTATGCCGGTTTTTGCACAGGAACATGTAACTGATTATGTGAATCCGTTTGTCGGAACAAAAAGTATGGGACATACCTTTCCGGGTGCCTGTGCCCCTTTTGGCCTGGTACAGTTGAGCCCTGATACGGAAATGGTCCCTCATAACATTGATGGGCAGTACCAGAAAGACGCTTACCGTTATTGTGCAGGTTATCAATATGATGATCCGACGATTATAGGTTTTAGTCATACCCATTTCAATGGGACCGGTCACTCCGATTTGGGGGACATCCTGTTGATGCCTACCACAGGAGAAGTCCAATTGTCGATGGGTACCGGTGAAAACCCGGAGACAGGGTACCGTTCCCGTTTTTCTCATGAAACGGAACAGGCTTCTCCGGGGTATTACTCCGTGATTCTGGCCGATTATGGTATCAAGGCTGAATTGACCGCCTCCCCACGGGTAGGAGTTCACAAATATACTTATCCGAAAGGTGAAGGACATGTGATCATGGATTTATCCTATGGAATTTATAACTATGATGGAAAAGTTCTTATGGCAAACCTCCGGGTGGAAGATCCGTATACTCTGACGGGTTACAGGATTACCAAAGGATGGTCGAGGATGAACTATACCCATTTCGCCGTCAAATTTTCCAAACCGATTAAAAATTACGGCTGTAAAGATGAGGCTAAATCCTTGTATACGGGCTGGTGGAGAAAATTCGATATGAAGGATAATTTTCCGGAAATGTTCGGGACGAAGTTGACTGCTTTTTTTAATTTTGATTTTGAAGAAGGAGAAGACCTGCTTATAAAAGTAGCTTTCTCTCCGGTAGATTGCCTGGGTGCTTTGGCTAATCTGAATGCCGAAGTAGGTGAAAAATCATTCGAAGAAGTGAAAAAAACGACAGAGAATCTTTGGGAGAAAGAAATGTCGGTAGTCCGTGTAGATGGGACGAAAGATCAGAAGAGTGTGTTTTACACGGCTTTGTACCGGACAATGATCAATCCTTCCGTATATCAGGATGTGGACGGCCGATACCGGGGAATAGACCACAACATCCATCAGGCAACAGCTCCTTCTGTAAACTATACTGTTTTTTCCCTTTGGGATACTTTCCGGGCACAACATCCTTTGATGAACCTGCTTTTCCCTGAAAAAAGCAGCCATTTTATCAGTTCGATGCTGAATCATTACCAGCAGAGCGCACATAAGGCCCTTCCGATATGGTCGCATATGGGAAATGAGAACTGGTGTATGATCGGTTATCATGCGGTTTCAGTTATGTCTGATGCAGCCGCGAAAGGCATCAAAATGGATATTGATCAGGCTTTGCAGGCATGTATCAGCAGTTCGAACCTGACTTATTATGATGGAATCGGCGATTACTTGAAACTGGGTTATGTGCCGGTAGAAGCAAATGGTTCTTCAGCTTCTGTTACTGTTGAATATGCTTATGACGATTGGGCGATTTACCGGTTGGCAGAACGGATTCAGAAAAATGATATTGCAACATCTTATGCGGAAAGAGCATTGAACTACCGGAAAGTATTTGATCCGGCTTTGGGTTTTGTCCGTCCCAAATGTCAGGATGGAACCTTCAAGAAAAATTTTGATCTTCTGGATACTCATAACCAGGGATTTATAGAAGGAAATTCATGGAATTATTCATTCTTCGTACCACATGATGTATCCGGCTTGATTGAACAAATGGGAGGAGAAAAACGCTTTGTACAAAGAGTAGACTCCCTCTTCTCCATGGAGTTACCCAAAAAGTACTTCGAGAATACCGAAGATATTACCGAAGAAGGCCTGATCGGTAATTATGTCCATGGAAATGAACCCAGCCATCATATTCCGTACCTGTATATGTGGACTTCCCAGCCATGGAAAACACAGTCTTGCGTACGAAATATCATGAACCGGATGTACAAAAATAAAGCTGACGGTTTATGCGGTAATGACGATTGCGGTCAAATGTCAGCCTGGTATGTATTTTCTTCCCTGGGATTTTATCCCGTATGTCCGGGCTCGGACCAGTATGTGTTGGGTTCCCCGAATGTGAGGCAGGCCAGCATCAGACTCGGAAACGAAAAACAATTTTCCGTGCGGACCGAAAATGACAAGCCGGAGAATGTATATGTCAAATCTGTAAAACTGAATGGAAAAACATATAATAAGGCATATATCACACATGGTGATATTATGAATGGTGGTGAGCTGGTATTTGAAATGGCGGCGAAACCCAATAAAAACAGGATTTTTTCTTTAGCAGAAAAACCTTATTCTTTGACGGATTAATGTGATTTAATATAATTTTTTAAGTACTAATTTTAATTTATTTATCATGAAAAGTAGATTTTACACAAATTTGAAGGCTGCATTTCTCGTGGCAGTTCTGGCGTCTATTTCTGTCTTTTCGGCTTTTTCGCAGACCTCTATTACGAATGAGGCTGGATTAAAAGCGATGCTGACCAACGATGCGACAGCATCTTATGTGCTTGCGAATGATATTACGCTTAGCAGCGCATGGACTCCCTTGGGAACAGATGCATCTCCGTTCAAAGGTACATTCGACGGGAACGGGCATGTGATTAAAAACCTGCAAATAAACCAGATAACCAACATGGTTGGTTTTTTTGGAAAAGCCAGTGGAGCCATAATCAAAAACATTGGCTTTGAAAATGCAAGAGTTGTTGGTGCCAATCAACAAGACGTGGCAATTATTGTCGGAAAAGCAGAATCCACTGTGATAGAGAAGTGTTATGCTGTGGGTTATGTAGAAGGTAGAGACCACGTTGCTACTATCGTGGGAGGTTCTACTACGACTACTGTACGGAATTGCTACGCTTATGCTCAAGTAGTTTCCAATGCTTATCAACCCGGAGGACTTGTGGGTACTTCTAACCAGACAGATGTTTTGAATAGCTATTTTGCAGGGCAGGTATCTTGCGAAACTCAAAATACAGGAGGTATTGTCGCTTTGATGGAAGGATCTGTGGAAAGCAACCTTAAAAATACGGTTTCTATGGCTTCTTTAGTTAAGGGAGGTGCTGATAATACAGGAAGAATTCTCGGAAATATTGACAATAAACCTTGTGTTTTAGACAATAACTATGCTTATGAAGGTACACTAGTAAACGGAGCGGTCGTAGCACAGGATAATCCGGATGCAACAGCTACCGGAAAACAAGGTGCAAGCACTACTTTGACAAGCCTGAAAACAAAGAATTTTTATGCGACGACTATGAATTGGGATATGGAAAATACCTGGTCGATCGTGGAAGGAACCGGTTTTCCGCTTTTTAAAGGGCAGTCAGTTCCCGCTAACGTGGATTATATCGTAGGCTTCCCTTCTGCCAATACTATTTTAGCTATGGGTGAAGACAAGACTGTTTCTGCAACATCGGTAATTCCCGGTAAAACTGTTTATTATTCATCTTCTAATCCTTCCGTTGCAACCGTTTCTGCAGGAGGAGTTATTACTTCTGTCGGTGTAGGAACAATTACGATCAGTGCCTATACCCAGGATGATGCGTTCTCCAAGGGAGCTACTGCAACTTTCCAATTAGAAGTTATTGCACAGGTAAATTTGAATATCACTACTGCTCAGGATTTATTCAATATCCGTTATAAATTAGATGGCGAATTCAGCCTGATGAATGATATCGACCTGGCAGGAACTCCGTATGAAAACTGGGAACCGATTGTCGGTTTTACCGGAACATTGAGTGGAAACGGACATATCATCAAAAATTACATAGTCAATAAGCCGGAAGGCAACCAGGTTGGTTTCTTCTCTACTACTTTAGGTGCTACGATTACTAAATTAGGAGTGGAAGGTGCTTCGGTAATTGGTGGTGCAGGCACAAGTAATGGAGCAGATGTGGGTGTGTTGATCGGAAGGGCTTCGGGAACAACAATTAAGGAATGTTATACTACGGATTCTTATGTGGAAGGTCGTGACCACGTAGCCGGTATTATCGGAGGTTCCGTATCGTATGCTGCTAATCCGGAACAAAAAACAGTAATTCAGGATTCTTATTCCACAGCTATTGTAAAATCCAGGCAATATCAGGCCGGAGGTATTATCGGAACTGCAGTATTTACAGACGTAATTAATTGCTATTTCTCCGGAACGGCAGAAACTCCGAACTCCAATACGGGAGGTATCATTTCCTTGTTGGATGGAGGAAATAACTCTATCAAAAACTGTGTGCTTCTGGCTCCTTATATGAAAGGTGGACGGGTAGACCGTATACTTGGTAATAATAATGGACAAACGGTAGGTGATGCTTCCGGAATCCTTTTGGAAAACAACTTCAGTCGCGTGGATATGAAGAGAGGTACGGGAGATATATTGTCCCTTTCTCCGCTTCCGAGTAGTGACCAGAATCTCGGAAAAGATAAAGTGCATGGAGCAAATATTCCGTTCAATTCAGTGGATAATGCCGCTTCTTCCAAACAAAAATTCTTCTATACCGATTCTCTGCATTGGGATTTCCAGAATACCTGGAAAATGCTGACAGAAACAGGTGGTGATGAAAATAGAATTTATCCGGTATTGAAATGGCAGACGGCCAAAGTGAAATCGCATATGTTCGGTTTCCCGACGGGTGCCCAAAAAGTTGTGGCTGGTTCTACACTGAATTATATATCTTTTGGATCTCATGGACAACCAGTATCTTATACTGTGGATAACGACATGATCTTGTGGATGGAAGAATACAATGGACAAGCCACGATCTATACGGATGAAAATTATCCGGGAGTTGCTCATTTAACAGCACAAACAGAAGGAACTGCATATATGCAGGAGAGTACCGTTTCTCTCGAAATAGAAGTGGTAGGAGAAGCAGACTTGTTTAAAAACATCTCTACGGCAGAAGAATTCAACAGTATTCGTCAGGATATGCTGGGATATTATAACCTTATGGCAGACATCGACCTTTCCGGATATACGAATTTTGAGCCGATAGGTACAAAAGAAAATCCATTCAGAGGACGGTTGATTGGTAACAACAAGAGTATTAAAGGCTTGAAAATCGATCGTGCAAGTACCAATGTGCAAGGATTGTTCGGATATGCGAATGGCGCCCTCTTCAAAGATTTCTCTTTGTCTGTTCATGTGGTAGGATCTCAGGATGCCGGAGGTTTATTAGGTAAAGGTGTAGGTGTGAAGATTGAAAGAGTCGCTGTTACCGGTTACATAGAAGGTAATGACCACGTGGGAGCCATCTCCGGAGGAACTGATAAAGGTACTATATCGCAAATAACCAATTGTTTTGCCAACGCACAGGTAGTAACACGCTCTTCTCAGGTAGGAGGTTTGGTAGGTGCTGCCCAATCGTTGACTATTAAAAATTCATACTTCACAGGTACTGTAACCGCACCGACCGGTTCCTGGATGAACAATGCCGGAGGTATCGTTTCACTGAATGAAGATGATAATGTCAGTCTGGTAGGAGTGGCTTCCATTGCTGCTTCCATCACCGGAGGTACGGTAAATGAATTCGTAGCAAGGGGAAATGCAATCCTGGAACTCACCAATTGTTTTGCAAGTTCCGAAATGACACTTTCAGCGGAAGATACATCCAGCGCCAGTTCTATTCCCAAGGCTACTGCTGAACAAAAGAAACCATTGTCTTCTTTCAAATCGCAGGCATTATATAATACAATGGGCTGGGATTTCTCTAAAGTATGGTATATCGAAGGATCTAGTTTGCCGAAATTGAATGGAATCCAAACGTCTATGAAGCAGCTATCCTACTCAGATGTATTGAATGCAACAGTGTATGCCAAAGGTGGTATGGTCTATGTAAAAGTGGAAAATCCCTCTGTATTGGCTATATACGATCTGACAGGAAGACTGGTTGAAACGGCAAAAATAGAGAGCGGAGAAACTCCGGTTCTTCTGCCGAAAGGAATCTATGTAGTGAAGCTCACTTCTGACAAGGGTTCATTCTCTTCTAAAGTACTCAACAAATAAAAATAGCTGAATAATAGCTTCTTAATCCCGGAGGAGTATAATTCCTCCTCCGGGATATTATAAAATCGAATGTCATACTGAATAAATCGAATGCAATGAAAGAACATATAAAAGTATCTCTGTTTGTTACGAGGTTTTTTACTTTTATGGTTATGCTTCTTGCTCTTAATCTTACTTTGTATGCGGAAACGGTACAAAGTAAAAAAAGAGTTTCGGGGCGTGTAACCGATACAACCGGTGAATTGCTGGCCGGGGTAACTATTATGGAAAAAGGGACTACAAACGGAACGGTGTCTGATCTGGATGGTCAGTATACTTTACAGGTAGAAGATCCTCATAATGCCATTTTACTAATATCATACCTGGGATATAAATCCCAGGAAAGAAAAGTGGGAACCGCAACGCTGATAGATTTTGTCATGGAAGAAGAAGTTTCCGACTTGAATGAAGTTGTAGTGGTTGCTTACGGGGAGCAACGAAAGATAAGTGTAATAGGCGCTCAATCTACACTTAAGCAAAGAGATTTAAAACAACCTGTGGCTAACCTGAGTTCATCTTTAGCAGGCCGTGTGGCAGGCGTAGTTGCAGTACAACGTACCGGGGAACCGGGAAAAGATAATTCAGATATCTGGATCAGGGGACTTTCAACCTTTGCAGGACAAAGTTCTAATCCTTTAATTCTGGTAGATGGAGTGGAACGTGCATTTAATAATATCGATCCGGAAGATATTGAGTCGTTTACTATCCTGAAAGATGCTTCTGCTACTGCGGTATATGGAGTGCGTGGAGCCAATGGTGTAATTATCATTAAAACCAAACCGGGAAAACCAGGAAAACCGGTCTTTAGTGTGGACTATTATGAAAGTGTTACTCAATTGACTAAAATGCCTCAATTGGCTGATGGAGTGACTTACATGAGAGCGGCCAACGAAGCAGAAAGAAATAGTAGCTCGAATCCGAGTTTATATATTCCCAAATATAGTGAGGAATATATACAAAATACGATTGACCAGGTTGATAAATACCTATATCCCGATGTCGACTGGTTCAAAGAAATGTATAATGATTTCGGGCATAACCGGAGAGCAAATGTTAATGTGAGAGGAGGAAGTACAGATGCTTCTTATTATGCTTCATTGTCTTATTTCAATGAAAGAGGTCTGACGAAAACCGACGACTTGGAAGGATATAATTCCGATTTGACATTTACCCGATATAATTTTGTGACAAATGTAAACGTGAAAGCAACTTCCAAAACATGGATAGATATAGGCATTCAAGGTTATGTGTCAGAAGGGAATTATCCGGCAATATCTACAAAAGATGCTTTTGAACAAGCTATGTGGATGACTCCGGTGGCTTATCCAGTTCTGTATCCGGATCGATCTGTTCCGGGAGTTAATCCATTTGGGGATCAACGGAACCCTTATGCGGATATTGCTATGCGCGGATATAAGAATGAATACAGAAATCGCTTTAACTCGAATGTGAAAGTAACACAGGATTTGGACTTTTGGACTTTTTTGAGAGGATTGAGATTTTCTGCTACACTGGCATTTGATACATACAATTGGCACGATATGAATCGTTCAAAAAGACCTACTACCTATTATGTAGATCGTAATGATCCCTATGTATTGGATGAAGAAGGGAATAAAGTAAAAGATTCCAATGGCGAATATGTGTACAACTTGAACAGAACATTCGAAGGTAATAATACCCTTGGATACAGTAAAACTGCTGATGGGGACCGGAAGATGTACTTGGAAGCTTTATTAAATTATGGAAGAACTTTTGGTGATCATAATGTTAGTGCCTTATTTATGTTTAATCAAAGTAGCAAAACAGTCACTACCAATGCAAATGATTTCTATGCAGCTGCTCCTTATCGTGATAGAGGAATTGCTGCACGTCTGACCTATTCTTTCCTGGATAAGTATTTTGCGGAGTTCAATATCGGATATAATGGAGCTGAAAATTTTGCTCCGGAAAACCGTTATGGAACTTTTCCGGCTATAGGTGTTGGATGGGTAGTTTCCAATGAAAAATTCTGGGAGCCGATTCTCCCGGTTGTATCATTCTTTAAGATTCGTTATACCGATGGTTATGTAGGTAGTAGTTCTATTACAGGCGGAAGACGTTTTGCTTACACAGATCAGATGTCTACCGGTAGTTCTGTGCCAGGGGCTACTTACGGAAAACCAAGAGAACATTTAGACGGAGTAACAATTTCTCAATATGCAATTCCTGCACGTTGGGAGAA
The DNA here is from genome assembly GCA_031553775.1 of Bacteroidales bacterium. Lineage (GTDB taxonomy): Bacteria > Bacteroidota > Bacteroidia > Bacteroidales > Azobacteroidaceae > JAISFI01. Next base: position 13,932 of record JAVBLA010000010.1, read on the forward strand.
GGCTCGTAAACAAGATTTGGGTATTGATCTTAAAATGTTTAAAGATGAATTGTCCATTGGAGTGGACCTTTATAAAGAACATAGAACAGACATCTTTTTGCAAAGGCAAGGAGTCCCTTTGTATGTGGGGCTGGCTTCTATGCCTCAGGCAAATCTTGGTATTGTAGATAGTGAGGGATTAGAATTAACCATGGAATACAATAAGCCTTTGACCAAGGATATGTTTTTGACATTAAGAGGAAATTTAACTTGGGCGGAAAATGAAGTAATCGAAAATGATAAACCTTATCCTGCTTATCCATGGATGGAAGGCAAAAGGGGTGATAACGTTCTGGCTCGATACGGATATATAGCTGATGGTTTGTTTGAATCTTATGATGAAATTCCTCAAACACAGGAAGAAGCAGGAAAAAATGGGAAACATGCCTGGCAAATGCCGGGGTTGAGTCCTGGAGACATCAAATACAGGGATTTGAATGGAGATGGAGTTATTGATGATAATGACAGATGTAAAATAGGGGAAGGCGATGTACCTAAAATAATGTATGGATTCGGTTTTGATTTTCAGTGGAAGAACCTTTCTGTCGGAATGCTTTTTATGGGAATACATGGAGCAGATCGTTATTTAAACGGAAAATGTATACAACCGTTTTCAGGTGATGGCGGGGTTGGTAATCTTTATACTAACATTGAAGATCGCTGGACTGAAGATAACCCTAGCCAGGATGTATTTTACCCCCGTTTGGCCTGGGGAGGAGGAGACCAGCATAATCAAAACAACTTTAGACAAAGTACCTGGTGGATTAAAAGTGTTGATTTTATTCGCTTGAAAAATTGTATTGTTACCTACAGGTTCCCTAAAAAGTGGACTAATAAAGTTTCTTTACAGGGAGCTGAGGTTTATTTCATGGGAAGCAATCTTTTTACCATATCTGATTTTAAACTTTGGGATCCGGAGTTGAATACAGATAATGGTACGCTTTATCCAAATGTGGCAACCTATTCTTTAGGCCTTAGTTTTAATTTTTAATGGAATAGTTCTTATGACAAAAATAAAATTAATATTTGTCTTGATGATATCGTTACTCTACTTATCTTGTGACGATGGTTTCTTTGAACAAATACCGGATGATACACTGACTATCGAACAAACATTCAAATATGCAATTACGACCAAAGGATACTTGGCCAATGTCTATTCTTATATTCCTGATGAACATCATCAACGTTGGCCAGGAGCTTCGAATGCCGGTGCATGGACTGCCGGATCCAGCGAAGCTGAATATGTATGGAATTTTGTAGGTACCCAGACTATTAATAACGGCTCATGGACCAGTAAAGACGATATGGTGAAAGCCTATTGGACTAATTATTACCAGGGAATCAATAAGGCTGGGGTTTTTATGGAAAATGTGGATAAATGTGCAGAATTGATTACTCCGACTATAATAGATGGTGTTTCGGTGTTAGAGGATAAACGTCCGCAATTCAAGGCAGAAGCCAAAGCTCTGAGAGCGATCTATTATTTCTATCTATTTAAAATTTACGGGCCGGTAGTAATTATGGAAAAAAACCTCGGACCGAATGATACTTTTGATGAAATGCAGAAAGTCAGAAACTCTGTGGATGAATGTGTAGATTATATTGTCACAGAACTAATGGAAGCCGCAAAAGATCTTCCGGTGAAGAATCATGTGTCGGAAGTCGGACGTATCACTAAGCCGGTTTGCCATGCTGTTATTTCCCAGGTCAGATTGTTTGCTGCGAGTCCTTTGTATAATGGGAATCCTGATTATGCCGGCATGAGAAATTCAGATGGAAAACAATTGATTCCACAAACCGTTGACCGGTCAAAATGGCAACTTGCAGCTGAAGCCGCCAAAAATTTTATTGATTGGTATGTTCCCGGGACCTGTGATTTGTATAGATCATACACAGATGATCAAAAAACAGCTATTGATTCTTATTATTCTTATAGGGAAACAGTCAGAGGAGATGATCCTTTATCAAATAAAGAATTGATCTTTTATCGGATGGAATTCGATTCTAACGGAATGTATGAATTAGTGCCGTACAATAACGGAGCGGCGAGTGAATATCGCGGAAGTGGAGGTAAGGGTGCTACCCAAGAAATTGTGGATGCATATTTTATGGCTAATGGTTTACCTATCGAAGATCCGAATTCCGGTTATCCTCAAGCTTTTGCCACTTCTGCCAGTGACTATTACGATCCCGTGACAGGAAGAGTATTAGCACCCAAAGGTGTAAGTACAGAATGGGTAAAGAGAGAACCTCGCTTTTATGCCGATATTACATTTAATGGACAACGCTGGTTGAATACGAGTAATGGAATTTTTGTGACTACCATGAACAAATCCGGAAACTCAGGTGTGGATGTGGGTGGAAACGACTATTCTCCGACAGGCTATATCATCAGAAAAGCTGCTCCGTTAGGAGGTTGGGGTGTTGGAGGAAGAGCTCTCCCTCTGATTCGTCTGGCTGAAATTTATTTAAATTATGCAGAGGCTCTCAACGAATGGGATTTCAACATCAACAAAACTGAAATTCTCAAATATCTGAATCTGGTACGGGAAAGGGCAGGCATTCCTCAATACGGAAGCGAAGCAGGACAGATTCCAGCTCCCACAAATTATGCTGATATGCAGAAAATGATTCGCAAGGAACGTACTGTGGAACTGGCATTCGAAAATCATCGCTATTTTGATGTTCGCAGATGGAAAATAGCTCCGGAAACTGAAAATGGCGATATGCATGGTATGAATATCAAGGAAAATGCCCGTGCTTTCTATAATAAAGTGGTGTTTGAAACCCGGGTATTTACTGCCCCTAAACATTATTTCTTCCCGATTCCGCAGGATGAGATCAATCGCGTGAAGTTGTTGGTACAGAATACCGGATGGGAACAGAAACAGTAATTAATTATTATTAATACATCTGGAAGAAAGAGTTTACGTTTGTGGCATGCATTTAGCATGATTACCGGAAACTACCGGCTCTTTCTTCCGGAAAATATCGTAACAGAGATGAATACAAATATTATCCTGAAAGTCTACCTGCTCACAGCAATATTTTTTAGCGCCATTACTTGTACCTGGGCCCTCAACGCTCCAACCGGACTAAAAGCACGGGCTTTTTCTCCAGGAGAAATACGGCTTACCTGGATTGACCAGTCGACCGATGAAACAAACTTTCAGTTGGAAAGATCCCTGGATGGAAAAACTTTTACGGTAATTGCCGTATTGGAAAAAGACAGGGTATTGTATGCAGACTCCTCTCTGAGTGCGGGAACAGTATACGGATACCGGCTCTGTGCAAAAAACGCTACGGAAACTTCCGGTTATGTTTATGCGGATCTGTTATCTACACCGTCCGCACCGGCTATTCCGGATATTACAAGATTAACCGGAAATACTTTATCCGTTCAGTATGAAAACTCGAATACCAGCGAAAATTCACCGAAGGTAATTGACAACGATATCAATACCAAATATCTTTTTAATTCTTCTTATGGATGGATTAAAATAACATTACCCAAACCGTATGTCGTGGAACAATATGAAATTGTATCGGCAAACGATGCCTCCGAAAGGGATCCGAAAAACTGGAAACTGGAAGGCTCGAACGATAACAGTACCTGGACAGGTATCGATGTCCAGCAAAACCAAAAATTCCTGAACAGGAAATCTCCTTTACACTATGTAGTAGACAACACAACTTCCTATAAATATTACCGTCTGAACATTACCGGTAATAATGGAGGCAGTATGACCCAATTAGCGGAATTCCGCCTGTATGCCAACCGGGATGCGGAAGAAATGATGGCGGAAGCCGTGGAGGCGCCGACTACTTTCAATGCTGTTGCGGTTTCCGGCAATCAGATTCAACTAAGCTGGAAAGATAATTCCAATAATGAAGATTATTTCCTGCTGCAACGTTCAACCGACGGGTCGAACTGGGATTGGGAACAAAGAATACAGGCAAATGATAATTTCTATCGTTCGGTTTCCCTGAAAGCCAATACACAATACACATACCGGCTGAGAGCCGAAAATAAATACCGCCAATCGGCCTGGGCCATTGTTGCCCAAAAAACAATGGACGATACTCCTCCCCAAACCATACAGGAAGACTGGGATGTGCACCGGGCGCTCCTGACCCTGAAATATTATAACGATGAAGTGGCCGTATATTTCGATGCGGATGTGGACCAGTCTATTACCTGGCCGTTCAGCTTTTTTACGGATGCCTGGAAATATACCAAAAGTGTATACGGAAGCTATAGCGATCCGAGACTCTATGTTTTCTTCCATGCCGGTAAATATTCGGGAGGACATCCTTCTACCTGGAGCCGTGCCGACCATCATTACCTGAATGTACTCGACTTGGGAACGGGAGCCGGAACTGCCAGTGCCTGGCAAACATTAGATGGAAATGTAGACCTTCCGATCCATGAGATCAGTCATATTATGGAGGGAGCTTCATATGCCGTACATGGTTCTCCGGAAAGAGCTTGTTGGGGAGACAGTAAATACGCGGAGATCTACCAATATGATGTTTATCTCAAAATGAGCAAAATAGACAATGATAAGTACGGCATGGCCGCACAAGCGCAACGCTGGTACGAATCTTGTATGAAAAATAGCGATAGCAGTACACCCAAAAGTGGATGCTATTGGTTCCGGGATTTTTATTATCCTATTTATTCACTCTATGGAGGATCCGATATGCTGAATAAGTTTTTCTTGCTGATGTCTCAATATTTTCCAACTAAAAATGGAAATTATATCCGTGATATGAATTACGGGGAGTTTTTCCATTTTTACAGTGGAGCCTGTGGCGTAGATATCAAAGAATATGCTGAAAAAGCTTTCGGATGGAGTACAGAATGGGAATACCAGTATGCCAATGCGAAAAAAGATTTTCCTTTTACATATGATACTCCGGTGAAAAAAATAACGGCGGATGGTGGTGAAGCTTCTTCGAAATATCCCATAACTTCCGATCCCCTGTCAGATCCGGCTAATCTGTTCGACGGAAAAACAGCTACATTTTATGCAAGAATGGACAGAAGTGCGGATTCTTTCTGGGTACAATATGATGCTCAGCAGGCATATGCTTTGACCGACTATGCCCTGACTTCTGCAGACAATGTTCAGTTCGATCCTAAAACCTGGACTTTATCTGCAAAAAATACCGGAGATGAAATCTGGACTGTGATTGATAGCAGGTCTAATCAATCGTTTTTATCCAGGATAGAAACAATTGTTTTTCCGGTTAATCATCCGGATCCTTACAGCTCTTATCGTTTGGAAGTAACAGAGATGCAGGGAAGTTCTATTAAATTTCAATTAGCAGAATGGACCCTTTATGGAAGAGGCATGGCTATTCCCTCAATGCCGCAGTCATTCGGAAAGAAATCAATGTCGGATAACATGCTTACTTTGTCGTGGAATTTGCCGGTTGCCGGAGCTTCCGAATATGAAATATTCCGTTCGGAAAAAGAAAACGACCAGCAACTATATGCCGTACTGGCTTCTGAAGCCGGTAGCTTTAACGATTTTCTGGAAATGGATAAAACATATTATTACAAAATGAGGGCGGTGAATGGAAATCGTGCTTCTGCTTTTACTCCTGTAGTGGAAGTGAAAAATACATTATCACCTATTCAACAGGTTATTTTTGATGGAAACTTTCCCTGGAAAACCGATGGAAAAATCAGAATTTCGGATATTACAGGCAAATTCCTGTGCGAAAAATATATAACGGCAACAGACGAATGGAACTTGGCTTCTCGATGTGGATTGAAAAAAGGAGTTTATCTGGTGGTTTTTACTCCTGATAACGAAAATAAGAAATATACCAAAGTATTGGCTGTAAAATAAAAATCATATGTTAAAAAATACACTGTCGTTGTTTATCCTGCTTTTTATATTGCAGGTATTGAATCTGAATGCGATCGGTCCCATCACAGAAAGTGTGAAAGTAAACCAGCCTGACGGGACATCTTTGTCTATACGGGTTTACGGAAACGAATATGCCAGCTATAAAACTACAGAAGATGGCTATATGGTAGTGCCGGATGCTTCTGGCTTTTATCGGTACGCTATCGAAGATGTATCGGGTAATATTCTTCCGTCATCTATATTGGCTAAAGATCCGGAGATTCGTTCTGCTTCTGATAAGCAATTCCTGAACACACTGAAGAAAGGTTTGTCGGATAACCAGAAAATGAAACTACAGGAAAAAATAAACCGGCTTCGTTCTGAAAATGCCATCTTGAGAAGCAGTTCGGCCACTACGGCTTTCCCGACTACAGGTCGAATGAAGGTCCTTATACTCCTGGTGGAATATCAGGATGCCAGATATACTTACAGTCACGACAGGATGGACCGTTTTTTTAACCAGAAAGGGTATAATGACGATAATGCCACCGGTAGCGCCAATGATTTTTTTATGCAGACATCATATGAGCAGTTTGATCCTGAATTTGTGGTCGTCGGACCTATATTACTGCCGAATAACAGGGCCTATTACGGAGGTGAAGGCGGTGCTGCCTGGAAAATGGTGACTGAAGGTTGTGCAATAGCTAAAACGCAAGGTCTGGATTTTTCCCAGTTTGACGCGAATAACGATGGTGCCGTAGATGTTGTCTATTGTTTGTTTGCCGGTTACGACCGTGCCCAGGGAGGACCTGCCGAATCGGTGTGGTCTCATGCTTCGGGTGTAAGTGGAGTTACTTACGATGGTAAAAGACTGGGAAGTTATGCCTGCTCTTCCGAATTAAGAGGTGCCAGCGGAACAAACTTAGTGGGATGCGGAACATTTTGTCATGAATTCGGACATGTGCTGGGTTTGCCTGATATGTATGAAACAGACGGGTTGGAAAACGGCGATTGCCAGACTCCCGACGATTGGACTACCATGGCTTCCGGAGGATATATGAATAGCGGAAAGACTCCTCCCTTGTATTCTGCTTATGAAAGGCATATCTTAAGCTGGATAAATTTGGACCAACTGGTATTGAATGCCCCCGGAGAAAAAGAATTATATCCTTTGCTGGATAACAAAGCGTTTAGGATTAATACACAGACTGCAGGTGATTTCTACGTGCTGGAATACCGGAAAAGAATAGGATTCGATTCTTACCTGGCCGGAGACGGAATGTTGATCTGGCATATCGATCGCTCGAATTCTCCGATTGTTTACGGTGGACAAAACACAACTCCGGCTAATTTGTGGAGCCAGGGACGTATTAATAATATAGGCGGCCATCCTTTATTCGACCTGGTAGAAGCCGTTCCTATTGCAGCTACTGCCAATTCTCCCATGAACAGAAGTGTAATGTGGCCGGGAAGTTCAGGAAAAACTTCTTTTACGGATACTACGAACCCGAATATGAAATCGTGGGCCGGAGAAGAAACCAAAAAACCGGTTACGAATATTCAGGTGTTTTCGGATAAAATTACATTTGATTTTATCGGGGCCAAAGATATTACGGATAACGGAGGTATAACAACCGCTCAATATCCGATATTGGACGCTGATCCGAATACGGATCCGAAATATCTGACGGATAATAATACCTCGACTAAATATTACCGGATGGACAGAAGCAAATTGTATTGGGTACAGTACGAATCGACCCAAGAAGCGCTTTTGGAAAAATATGTACTGGTAACAGCCGATAATAATCCGCAATATGATCCTAAATCATGGACGCTTGAAGGTTCTTCCGACGGGGAAGACTGGAATGTTATCGATATCCGGTCGAATGTGGTTTTCGCCGGACGAACAACTGCCTATACATTTAAATTAGAAAATAACACACAAGCTTACAGATATTACCGTTTGAATATTACGGAACTGAATGGAGGAGCCGCTTTCCAATTAGCTGAATGGGAAATGTACGGATTTACCAGTCCCGAAGCCCCGACAGGACTTACCGTAAAATGGAATATGCTGGGAATGGCTAACCTGAACTGGACCGATAATGCTTTCAATGAAATAGGTTATGAAGTGGAACGTTCGGAAAATGGAATAGATTTTGACCGGATAGCAGAACTTCCGTTGGATTATACTGCTTATGTAGACTATACTGCGGAATTTTCCAAAACATATTATTACAGGGTGCGCTCTAAAAATGCTCAATTAGCCAGCAATTGGTCCAATGTGGTTTCTATTTATACTACCTTTGATATCACTAATAACAATGGAGTTGCTACAGCTCAATACGCGGCGACTTCCGATCCTGCCAGCGATCCTGCCAATCTGATTGATAATAATCCTGCTTCCAAATATTTCAGGATGGAAAGGGGAGCCACTTCTTACTGGGTGCAATATCAATCACCTGAAAAAACGATGCTGACAGGTTATGCAATTGTTTCTGCGGCCGATTTGCCTCAGAATGATCCGAAAGCATGGATACTTTCCGGTTCTCTCGACGGAGAACAATGGACGGATTTGGATGTACAAACCAGTCAGTTGTTCGGCGAAAGACTGCAGGTCAAGGCATATGCATTGGAAAATGCCAGTGGCCCTTATTACTATTATCGGTTGAATGTGACGGAAAGAAATGGTGGAGCAGCATTCCATATTGGAGAATGGGAATTGTACGGATTTGTTTATAAGGAGACTTCTGCCGGAAAGATTATATTGGAAACTCCAGCCATATCGACAGTGGTATCTTTGTCGTCTCCGTGGACTATCGAAGGTATTTCCCAATCCGACGGAAATGAAGTCAGAGTGTATAATCTATTGGGTGTTAACGTATATTACAGCAAAAATTATCTAAACCAATGGAATGGAGATAGTCATCCGTCCGGTATTTACCTGTATGAGGTAAACTTGGGAGATAAAAGAACATTCAGAGGAAAATTGCTTATAAAGAGATAAAAAATAATCGATAACAAGTTAATAAATCAAACGAACATGTATATTTGCATCCGAAATACATTTTCGGTGCAGGTTTTATAAGGCATAAAAATCAATCGTGTAATATGAAAAATTTATTTGTAGCATGCTGTTTCATCTGTTTTTTTACAGTTTTGAATGCCCAGGAAAAATGGACCGATACTCATTGGGAGTCGTTTAAATTCCCTGAAGTTGAATTTGTTAACATGGCCCAGGGAACGCAAGGCTGGGAAATTTATAATCAATTGGTACCGGAACCGGTCGGATTTATCAAACAACATGCACTTTGGGTGGCTAAAACGCTATACTGGTCGGATAAGGATTCTATACCTGATATTCGGAAAATTTTATATACTTTTGAGGACAAACCGGGAATTTCCGCAAAAGGCGGCGGTGTTCCTGAAATCAATATCTTTTATAGTTCCCGTTGGGTGGAACGTTCCGAAAAGGAAAAAGGAGACGATAAAGTATTATACGAAACCCGCGGAGTGCTGTATCACGAGCTGACCCATGGCTATCAACTGGAACCTCAGGGTATCGGCGGATATGTGCAGGGAACAGAATTCTGGGCGTTTATAGAAGGAATGGCCGATGCTGTACGTTACCATAACGGTTTCTTTCCGGTAACCAACAGAAAAGCGGGAGGCCATTGGTTGGATGGTTACCAGACTACCGGCTTTTTTCTGCAGTGGCTGACATCTAAGGATCCGGATTTTTTGCGTAAGTTCAATAAATCGACACTGGAAATCGTTCCCTGGGGATTTGATAAAGCGATTAAACATGTGTTAGGAGAAAAATATAGTATCGACGGCCTGTGGCAGGAATATCAGGATTTTCTTGCTAAATAAGCCGGATGTGTTGTTAAAAGTCGATGATATTATTCCCTGTATTCATATACTATATCAGAAATTTGTCAATAAATTAGAATAACAATAATAAAAAGATCATGAAGAAAACTTTTGGGTTGGTTTTATACCTATTATTTTGTATTACGGTTTTTGCGGTGGAAAATCCGGTGGATTATGTAAATCCTTTAATGGGCACGCAATCAAACGTATCCTTGTCATACGGTAATTTGTATCCGAATATTTCCCGTCCGTGGGGAATGAATTCATGGACCCCTCAAATGAATAAAATGGGGAATGGATGGACGTATGCCTACGAAGGTTTGAATCCCAAAGGAAGGTTTGAACAGAAAATCAGGGGTTTTAAACAAACACACCAGCCCAGTCCCTGGATCAACGACTACGGACAGTTTTCCCTGATGCCCATTACCGGAGATAAAGTTTTTAATGAAGACGACAGGGCCAGCTGGTTTTCACACAAGGCGGAAGTCGCTACTCCTTACTATTACAGCGTGTACCTGGCAGATCATGATGTTACGGCAGAAATGGCACCGACAGAGAGAGCCTGTATCTTTCGCTTCACTTATCCGGAAAGTAATCAGTCTTATGTTGTAATCGATGCTTTCGATAGAGGATCATATATTAAAGTAATCCCTGAACAAAACCGGATCATCGGTTATTCTACCCGGAATTCGGGAGGCGTACCTGAAAATTTCAAAACCTATTTTGTCATTCAGTTCGACAGGCCGTTTGCTAGTGCGGATATATATCAGGATAATAACCTGCAGTTTGAAACTACGGAACGGGTTGGAAATCATATGGGTGTAATAGTCGGTTTCAAAACGAAAAACAAGGAAAAAATTGTTGCCCGGGTAGCATCGTCTTTTATTAGCCCTGAACAGGCCTTGCTGAATCTGAAGGAACTGAAAGATATTCCGATGGAGCAGATTGTAACGGAAGGTAAAAATGCATGGAATCAGGTATTGGATAAAATAGAAGTGGATGGTGGTACAGAAACCCAATTGAAGACATTTTATTCTTGTATGTATCGCTCTCTGTTGTTCCCCCGGAAATTCTATGAAATAGATGCCAATGGAAAAGTTGTACATTACAGCCCGCATAATGGACAGATATTACCTGGATTTATGTATACGGATACCGGTTTTTGGGATACGTTCCGTTGCCTTTTTCCTTTCCTGAACCTGATGTTCCCTTCAATAAACCTGGAAATACAGGAAGGACTTGTCAATACCTACAGGGAAAGCAACTTTTATCCTGAATGGGCCAGCCCCGGACACCGCGGATGTATGGTTGGAAATAATTCGGCTTCTGTTCTGGCAGATGCTTTTCTGCAGGGAGTGAAGGTGACAGATCCGGAAAAAATGTGGGAGGGACTCGTATACGGAGCCAACCATGTGCATCCCCGCATTTCCTCTACAGGAAGAGCCGGATTCGATTATTACAATCGTCTGGGATATGTTCCTTGTGATGTTATCAATGAGAGTGCCGCCCGTACCCTGGAATATGCATACGACGACTGGTGCATTTATCAGGTAGGAAAAGCGATGAATCTTCCAAAGGAAGAGATTGAAATATATGCCAAACGTTCCCAGAATTATAAAAATCTTTACCGGGACGATTTCAAATTAATGTGTGGAAAAAAACAAGACGGATCTTTCAATGATCCTTTCAGTCCCTTCAAATGGGGAGGCGATTTTACAGAAGGAAACAGTTTGCATTATACCTGGTCTGTGTTTCACGATGTGGAAGGCCTGATCGGTTTGATGGGAGGACGGAACGAATTCAACAGGATGATGGATACCGTATTCGCACTACCTCCTGTTTTCGACGATAGCTATTATGGCGGAACCATTCATGAAATCAGGGAAATGCAGATTTCCAATATGGGAAATTATGCCCACGGAAATCAACCGATCCAACACATGATCTACCTGTATAACTTTTCCGGACAACCGTGGAAGTCCCAGTACTGGACGCGTGAGGTGATGAATAAACTGTATGCCCCAATACCCGACGGCTATTGCGGAGATGAAGATAACGGACAAACGTCGGCCTGGTATGTATTCTCAGCTTTGGGCTTTTACCCGGTATGTCCCGGTAGCGGTGAGTATGTCATGGGATCTCCTCTTTTCAAAAAAGCAGTTTTGCATCTTGAAGACGGGAAAAGCGTTACTATAAGCGCTCCCGAAAATAACAAAAATAATATCTATATCCAGCAGGCGAAAGTAAATGGGAAAATCTATAATAAAACATATTATTCCATCAGTGAGATGAAGAAAGGGATGAATATCCAGCTTAAAATGGCTGATAAGCCCAATACATCCCGTGGTACTGCTGCTGAAGATGTTCCCTATTCATTTTCAAATAATTAATTAAGTGAAAGTCTGTCAAAAGTCGATTTATGAAAAAAATCTTGATAATCGGTAGTACCGGACAGATTGGATCCGAATTAAGCATCCATTTAAGAGCTCTCTATGGAACAGATAATGTAATATGCGGGTATTATACACCTCCTTATCCCGACCACTTTTTCGAGTCAGGACCAACGGAGAAAATAGATGCGACCCAGGCTCAGGAAATAGCGGATGTGGTAAAAAAGCACAAGCCGGATACCATTTATAATTTGGCGGCAATTTTGTCTGCTACTGCCGAAAGAAATCCTCAGTTAGGATGGGATGTGGGAATTAACAGCCTGTTAAATTGCCTGAATGTTTCCAAAGAGTATGGCTGCGCTGTATTTACTCCCAGTTCTATCGGTGCTTTCGGTCCCGGAACTCCTAAAGAACAAACACCACAAGATACAATACAGCGGCCCACTACCATGTATGGGATAACAAAAGTAACAGGAGAACTCCTGAGTGATTATTACCACGAACGATGGGGTGTGGATGCCCGGTCGGTCAGATATCCCGGGATTATTTCCAGTTATATGCTCCCAGGTGGAGGAACAACGGATTATGCCGTAGAGATCTTTCACAAAGCGGTACTGGGAGAAAAATATCTCTCTCCCTTAAAACCGGGAACCTTTATGGATATGATGTATATGCCCGATGCCCTGGATGCGGCGATTCATCTGATGGAAGCAGATCCTGCCGGTTTGAAGCATCGCAATTCTTTCAATGTTACATCGATGAGCCTGGATCCGGATATCTTGTTCCATTCCATACAAAAACATTTTCCTGATTTTGAGATAGAATACGAAATCGACCCTGTGAAACAGGCCATTGCCGACTCCTGGCCAGACTCATTAGATGATTCCTGTGCCAGGGAAGAATGGGGTTGGAAACCTAATTTTGGTTTGGAAGAAATGACCAGGGATATGATCAGTACTTTATCGGAAAAATATGGAAAAAAGATAAAACCTGTGTATTGAAATAAATGTTTTGAATTGATACACCGTCTGTTTATTCCCTTTTAGTAGCCCGGCCAAGGAATTAGGGCATAAGGAGTGTCCAATGAAAAATGATGAACTGCCGAAGGCCTTCATGTACGACCTTCGGCAGTTTTATGTGAATCTGCTAAATATACTAATGTAGATCGGCAGAATGAATAGATTTTGGATAATACAGGGCTTATGGTTGGTATTTATTTTACCTGTAGTTTTTCTGTTAGCGTAGAACCGTCGGGCAATTTTATCCTCAATACATAATTGCCGGTTTCTTCTGGTGCTGTAAATGAATTTTCAACTTGGCAGTATTGTTTGATGAATTTGCCCGAAATGTTATAAATGTTAATGTCTGCCCTGTCTGCACCGTCCGGTAAATTCAGATTCACAGCCCGACCTTTAATTGCCGGATTGGGATATGCAATAGTATGGAAGCCGGAAGAAATAGTAATAGATTCCTGCGCTGTATTTCCTTGAATTATTTCTACTGCATAATTCAGTGGGTTTTCGTTAAAATCGGGATAAGATGCATTAGTCATTTTGCAGACTAGTTTCTTTCCTACCATGTTAGCAGTTAAATTGAATATGCCGTTATTTCCTGTCAATGTAATGGGAGTCTCACTTCCGGAAGTAACGTCAAACCAATTGAATACAGTTACTTTCCCTTCTATAAGGTATTCACTGCTCAAGTCTATTGTTTTCGTGGAGGCAATTTGACCACCCTGAATAGCATTCTGAGGAGCATAAGTATATATATCCTGATTGGCAGCTCCAAATGTTAAAGCTGAAAATTTGAGATTATTCTCGTGGCATGTAAACTGTTCTAAAGGCGTTGAAATTGAGCCACTCAAATTTAAAGATTCTAATTTATTAGTATGTGCCAGTACCTTTTTTAAGTTGGGCTTGTTACTTAAATCCAAATTGGTTAACTTATTTTTATTGCAACGGAAATCTTCAAGTAACGGATTTTTTGTTAAGTCGATTGAGGTTAATTGATTATTGCCTAAATACAAGGTTACCAGTTTAGGATTTTGTTCCAAATTCAGAGAGGTTACAGCCCCTCCTTCTAAGGTTAATTTAGATAATTCCGGACAATTGGATACATTAATTGTCGAAAATAGATTCATTCCAGCATTAATGGATTGTACTTTATTACAAGAACTGACATCAATTTCTTGTAATTTATTACTATTGCAGAAGAAATTATCCAATGATATACAACCGGACAATTTAAGTATAGAAATATTGTTAAAGTCGCAACTGAAAGTAACCAATTTATTGCAATTGCTAAAGTCAATGGCTGTTATTTTGTTACTATTTAGATAAATACGTTTTAAGCCGGTACAATTGCTGAAGTCTAAATTACCGGCCAGTGATTTGCTTCCCCATAGATTCGGAATATCTTCAATTTGTTTCGGTAAAGAAGCACTCCATGTAATACCGGTTATTTTAGTTATCCAGTCTTCACTTGTTGACCAATTTATAGTGTCATTAATTGTTAATCCGACCATTTCGAGATTCAGCTTGCCTGACTTGTTAGAAGGTTGTCTAAAAAACTTTCGCAAAGCATCTTTATCATGCTCATTGTAAGTTTGTGCACTAACGACTATTGCAATAATAGAACATAGAAAAGTAAAAAATAGCTTTTTCATCATTGTGAAATTAATAAGATTATGAATAATAATTTTGCCCAAAGATAAATGGAAAAACTGTATATGAATGAATTTTATACCTATACAAAATCTTACATTTACAAAACCACATGTTGAATAATGTCACTGAAAACAGAAAAAGTAATAAAGATAAGCTAATCAAGATCTAAATATAATATGTATATTTGCCTCTTGGATTTTTTTTTAAGATGTTGAGTATGAAGAGAATTATTACTGAGATAAAATTAATTTTGTTTTCTTTTAGTCTATTGTTTCGTATAGACTGTAATAAATATTTTGTATTATTATTTTTTGTATTTCTGTTTTCTACGTTGTTACAAGGAAATAATTCTGATAATCTTAATAGTTTTTATTCCGTTTCAGCAAAAATAGAACAATACAGTTTTTCGCAACAGACTAAAGCACGAAATTTAATAGACTCCATCAAGAATGGTTCTCGTAATTTTCCCGATAGTATCTCTATATTGGCGCAATGTGTTTATTGGGAAGCCCTGGTTAATTACGGACAGGAAGAAAAAGATAGTATGCTCGTTACTCGGGTCATGAAATTAAAGCAACTGCTTGAAAAACAAAAATCTAAATATAGTTTTGAAAAAGGTATTCTGGAGTATGCCTTAGCCTCTGATTATTACTTAAATGCTGATTATGGACAATCTTATGTAACCGGTTTGTCAGCATTAGAGCATTTTAAACAAATAAAAGCGGGAAGGCTTATTGCAAAAAGTCTCAATTTACAGGGAAATAATTGCAGTATGATAGAAAATTATAAGATGGCGGAAGATTATTATCGTCAGGCATTGATGTTTGTTGATAATGCACAGCAGAATGATGAAATTCTGTTAAATATATATAGTGTTTGGGGGCTGACCGGAAAATTGAAAGCATCTGTTGATTCTATGCGGTCTCTTGTTCCTTCATTTGTTAACAGAAAAGATACTATGATCCTAATGCGTTGTTATTCGAATATGGGTGCATATTATTCTCAGATCGGTGATTTCGGGCAAAGTGAAGATTGTTATAATGCTATTTTAGATTTAATTCCTACAATAAGCAATAAGCGTATCCTGTTCGGGTTATATCAAAATATAGGTGTTTATTATATGCGCACTAATGATTTGAACAATGCTAAAAAGTACGTTGATCTGGCAAAAAATATCTCTATTCAATCTGTCAGTTCTGAGAAACTTGCTTATTCTTACAATGCACTGTCCAGTATATTTGAGCGTCAAGGGAAGGTAGATAGTGCTTTTATTTATTTGAAATTATATAATCTATTAAATACCAAAGAAGGAAATAATGCAAAGTTATCCGAAGTATACCAAGCTTATGTGAACATATGTATGGAATCAATCCAAACAGAACTGGTTCTTGCTGAAAAACAACTACAATTAAAAAACCGGATGCTAATAATTATTGGGATTATTGTTATTGTAATACTATTACTTGCTACATTGTTTTTGCTTATGATTCAGCAGAAAAAACGCATAAGAGAAATTGAAAACAAGGAGCTTACAGATCGACTGCAAAGTAAGCAACAAATTGAACAACTTCAGGGAGAACGTTTGGAATTTCAAGCCAGGGAAATTACCTCCCATGCACTCATGTTGTCTGCTAAAAACGATGTATTGCAGCAAATCAATACAGTTATCCGCCATTCGACCGGAAAATATGAAGAATTTAGGGAAATAGAAAGGGTAATAAAACACAACTTGGATGCGGAAGAAACGTGGACTAACTTCATGTTACATTTTGAACAGGTACATCCCGGTTTTTTTAATAAGCTTAATGCTTTGAACCGGAACCTGACCAAAAACGATATCCGACTCTGCGCTTATTTGCGCATCGGTATATCTCCGAAGCAAATAGCACAATTGTTAAATATTTCTCAGAATTCTGTTTTCGTTCATCGCTACCGCATACGAAAAAAACTAGACATGAGTGAAAATGAAGATTTGGACCAATTTATCTGTAATATTTGATCATTGAATTTTTACAAAAGAACAATTAAGAGGGTCAAGTTTCCTAAACAATCTTAACTGAACGTCCCGGATTATACCTGGGCATCCTCTTTATTATAATATTGCCCGGGTGTACATCCCATTATTTTTTTAAACAGACGGTTGAAATAAGACACGTTTTCAAAAGACAAATTATAAGCGATGTCTTTAATCGGTATATTTTCTACGATTAAAAGATATTGTGCTTTTTCTATCTTTTTTTGATTGATATAGTCGATAGGCGTTCGATTCATTTCCTTTTTAAAAAGACGGATAAAATGATCGTCGGATAAACTTGAAATATCCGATAAAGTAGAAATTTTTATCGGTTTATGGACATTCTTCCTGATGTAACTTAATACTCTTAATATGCGTTCATCCGATACATCCGATTTTGGGGTGGCATATCGGATAAATCGCGATAATAATTGCAATAAAATTCCTTTGGTTTCCAGAACGGCATATTCGGGTTGGCTCGCATCCATAGCGATATTGTGCAAAAGCATAGGAGGGTTATCGTAAACTTTCGGGTCAAATTGCCTCAGCTCACGTCCGTGATTAATTTTCATTAGTCTTTCCACTAGAAGCAAGTCCGGTGGATTCGCCTCTATTTCGATCGGAAAATTCATTTCCTCCAATATATTTATGTTCGACGATTGTTTTTCGTATATATGCATGTAATAATGAGAAAAATATCCGTCGCATTCGTAACTATGCAAGGTAAATGAAGGTATAAGGTATAAATAATGCGGCTTTAACTCTTGAGCATAGCCGGGAAGATTTACCTTGGCTTTCCCTTCCCTGACATAAAACAGGCGGGTAAAAGGGCTGCTGATCCCTTTCCAGTTCCAGTCGCCATGATGAGCAGAACTTCCGGCGTTTAATAAAATCAATTGCAGGTTATCTATTCCTTTCATTTGGCAAAAATAAGTTTTTTTAATTACAAATATCGAAATAGTACTATCGATTGTCGGAATTATATAAAGAAAAAATAGAATTCGTATAATATATTTGCAAAAACAAGAATCAACTATTAAAAATACAATATCATGAAAACAAAAAGATTTCAAGGCGATTGGCCGAAAATAGGTATCCGTCCTACTATTGACGGACGTATGGGTGGTGTTCGTGAATCATTGGAAAATCAGACCATGAATATGGCTGAAAGTGTAGTAAAATTATTGACTTCTACTGTAAAATATCCCGATGGAACTCCTGTTCAATGTGTAATTGCCGATTCTACTATCGGACGTGTGGCAGAAAGCGCTGCCTGTGCCGAAAAATTCAAAAGGGAAAATGTAGGTGTAACAATCACTGTAACTCCTTGCTGGTGTTACGGAAGCGAAACCATGGATATGGATTCTCATACGGTAAAAGCTGTTTGGGGATTCAATGGAACCGAACGTCCGGGAGCTGTATACCTGGCGGCGGTGTTAGCTGCGCATACACAGAAAGGTTTACCGGCTTTCGGTATTTACGGACATGATGTACAGGATGCCGGAACTACCGAAATTCCTGAAGATGTGAAAGAAAAAATGCTTCGTTTCTCAAAAGCCGCCCTATCGGTTGCTATTATGAGGGGAAAATCGTATTTATCTATAGGAGCTGTATGTATGGGTATTGCCGGTTCGATCGTCAATACTGATTTCTTTGAAGATTATTTAGGTATGCGGTGCGAGGGAATTGATGAAGTGGAAATTATCCGCCGCATGTCTGAAGGTATTTATGATAAAGAAGAATTTGAGAAAGCGCTGGCATGGGCGAAAGCCAATTGCAGGGAAGGCGAAGATGTTTGTAATCGCAAGGATTTGCAGAAAGACCGTGCCGGAAAAGATAAAGATTGGGAATTCATAGTAAAAATGACATTGATTGTCAGGGATCTTATGATCGGTAATCCCAAATTAAAAGAAATGGGATTTGGGGAAGAGGCTCTCGGCCATAATGCCCTTGCCGGAGGTTTCCAGGGACAACGCCAGTGGACGGATTTTTATCCCAATGGCGACTTTACCGAAGCAATTATGAATTCGTCGTTCGATTGGACCGGAATTCGTCAGCCATTCGTACTGGCAACCGAAAACGATGCTTTGAACGGTACTGCTATGCTGTTTGGTTATCTGCTGACTAATACCGCCCAGATATTTGCCGATGTCCGTACTTATTGGAGTCCTGAAGCTGTAGAACGGGTTACCGGTAAAAAGCTGACAGGGAAAGCAAGCAATGGTATCATTCACCTGATAAACTCTGGAGCTGCTTCTCTCGATGGCTCGGCCCGTCAATCGGATGCTGCCGGAAATCCGGCAATGAAGCCTTTCTGGGAGGTCACAGAAACAGAAGCTAAAGCTTGCCTGGATGCAACCACCTGGGTACCTGCCAACCGTGAATATTTTCGGGGAGGAGGTTTCTCTTCCAAATTCCTTACCCGTGAAGGAATGCCCTGTACAATGGTCCGCCTGAACCTGGTAAAAGGTCTGGGCCCTGTATTGCAAATTGCAGAGGGCTGGACCGTGGAATTGGACCCTGCTGCTCATAAAATCCTGGATGATCGTACCGACAAAGGCTGGCCGACTACCTGGTTTGCTCCCCGCCTCACGAACAGCGATAACTTTAAAGATGTATATTCCGTAATGAACAATTGGGGAGCCAACCACGGTTCTATCAGCTACGGACATATCGGAGCCGATCTGATCACATTAGCGTCCATGTTGCGTATCCCTGTTTGTATGCATAATGTGGAGGATAAAAATATTTTCCGTCCTGCAGCCTGGGGCGCATTCGGTATGGATAAAGAAGGTGCGGACTATCGTGCCTGTCAAACCTACGGACCTCTTTATAAATAAATTGAAAATGATAACAGAAAATCATATAGCCGAATTTATAGAGCAGGCTCACCGTGTAGGCAAAGAACGTTTGCAGCTTTGTAGCAGCGGAAACCTTTCGTGGAGAGTGGAGGAAAATACAGCTCTGGTTTCCGGAACAGGTTCCTGGCTTCCCTGCCTGAAAAAAGAAAATGTGGCTGTTTGTGAAATATCCGGTGGTAACCGGATTGATGGGCCCAAACCATCGATGGAAAGCTCTTTCCATCTGGGAATTTTACGTACACGCAAGGATATGAACGTTGTTTTGCATTTTCAATCGGAATATGCAACGATTATTTCCTGTATGAAGGATCAGCCAACGGATTTTAATGTAACAGCAGAAGTTCCATGCTATTGCGGGAAAGAAATTCCTGTTCTTCCCTATTATCGTCCGGGATCGCCCGAATTGGCTAAAGCCGTAACAGAGGCAATGACTGCTCATGATTGTATTTTATTGAGCAAACACGGGCAGGTGGTTTGTGGAAAAGATTTCGACGATGCTTTTCAAAAAGCGGTATTTTTCGAAATGGCCTGCAATATTATTGTTCGTGCAGGCAAGGGCAATTATCTTACTCTTACAGAAGATGAAATAGACGACCTGGAAGTTTACGTATTAGGGAAAAAACAAAAATGAGCTAAATCATATCTGATGGATCATTCTTATCTGGCCTTGGATTTGGGAGCCGGTAGCGGACGTGCGATTGCCGGATATTTCAAAGACGGACGTATTTATACGGATGAAATAATAAGGTTCGAGAACCGGCCGGTACAACTCGGGAATACCGTGTACTGGGATTTCCTTTCACTTTTTGAAAATGTAAAGAAAGGAATTTCCCTTGCGGTCAGGAAAGGCTATAATCTGCAGGGAATTGCTGTGGATACCTGGGGGGTAGACTTCGGACTGATTGACAGAAACGGAACCCTGCTGTCAAACCCGGTTACCTATCGGGACAGGCGGACAAACGGGATGAGCACAGAAGCCTTTAAGTTACTTTCAAAAGAAGAAATGTACTACATTTCGGGTATTCAATTGATGGAAATAAATACCCTGTTTCAATTATTGAGTCTAAAAAAACAAAATGCACCGGTCCTCGATATTGCCGATAAATTATTGTTTACACCGGATCTTATTAACTATTTTCTCACAGGTAAAACGTCCAACGAATACACGATAGCTTCCACCTCTCAACTACTGAATGCCAGAACAGGAGAATGGGATGAATCGTTATTCGAACGTTTGGACTTACCCAGGCTCATGGAAAAGATTATTGATCCGGGAGCAACAATAGGTGCGTTAACATGGGAAATAGCCGAAGAAACAGGCGCCTTCAACGCGAAAGTGTATGCTGTAGGCTCGCATGATACGGCAAGTGCTATTGCAGCTATTCCCGCCGGAGATGATCGTTGGGCTTTCCTGAGTTCCGGTACCTGGTCTTTACTGGGGGTGTTGACGGAAAACCCTGTTCTGACGGAAGAAGCATTAGTAAACGATTTTACGAATGAGGGAGGTGTGGACGGTAAAATTCTGTTCATGCGTAACATCACAGGCTTGTGGTTGCTGCAACGCCTGATGAATGAATGGGAAAAGGAAGAGAAACAGTCGTATGAAGTTTTGTTGTCGGAAGCCTCAAAGGCAGTTCCGTTCCGCAGTATTGTGGATAGTGATGATGAAATCTTCTCTAATCCTCCGGATATGAGTCAGGCGATTTGTGAATTTTGTGAAATCAAGAGACAACCGATTCCCAGAACCAAAGGGGAATATGTCCGCTGTGTACTTGAATCGCTTGCCTTGAAATACTCTGCTGTTATGCAACGATTGAAACAAAGTACCGGCAAATCGATTGAAAAAGTGTATATTGTAGGAGGCGGAAGTCAGAATACATTGCTGAATCAAATGATTGCCGATGCGCTGGATATGGAGGTAATAGTGGGATTAACCGAAGCCACCGCCATCGGAAATATTATGCAACAAGCCATTGCCGACGGCTATGTTGAAGATTGGAAAGCCGGACATGAAATAATAAGAAACAGCTTTGAATTTGTAAGTTATAAACCGGAAAAGCATAATCTGTGGCATGACCGGCTACGGGAATCCGGCTGTTAAGCGATGTATATACTGTAAATCAACATATTAAATATTAAACCATGAGCACAAAAAAACAAGGTTTATTTACCGGTAAAAATGGGGTGAACTACTTATTCCCATTTATTCTGGTTACGTCTTTATTCGCGTTGTGGGGCTTTGCCAATGATATTACTAACCCCATGGTGGCCGCATTTAAAAACATATTGTTAATCTCTAATTTTGAAAGTTCGTTGGTGCAGTTTGCATTTTATGGAGGCTATTGTTTTATGGCCATACCCGCAGCTATATTTGCCAAACGCTTCAATTACAAGAAGGGTATTCTGATGGGGCTCGGCCTTTATTCGCTGGGATGTTTCCTTTTTGTTCCGGCTGGAAATGCGATGGCTTTCTGGGCATTTCTCCTTGCTTACTTCGTGATGACTTGCGGTTTGGCATTTCTTGAAACAACATCCAATCCTTTTATCCTGTCGATGGGACCGGAAGAAACGTCTACACGCAGACTGAACTTTGCCCAGGCGTTTAATCCGATAGGTTCGTTAACGGGAATGCTTGTCGCCAAAGAATTTATCCTTTCAAGATTGAATCCGGCTACCGAGTCAGAGCGGGAGGCATTACAAATAACTAATCCGGATATGTTTATTGAAATGCAAAAAAGTGACTTATCCGTAATCAGTTTGCCGTATCTGATACTTGGAGGTGTAGTGCTCCTCTTCTTCCTGGTATTTCTTATCTCCCGTCTTCCGAACGATACCTCGAAACAGGAGGGTCCATTACATATTGGAGCTACATTCAGACGCCTTTTTGAAAATAAACGCTATATATGGGCAGTTGTTACACAGGCGTTTTACGTAGGTGTGCAGATAATGGTATGGACATTCATTATACAATATGCCGAAGCAGAACTGGGTATGTCCAAGGCAGATGCACAAGGCTACAATATGATTGCCATGGGAATATTTGTAGTCAGCCGTTTCGTCTGCACCTTCCTGTTGAAATATATAAAACCCAGCTATTTGCTTTTATGTCTGGCTCTCGGTGGTATTGTTTTTACTTTTGGAACTATTTTTATACGCGGGATGCTCGGTCTTTACAGTCTTGTAGCTATTTCAGCCTGTATGTCGCTGATGTTCCCTACCATATATGGTATCGCACTGAAAGGTTTGGGAGACGATGCTAAATTGGGTTCTGCAGGACTGATCCTGGCTATCGGAGGCGGTTGTTTGATGCCTCCATTGCAGGGTTTGCTTATCGATAAAGCTGTTTGGTTCGATTCTTTATCTTCCATAAGAGTCTCATTTGTATTACCCTTGATTTGCTTTATGGTGATAGCTGCTTTCGGTCGCTGGGTAGAAAAATATTCTAAGTGATATTTGAATTCGGGACACTAATTTTTGTGATCATTTATTGTCATTTTTAATCATATACTTTTTAAGATGAACCAAATTATAATTTATACAGCCGTCTTTATGTTTGTTTTCCAGGGATGTTGTAATAAACCGGAACAAACAAAACAACAGGAAAATGTGAATAAGGAAACCGTTTCTACCTGGCAGGGAGAGTTTAACGGAATACTTCCGATGCTGGGCCATCGCAACTGGATTTTGATTGTGGATAAGGCATTCCCCCTGCAGAGTTCAGAAGGAATGAAGTATATCGATACAAAGGAAGGACTGCTGGACGTTGCTGGTAAAGTACTTTCCGATATTGAAAATACCCCCCATGTGAATGCCATTGTTTACACAGATAAAGAGCTGAAATACGTGAACGAGGAGTTGGCTCCAGGTATCGATGCTTACAAATCCGGTTTATATAAGTTATTGGACAAATACAATGCACAAACGCTCGATCATGAAGCTATATTTGCCAAACTGGATGCCGCTTCGAAACTCTTTACTGTAATAGTGCTTAAAACCGATATGGTTCTGCCTTATACATCTGTATTTATTGAATTGGATTGTGGGTATTGGACTTCTGAAAAAGAAACTAAGTTGAGGAATCTGATGAAGTAAGGTAAGGAACTAACTGAGTTTTATAAAATAATGGGCATTCCTTTGATTAGGTTTGCCCATTATTTGTACATTTGCGAATGAATACAATTGGATAATAATGAAAAAAATACTATTACTATCTTTTAGTCTGTTTTTTATAACGGGTATTTATGCACAAGAGTATAGAAAAGACACGCGTACTCAACTTGCAAAGGAAGATCCGTCGATGAGGTTTAAGGCAAATCCTATAAATAACGCGGATTTACTAAGAGTTTTGGAGCAGCTGGGAATTCATATTTATAAATTTGATATAGGAAAATTTGATCGGAAATATAATATTCTCTTAACTATGGATGAGTATGTTGATGGAAAAAAAATAGCCACTAAAGAAATAATGCACTGGAATAATGTTTATACTTATTCTATAGATTCTGTCAACTCGGGAAACTCAGTACTTTTCTATGACTATATTGATCAGTTATCTTTTTATATAAAGCAAAATAATGCTACTGCTTTTATTGAAATTACGGCATATTCCGGAACCGGTGGAGTAATTGTTGAAGAGCAAAGAAACAGGGAGGATCAGTTCTATTCATGCAGATATTACACGGATACACAATGGATATTCAATGAGGATGTACCATTGTTAGTATATGCATCTTCCTGGTTTGACGAAGGGGAAAGGTTTTGTGGCGCAACTGTCTTGTCAAAAAATGATGAGGATACAAATAAACTCTTAAATTCCTCTCCTCATTATTTTAGTTTTAGCTTTAAGGTTACAAATCAAGAATGAAAAATCCCCGAGCATTTCTGCTTGAGGATCATGATCAAGTGGAGTATAGCGGACTCGAACCGCTCACCTCGACACTGCCAGTGTCGCGCTCTAGCCAGATGAGCTAATACCCCATAATTTTCGGATGCAAAGGTAAGAAAAGATTTGAAATTACATATATAAAACAGAAAAAATAAATGATCATTTATAATATAACATTCCATGTTGATAATACGATATTGGAAGAATATATAGAATTCTTGAAAAAACAGTACATTCCGGAAGCCTTGAAAGGTGAAATCTTGGAAAGTCCCAGGCTTTGCAAAATATTAGCCGATTCCAAAGATGGAAGCAGTAGTTATTCCCTGCAATTTCATGTGGAGAATACCAATTTGCTCAACGACTGGTGGAAGGAAAACGGAAACCGGTTGAATGACCTGATGCTGGAACGTTTTGCCGATAAAGTAATGGGATTTACCACCCTCCTGGAATCCATAGACCACGAACAAATATGAAAAAAGAACGGATCATCCTGGGAATTGACCCGGGAACTACTGTTATGGGATACGGTATTCTCCGGATAGAAGGCAACCAGCCGGTATTGGAAACAATGGGTGTGCTGGAACTAAATAAATATGAAGATCACTATCTTCGGTTACGACGGATTTTTGAACGGGTAACCTCGTTGATCGATCAGTACCATCCCGATGAACTGGCCATAGAAGCCCCGTTCTTCGGAAAGAATGTACAAAGTATGTTGAAACTGGGACGGGCGCAGGGAGTCGCGATGGCAGCAGCCCTGAACCGGGATATCCCCATTTTCGAATATGCCCCCCTGAAAATTAAAATGTCAATAACCGGAAACGGAAATGCAGCCAAAGAACAGGTCGCCGACATGCTTAAACGGTACCTGAAAATCCCGGCAGAGAATATGCTGCCGCAATTGGATGCAACCGACGGACTGGCTGCCGCCCTATGCCACTTCTTTCAAAGCAATAATCCCGTTCAGGATAAAAAATACAATAGCTGGAAAGACTATGTTAATAAGAATCCGAAGGCGGTGAGGAAGAGTTAAATTGAAAATTGAGAATTGAAAATTGAAAATTATGATTACCAAGGGGTGTTTTCATTTTCAATTTTCAATTCTCAATTTTCAATTATTAAAGCTTTTCTTCTTTAATCAGGTATTCAGCAATCTGCACCGCATTCAACGCTGCCCCTTTTTTGATCTGGTCGCCTACACACCAGAAAGATAAACCGTTCGGGTTGGAAATATCCTTGCGGACACGTCCCACAAAAACAGGATCTTTGGTGGCAATAAACAACGGCATCGGATAGACTTTGTTTTCCGGATCATCCTGTAAAACAACACCTTCCGCTTTAGAGAAAGCATCGCGTGCCTGTTCTGCTGAAATCGTTTTTTCCGTTTCTACCCAGATGGCTTCGGAATGTGCGCGGAGAGCCGGAACACGCACACACATGGCACTTACCTCGATATCGGAGTGCATGATTTTACGTGTTTCGTGATACATTTTCATTTCTTCCTTCGTATACCCGTTATCGGTAAAAACATCTACCTGCGGAATCAGGTTGTAGGCCAGCTGGTAAGCAAATTTGCTGACGGTTGGTTCCTCATTGTTGACGATTTGACGATATTGGTTTTCCAGCTCGTCCATGGCTGCAGCTCCTGCTCCGGAAGCAGCCTGGTATGTAGATACATGTACTCTCTTGATATGAGAAATCGCTTCTATAGGTTTCAACGCCACAACCATCTGGATGGTAGTGCAGTTCGGATTGGCAATAATATTCCGGGGGCGTTTTTTTGCGTCTTCTCCATTTACTTCGGGAACAACCAACGGAACGTCGTTATCCATCCGGAAGGCACTGGAATTGTCGATCATGATTGCTCCGTATTTGGTGATGGTATCCGCAAATTCTTTAGAAGTTCCTGCTCCGGCCGATGTGAAGGCAATATCAATTCCCTTAAAGTCGTCGTTATGCTTCAATTCCTTGACCGTGATCTGTTTACCCTTGTAGGAATAAACACTTCCTGCACTACGGGAGGAGCCGAAAAGTACCAGCTCGTCCATCGGGAAATTACGCTCGTCAAGTACGCGCAGGAATTCTTGTCCTACCGCGCCGCTAACTCCAACAATCGCTACTTTCATTTCTGAATTTTGAATTTAAAATAAATGGTTATTGTTTATTGTCAAATAAATTTTACCTTTGTCATACAAAACCTCTTTTGCCGGTAAATTTATTTGGGTGGGCAAAGGTAATTATTTATTAATCAAAATAATAGTGACTATGAGAAAATTTATGACATTCTTAGCTTTTTTTGTGACATTTCCTGTCTTTTCGCAATTTTCAGACTATTTTGAAGATGGTAATTTTACCGAAAATCCGGTTTGGTTCGGTGATATGGATAAATTTGAAGTCGATGGCGAATTCCGTTTGCATCTTTCGGCCGAAAAACAAACTTCTACGGCCTGGCTGGCTACTTCTTCCATTTCATCTCTGAACACATCCTGGGAATTTGAAGCAACTATGAAAACAAAGCCAACTACAGGTAATTATGTAAAAGTATACCTTTGTGCCGATACTACCGGTGTGGGAAAACCCTGGGGACTTTGCCTGAGGATAGGTTACAACAAAGATATTGCCTTATGGTACGAACCGGCTTCCGGAGCCGGGAAAAATTTGCTGAAAGGCATAACAGGACGGTTAGATATAGAGACTGTTACCATGTCTGTCAAAGCTACGCTCGATTGGTCCGGAAATTTTCAGTTATATACCAGATTGTCCGGTGAAGGTGAGTTTCTTCTTGAAGGAGAAACCTTTGTGTCGTCTGTCTATGTTCCTGAAAATAAATACTTTGCGCTTGCCTGTATTTATTCCTCCACGAAGAGTAAAAATACTTATTACTTTGACAATTTTGTTGTTCAGGCACTTTCCGATACCCCTCCCCCGGACCCGGAAGAAGAAACCGACATCTTTCCCAATGATATCATTATCAATGAAATTTTATACCAGCCTTATACGGATGGCGATGAATTCGTAGAATTGTATAACCGTTCGGATAAAGCAATCGATATGTCTTTCTTAAGTATTGCTTCCCGTAAATCCGATAGTAGCCTGCACCGGATCAAGCCTTTATCTCCCGGCAACATCAAGTTGTATCCGGGGGAATATCTCTTAGTTACAGGAACAAAGGAACGGGTTTGTAATTTTTACGAATGCCGGGACGATGTGATTTGCTGTGAACTGGGTACCATGCTTTCTCTTCCGGATACCGGGGCGGATATCGTGCTTTTCAACAACCAAAACAACGAAGTGATCGATGAATTGATCTATACCAATAAAATGCATGCGGAGGGAATTACGAATCCAAAAGGCGTTTCGCTGGAACGAATCGATGCGGAATTGTCAACGAATGACCCGGCAAACTGGATCTCCGCTATGGAAGAGACCGGATATGCTACGCCGGGATATTCAAATTCAAGAAGAGGAAATGGAGGTGATTCTTCCGGGAACGGAGATACGGGTATCTCGATTGTAGAGCATTCTGCAGGTGGAAAAATCGATTATTTTCAAATCGACTATCATTTTAAAACACAGGATAACAGATGTAATCTGTTGATTTTTGATTTGTCCGGTCGTCTTACAGAACAGGTGCTGAATAATAGCTTACTGGGTGAAAACGGCAGTGTACAGTGGATTCCGGCTAATTTCCTGAAGACAGGTATATACATTGTTTATATGGAAGTATACCAGTTAAGCGGAGGAGTACAAAAATATAAATTACCGGTAGTGCTGAAATGATAAAAAACAATCCCGGATTTCACAAATAACCGTTTATAGTATTAGTGAATCCGGGACCGGATAATTTATACAGATTAATTACCTGTAAAATCTATGCGAAATTATTTTTTCTCAGTATCCTTTTTGGTACATTCTTTTTTGTCATCTTTTTTGCAGCAAGATGATTTTTTTTCTTTATCGCAAGATTTTTTTTCTTTGTCTTTGCAGCATTCTGTTTTCTGAGTGTCTTTTTTGCACTCTTGAGCTACCATAACATTAGATGTGGCAAAAAGTGCACACATAACCATCGCAGAAACTACTAATTTTTTCATGTTGAACTTTAATTATTGATGAATTAATCATCGCAAAGATATGCTATAAATGAAAAGGTTGTGCTTTAAAAAAACGTATACTTGCTTAAAAATCGTTATGAACAAGGTGTGTATTAGTAAAATAGCTACTTGTCTGGGATGTTTTTCTTCTGTTTGGGGTGTATTTTTAGCTAAAAAAATGTACATTTGCCG
>JAVBLA010000058.1:0-40746 GCA_031553775.1 Bacteroidales bacterium
CGGATCAGCGGATTTTCCCGGTGGATTTCCCCTCACATATCATGAATATAGCATCGCCAACCGATACATAAAAAACTTAATATCCCCAACCCCTCGGAACTGTCCTCTAAAGGCTTTGATTTTAGCATTAAATGATTCCGCAGATGCGTTTGTGAGCCTATTATTGAAATAGTTTATGATTGTAGCATAGTGGTTTTCAAATGTTTCCAATACCTGATTGAATTGTGTTTCCCCAAACGCCTCTACATCATTATACCATTTGGCAAGTAGCAATCTTGCCGAGTCGGCAGTGATTCGTTTGTTGAATATCCCGGTAAGTTTCAGTGCGATCTCATATGCATGTTTGAGTTTGGGATAGGCCTCGAACAGGATTTGGGCGCCTACTTTTTGCTGTTCCTTCCATTTTGAAAAGTGCTTGAGTACAATGTGTTTACTGCGAGCCATAATCTGTGGCATGGTTTCTCCGTTGCTCATTTTTGTGGGTTCCCATGGCTCGAGAGAATGTCCGTTAGCTTTTGCTTCCTTACGTTTGTCCCTGTATGCTCGGATCGCTTTGTTCTCAGCATCGAGTACCTCCCAGCGGTATTTTATGCGAAGTTGGTCGACAGCTTCATTTATCAGTTGTTGTACATGGAAGCGGTCGTTAATCAGTTGCGCTGCAGGAAAGGATCGACGTGCTGTTAGCATCATCGCAGAGGATAGGTCAGTAGTTATAGTCTTGACCTGGCGACGTTTGAGATACGGCATCCGGTTGAATGCTCTGATTACAGTGTCACTGGCCACGCCTCGAACCATTGCCACAAGTGCTCCTTTCTGACCATGAGCTGCCTTATTGGTGAGTATCGTGTAAACTTCCCCATTGCTCAGGCAGGTCTCATCCAAACTCAGATCGCTACCGAGATTATCCTCGAATACAATGTATTCCTCTGCATGTTTCAGCTGTTCCCAATCGCGATAGTCACTAATAATTTCTTTGTACTGCTTGCGAAGTGTCTGACCGTTCAATCCGTTTCGGGCTGCCAGCGTACTGATACTCACAGGGGTACTTTCAATCTCCTTCTTTTAAAAAAGCCACGAACTCTGCATTGAGCCGAGTGTGGTCGTGTTCCGATAAATCCCACTCATAACTAAAAATATCACCGGTATCTTCGTCGAGCCATTTGCGTTTACGAACATGAAGATACGTTGCCCGACCACGGATAGGAAAGTCCTGAATGAGGTGGTATGCGCCAAAACCATAGGCGACAACCTTACTATTATACTTATCCTCTCGTAACTGGACTTTCTTCTCGTCTAGCCATATGTCAAAACGGATATCTGACTTCTCAAAGTTGACAATATCAAAATTGTCTATCAAAACATCGGGCAGGATCACCCGTAGCAAATCTTCTGGTTTCATGACCACAAAAGTAGATGATATTCATGATATGTGAGGGGAAATCCACCGGGAAAATCCGCTGATCCATGATACACCTGTTACCACATCAATGATTTATAACTAAAAATATGTATACAAAACAACTCAGACAAGAATATGCCTGAGCGCGACTAAGGGATAACCTCGACAGAAACGTCAGAGGTTATTTACTTCACGGACTCCTTCTTCATTTTAAACATAAGTTGCAAAAATACACTATTTTCCTGTATTTGCCTTAAAAAAATTGCTTTTGTGTCTGATAATCATTGATAATAAAGCAACATCGTAAAGTCAAATAAGTAAATACATAAAAAGAAGAAAGGAATCAGATAAGTTCCTTTCTTCTAAAATGTACTTTTTTTCCTACTTTTCCGAATACAGCCCGACCCGATTCCCTTCGCAATCAATAAATACGGCAAAATAACCCCGGTTATCCGCTTCAATCTTTGTTTTGGAAATAAGAATCCTGCCACCGTTCTTTTCGATAAAGGAGATTGCCTGCATCATGTTTTCGATATTCAGGCTGACTAATACACCATTCTCTGATGGAAGAAAACTGTTTTCGGCTGCCCACGAAATAGCACCAGGACAGAGTCCGTTTTCTTCCGGAAAGAATGCCATTTTCTCATGCCCACAGGCCATTGTAACGAGTTTAACGCTCAAGAGACTTTCATAAAACTTGATTGACCTGTCGAAATCGATAACAGGAATTTCAAAAAATGCTACTAGTGTTTTCATCTTTTACTTGAATTAATTTGTTAGACGATGCAAAAGTAGAGTCTCGAAAAAGAGTAAAATTGTAAAAAAGAGACATCTTTATTCTTTACGAAAAGTAGTCTGAATAAGGTTGACAAATGTTGAGATATTCACCTGGTGTATAACCAGAGAAGGTTTTAAATTCCTTAATCATGTGAGACTGGTCGAAATAACCACATTCGCAAGCAAGAGTTGTTAAGGAGATTTGCGGATTGCTTTCAAGAATATGTAAGGCCCGTTGAAAGCGAATAGTACGGGAAAACTCTTTCGGATTGGCTCCGATATGTTCGGAGAATATGCGGTTGAACTGTTTAGTACTTAAACAAGCTGCATCGGCAAGCCGGGTAATATCCGTCTGACCGGAGTTAATTAACCGGATAGATGCTTCTATTCGCTTCTGGTTATGCTCTGCAAGGCGGGTAAAGCGTTTCAACAGGAATTCTTCTATGAGGAGAATGCATAATTTATCGTCTTCAGTGCTTGTCAACAAATTTTCCAGTTTCAATAGTTCTTTATCTTCTATATCACCGGCGGTCAAACGCAACCCCGAAGACAAATTTATCGGAAAACTAAAAAATGCCCGTACTCCGGCAGGATGAAAAACAACCGAAATCATATTGATTTTCCCGTTATACTTTAAATCGGTAAATGTTTTTTCCTGCCCACTAAGGAATACGCGTGGATGAAGTTCTTTTTCACGGACTGATAACAAACGGTTTCCGCGATGGAATACCAGGCTCATCATACCGGTAGGCACAGTCCTGGCCAATGCAGCCGAATCACCAATTGTTTTCAAGAGCCAATAATGCTTCACATAAGGTGCAAGCACGGATATAGGTTGTATGATTCTGAAATCTTCCATAAATAAATATCCCGACAAAGATATGGGTTTGCCGGAACAAGTAATTGTAAAAAAGGGACATTATTTCGGACAGAGTTTTAATGTGCTTTGAAAACTTCCTTTTTGAAGATTTCCTTATCTAAGTGGAGAAAAGCGCAAAACATTGCCGAATCCATAATATTTTCCCTATATTTGCAATAATAATCAGGTTAAAATCAGAGCAAGTCCTCTACACAACTATTGATGCCATGCTAAACAGGAAATTACTGCTATTACTACTTTCTCTTTTCTCATTAGTCATTCAAGCCGCCCAGGTATTCGATCCGAATGAAGAATATCTGATCACCTGTTACGACACAAAAACAGGAGGAATTGAAGTGGCTACTTCTGGAAGTTTTCCCTTGATGTATAATAGTTCCGTAAACAAAAATACGGAACGTGTTTTCTGGAAGATCAAAGAAGAACAAAGTGGAAAATATTCGATAAAAAATACCACTACCAATCAATACATCGGCTATCTGGCAGACAATTATGATTCAAGATATATTAAATTGGTGTCTGCATTAGATGCTCAAAACAGCACCACTCTATTTACCTTTAATCCTGTAACAAAAGATGGACTTGAATATTATGCCATTGTTTCAGTTGCCAATCCGGAACATATTTTTAATAAGCGCGGCAGCGGTGTTGTCGGAACTTTTGAGTGCAAAAACAGAGACTACGACAACAATGAATTATTCATATTAAAGAAAAAAAGTTCTCTACCTGCAGAATTTCAGAACGGAAATGGCAGGTTATCTACTTATTTGAATTCCATTACTCTAAATGGAAATAGTTTAGCATTGGATGAAACCGAAAGGATATATTATTATTCTCTTCCTTTATCTCAAATAAATACCGACGTAGACCTGAAAATCGAATTCGAAACAAAAAGTACAAATTATACATTAAAACTAGATGGACAGGAATTTTCAAATGGGACTTTATTTACGTTCAATAATGTGGAGGCCAACAAACAGTATGAAATTAAGGTATTTCAAAATGGTTCTGTAACCGATACCGAATATCTCATATTTACAGGCTTACCTATCGTACAATTATATTCCACCAATACTCTGAGCGACAGTTTTCAAAAAGGGCAAATATGCGTTCATGAACCGGATAAAAGCATTGCATATGAATTATTCGATGCGGAAATACGCTATCGGGGAGCCTCTTCTCTCTCCCGTCAAAAAAAAGCATTTGCCATTAAGGTAAAAGATACTGCCGGGAAAAACCTGGATGTAAGTTTCTTTGGATTGCGCGAAGACAAATATTGGATCCTGGATGCAATGGCTGTAGATAAAGGACGTGTGCGCAACCGGGTTTGTACAGATCTGTGGAACGATTTTTCTGCTGCTCCATACCATAAATCCAGTGAACCTGAAATGGTCAATGCAACGCGGGGATTGTATGTTGAAGTTTTCCTGAATGACAAATACTGGGGACTTTATTGCATGACGGAACGGGTTGACCGGAAACAGTTGAAACTCAAAAAGTTCAAGGAAAGTCCCTTGCAGGTTCGCGGCGTCCTGTATAAAACATTTGACTGGAGTTATGCAGGAATGATGGGGTATGTACCGAGGGTAGGACCCAATCCGAATTACAGTTTAGCATCCTATAGTAATAGCTCACTGACATGGGACGGACATGAAATGGAATATCCCGATGTTGGAGACGGAGAACCTATCGACTGGAAACCATTATACGATGTGGTTAAATTTGTTGCCCAAAGCAGCAATACTGATTTTATCAATAACATTGCCAAACAGGTAGACCTGCCCGTATGGCTCGATTATTATCTGATGATGGAGTTGATTTTAGCCACAGACAACCACGGGAAAAACGAGTATTTATATATGTACGATATCACCGGAAACCGCATGCTGGGTATTGCTCCGTGGGATATGGATGGGACTTTGGGACGGACCTGGGGCTCAGGTACAGTAGCTGCAGCGCAGGATTACACCCGATACATCATCAACAATGAACACGGAGAACACAATTTGTTCCGTCGTTTGAAAGAAACAAATGCATCAGGTTTTAATGACCTGCTGAAAAAGCAATATGACAAATTTCGTTTTACTTACTTTTCACCCGAAAGCCTGTCCAAACGTTTCGAAGATTATAAAAACTTGTTTGATCAAACCGGTGCCACCACCCGGGAAATAAAACGTTGGAATGGAGCAGACGGGATCTCCCTGAATTTCGACGAAGAATTGGCATACCTCAAAAAATGGGTTGTAGACCGCTCTAACTACCTGAACCAACAATATGGACCGCCGGAATCTATCGATAATTCCAAAGAATCTGTGATTGCTGCCAACTATTTGTTTTATCCGAACCCCGTATCCGGTACATTAAATATCTGTAACGTAGTACAGGGAACCCCGGTTCTGGTTTATTCTCAATATGGAACCCTGGTTTATTCCCAAAAAGCGGAAGAAACAAATATTTCTGTCGACTTCTCAGACTATCCTTCCGGATGTTATTATCTGAAAATTGGAGAAAATAGAGGAAAAGTGATTATGAAATACTAAGAAACATTCGATATTCTATTCTATAAAAGTTTCTTAGTCAAGAATTATAACTCTATAGTTTTTGAGATGATCTTGTTCTGCTTTTGTTGCATTTCTACTTGCTATAAATAAGAATCTAAGAATTAAGGACTTAGGGGCAAAACATGTGGATAGTCTTTTAATCTTCAATACACCACCTTCGCCACCGAATTCCCAGCCAGAATGAGATATACCCCTTTGCTGTTCAAACGGAAAACAATATTTTTCCCCTCTTCCGATGGTTGCATACCAATCAAAACACCCTGAGAATTATAGATTCTCACCAATACATTGTCGTGAACATTGGAAACATACAACTCATCCCCAAGTACAAAAGATCTGATCTCCGGCTGAGAGACTTTTTCGGTATACACCGGGCTGGACGATCCGTACTCATAAGCGCCCATATCCACTTTTACACCGTGTATGCGATCTCCTCCGCCCAGGGAATGAATCACCCCGTTGACAAATTTATTATCTCCTGCATCTACACACGGGGAGGATGCCGCTAATTGGTATGACGCGGCACAGATATCCTCAACCTCTGCTTGGGTGGTTCCTTTACCGATAACCGATGACGGATTTTCGAACTGGGGACTTTTAGAGCGCGTCAACTGAATGTGGTTCAGGCGTCCGGCTACAAATTTCGTACTGGTCGTTTCTATCGCCGAATACCTTGAAACAATATCTCCTCCCCCGTTTATATTGGTATTTTGTCCGTAGCTGTTATATCCCGAACTGGAATTATTATTATACATAACCGTATTATTAACCTCCAGATGAGATGACGAACTTCCTGTTCCAATCGCGCCTCCGGGACCTCCGGAAGCAAGGTTATTGGCCAGGGTGCAGTTAATGATCAAGGCATTGGTCCCCCCTCCTATCTGGATCGCACCGCCATTGCTGACAGAAGTATTATTGACAAATAAAGAATTTTCTATCAACAGGCTACCCCGGTGACAGTGAATGGCTCCTCCTTTCATCCCGTTTTGCGTTCTGTTATTCCGGAAAATACAATTCCGGATATGCGCCCCGTTATTGATGATCATAGCTCCACCATTAGTCGCTGACGAACCCAATCCGTTTTGTATGATAACCCCATCGAGCAGACAGGGGATATAAGAAGTGTTTCCACTCAAACGTGCGGCATCTACGGAGTTTTGTAAGAGAGGAATCGCATCTCTACCATCAAGGATCGTTTGATTTTTCACCCAATTTCTTTCGTTCATCTGAGTCTCTATACCGGCAAAACCGCCGTATATGAACAACGAGTCAAAATTGATAGTAGTCGATAGATAATACGTCCCTTTCTTCAGCCAAACCTGGTGGTTTTTATTAGTTTTGGCCAATGCTACGGCAGCTGTTATTTCTGCTGAGTTTATCCAGGATGAGCCGTCTTTACTTCCTGAGCCATCGACCGAAGTATAAATAACACGGGGAGACTCCTGCGTTTCTATGGTATACTGCAAATCGGCATAGATAGGATAATGATCAGAAGCATAATCATTTTTTACCGTGTCATGGGTAAGAATGGAAAATGCATTCTTCGGAGCAAAGGCAATATGGTCGATAGTGCCTCCATTCGGATTAGTTGGAAGACAATCAGTGCAAGTCCGCTGATAATAGGTGCCGATCTTATTGACCACATACCCTCCCGGCTTGGCATTCAGGTCTCCGGCAATAATAAGAGGCACTTCAGAAAGGAAATCTGTCCTGAACGAACCTGTCACAGTATCAGCCTGAGCCTGTTTATTTACTTCCTTCAAATCAAAATGCATCCCTGCAAAGAGCACTTTTTTCCCTCCCGGCAGTTCGATAAGAATGGCCGCAATACATCTTTTTTCTCCATCGGTATTCGGATTTGGCAACTCGATATTATACGTCCCCAGTAAAGGATAACGCGATAAAACGGCATTTCCGTATCGCCCGGTATCCCGGTTTATAGCCCCGGCAAAGTAACAGTAAGGCAAGCCTGTTTTTACAGACAGCTGTTCCGGCAGACTGCCATTCGCCCTATTGGTATAAGCTTCCACTTCCTGTAAAGCAACCAGATCCGGATTACCCCGGTTGATTGCAGCAGCCGTGGCATCGACATCGATATAGTCTGTATTTCTACTGGGAGGGCTGCAATGATGTATGTTATAAGACATTACCCGAATGGTTTTCGACTCTTGGGCAGCTGCCTGGCCGGCAACCAATAACGCAAAAAATACAATGTGAATTTTACACAAAAAACGGGATACTTTCATACAGGAAAAAGACATAATATTCTTAGATTTTCTATAGCAACAAAAATAAACAGAAGAATTCTCTTCATCAGATACGATTGTTCGCAATATCAGCACAAGTGTTCATGAAAAAATCATAATATTGATAAGCTCTAAAATCGTAATATTGAAAAGTTCTAAAGAGGTAAACCGGTAAATATATTTCACAGATGGCCGATTATTTTTTTTGTAAACAAAAAATAGTAACTTTGCAAGAACAGTTTTTTTAAGACAAGAAAAAACATGTTATGTATGAATCAGGTAGAAACATTTATCTCATAAGCTATTAACCTATGCTATTGCTCAAAGGCTTTCGACCTTAGGGGAAAACATGCGGATAATCATTTATCAAATAAGCACCTTAAAAATCAATAAAATGAACAAATCTACATTAAAAAGAATTTCTAAAAAATTTAGCATTCTAGGCGTTTTATGTGCTATAGCAACTGTATCGCCGGCTCAGATTTATGTGAATGAGATCAGTGGTAATGGCAAGTGGTTAGAACTATATAATGCAGGAAGCCAACCTGTATCACTGAAAGATTACAAAATTGAAAAATTCAAATCGATCAACCCCGCCACTTCTGCCGAAGAAAATGGTTTTCCACTCCAATACGATACTGAGTTTATTATTCCCGATGTTACAATTGATGCAAAAGGATTTTGTGTGTGGACAC
Source organism: Bacteroidales bacterium (assembly GCA_031553775.1). GTDB lineage: Bacteria > Bacteroidota > Bacteroidia > Bacteroidales > Azobacteroidaceae > JAISFI01. The sequence continues at coordinate 8,556 of JAVBLA010000058.1, forward strand.
AGGATGATAAATGCACGGATGGTTCTACTTTTACCTGGGGAATCTCCGCTAAAAAAGATGTCACTTTCAAATTATCCGACAGTTCAGGTACGCAACTGGATTATTTTGAAGTGAGAATGCCCGGGCTTAATTCTGATGGCGGATCTCAAAGCGTAGGACGTAAAACGGATGGATCACCTACCCTGATCGTCTTTACCATAGGTACCAAAGGAGCATCCAACGGATCTCCCGTAATAATTCCCGTTACCCCCAAAGTGTATGTGAATGAAATCAACGGCAATGAAAAATGGCTGGAACTTTATAACGAAGAAACCATTCCGGTAGATATTTCCGGATTCATTGTCAGGAAAGATAAATCCACCAAAGACGATTGGGCAATTCCGGCTTCTACCATCATTCCTGCCAAAGGCTTTCTGGTATGGACCCAAGATGACAAATGCACCGACGGCTCTACTTTCACCTGGGGTATTTCTGCAAAAAAAGATGTCAATTTCAGGTTGTTTGACACCGATGGAAACCTGGTGGATGAGTTCGATGTAACTCCGGCAGTAAACCCGGGAGATAAATACTATTCACTCGACGATACAAATACGGCAAAATCGGTAGGCCGAAAAACCGACGGAAATGAAGAATTGGTTGTTTTTGAAACAGGAACCAAAGGCACTTCAAACAATAAATCAAATACAGGCCTTTGCCGGAATCTGATTACAAACAGTCTCTCGTTCGGTTCGGGAATACTGCATTTACCGGAAAACACTTCTGCTATCAGTGTGTATAACATCTCGGGACTAATCGTTCTTTCGGAGAAAACCGACAATAGCACACCTATCGATTTGAATGGTCTTTCCAAAGGTATTTATATTGTCAAACTGAAGATTTCAGGAAAAGACCTGGTTCAAAAAATAACAATCAGGTAACAAACCTTACCGGTTCGATCTTGAATTATCCGGATTTTTCCGGCAGATAAAATAATACGAAAAAATGTGCCAAAAATAGATCACGACAACTAAAATCTATTTTTGGCACATCCTTTTTTATCGGGTAACCACTTCGCTCTCTTTATATCCGATACGAATAGCTTTAGCCGTTACCACATCTCCGGGTTTTACTGAAAAAGGAACCGTATACAATAACCATTGCCCTTTCTTATATCCGTTCCCGTTGATCTGATAGGCAATAGAAGCGCCCGGCGTAGCGGAGCGGAGAGCTATTTTCCCCTCTTTTTCCATAAATACCGGATCTTTCGTAACGGGCTGTTCTCCTCCGGGCCACATCATCGACCGAAGGGTTCTTTCGTCGGGCTGCCACCAGGCATTGTAATGTTTATCCCAGGCATCATAAGCTTTCCGTAGCCGGGTAATTTCCTTGTGGTACGCAGGATCATCGATCAGGTTATTCAACTCATACGGATCTTTTTGTACATTGTAAAATTCTTCCCTTTTCCGGTCCGGTTTGAACCACTTGCTCTGAGCATCGTTCAATTTTCCCTGCCGGTACAATTCCAGCATATTCCGGGTCATCGGAATATTTGATTGATAAGCATTATTCAGGAAATCGGAACGCCCGGGCATATAGTTCCGGATGTAACGGAACTGCTTGTCTCTTGCGGCCCCCTGTTTATCTACCGCTTCATCCATCCGGTTCCTGGCACCATATACATACTCCCGGCCTTTTTTCTTTTTATATTGACCTAAGAAAGCCTGTCCATGCATATAAGCAGGGGGACGAATACCTGCCAGAGACAAAATAGAAGCAGGAATATCAAGGAACATGTGCAGGTTATCGTCAACAGTAGCCGATCCTTTCCGATCCGGGTAACGGACCATGAATGGCACATTGGTTCCCGTTTCATACAATTCCCGTTTTCCCCTCGGAAGAGGACCTCCGTTATCCGAGTACCAGATGATGATCGTATTGTCGAGCAAACCGGCATCTTCTACTTCCTGTATCAACTGGGCCACTTGTTTGTCCATTTCATGAATATTACTGTACATGATAGCCATATCCCGCCTGACGATTGCATTGTCTGGATAATAAGGAGGAAGCATCACTTCTTCCGGACGGGTAGTCAGCGGCTCATTCGCCCGCTCCCAGATTTGCGATTCATGAGTGACATTCAAATTAAAAATCGCAAAAAAGGGCATCCCCTCCGGACGGTTTTTCCAATGCGCCTTATTACCGTTCTCATCCCATGCCGTTACCGGTGACTTAAATTGATAATCGGTCTTGGCATTATTGGTACAATAATAACCCGCCGCCCGGAGATATTCCGTATAACATTTCACTTCAGGAGGAGGTACCGCTTCATAAGGCAAAACACCTGTTTCAGGAGAAGATTTCAACGTATTGGTGCTTGTCCGCATATTATTCGCCCCAATCGACGAAGGATACATTCCGGTAATTAAAGCAGCCCTGCTGGGAGCGCTAACCCCCACAGTAGTGTACATCCTGGTAAACCGGACACCTTCCGATGCCAGCCGGTCCAGATTAGGTGTTTGTGCAACGGGATCTCCGTAACATCCGAGAAAGGGACTGATATCTTCACACACAACACACAGAATATTCGGTTGTGTTTTTTGCTGTGCAGAAAGATGCTGCCCGCACAGCGGAATAACAGGCAGTAAGAAGGCCTGTAACATTGTTGTTTTTCGATTCATGGGGTAAGTATTTTAAGGAGTCAAAAATACATTAAATTCTTTAGATTGTAATAGGTTGTGTATCTTTTTTTGCATAGCAAAAAAAGGATCATCCGGAACTCATCCCAATCGACCACGAAACCATCGGCGGTGGCGGATCCATAGGATCAGAAAACCCACCGGCAACTCCTGCCTGCCCGGAAAATACCACCGTTGCTATCAACCAAAATTCATTAACAGCTCCTGATATCAACTGGTCAATGATTGTCTGCAGGTCTCGCCTGGGAGGATATTAAAAATCAATCTTGATCGTCATTGCGAAGGCAAAGTCTGAAGCAATTTCCTGCAAATTTCAGAAATATAACGCATAATTGCCTAAAGGCAATCCCCAATTTTTAATTTATAGTTTTTAGTTTATAATTCCCCCTCAAAAAATCCCCCGAACTCATCCTTTTCTTCCCCGACTGTTGAATGGAAATCAGACGTACAAAGCCATCGGAAACGGCAATGTCGAAATGGGTTTTTCCATCTGTGCAGATGGTGCCGGGAGTAAGATTATGTTTTTCTACACGGGGTTCCGATTCGAAGACTTTCAATAGAAGGGCTTCGTTGTGTGGCGTATTCAATTCTGTCCAGGCTGCTGGATAGGGACTCAACCCCCGGATAAAGTCGTGGACATTCCTGGCTGTTCCCGACCAGTCGATCCGGCAGGTCTCCGTGAATATTTTAGGAGCGTTTTTCAGGTCTTCTCCGGAAGGAATTAATGTATCCTGAGCAACAGAGGTATAGCTTCCATCGGTAATTGCATCTACGGTTTTCAGCACCAGAGAAGCACCGGTTAACATCAATGCATCATGTACGATACCAGCTGTATCGTTTTCCCCAATGGGTATTTTTTCCTGAAAAATGATCTTTCCCGTATCGATTTCATGTGTCAGGAAGAAAGTGGTCACTCCCGTTTCTTTTTCCCCGTTGATTACCGCCCAGTTGATAGGAGCAGCGCCGCGGTATTGAGGCAACAGGGAAGCATGCAGGTTAAATGTTCCTAAGTCCGGCATATTCCAGACTATTTCGGGTAGCATCCGGAAAGCAACAACAATCTGTAAATTCGCCTTCCATGCCTGCAAAGCCTCCAGAAATACCGGATCTTTCAACTTTTCCGGCTGCAAAAGCGGCAGGTTTTGAGAGATTGCATATTTTTTAACCGGAGAAGGCTGAAGTATACTGTGACTTTTTCCGATGGCCCGGTCGGGCACCGTTATTACCCCGACTACATTGTAACCGTTTTCAACCAATGCTTTCAGACTTTCTACGGCAAAGTCCGGTGTGCCCATAAACACAATTCTCAATTCACCTTTTTTCATCACCGCTATTATTAAATACAAAGCAACAGAGAAAACAAAACCAATTTTTCACTTTTCGTTTTTCACTTTTCACTCACAACAGTTTTTATTCCTCCGAAAAATTATCCACCAATACTTCCCTGTACGAATTAAAGATCTTGGATTTCGAAACAAATCCGCAATATTTTCCTTCATCGTCGATCACCGGCAGGTTCCAGGCCTTGGTATCGTCAAAAATCTGCATGATCTTTTCCATCGGCATATTGATATTGATCTTGGCAGGAGGAGAAATCATGAACTTGCGGACATTGAATCGTTCGTACAACTCCGGCCGGAACATGATGTTCCGGATATCATCCAATAATACCACACCGATAAGCACTCCCTTATGATCGACCACAGGAAAGACATTTCGGGTGGTGCGGGCAATGGTTTTTACCATATCGCCTAAAGTCATTTCAGGATAAACCACCTGAAAATCCCGCTCGATCACCGTATCTACACTCAGCAAAGTAAGAACAGCCTTATCTTTATGATGCGTCAGCAATTCCCCTTTTTGGGCAAGACGCATGGCATAAATACTATGTGGTTCGAACGAAATGATGGTCAGGTAAGAACTGATGGAAACAATCATCAACGGTAAAAACAAATCATATCCTCCGGTCAGTTCCGCAATCAGGAAGACCCCTGTCAGCGGTGCATGCATTACTCCGGCCATCATCCCGGCCATTCCCATCAAGGCAAAATTTTCCTGGGGAAGATGGGAAGTATATCCCAAATGGTTCAGTATATAGGAAAAAGAAAAACCCACAAGGCATCCCAGGAACAGAGAGGGGGCAAAAATTCCCCCGCAACCGCCACCACCGTTAGTGGCCGCAGTAGCAAAAACCTTCAACAGGATGATCAGTCCAAGAAACAATACAAAACCCCAAAATTCATCTTTTAATGAAAAAAACAAGCTCCCATCCGCCCAATGTTCATATTTTCCGGACAATAAAGTGCCAATCGTATCATATCCCTCCCCATATAACGGAGGAAGGATAAAAATAAGCAGACTCAGCACAACCCCACCCAATACAAATTTACCCCAGTAACTTTTCACTTTGCGGAAAACCGATTCGGCAGCCTGCATCCCCCGGGTAAAATACAGGGAAGACAATCCGCAGACAACACCCAGCATCAATACATACGGAATCCTGTGCATGGAAAATTCTTCCGTCTGGGTAAAGTTAAACATGGCGTTTGTATCCGTAAATATATACGACATGGTGGCAGCCGTGACCGAAGTGATCAGTAAAGGCAATACGGAAGCCATAGTCAGGTCGAGCATCAGCACCTCAATCGTAAAAATCAGGCCGGCAATCGGCGCTTTGAAAATCCCGGCAATTGCTCCCGCCGCACCACAACCGACCAGTAACATCAGCGTTTTCTGCTCCATTTTGAAGAAACGACCGAGATTGGATCCGATAGCTGCTCCGGTCAATACGATCGGGGCCTCAGCTCCGACCGATCCCCCAAACCCGATGGTAAGCGAACTGGCAATCATGGAACTCCAGGTATTATGCGGCTTGATCCGGCTCTTTCGCTGCGAAATGGCATACAATATTTTAGTCACCCCATGACTGATATCATCTTTCAGTATATATTTTACAAACAAGCCGGAAAGCAAAATTCCTACAATGGGATATATCAGGTACAAGTAGTTGGCATGATTCGCCTGAATACTATGAATCAGCAAATGTTGTATCAGATGGATTACCCATTTAAGCAGCAGGGCGGCTCCTGCAGTGAAAATACCGACTAAAAAGCTCACTACAAGAATAAAATGCTTCTCCTTGATATGCTGTTCGCGCCAGGCTAACAGCTTCATGTATATATCGTTCATATTGTTTTTCATCAAACTCCTCTGCCCATAAAAATCGTACGCACAGTATAGATCAATATTTTCAAATCTACCAGTAAAGACATATTTTCATAATAAATGATATCATACTCTATTCTCTCCACCATTTCATCTACCGTTTTGGCATAGCCATACCTTACCATCCCCCAGGATGTCAAACCTGGTTTCACATTATGCAGCAGATAGAACCAGGGAGCTTTGCGAACGATCTGACGGATATAATATTCCCGTTCCGGGCGAGGCCCTACCAGCGACATGTCTCCTTTCAAAATATTCCATAACTGAGGTAACTCATCCAGGCGGTATTTACGCATAAAACGTCCGAAGTCGGTCACCCTCCGGTCACTTCCCGAAGAAAGCAGCGGCCCTTCTTTCTCCGCATCCTCACGCATCGTCCGGAATTTATAAATGGTAAACGGCTTACCCATATAGCCGATCCGTTCCTGCCTGAATATCACCGGTCCCTTCGAATCGAGCTTCACCCGGATAGCCAGATACAGATAAAGCGGACTCAAAATCACCAGTGCAAGGATTGCCACAATAATGTCTGCGGTATTTTTGATGTTTTTAGCAGATTCACTCATCTTGTTAGCCGATAAATCGACCAATGGCACCCCGGTAATCGACTGTACCCGGATTCCGCCCGTCAACAGCTTATGATTGCTTAACGGCACCTTGATCGGAAGCTGATACTGGTAAAGTGAATATAAAATTTTAAGCAGGTCGGAATCATCTTTGCTATCGATTGCCACAATGATCTCTGAAACCTGCTTTTCCCTGATCAGGGATGAGAGGTCTTTTACATTTTCCGAACCGACATAATCCACAATGTGATAGGCAACCGCATCCACAGGCTGTTGTAGCATGTGGGTTACCAGTCCGGCTTTTTCCCCGTTTCCTATAATCAGGGTGTTAACGGTCCATTGCCGTCTGCGTATCTTCCTGACTGCAATCTGGGTGATTATCAGACGTGGAAAATAGGTAAAGAGGAACGACAAGAAAAACAAAGCTGTAAATAACCGGTAATAAATATATTCATTCGGAGGAAGGTCATTCAGTACAATCACAAAAAACAGAACAAAAGTGCCTAACAGTGACGTCCAGAAGCTGGCTAAGAACTCATCCAGCCTGGACTTTCCCAATGGCCGGTTGTAATATCCTGAATAATAAGAGAGTAATAGCCAGAAAAACGGGACAAAAATCTGTCCTTTTAATACCTGGGGAGAAGATATATAATAGAAAAAATCATTAAATCCGTAATAATGACCTATTTCCCTGAACCGGATCATATTAAACACCAACCACATCAATCCTGAAAAGATAAAGTCGGCTGTAATATATTTGAGCAGTTGGCTTCTCTTCCTCATTCCCTGATAATTTGCACCTGAGCGTTTTTACCTAATTTGATAATTCCGGAAGGTTGTTTTTTCTCTTTATTTTCCCTGTTGTAATCTACCACATAATCTACTGCCTTCAAAATTTCCGGATCTATTTCCGAAAAAATCCCGGGAGAAGGCTGTCCGCTGATATTGGCAGAAGTAGAAACCACCGGTTTCCTGAATGCCTGGCAAAGCCTGTTGGAAAAATTTTCTTTAGTGATACGAATACCGATACTTCCATCGGAAGCAATCAGGTTAGAAGGCAGATTCCGGGCGCCATCATATACAATGGTCAGTGGCTTTTCGGATAATTCTATCAGGTCCAGCGCTATTTCAGGAAAATCCTCGACATAATAATCCAGTTTGGCTGTTGTATCCAGCAATACGATCATCGATTTACTGTCGGCTCTTTGTTTGATCCGGTAGACTTTTTCCACCGCCTCCCGGTTGCAGGCATCGCATCCAATACCCCAGATCGTATCGGTGGGATAAAGGATAATCCCTCCCTTATTCATTATTTCACAGGCTTTTTTTACCTCTTCATTCAACGTATTACTCATTGGTGGATCAAAAATAAAGGCAAAAATACGCAATCTTTTTAAAATTCTAAGTATATTCGCAATCAAGTATAAAAAACAATAACATGAAAATTTCCTCAGTGACCAGATACCTGAGTCTGCCTTTTGTTATTTTATTGGTGTTTTCCTCCATAACAGTTTACGGACAAGTAAATACCACAGGTCAGGAACCAGAACCGGTCAGGATTGATTCTGTAAAAAAATCCATACAAAAGGCACCAGTCGTACCATTCAACGACACCATCTTTTTTATTTATACCAAGTTAGGTCCTTATTATCCGAAAGAAAGAGCTTCCAATATCGAACAGAAAATAAAAAAATTAAGCGATGATTTTTCTTTTCATCCAGACTCTCTGATGATCATTCCTGATGAAAATTCAACGGATATTGCCTTCCGGGAAACCATCATTATGACGATTACGGCAGCCGATGTCAGACATTTCAATCAGACACAGGAGAAAATTGCCCGGGACTACCGGGATGCAATAGTAGAATCCATCAAACAACACCGCAAAGAATCAAGTCTTTCCACTCTGCTGATGCAGATAGGATTGGTCATGTTGATTATTGTTATTTTTTATTTCTCGGTCAAATATATTAACCGGTTTTTCCGGTTTGTAACCCGGAAAATTACAGGATTGAAAGGTACCCGCATCAAAGGGATCAATATCAAATCGTACAACATATTGGATGAGGAAAAGTCTACAAAGTTCCTGGTATTCATTACAAAAATCATCAAATACATCTGTCTGATTTTGTTGTTTTACCTATCATTGCCGTTGATTTTCAGCATCTTTCCAGCCACGCAAGACTTAGCAGAAAAACTGTTTGGTTATGTTGTCAATCCTTTAATCAAAATATTCAAAAAGCTCATCCATTATATTCCTGACCTGATCAGCATTATCGTGATCGTTCTTGTATTCCGCTATCTGATCAAAGGCATTTATTATTTTGCTGGAGAAATAGAGAAAGGGAAATTAGTCATCAAAGGCTTTTATCAGGATTGGGCAATGCCTACTTTCACTATCATCAAGGTCCTGCTCTACGCTTTCATGTTCATTATCATTTTTCCATACCTGCCGGGATCGAATTCCAAAGTATTCCAGGGTGTATCCGTTTTTATCGGAGTTATTTTCTCTTTAGGCTCCACATCTGTTATCAGCAATATCGTTGCCGGCCTGGTACTTACTTATATGCGTCCGTTTAAAGAAGGAGACCATATCCGGATCGGCGAAATAATGGGTACTGTGATGGAAAAAACACCATTTGTTACAAGAGTCAGGACTCATAAAAACGAGGAGATTACAATTCCGAACTCGAATGTATTATCCGCCCACACGGTCAATTACACAACATCTTCAAAGAGCGAAGGGTTGATTATACATACCTCCGTTACCATCGGTTACGACGTTCCCTGGAGAAAAGTGCACGAATTATTGGTCGAAGCCGCCCAGAGGACTCCACATCTGATGAAAACTTCACAACCATACGTATTACAGACTGCCCTGAACGATTTCTATGTGGAATATCAGATCAATGCCTATACTCGGGAAGATATTTTCATGGCTGAGATTTATTCAGAACTACACCAAAATATCCAGGATACCTTCAATGAAGCCGGCGTGGAAATCATGTCTCCGCACTACCGGGCACAGCGTGACGGGAACCAGACTACTATTCCGGAAAATTATCTACCAGAAGATTATACGGCTCCTCCATTCCGGGTAAAAAACACGGAGAGCTAAAAATTATTCCGGGCAAAATGTTATCTTTGTGCTTTATCTTTATCCGCCCGTTATATGGAAATTACACTATATATCATTATTGCACTGCTGATTGCCAACATCTTTGCCGTGCTGTTCACCCGTAAAAAACCCGACCACAAAGGATTAGAGGATCATTTCGACCGGTTATCCAAAGAATTAAGCAGGATTGAAAGTTCCACTAAATACGAAATTTCCCTCAACCGGGAAGAAATCAACAAGTCGCTGAGGGAAAACCGGGAAGAAGTAGGAAACCAGATCGGACAACTGACCCGGTCGAATGAAGACAAAATCGAACGCCTGGTAGACAAGCAAAAAGAGCTGACTTCTTCCGTTGAGATCCGCTTCGACAAGATACGGGAAACCATAGAAGGCAAACTGCAGAAATTACAGGAAGACAATGCGAAGAAACTGGAAGAAATGCGGGTGGTAGTCGATGAAAAACTACAATCTTCAGTAGAAAAACGTTTTAATGAATCTTTCAAAATGATCAGCGAACGTTTAGATCAGGTACACAAGGGATTAGGTGAAATGCAAAGCCTGGCATCCGGTGTGGGCGACCTGAAAAAAGTGCTGACCAATGTCAAAACACGTGGTACCCTGGGAGAAATCCAATTAGGCAATATTCTCGAACAAATTCTTTCACCGGAACAGTATGAAACCAATGCCGCTGTTAAACCCAACACCCAGGAAAGGGTGGAATATGCCGTCAGGCTTCCTTCAAAAAACACCGACGATTCGTTTGTTCTCCTGCCCATCGATTCCAAATTCCCGGTGGAAGATTACCAGCGCCTGGTAGACGCTTCGGAAAACATCACCAATATTTCTTCCGGTGAAATGGAAACCATTGCCCGCCAGTTCGAAAACGCTGTCAAGAAGAATGCAAAAGACATCAGGGATAAATATATCAATCCTCCGGTAACCACCGATTTTGCAATCATGTTTGTCCCCACCGAGGGATTATATGCGGAAATACTCAGGCGGACTTCCCTGTTTGAAATCCTTCAACGGGAGTATAAAGTTACAGTAGTCGGCCCGTCTAACCTGGTAGCCTTCCTCAGCAGTCTGCAAATGGGTTTCCGCACCTTAGCCATCGAAAAACGTTCGAGTGAAGTATGGGAAATCCTCGGAGCGGTTAAAACCGAGTTCGGCAATTTCGGAACAGTACTCGACAAAACCAAGAAAAAGCTGCAGGAAGCCACGAATGTAATTGACCAGGCCGGTATACGTTCCCGGGCTATCGAGCGGAAATTACGTACCGTACAGGAGCTACCGGCAAATGAAACCGTGCATATTCTCGGAGATGCATTTGTTCCGGAAGAAGATGAAAATGAATAATATAGATATCCATTTGATATTTTTAACGCCAGAACTTCTCCTGATCCATACTAAATAAAAAAAAATCCGTATCTTTACGGATTGAATACTCCGGAATTTTCCAGATATGAAAGGAATTTCCGTACATGATAAGCCTACGCATGCTGCTTATCTATCGAGAGCGATACAAAAGAAAAAACAATATATATAATGATTAACAAATGGAATTATCAACCCCCAACATCCGAACAAATACATAAAAGAGACGAACTGGTCGAAGAACTCAGACTGAGTCCGACTGTATGCCTTTTGTTGGTTCAAAGGGGAATTTCTTCTGTAGAAGAAGCTCAAAAGTTTTTACGTCCGAATCTGAATAACCTGCACGATCCATTCCTGATGCCTGATATGGCAAAGGCAATCGTCCGCTTGAACCGTGCCTTGGGGAATAAAGAAAGAATCCTGATTTATGGCGATTACGATGTTGACGGTACCACTGCCGTAGCACTGGTTTACAAGTTCCTGGAACAAAATTCCTGGAGTCCGAACCTGGATTATTACATCCCTGACCGTTACGACGAAGGATATGGTGTTTCATACAAAGGGATCGATTACGCCGCTGAAACCGGCGTAAGTCTTATTATTGCCCTCGATTGCGGAATCAAAGCCGTAGAAAAAGTTGAATACGCCAAATCCAAAGGGATCGACTTTATTATCTGCGACCACCACATGCCCGACAAAATATTGCCCAATGCAGTGGCCGTACTCGATGCCAAAAGGGAAGACTCCGAATATCCCTACGAACATCTTTCCGGATGCGGGGTAGGTTTCAAATTCATGCAGGCATTCACTATCAGTAACAGTATTCCATTCTCCCGTCTCCGGCACCTGTTGGACCTGGTTGCCGTAAGTATCGCTTCCGATATTGTACCTGTTACCGGAGAAAACCGGATCCTGGCTTATTCAGGGCTGAATCAGTTGAATTATAGTCCGAGTAACGGGATCAAAGGGATTATCGATGTCTGCGGACTGACGGGAAAAGAGATTACAATGAGCGACATTGTCTTCAAAATCGGGCCACGGATCAATGCATCCGGACGGATGATGAAAGGCCGGGAATCCGTAGAGCTTCTCCTCTCCAGGGATATGGATTTTGCAAAAGAAAAAAGCGAAAATATCGATCAATATAATGACGACCGGAGGGAATTAGATAAAAAAATTACCGAAGAAGCCAATTCTATCCTGGAAAATTGCGAACATACAGAGAGTCGGAAAACCATCACCATCTTCAATAAAGAATGGCACAAAGGGGTTATAGGGATAGTTGCTTCCAGGCTGACGGAAAAATACTACAAGCCAGCCATTGTCATGACACTTTCCAACGGAATGATTACCGGATCGGCCAGGTCTGTCACAAACTTCGACATCTATAAGGCCATCGAATCCTGTAAAGATATTCTGGAAAACTTCGGCGGACATACTTATGCTGCGGGACTTACCGTTAAACAGGAAAACCTGGCGGAATTCGAAAGACGGATCGAGGCTTTTGCCGAAGAAAACATGGAAGTGGAACAATTGATTCCAACCGTCGATGTCGATATGGAATTAGCCTTCAGCCAGATCAACCAGAAACTGGTTAACGAAATGAAATCGCTGAATCCTTACGGCCCGGGAAACCAGAAACCGGTATTCTTTACCCGGGGAGTCCGGAATGCAGGAACCAGCAAAATGGTGGGAAAAAGTCTGGAACATATCAAATTGGATATCATCGACAATTCTATCCGAAATTCCATGTCAGCCATTGCTTTCAATATGCAACGTTTCGGTGAATATGTTTTATCGGGAGAACCCTTCGATATCTGTTACACCATTGAAGAAAATACTTACAATGGAAATACAAGCATCCAATTACTGATCAAAGATATTCAACTGCCTCTGGCAGAATAAAACCGACCTGACCATTTTCCGGGATTACCCATATGAGCGTTTTTCATGACATATTGAAACAATACTGGGGATACGACCATTTCCGCCCACTCCAGGAAGATATTATCACCTCTGTCAGCGAAGGAAGAGACACCCTTGGCCTGATGCCCACAGGCGGAGGCAAATCCATCACATTCCAGGTACCGGCCCTTGCCCGGGAAGGTATCTGTATCGTTATCACCCCCCTTATCGCTTTGATGAAAGACCAGGTAGACAATCTGAAAAAGTTGGGAATCAAAGCGGCAGCTGTTTACTCAGGGATGTCCAGGCAGGAAATTATCATCACCCTGGAAAATTGTATCTTCGGCGACTACAAATTTCTGTATATTTCTCCGGAACGGATCTGGACAGAACTGTTTCAAAGTAAACTAAAGCATCTGAACGTTTCCCTGCTGGTGGTAGATGAATCTCATTGTATATCACAATGGGGTTACGATTTCCGGCCTTCCTATATCCGTATTGCAGAAATCAGGGAACAAATGCCTGAGACACCTATCCTGGCCCTGACAGCAACCGCAACACCGGCAGTAATCGAAGATATTCAGGAAAAACTACAATTCCGGAGCAAAAATGTATTCAGGAAGAGCTTTGAAAGAAAGAACCTGGTTTATGTGGTGCGGCAAAGTGAAGATAAAATCTACGAAATGAAAAATATCCTGGACAAAGTTCCGGGAACAGCCTTAGTGTATGTCCGCAACCGCCGGAGGACCAAAGAACTGGCCACAGAACTTTCCAGCCATGGTATCGATGCCGATTTTTTCCATGCAGGTTTGAATCCTGAAGAAAAAATCAGGAAACAAAATGACTGGAAATCAGACAAATGCCGTGTAATGGTCTGCACCAATGCCTTCGGAATGGGAATCGACAAGCCTGATGTAAGGGTCGTTATTCACTACGACATGCCAAGCTCTGCTGAAGAATATTACCAGGAAGCCGGAAGAGCCGGGAGAGATGAGCTAAAATCGTATGCTATTGCCCTTTATTCCAATATCGATAAGGCTAAACTGAAAAAACGCATCAGCGACGAGTTTCCCGGTAAAGAATTCATCAAAGACATATACGAAAAACTTTCTTATTTTTTTCAGGTGGCCGCCGGATCCGGTTTTCAGAATACCTATGATTTCAGTATAGAAGATTTTTGCACGACTTTCAGGTATAACATCACGCAGGCGCACAATGCCTTGAAAATATTGGAACTATCAGGATATATCGAATATACGGAGGAAGTGGAAAACCGTTCCCGCCTGATGTTTCTGACCCAACGGGACGATTTGTACAAACTCGCTTCTTTCAACCGGCAAACGGAAGAGTTGATACAAACTGTTCTTCGTTCGTATACCGGGCTTTTTTCGGAATATGCCTATATCAACGAAACCACGTTGGCAGGAAGAACGGGTATATCGGCCAAGGAAGTTTATGAAGCCCTGAAAATGCTCTCATCCCTGAACATCGTGCATTATATTCCGGCAAAAAAATTGCCTTCCATCACCTATGCACAAAGCAGGGAAGAACTCAAATACCTCCAGATCCCTCCTTCCGTTTACGAAGAACGCAAAAAACGGCTTTCAGAACGTATCGAGGGGATTATCCGTTATGGCAGCAGCCAGAATCATTGCCGCAGCCGCATGCTTCTGGAATATTTCGGAGAACAGGATTCGCACGATTGCGGTCAGTGCGATGTGTGCCTGGAAAAGAAAAAGAAGGGACTGAATAACGGAACTTACGTACAAATTTCCACCCGGATATTACAAATTCTGGAAACTTCGGAACACAACGCTAAAGAATTAATTGCCACATTGGATTTTCCGGAAGAACACACCATGGAAGTGATCCGGAATATGGCAGATAAAGGAGAGATCCATATCGATGGATTCAGGATAAAAAAGCCCGGTTCATCGCTCGCTGATCATCCCGTTCCTTGATAGATTGTCTCTTGTCGTATGTTTTCTTCCCCTTGGCTACCGCAATGACCAGCTTCGCCAGTCCTTTTTCATTGAGAAACAAACGGACAGGAACAATCGTAAAACCCGTATCTTTTGATAAACGGTTGATTTTATTGATTTCTTTCCGGTTCAGAAGCAATTTCCTGTCCCTGCGGGAATCATGGTTATTATAGGTGCCATAAAAATATTCTGCAATGTACATGTTTTTCACCCACACTTCATTATTGATAACAGTGCAATAAGTATCCGTCAAACCGGCTTTTCCCTGGCGGATAGATTTAATTTCCGTTCCGGTCAGGACGATGCCGGCATCAAAAGTTTCGATCAGCTCATAATCGAAGGTCGCCCGCTTATTTTTAATATTGACAGAATTACTTTGTTGCATGGACAGGTGCTATAAGCATAAATTCGTTAATGATCAGACTGATCAGATAGGGAACAAAAATAATAACGGAAGCAATGGCTGTAAATTTCACCTGGTCTTCTTCTCGTATACGCATAAAAGGAATGGCTCCTTCCCAGATCAGGTAAACCGTATACGGCAAAAATAAATAGATGAGTCCGAACCCGTTAAACAGCGAAACCGCCATAGAAACCACATATATCAACGAAGATGCATAAGCAGTGAAATGTTGGCAGCGCTTCGCAGGCACCTGGTCGAACATCCGGAGCATCACTTCTTTCAGCAGGAACGATGCCAGGTAGAATCCGGCAAAAAAGGAAACAAATTCCCGGATAGAAGCTTTCAGCGCAGGTTCAATCGACTTTTCCGCGATAAAAATACCAAGGAATGCCGACAAAGTAAGCATTCCGAAAATCGGATACAAATAATTGGAAAGGAATTTATCGTTTCCCATATCTTCATCAGCCAGCGAGAACCAAGTTCTCGCCGGTTGTGTGATAAACTGGAATATGCGTAAAAATATTTTCTTAAACATTTGCGAACAGATTACGGGTGCAAATGTACGGATAAGTAACGGATTTTCCCGATGAACGGTTAAAGTTTCATCTGGAAAGAGGCCATTTTTTTGAATGTATAGGCCTTTTCTCCTTCCGTAGTAGTAACCCCAGTACAGCATTTCAAATCGACCGTGTACGTTTTGTCGGCGACAAATCTCGACATAAAGTCTGTGAGATCTACAGCATAATACTCATAATTTTCCACTTCGTCCGATGCTTTGGAAGCATCAAAAGAAATATACAGGGCCGGATTTACAGATGCCGTACCTAACGTGGATTCGTCAAAGACTACCTTGTAATTACTGCCTTGTTCCCCTTTCTGAGTAAATACCAAAAATATGGTTTTACCCACAAAGGCTGGCCCGGAAGGAGTACCGTAGACACCCGCTCCATATATTTTGTCTTCATAACCTTCTACAATCGTATCCCCTTTTACTACGCTGCTGCTCGGAACCTTTTCGTAGCCGGACATATTGGAAATAGTGTAATAATCAGGCTGAGGCTGGTTGTTGTAATCAATTTTAAAATTGGCCAGCAAGCATTGACCTACAGGAAACTTTCCATCCAGCATCGGGGCATACAACTGCATAGAAGTATAAGCACCCGTAGTTGTAAACCGGGTACCAACCATTGCCGGCTGAGTTTCGCTAACAATCAAAGGTTCTCCTGAAAAGGTCTGGGAATTCTCTCCTTCATCATCCAAACATCCGGACAGAATAAATAAACTGATTACCGGAAGAATAAACAATAATTTCTTCATCATTATTTTCATACTTAACAATTTTAGATTAAAACCAAAAGACAAAATTACAAAGAATCTTACCAAATACCAAACCGATACCGGAGGATATTCCTCAGCGCAGAAAAACAAAAAAATATCTGTCTGGATATTCAGTAATTTTACCTACATTTGCAACGTTTTTTATATCCCTAAATTATTTAATTTATGAAAACCAAACTAGTATTGTTATTTGCCTCTGTGGTATTACTTTTCAGCAGTATAACTACAGTTAAAGCACAAAATGAAAACACCGGCGGGTTGTTTCAGGACTGGGCCATCGGTATAGAAGGTGGTCTTTACGGATTCGGAGGTTATGCAGCAACCTCACTGACCCCGAATCTGAAACTGAGGGCAGGTTTTGATTTCCTGAGTTTTAAGTACAATGATGCCATTGATTTTACAGCTCCGGCCATCTATACGGATGCAAACGGGAATGCACAGGAATTAGGACCTGACTTTAATGGAGAACTGTCTGATCTTTCTTTGAAATTTCCGAATTTCAAAGCCATGGTGGATTTTTATCCTGTTAAAAACGGTATTTTCTGCCTGACGGCAGGTTTTTTCGTCGGAAACAATAAAATCTCTGCCAATGGTATGTTAAACAATTACGCTAAGCTTCAGAGCGACAACCCTGGCAAAGCGCTCGAGTTCGAAGCTAAAGACATTGTGATCAGACCGAACAGCGACGGCAGTTTTAATGCCAAAGTACAACTCGGGAACGCATTCAAGCCCTATATAGGAATAGGGTTGGGTCGCACGATTCCCAAAAGTAATATCGGATTTAAATTCGAACTCGGGGCCGTATACCAGGGACCGTATAAAGTAGAGAGTGATAATGTGGTGAAAGGCATGGATGCGGCTAACGATATGGCCGCAGATTTTGATCTCCCGGTTTCTAAAGATTTACTGAATTGGTGGCCAATGATCAATTTCTCTCTGTCGTACAAAATTAAATAACGGTTACAGAAACTTATCAAAAATTAAAACACCGTTATTGCCGGCTATTTTTTAGGTAAAATGATTCTTTTTCCGATAAAAACAGCTTTAGGCTGCGCCTTCTCGATGACGGTATTTTAATTTTGGCACAGTTTTCATCTGTTAATTAGCATAAATACTAAATTCTTAAAAATCAAAATGGGTAAAGTTCTTATTATCGGTGCAGGAGGTGTCGGAACCGTTGTTGCTCATAAAGTAGCACAAAATCCGGAAGTTTTTACTGAAATCATGCTGGCCAGCCGGACACTGTCTAAGTGTGATGACATTGCAAAAGCCGTAGGCGGAAACAAAATTAAAACCGCACAGGTGGATGCCGACAATGCAAACGAATTGATTGCCCTTTTCAAAGCATTCCAGCCGGAATTAGTCATCAATGTGGCCCTACCCTACCAGGACCTGACCATCATGGATGCCTGTTTAGCCTGCGGAGTGAATTATTTAGACACTGCAAATTACGAACCTTTAGACGAAGCTAAGTTCGAATACAAATGGCAATGGGCTTATCAGGAAAAATTCAAAGCAGCCGGACTGACTGCCATTTTAGGATGTGGATTCGATCCGGGAGTAACAGGCGTATATACCGCCTATGCAGCCAAACACCATTTCAGTGAAATGCAATACCTGGATATAGTAGACTGCAATGCAGGCGATCACGGAAAAGCATTTGCCACTAACTTCAATCCGGAAATCAACATCCGGGAGGTTACCCAAAAAGGGAAATACTGGGAAAACGGGCAGTGGGTGTACACTGAACCACACGAAATCCACCGGGCACTAAACTATCCCAATATCGGCCCGAAAGAATCGTATGTGATCTATCACGAAGAATTGGAATCACTGGTCAAGAATTTTCCAACTTTGAAACGCGCCAGATTCTGGATGACCTTCGGACAAGAATACCTTACCCATTTGCGGGTAATACAGAATATCGGCATGGCACGCATCGACCCGATTATCTATAACGGGGTAGAAATCGTTCCCATTCAGTTTCTGAAAGCCGTATTACCAAACCCGGGAGACCTGGGAGAAAATTATACCGGTGAAACTTCCATCGGTTGCCGGATTGCCGGATTGGATAAAAACGACAAACCGCTCACCTATTATGTATACAACAACTGTAAACACCAGGACGCTTACCAGGAAACCGGTGCACAAGGTGTTAGCTACACCACCGGCGTACCGGCCATGATCGGGGCTATGATGTTCATGCAAGGGCTCTGGAAAAAGCCGGGGGTATTCAATGTGGAAGAATTCGATCCGGATCCGTTCATGGAACAACTCAATAAACAGGGATTGCCCTGGCATGAATTATTTAATGAAGATCTGGAGTTGTAAATATTGGAGATTCCGGAATAAAAACTTAACTTTGTAAATATATTTACGCATGAGAATTATTAAAATATGTCATTAAATATCGGAGATAAAATTCCTGAAATCCTGGGTAAAGACCAGTACGGAAAAGAAGTTAAAGCCAGCGATTATGCCGGAAAAAAATTGATACTATATTTCTATCCCAAAGACAATACTTCCGGTTGTACTGCCGAAGCCTGTAGCTTCAGGGACAGCTACGCTGAACTGCGTAAAGCAGGCTATGAAGTGGTAGGAATAAGTGTGGACGATGAAAAATCCCATCTCAAATTCATTGAAAAGCAACAACTGCCTTTCAACCTGATTGCAGATACCGGCAAAGACCTGGTGGAAAAATTCGGAGTATGGGGAGAAAAAAGCATGTACGGCAGAAAATACATGGGAACATTCCGGACCACTTTCATCATTAATGAAGAAGGAATCATTGAAAATAGTTTCCTGCCCAAAGAAATAAAAACAAGTGACCATGCAAACCAAATCTTAAACTTAAAAAAGTAACAACATTATGTCGGAAAAAACAAACAACTCAGAAATCAATTTCAACAAACCGGTTCCCAATGCGGAAAAAGTCAAGGCATTGCGTGCAGCCATGGACAAAATCGAGAAAAATTACGGTAAAGGCTCCATTATGAAAATGGGAGACCATGCCGTAGAAGAAGTTGCCGTAATCCCTACCGGATCCATTGCCCTGAATGCAGCACTCGGAGTAGGAGGTTATCCCAGAGGTCGGGTGATCGAAATATACGGACCGGAATCTTCGGGTAAAACCACACTGGCCATCCATGCCATTGCTGAAGCTCAAAAAGCCGGAGGTATTGCTGCATTTATCGATGCAGAACATGCTTTCGATCGTTTTTATGCGGAAAAATTAGGAGTAGATATTGAAAACCTCTGGATCTCCCAACCCGATTCCGGAGAACAAGCCCTGGAAATTACAGAGCAATTGATCCGTTCGTCGGCTATCGATATCATTGTGATCGACTCTGTAGCTGCCCTGACCCCCAAAGCGGAACTGGAAGGTGAAATGGGCGATTCCAAAATGGGATTACAGGCCAGGTTGATGTCGCAGGCTCTGAGAAAACTAACTGCCGCCATCAATAAAACGAATACAACCTGTGTTTTTATCAATCAGTTGCGTGACAAAATCGGTGTAATGTTCGGCAATCCCGAAACAACTACCGGAGGTAATGCATTGAAATTCTATGCATCTGTCCGCCTGGATATCCGGAAAGCCTCTGCGATCAAAGACGGTGAAGAAGTCAAAGGGAACCAGACACGGGTGAAAGTCGTTAAAAACAAAGTGGCCCCTCCTTTCCGGAAAGCAGAATTCGATATCATGTTCGGAGAAGGAATTTCCAGAAGCGGGGAAATCATCGACCTGGGAACAGAACTCGGCATTGTCAAAAAAAGCGGATCCTGGTATAGTTATAATGACACAAAACTGGGACAGGGACGTGAAGCGGCAAAAGAATGCCTGAAAGACAACCCGGAACTGGCGGAAGAACTGGAAAAACTGATTGCAGAAGCTTTAAACAAATAAAAAAGCAATCAAACGAGACAAAATGTCAGGCGAATTCCGTCTGGCATTTTTTTTGTGCTTTCCCGGACAAAGAAACAATTAAATAAACTAAAAATATTTATCATGCAAAAAGGACATATTGGGGTAACTACAGAAAATATCTTCCCCATTATCAAAAAATTCCTGTACAGTGATCATGAAATTTTCCTCCGGGAACTGGTATCCAATGCGGTCGATGCCACACAAAAACTAAAAACGCTGGCATCCGTAGGTGAATTCAAAGGCGAGCTGGGAGACGTAAGTGTCAACATCCGGGTCGACGAAAAAACAATCACTATCTCCGACCGGGGAGTAGGTATGACTGCTGAAGAAATCGAAAAATACATCAATCAGATCGCATTTTCCAGCGCCAACGATTTCTTAGACAAATATAAAACCGATGCCAATGCTATTATCGGACATTTTGGCTTAGGCTTTTATTCGGCTTTTATGGTTTCCCAGAAAGTAGAAATCATTACAAAATCGTATACGGATAGCCCTGCCATGAAATGGTCGTGCGACGGTTCTCCGGAATATACGCTAACTGAAACAGAAAAAGAAGGACGGGGTACGGACATCATCCTGTATATCGA
Organism: Bacteroidales bacterium; assembly: GCA_031553775.1. Lineage (GTDB taxonomy): Bacteria > Bacteroidota > Bacteroidia > Bacteroidales > Azobacteroidaceae > JAISFI01. The sequence continues at coordinate 29,657 of JAVBLA010000058.1, forward strand.
TGAAGAAAGCAAGGAATTCCTTGAAAAATCAAAAATTGAAGGACTCCTGAAAAAATATTGCCGTTTCCTGCCTGTTCCGGTCGTACTCGGTAAAAAACAGGAATGGAAAGACGGAAAATACGAAGATACAGACGAAGACAATGTCATCAATGACACCCAACCGTTGTGGACACGTAAACCGTCAGAACTGACAGATGAAGATTACAAAAAATTCTACCGGGAATTATACCCCTTAGGAGAAGAGCCCCTATTCTGGATCCATCTGAATGTGGATTATCCTTTCAAGTTGACGGGGATCCTCTATTTCCCGAAAATCAAAAACAATATCGACCTGCAACGAAACAAGATACAATTGTACTGTAACCAGGTGTTCGTGACCGATTCCGTGGAAGGTATCGTTCCCGAATTCCTGACACTCCTGCATGGAGTGATCGACTCTCCGGACATCCCGTTGAACGTTTCCCGCTCTTACCTGCAGAGCGACAGTAATGTAAAGAAAATCTCTAATCATATTACGAAAAAAGTAGCGGATAAACTGGAGGAATTGTTCAAAAAAGACCGGGCACAGTTCGAAGAAAAATGGGACAGCCTGAAACTCTTCATCGAATATGGTATCCTGACTGAAGAAAAATTCTTCGAAAGAGCCGAAAAATTTGTCCTTCTGAAAAATGTAGAAGGAAAATTCTTTACCCTGGAAGAATATCAAACACTGATCAAAGACAACCAGACAGATAAAGACGGTAATTTGATTTACCTGTATACCAGCGATAAAAACACGCAATACAGTTATATAGATGCTGCCCAAAACAAAGGCTATGATGTTTTATTGTTAGACGGGCAATTAGATGTTCACTTTGTGGGTCGCCTGGAACAAAAATTTGAAAAAAGCCGTTTCGTCCGTGTAGACAGCGATGTAGTTGACAAGTTAATTCCAAAATCAGACAACAAGGAGGCCGATCTCTCAGAAGAAGAAAAAACAGTTTTGACCGATGCATTCAAATCGGCCATCCCGACCATAGACAAAGCTGAATTTATAGTGATGTTTGAACACCTCGGAGAAAATACCAATCCGGTAACCATCACCCAGAATGAGTTTATGAGACGGATGCAGGAAATGTCGTCCATGCAATCCGGATTTAATTTTTACGGAGAAATGCCGAATTCCTATAATATGGTTTTGAACCTGGATAATCCTTTGATCAAAAAGATACAGGAGGACAAAGAAGGGAATAAAGAAACCGTAGGTCAGTTGGTAGATTTAGCCCTCTTGTCAAATAATTTGTTGCAAGGAGAGGCTTTGAATCGGTTTGTGAAGAGGAGTATGAAGCTATTGAGTTAAGAACTAAGAGTTAAGGCGTCTAAAATCAAAAACGGGGATATGTAAAAGCACATATCTCCGTTTTTTTATCAAGAATGAATATGTATATTCTTATCTCTCAAACCACATTTTTTTTGTAATATCAGGCAATGGACTTGGAACATTCGGGTTTACCTGCCTTTCCCTATCCGGATATATCCATCGATGCATAAGACCTGTATAAGGTGCGGTAGCCGGCACCTGAAGTTCAGGGAATAGAGTTCTTCTTTGATTTACCCATCCTTCAAAAGGACGTGTCATAAAATCCACCCACTGTTGTGCAGCTATGGCTTTCAGAGCATCTGACTGGCTTAGAGTCGATAGATCTGGTAATTTATCCTGAAATGCAGTAATATCAGCATTTTCGATACCCCAATAAACAAGGGCATTCCTCACCGCAGCATGAAAGAATTCGTTGGCTTTTGACAAATCCTGAGAGACTCCAAGACCTCTCACATAGGCTTCTGCCTGTAAGAACTTTATTTCCTGAGAAGTAATCATGGCATCAGGAGTGGTTGCCTGCCATATATCCGGATTGACCGGAGAAGAAATATAACCGGCAAATTCTCCATTTTCTATTTTTATATCAGCATCTTCTCCGGTTTCAAGTCCCTGATAATCTCCTTCAACTCCTTTCTCAAAATAAACAGGTAAACGGGGATCATCATAAGGCAACATTAAGTTCAAGACACTGTTATGTGCAAAGAACATATAATAGTCCGGAGGTGATGTATACATATAAGTCAAACGATATTGAGGGTTCTGCGTTCCGGCTGCGGAATAAAACGGGAAGTTGAAATCACCGCTTTTCGCTTCAATAAAATCGTCTTCTTCCAACAAAATTTTAATAAGAGCCGATTTAGAGGGGTCCTTATCTACCATACACATCAATGTACGCAATTTCATAGATTTAGCTAATTTGATCCAGTTCTCCATCTTACCCTTATAAAAAACATCATAAGTAGTAATCGCCCCATCCTTCTCCGGATCTGCTACAGCCAATGCCTCATCCAACAATTTCAAAGTATATTCCAACACACTTTTCTGCGGATCAAATACCGGAGTAGAGAAGTCCGTATTCAGCGCCTGACTGCATGGAACATCTCCAAAAATCATTGTTACTTCATAAAACATTTGAGCAAGAAGTATCTTATTCTGGGCAATTGCATTATCGGCACCCTGTTCTGTTGCAAAATTAAGTGCCTGCGTGATATTGGTACCCACACTTGCATAGGCTGCAACCCATGTATTTCCTGTGGAATAAAGGCTGATTTCATACTCTGCTTCACTCCACCAACCTCCATAGTCATTAAATCCACCATCAGCAACTCCCTGGCCTGCGATCAGCAATGGAATATAAAAATCTCCACCCTGCCTGTTTGAGCTATGAGTTGTAGCCGCATAATTGAACAAATATCCGGGATTAATCTCAGTATCGGGAGTTGCAGCTCCCGGATCCGTATTAATATCCAGCCAGTCGGAACAGGAAGTCAATACAAGTGCCGCAACTGTAAATGGAAGTATCAATACTCTATATATTATTCGTTTCATAACTTAAAAATTTGAACATTAAAAATCGAGTTTAAGATTGAACCCAAAACTTCTTGTTGTCGGAATACTTGAAAATTCCACTCCGGCACCTACATCATTGGGAGAAAAGAATGTCAATTCAGGATCGATATGCGGAACCTCTTTATGTATAATCCAAAGATTCCTGGCCTCAAATCCGATAATCACATTGCTTACTACATTATTAAACCAGGAACGGGGAAGAGTATAACTGAGAGTAATTTCCCTGAGTTTAATATAGGAAGCATCAAAAACATTGGCCTCAGCGTTCGACGTTTTATAATTCTTAGACCAGTAATCATACGCAGAAATTCCTATCGTATTAGGAACATAACCGCCATTTCCATCGGACATCACCGCATCATCAATAATTTGAGAACGATCGCTCTTTAATGTTTCTTTAGCAACACCTGAAGTCCTTAGATCAGAAACAGTTCCGGAATACATCACACCTCCCTGGTGGATATCAAGAAGAACCCCCAAGTTTATTCCTTTATAAGAGAAGTTATTATTGAGTCCCATCGTAAAATCAGGATTGATACTTCCCAAATTAACGGCAGTGGCAGTAGTACTTCTAAGTCCATTATCACCGACGATAATATTACCATTTCCATCTCTTTCCCATGCTGTGCCATAAAGGCTGAAAGGTTCCCCTACGGCAGCTTTCACCTGTAGTCCTTCGTATCCTGAAGTCAGATTCAGTTCTTTAATTGTGGGGTCTAATTCGGTAACCTCTTGTTTATTTTTAGCAAAATTCATCGTAAAATCCCATGTAAACGCACCCTTCACCGGTACCAATCCAAGAATTAACTCGACACCTTTATTACTGATTTTTCCTGCATTTTTTCTGACATTAAAATAACCTGTGGAATTGGGAGCATCAATCTCTGCAATAACATCTTTAGTCAGATTAGAATAATATGTCGCGTCCAATTTAATTCTTCCGTCAAAGAAACGAAGATCTGCACCAATTTCAAATCCGGTTTGCATTTGAGGTTTCAAATCCGGATCGGGATATACCCGTGGAGACTGATAAGCTAACAAACCACCATGAGGGAATTGCCCTGCAGTAGCCGAAAAATATTGAATAAAGTAAGTACTGACAGGATTAAAAACATATTCCAATTGATATGGATCAGTATCACTACCAACTACCGCATAGTTTATCCTGAACTTTCCATAACTGAGCACATTACTCTTAGGCATTAATTCTGTGAACAACAAACTACCACTAACCGAAGGATAAAAATAAGAACGGTTACTTTTAGGCATCGTAGACGACCAGTCATTACGTCCTGTGACATTCAGGAAAGCAAAATTTTTATAACTGAAACCAATATCTCCAAAGAGCCCTACTAACCTGTTTTGCCTGTATATCTTAGATGGAGCATTGGATTGAGCATTAGCATACGTATAAATATCTGCAATCAATAAATCCTGCGAATTGACGTCTATCCTTTGAACAGTATTCTGTAGCAGGTTATTTCCAGCCAAGATCTTAATTCCAAGGTCCTCTATAGGAGAAAACTCATAACTTGCAATAAAGTCATTATTAATTATTTGAGAATCCCAATTATACGTCACAAATCTCCCTTTGGTTACTCCAATAGTATTGTATGCCCAGACTCTCCTGGAAATATCGTTGAAGAAATCTGTTCCTAAATTATTAGATATGGAAAGTCCTTCTATAGGCTTGAATGTAACAATTATGTTGCCGATGACACGATCAACTTCGCCTGTATATTTGTTCTTATTCATAACCCAATAAGGATTATTCGCAGTTATACCACTTCCCAACGAATAGGGCTTTCCGTCATCCGTGATCCAGTTATCTTTTAAAAGATTTACATCCATAGTCCTTGGCATGGAATTGATTGTGGGAATAATGATATTTTTATCATTTGACCCCTGAGCCGGCCGGCCTTCAGACGATACTTTAATATAAGACACTGCAACTCTGGCAGAAAGCATAGAAGAAAAATCCCGGCCTCCATTAAAGGTAAAATTATATTTATCATAAGTATTCCCGGGCACAATACCCGTCTGGTTCAGAGCTGTAAAACCTAAACGGAAATCATTCTTATCATCCCCTCCAGCTATAGAGATATTATTCGTATAGGTTAAGCCGGTGTTGTAAAAATTCTTCACATTATCCGGGTAAGCCTTTAATGTTACTTCATCTCCCGTAAAAATAGGAAATTTTTTATCCTGCACGGATGAAATTTTAGGTCCCCATCCATTCCAGGAAGAAGTAGAATACTGTCCTGTGGCTCCGGATCCGGGACCATACTCATTCTGAAAATCAGGAAGCACCAGAGGATCATCCATTCTAAAAGAAGAATTTACCGAAATAATCGCTTTAGTGTTTTTTGCACCTTTTTTAGTGGTAATGATGAGCACTCCATCTTTCGCCCGGGCTCCATACAAAGCAGTGGCAGCAGCACCTTTCAATACACTGATCGATTCGATATCATCCGAACTGATGTCTCCGATGCGTGAACCGGTATCGATTGAACCGTTAATCCCGAAATTCAAACTGGAATTACTTACCGGCATCCCGTCGATTACAAATAACGGTTGCCCGGAAGTTCCTAAAGAAGACTGACCACGCAAAATAATTTTAGAACTACCTCCCGCTGTTCCTGAAAACTGGGTCACATTTACACCGGCAACTTTTCCGGAAAGAGAGTTAATAATATTTCCTTCCCGGGCCTTACCTAAGGCATCCGAACCAACTACACCAACTGAATATCCCAAAGCTTTTTCACTTCGGGAAATCCCCATAGCGGTTACAACTACTTCATCTAACAATTTATCATCACCGGATAAGACAATTCTGAGATTTGGTTTCACAGAAACTTCCTGGGTGATCATTCCTAAAAATGAAACCACCAGTATTTTCGTATCAGACGGCACCAGCAGTTTGAATGTCCCATTCTCATCGGTCACTGTTCCGGTCGTAGAGCCTTTGACTACAACTGAGGCCCCCGTAAGAGGATCTCCGGTATCATCTACTATAAGACCGGTTACCTGTGTGGTTTGAGCAATTGCAAATCCAATGCTCAACAAACAACATGTTAATAATAAAAAAATTTGTTTCATAAAAAAACTTGTTTAGAAAAATACTTTCTTTGCTTCACTTGCACAAAAATAGTGAAATTATTATTAATAAAAAGAAAATAGATACTTTTATTTAAAATTTAATGCAAAAACATCTATTATTGTTTCATTCTACAATAATAATTTTTATTTTAAACTCAAATAACATATTTTACAAAACTTTTCAGACACTTATTTGTTGTTATTTTTTAAATCTTATTCAAAGTATTTCGTTTATATTTTCGTATCTTTGAAAATCTATTCAAGGAGCATCTTCTACAATAAAACTGTAAGTCTTTGATTTCTTCAAAAAGACTTTATATATTTGCTTGTTTGATTGATGTAAAACAGAATACATGAAACGTTTTTTTCTTACAGTCGGCATTTTTCTGATGCTTGCATCTGTTGCATCTTCACAATCTGTAGGTCTGGTACTGAGCGGAGGAGGAGCCAAAGGTGCGGCACATATCGGCTATATCAAAGCTCTGGAAGAAAAAGGCATCCCTATCGATTATGTAGGCGGTACTTCTATCGGTGCTATTGTAGGGAGCATGTATGCCATGGGATATTCCCCGGAAGAAATGCTGGACCTGTTCATGTCGAAAGAATTTTATTACTGGCAAACCGGCAAAGTGGAAGAGAATTATTTTTATTACTTCCGGGAAAAAGATCCTACACCGGAATTCACACATTTCACTATCAACATAAAAGATTCTATCAAGCTGAATGCCATCCAGTTTCCTTCCAGCCTGGTAAACCCGATACAGATGAATCAGGCTTTTATGGCACTCTTCGGTCCGGCAACTGCTTATTGCAAAGGTAATTTCGATTACCTTTTTGTCCCTTTTTTATGTGTTGCTTCAGATATTTTTGAAAAAAAACCGGTTATTTTCCGGAGTGGCGACCTGGGTGATGCCGTGAGGGCATCCATGACATTTCCGTTTGTTTTCACACCGATCACGAAAGACAGTGTTCCGTTATACGACGGCGGTATTTATGATAACTTCCCCATCAGGCCGGTAAAAAAAGCATTTGATCCCGATTACATTATCGGTAGCGCTGTTGTGGGCAACAAAAGGAAGAAACCTATCGAACAGGGCATATACGAGCAGGTGGAAAATATGATTATGCAACCCATTATCAGATATATGCCTGAAAATGAAGGTTATATTGAAAAGTTTCGTTTGGATGATGTCAGCCTGCTGGACTTTCAAAAAGCCAAAGAACTATACGAAATAGGCTACAAACAGGGCATCCTTGCTGCTGATACGATCAAACAACGTGTATTGAGAACTGTGCCGGAGGAAGAATTATCTGCCAGAAGGAAAGCTTTCAGGCGGGAACTCCCTCCGTTAAGATTCAAAAATATCGCCATCAATGGAGTATCAGAAGCTCAAAAATTATACATAGAAAACCAGTTTCACCAAAACACGGATGAATATTTTTCTATGGAAGATTTCAAAAAAGCCTATTTCAAGCTTTTAGCCGATTCTAAAATCCGGAGCATCATACCACATGCTATCTACAATGAACAGGAAAAATGTTTCGATCTGCGATTGGATGTCACCATCAACAATGAAATTATAGTCGCTTTCGGAGGAAATGTCTCTTCATCCAACGCGAATCAACTGTACTTAGGTCTGGGATACCAGAGTCTGGGACAATATGCTATGGACACCAATTTAGATATGCAGGTGGGAAACGCCTTTAACGGAGTACAATTAACCGGCCGGGTGGAGCTCCCCTCTCAGGTGCCTGTTTATGTAAAAGGTATCGGATCTTACACCTATCGGAAATATTTTGAGAGTGAGAAATTATTTCTGGAAGACGAACTGACTACTTTCCTGCAACAGGAAGAAGCATACTTCAAATTGCGCGTAGGATTCCCTTTTCTGACAAAGGCCAAAAGTGAAATTACAGTAGGATACGGAAGTCTCCGGGATCATTATTACCAATCGAACGACGTTGTTTTCTCCGAAACAGGTTTCGACAGAAGCACCAATAATCTTTTCCTGGCATCGTTAGCCATCAAAAAAAACACCCTGGGAGCCAAGCAGTATCCCATTACCGGACAGGAGCATATCCTGATGGCACAACTCCTGAGTGGATCGGAAAACTATGAAGCTGCCGACCTGAAAAGCCGGATGCCGAAACAGTCGTACTACCAATCGTGGTTGCAAATCAATGCAAAATTGCACAATTACCATTCTTTCGCGCCCAAATTTAATTTCGGATATCTGTTTGAAGGTATTTTATCCAGCAAAAACCTGCTAAGCAACTATACCGAAAGTATTATTCAGGCCCCGGCATTCACCCCTACCCCACACAGTAAACTAGTATTCAATGAGTCTTTCAGGGCGAACGAATATATAGCCGGTGGCATCATTCCCATTCTCAAACTCAGTGATATTTTTCATTTCCGTGCCGATATCTACGGATTCGCACCCATATATCCGATACTCAAAGACAATCAGAACCAGCCTTATTATGGAAACTTATTTACAAAGTTCGAATATATGGCAGAATTATCGGCAGTATTACAATTTCCATTTGCCTCCATCAGTTTTTACGGCAACTATTACAGCTCCCCAAAAGATAATTGGAATTTTGGACTGAATATTGGATTTTTAATTTTCAGTCCTAAATTTATTGAGTAATTTTCCCCGGGCAAACGCATCTAAATAAATTTTAAACAATAAGTTTTCTCGCACTCCGTTTTAGAAAGAAAACGGAGTTATGAATAATCTCATTAGTTATTTTAGTAATTTACCAGATCCACGAGTAGATCGTACAAAAGAGCACTTGTTGGAAGATATTGTTTTTATCACAATTGCCGCTGTAATTTGTGGATCAGAAACATGGAATGACATTGAAAATTACGGTAAGTCAAAAGAAGTCTGGCTGCGCCAATATTTGCAATTACCTAACGGAATCCCTTCTCATGATACCTTTAATCGTTTTTTCAGTGCATTGGAACCGGAACACTTTGAAGCCGCATTTTTATCTTGGATTAGATCCATATCCACATTAACAAAAGGAGATGTGGTTAGTCTCGATGGGAAAACGATGCGTGGAACTCGAGAATCAGGTTCTAAATATGCAATTCATATTATTAGTGCCTGGTCTAATTCCAATCAACTCAGTTTGGGGCAAATTAAAGTTGATGAAAAATCAAATGAAATTACAGCCATTCCTCAACTGCTGGAAGTCTTAGTGTTAAAAGGTTGTCTCGTTACTATAGATGCTATGGGATGCCAAAAAGAAATTGCCAAAAAGATTGTAAAAAAAGAGGCAGACTACATTTTAGCCCTGAAAGGAAATCAAGGATATTTGCAAGAGGATGCCGAACGTACTATCCGTTTTACCAAACCTTCTGATGAGTGGGTAGAAGACGACTTTGGACATGGAAGAATTGAGAAACGTAAATGTAGTTTATATACAGAACTGACTTTCATTGAACAAGCTAAATCCTGGCATATGCTCAATGCTGTTGTAAAGATTGAAGCAACCCGCTATATCAAGTCAACAGGAAAAGAAGAAAAAGAGACACGTCTTTACATTACAAGTTCAAAGGCAAATGCTGAAACAATAGGTAAAAGTATTCGATTACATTGGGGAATTGAAAATAAACTGCATTGGCAACTCGATGTTTCTTTCAATGAAGATAGCAGTCGAAAAAGAAGTGGATATGCTGCCCAAAATTTTTCAATGATCAATCGGATTGCGCTTAATTTGATTAAAAATGAAAACTCTAAGAAAAGAAGTGTGAAGGGAAAAAGACTTGACGCGGGATGGAATAATGATTATTTATTGAAAATCCTAACAAATTAAGATGCGTTTGCCCTGTCAATTATACTTATAAACCGTTGGTTGGAATTATCAGCATGACAGATCCCAAAGATATTACAACCTATTACCAATATGATCTTTTTAATCGGTTGCAATATATCAAAGATTACAAAAAAAACATTATTGAAAGTTATGACTATCATTATCGAAACCAATAAAAAAGGAGAAAGATTATGAAACTAAAAATATTTTTTCTATTTTTCTTTAGCTGTTTGGGCATTTTTTATTTGTATCCCCAATATCCCGGCGATATCATTGAATTATCTGCTCCCGTTTCCGGCGGTGAAATCAAAGCCTGCCATTCCATTATTCTCAAACCGGACTTTCAATTTACCGCTGGCCGGGGACAAAGCCTGGTCCTGAAAGCTGACCCTTCTTCCTGTTCTGCTTACATGCAGGAATCTCTCCAGTTTTCCGACGACCGGAATTATATCGTTAAAGTCCTCCCTTTAGATGCTACCGACAAACTAGAAATCTCGGGTAATCAAATTGAAGTGGCTCGTGGAACCAGGTTACAAACCACTATTCAGTATTTTGATGGATTAGGCCGTCCGGTGCAAACAATCCAGAAAGGGATCACGCCTACCCGTAATGATTTGGTCAGTATCCATGAATATGATTCTTTTGGCCGGGAGTCAAACCAATGGTTGTCATTCCCATCTGCAGGAAACGGTTCTTTTATGCCGGAAACAACAGCCAGATCCGGAGCACTTACTTATTATGAAGATCAAAATCCATATGCCCGGCCTGTATACGAAGACTCTCCTTTGAACAGGATAACAGAGCAATACGATCCCGGCCAGGACTGGCAATCGACCAATCCGGGAAAAGCTGTCAGGACAACTTACCTGGGAAATAATTCCGAAATCAGCCTGCAATGTAACCGGTATGACGTGGAAGGAAACCGGGAAAATCCTCAATTAAAAAAGAACGGAAGTTACAGCCCCGGAGAATTGTATGTAACCAGGGTTGAAGATGAAGATGGAAACAGCACTTATGAGTTCAAAGATAAACTCGGTCAGGTAGTCCTGGTTCGCCGGATGGAAAATGTAGTATCCCATGACACCTACTATGTCTATAACGATTGGGGAAAGCTGACTTTCGTCCTGCCTCCGTTGGCATCGGATTCTCTCCCCTTAAATGAATCAGGGGATAAAATCGATAATATTTTAGAAAAATACGCTTACATTTACCGGTATGACAAGCGAAACCGCTG
>JAVBLA010000059.1:0-13938 GCA_031553775.1 Bacteroidales bacterium
CTCCAAAAACCGGCAAATACGTTTTCCCTTCCTGCGCTTTTGAAGCAAAAAAAGAAAAAATTGTCATTGCAATAATTAAAATCGTTGTCTTCATAATGATAGTATATTAATCCGTTAAAATCATCCGTTTCGTATCCACTTCTTTTCCATCGGCAATCAACGAATAGAGATACATGCCGGGAGAGAGTTCCGTTCCATGAATAACCAGGCTGCCGGATATATCAGCAGGATAACGTTTCAGTAATGTTCCCTGCATATTAAAAATGCAGATGTGAGCGTTTTGTATACCGGAAGCCAGCGTATAGCGTATTTCTGTACTGGCATTGAATGGATTGGGGGTATTCTGAAAGAGTTTACATCCGGAGGAAGCTTCAGAAGACGTTGTTGAGATAGCAGTCGATTCCGTTCCGGAGCGGAGTTCTTTGGGGAAAACGCTGCTTTTGAGTGTTTCAATCTGGATTTGCTGTTCTTTGATGGCTTCTATTAACAATCCTACTAACTCGGAATAAGCTACGGCTTTGATTCCGTCGTGGGCAGTCCTCACTGCTTCCGGTACGATAGCTTCCACTTCCTGGGCAATAACACCAATCCGTTTTCTTTTCTTTTCTAAACTGATCTGATTCAATAAATCCCGGGATATTGCAGGTTTCCCATTTTCCTTTACATTTGCTTTTTCTGCTTCTATTCTGATCTCTTCATCACTAATAACGCTTTCCGGTAACGGATTGTAATCGAAGGTAACCCCTCGTAACTGCAAGACTTTTTTTAATGGGCTTTCAATGGTTTGAATATTGTTTTTAGTGGATAAATCGGATTGTATATATTGCCCGGCGGAATAAACATCTCCATTACCATATACTTTGAATGTTTGTGTACCACCATTATACCAGACACAATAGGCTACGGTTGTAGGCCTGTATACAATGGATTTGATATTATCTCCCCAATCAAAGCTGTGATAAGCCCTTGCCGAAATAGTTGCGTGATCTACCTGGCTGACTGTAAACCGGCAATCGAAATCGGCATTGTAATTGTTAGTGGGCCTGCTTCCCAATGCAACAAATCCTGTTTGACCAATCCTGATGCTGTTCCCGAGATTATCTCCCCGGGAGATATAACCTACATTTCCCTGCCGGAATAATTTGAAGTCTATGCCTCCGATTTGCGGATCATAGAAAGATAAGCCCTTATTATATCCGTCTGTCCCGATTTGTAACCAGCCATTATCCAGAGAATGGACAGTACCTACCGATACCTTACCATTTGATTGAACCTTAATTTGTGCGGAAACAGATACCGTAAAAAAACCTAATACAATGAATAGTGATAGATAATTTTTCATAATACAGATATTTATAAATTAAACAATAAATGAGAAATCGAATGTACTAATAATTTGTATAAACCTGTATATTGCTTTTGAACTGCAAGATCAAGATCAAGTGTCAAATCTTAAATTTTCCAAATATAGTACATTTTTATTCAAAATCCAAAAGAAATAACAGGAAAAATCAAATAATCACCCTTTTGTAGCCAATTGATAAGAATTAATCCATTGACCACTATTTTTCCCCCTTACACCCTGAAAATTTGATGTCAATTCCTTATTTTTGTCCCTTTGTGCCGTAAAAATAAATACATGTTACCCCTTACCAAAGAAAAATGGATGATTGTATCGGCTCATGTGGCAGGATGGATCCTCTTCATGATGTTGCCGTTTGCCGATGAACCGGAGTTGATAACACGTCTGTTTAAACCTCCGTTTTTCTTCCTGATTTTCAATTGTTTTTTTATTGTTTATTTTTATTTCAATTTCAATATACTGGTCCCCCGTTTGTTGTATGAGAAACGGGTGTGGTTGTTTGTGAGTGTAACAGTACTGATTCTTTTGGTGATTTGTTATTTCATTCCATTATGTATGAGGGAGTTCATGCCACACCATCCTCCTCCCGGAGCAGAAAATGTTCCATTTTCACTTCCGGAACACCTTCCTTTTCAACCTAAAAAAGGTATTTTTCTCAAAGATAAGATGATGCAATTGGGATTCTTCCGGCATCTTGCCTATTTTTTATTGGCTTTTATCGTCAGCACGGGAATTAAAGTTATTGCTGAATGGTACAGGCAAAAGCAGCGTTTACAAGAGCTGGAACATTCCAAGATATCGGCAGAGTTATCATTTTTAAAATCCCAGATCCATCCGCATTTTTTGTTTAATAGTTTAAATAGCATTTATTATCTGTCTATCAGCAAAGATGATAAAGCACCGGAGTCTATTATGAGACTTTCCAATTTCCTGCGCTTTGTCACCACGGAAAGTGATAAAGATTTTATTCCACTCGAAACGGAGATCCATACCTTGGGAGAATACCTGGAACTACAGAAGCTAAGGGCATCCGATAAATTATATGTATCTTTCGAAGTGGAAGGAAATCCGGAATTCCGGAAAATTATTCCGCTGGTCTTTCTCCCGTTTGTGGAAAATGCTTTCAAATATGGTGTCAGTGCCCGCTCGGAAAGCAGTATCGAAATAAAAATTCACATTGACAAAGGCATACTGGATTTTAATATATCCAATACAATCTTTCCGGTTCAGAAAGGAATATCACAATCGGGTGTGGGACTCGAAAATATCCGTAAACGCCTCGACCTGGCATACCCCGGCAGGCATACCCTGGAAATCAAAGAAGAAAACAAAATGTTCAACGTTTCCCTGAATATCAAATTATGAAACATTTTGTTAATAAAAATTTTTAATTCTCAATTTTCAATTTTCAATTATAAAAAATGAGGCAAATTCGCTGCGTGGCTTTAGACGACGAACCGTTAGCCCTGAAACTGATAGAAAATTATTGCGAAAGAGTACCGAATATAGAACTGTTAGGTACTTATTCCGACCCCTTTGATGCACTGACCTGTATCAGGACATCCCAACCGGATCTGATTTTTCTCGATATCCAGATGCCGGATCTAACCGGACTCGATATTGCCGGAGTCCTCGATAAAGAGATCCTGGTAATTTTTACCACTGCCTACAAACAATATGCCGTGGAAGGATTCAACCTGAATGTGGTGGATTATCTTTTGAAACCGTTTGATTTCAACCGTTTTTCCGCGGCTTTGGATAAAGTACAGGATCGTCTCCGGATATTGGACGATAAAAAAACAGGAATTCCTGAAAATGAAGGAATTGGCGGACAAGGTGATATGGAAATTCAGCCGGAATATATCGTATTCAAATATAATTATCAAAATCACAAACTACCTGTCCATTACATTTTATACCTGGAAGCATACGATAATTATGTAAAAATCATTACTCAGGAAAAGATCTACATGCCGATCATGACATTGAAAAATATTGAGCAAATACTGCCGGAGGGGAAATTCGTACGTGTGCATAAATCCTTCCTGGTTCCGGTGGAAAAGATCACTTCTTTCGGCAGTCACCATGTGATGATAGGAGATAAGGAACTTCCCATAGGGAAAGCCTACAAAACCGAATTTTTAAAGAAAATGAAACCCTGATGAAAAACTGTCTCATTACTTTCCTGATTGCTTTTTGTTGTTTCCAGGCGAAAGCGGAAGTCCGCGATTCCATTCTGGTAAAAGAAAACTATTTTGGCGCACCGCTAACGAGGGTGCTGAATGATTTCCGGGATAAATACAACCTCCCGCTAAAATACGATTCTACACTGATTACAAAGTACACTTTTGATTACCTGTATACCGGGACCCCTCGTCAGCTGGCATTCGATGTGATTTTCCGTACATTCAAAGATTTGTCTTATTATGCCGACGAATCGGGAATTTATTGTATAGTATTGACGAAAAATATTCCCAGAAACCGTACTAAAGTGGAAAATAAAAGATATGAGGGAAAGGCTACCCGCAAAAATTTTACAGTAACAGGACGGATCAAGGATATCGGTAACGGAGAACCATTGCCGTTCGCATCCGTTCAGGTGGAAGGCACGAACGTTGGAACCACTACCAATACCGACGGATATTTTACCTTATATAATGTTCCGTCCGATACGGAAATACTGATATTCAAATACTTAGGATATGAAACGCAGAAGTTTTATCTTTCGCCTGAGATTTCTGTAACAGGTTTGTTCGTGGAGCTTCATCCTTCGGCCAATCTCCTGGATGAAGTAGTTGTAGTAAAAGAAAGAGAAGATGTATTGAAAGTTCCCCGGGAAATCAGTGTGATACAGACCACCGCAGCCAAAATAGCCGAACTTCCGGCTTTGGGAGAGAAAGATATTTTCCGTACATTTCAGTTGATGCCGGGTATTGCCGGAAGTAACGAATCGTCTGCCGGAATGTATGTCAGGGGAGGAACACCCGACCAGAACCTGGTATTATACGATGGGTTCACTATTTACCACCAGGATCACCTGATGGGCGTTTTCAGCGCTTTCAACTCTAATGCGGTGAAAGATGTTCAACTGTTCAAAGGAGGATTCGATGCCCGTTATGGCGGTCGTCTGTCGAGTGTGATGGAACTGGTGGGTAAAACAGGTAACGATAAACAATTCAATGTCGGCGGTGACATAGGCTTTCTCGGTTTTAATGCCTTTGTAGAAATTCCTTTCAAAGAAAAAGGATCGTTTTTCCTTGCAGGGAGACGGTCATTCCAGAGTTTTATGTATGACAAATTCACAGACGTTTACTCCGAAAACCAGCAAACAGGTATGCGGGGTGGTGGTGGCGGACGCGGAATGATGCGAAACCAGGAAAAACCGAAATCGTATTTTTACGATCTGAATGCCAAACTTACTTTCAGCCCCTCTAATAAAGATATTTTCTCATTGAGCTTTTTTAATGGTGAAGACGATCTGGATAATTCCAGGGAATCTTTCGGCTCTTCCATGATGGGCGGAAGCATTACCGACCTGACGGAATGGGGAAATATCGGTTCAGCCTTGAAATGGTCAAGGAAATGGAGCCCACGGTTCTATTCCAATGCCCTGCTTTCCTTTTCCAACTATTACAGCCTGAGAAACCGGCAGAATAACATGGAGGAATCGAATACCTCAGGGAATGTTGTCACCCTGTTCGATCAGAATACCAATGAGGATAACGACTTGTGGGACTACTCGTTCAAATGGGATAACGAATACAAATTCAATGCCTTCAACAAGCTGGAATTCGGTTTAAATTATTCATATTACGATATTAATTACAAGTATACTAAATCGGATACTCTAAGCATTATCAATATGAATAATACAGGACAGATCTTTACCGGATATGTACAGGATCGTTGGAATTTCGGATCTGGTTTTACCTTCCTGCCGGGGGTACGGCTGACTTATTATGATGTGACATCCAAACTCTATCCGGAACCTCGTGCCCAGTTTTATTATGATGCGACAGATAAGCTGAGATTCAAGGCATCTACGGGCCTCTATTACCAGTTTACCAACCGGATTGTCAGGGAAGATATTTCCGCCGGAAGCCGGGATATCTGGTTATTGTCCGACGATCAGGTTATTCCCGTAAGCAATGCCGTTCATTATGTGGCAGGGGCAACTTACGAAACAAAAAGTTTTCTCTTCGACCTGGAATTTTATTACAAGAAAATGAACGATTTAAGTGAGTACACGTTAAGGTTTGCTCCAAGTTTCCTGAATCAAAGCGATTACCAGCAGTTCTTTTACACAGGAGATGGCTATTCAAGAGGATTGGATCTGCTGTTACAGAAAAAATTCGGAAAACTGACCGGCTGGATCGCTTATACCCTGAGCGAAACCCGGAATCGTTTTTCTGTATACGGTGATGGATATTTTCCTGCGAACCAGGATGTAACCAACGAATTCAAGACAACATTAACCTACAAGCCGATTCGTGACCTGACTTTCTCTGCTACCTGGATTTATGCCACCGGAAGGCCTTATACCAGTCCGGTAGGAGGATATACCCTGAATACCCCCAATGGCGGAAGTATGAGCTTCCTGGTTGTCGATGGTAAAAACAACGACCGGTATCCCGATTATCATCGTCTGGATTTGCTGGTCAAATACGATCTTTCTTTTATCAAATCGTTCAAGTCCAGCCTGAGTTTCTCTCTGTTCAACGCATACGACCAGACCAATGTCTGGTATAAAGAGTTCAGGTATGATAAGATCAACGCCCTTACGGAAACGAACATCAACCTGTTGGGATGTACCCCGAATTTAACGTTCAGTTTCTCTCTTAGATAGTTAAGAACTGACGACAAACCTAATGCCATCAAGCTTGCTTGCATGGTTGAGGTGCGAAGGAGATCAAGACCGCGAAGCGGGATTAATTAAGAATTAAAAAACATCAATTCATTTTCAATTTTCAATTATCAATTTTCAATTCTCTCCCTATGAACTTATTAAAACACACAATACTATATTCAATACTTGCCGTCTTTCTTTCCTCCTGTGGAGAAGACTTACTCGAATACGACAACGTCGTGGAAATGCCCGTGGTAGAAGCTTACCTGATGGAAGGTGCATCTTCTTTTTCGGTCAAACTTTATTCTGTGGAATCGTTGACAGAGATCAATACTTCAAAACCCATCAAAGGCCTGCAGGTATATGCCAATGATCAACTGCTTACCGAAAGTCAGGATGGAGGTACATACACCTTAAGTCTTCCGGGAAATGCTCTGCGGGAAAACCAGAAATTTGAACTGTCGTTTACCCGCAATGGTCAGAGAATCTCCGGAAACACGATTATTCCGGCAAAACCGGCAGTAAAAATTTCGCAATCGTATATTTACCGGAAATATTATTATTTCTATTATTCAACCAGCAGTGAAGACGAAGTGTACTTAACCTGGGACGATCCTGATCATTCCTATTACCAGGTTTATGTGCAGCATCTGGATGATAGCAGCTCTTCCGGTTCGGGATTTCCCGGCATGGATTTTCCAAACAGGATGATGCAGCCCTTCCAGGGAAATTCGTATACATTGAGGGAAATGGATATCCGTTCTTCTGGAAATTACAGGATCATTCTGTATAGAGTAGACAAAGATTATGCGGAGCTTTACGAGCGGATCAGCTCCACCGACCTGGCTAACCCCGTGAGTTCGATAGAAAACGCATTGGGCGTATTTACCTCCATGGCTTCGGATACGGTTTATTTTTCGGTATTGGAAACCGAATAAACCAGGTTTTTCTTTACATACCAGAGATAAGCCCGGATACCAGGATATCCCATTTTTTCCATGACACGGATATACTGTTGCATTTGTTTCCGGTGGGCCGGATGAGATTCTCCGAATTTGTAGTCGATGATAATAGTCTCCAAATCACCCAGCAACACCCGGTCCGGCCTTTTGCTGGTAACGACTCCGTTTTCCTCTATCAGGATATCACATTCATTGTATATCCGGTACTTATCAGAAAACCAATCGTCTACATTAGATACAGAGATGGCATTACTGATTTCGTTTACGTATCGGTCGCGGTCTTCCTGCCGGATGGTTCCCTCAAAAACCAGGCGGTCTACAGCAGCTCCGATATCCTCCCGGATCCGGATTCCTGAAAATAGGGCATGCATAATATTTCCCTGCAGGATATACTCATTCTGCAAATCCGGAGTTTCACCACTGTTAATAAATGCTTCAGATTGATTGGACTGTTTGAAAATAGATTTTGAAGGATCAAAAGATTTGGATATAAAAAAGATTTCCCTTGCCTCAGGATTTTTTTTCAGGATATTGGGAGAAATCCGGACTTCTTTATCTTCACCTTTCTCCAATATACCCTTTTCAAAATGCATGGTTTCCGGGTTGAAAGAACCTTCTAATTCCGGTAACGTATATTGAAGCAGGTCGGCAACGGTCCGTACATCCTCCGGTTTTCCTAACTTCTTTTTCTGTTTGCCGGTTATCAGCAAATTCCGTTCGGCACGGGTAAAAGCAACATAAAGGATATTCAGGTTATCCATCCAGGCCTGTCCTGTTTCTTTTTCATATTCAGGAAGAAAAACAGATTCGTACATTCGTGAAGAATATTTTACAGGAAGTAGTTCCAGATCGTATAATCCTGTTTTAGATCCGCACCAGACCACCGTATCTTCAGGATACAGCTCCCAATCGCAATAGGGAAGGAGTACTGTATGAAACTGCAATCCTTTCGATTTATGAATGGTCATAGCCCGGATTCCTTCTGCTTCAGCTCCTGAGGGAACAGATTGAATGTGTAAGTCTTCTTCCCAGTATTTCAGAAAAGCAGGAATATCGGCAGGATAATCTTTCAGATAATGGGCAACCGCATCATAAAAAGAAAACATATAATTACTCTGCCCTTCTATTTTGTCCAAATCGAATATACGATATAAATGTCCGATCAGTTCGAACAATGGCATGCACAACAGGCGACCAGATTCTTCCATTATTTCCGGAATGAAAATATTTCTTTCCGGATCATTTAAATTTACAGGAACTTTTTTTACATGCCTGTCAATATAAAATCGCAATTGCGTCTGATAGATGGGATTTTCGGGTTCAGACAAAACCCTCAATGCCTCAATAATAATCCTTATGGCAGGAGAGGAAGAAAGCTGGAAAGCTTCATTGGAGATAATATCCAGGTAATTCATCCGGTGCAGTTCAGGATATTTCTCTTTTAAACCGGACAAATAAGAGGCGATCTGGATGATACTTTTATTCGTGCGGGTCAGGATACAAATATCCCTGGCAGGAATGCCTGAACGGTAGAGTTCCCGGATCTGCTCAGAAATCCTTTCGAGAACAAGATCCGGATATTTTCCTGCATCAGTCCTGGAAGGGATCAGATCGACAGAAACGTAACCATTTATCCCTTTTTTATGCGACTCCTGGATTACATCTTCTGAATTGTAAGCCAACAGGAAAGGGGATTCTTTGGTCTCTCCGAATAAATCCCGGAATTTCCGGTCCAGTACAGAAGCGGAAGACGTAAAAAAACGATTATTGAACGAAATAATCTCCTGTTCGCTCCGGTAGTTGAACGATAAAGTTTTCATCTGAACCGGAATTTCCTTCTCAATATGGTTGAGGATACTCCAGTCCCCATTTCTCCAGCGATAAATCGATTGTTTAACATCACCCACGATCATACTGAAGTCGTTCGTAGCCAGTATTCCGGATAGCAGTGACTTGAAATTCCGCCATTGAATACGCGATGTATCCTGGAATTCATCGATCATGACATGTTTTATTTCCGCTCCGATTTTTTCATAAATAAACGGAGTATCGGAATCATCGATCATCTGATGAAGAAAAAGAGCTGTATCGGCCAGCATAAACCGGTTGTTTTCTTCGTTTTGCCGGCTTATTTCGCCGGTAATATCCCAAATAAGACCCAGTTGATACAGGTTATTCATGATCATTCCGGAAGTATTGCAATCTATCTGGGTTTGCACACATTGTTTTAATAATGGCTGGAATACAGCGCTTGCCAATCCTGTTATTTCTGCCGACCGGAGATTCTTTGCCGAAGACCACTTAGCCGGGTCGGCCAGGCAATCCTGCACCGTTGTGCTGTGCATGTCTGCGCTGAGATCTCCATCCGCCAGTTTTTTCATGTATTTGACAGCAGTACCGCTACGACTGAAATCTGAAAGGGAAAGGCCGGTGGAATTCATGGCGGAAGTTATTTCTGCATAAGCCTTTTTGAAAAAATCCTTTCCTGATTTTTGAATCTGATGATGTTGATTCCAGATTTCCCCGAATATTTTCGGATTACTATCTAATTGTCTTTTTAAAATATATTCGTGTTCCTGAAAATATTCGTTGAAAATGCAAAAACTGAAGCGTAGGATCTCTCGTTGTATCCGCCAGTTATCTCCCTCTTCCAGCTTTTCCTCAATGTAAGTCGTGAGCCAATCCAACAACTGGGGATTTTCATGGGCATTTTCTATCATGGCCGACACTGCATCGGCCAGAACTTTGGAACTGTTCATTTCTAAGTTGAAACGGGAACTTTTGCCTAATTCCCGGGCCAGGTTCCTTAATACCTTCTGGAAGAAACTGTCGATAGTGGTAATATGCAGGTGACTGTAATCATGTAGTATTTCCTGTAGTACCGCAGAAGCTTTCGTCTGTATCTGTGTAGAAGACATCGGCTTTCCTGCTTTCTTCAACTCCTCTTGTAAGGACCCCAGAAAAACCAGGGAATCTTCACACATAAAGGCAAGTCCATATAATTCGGCCAAAATACGGTCTTTCATCTCTCCGGTGGCATCCTTGGTAAAAGTTACAGCCAGAATCTTCCGGTGGGGATGTCCGGCCGGACTGAGCAGCAATTCTTTAATATATTCCAATGCAAGGGTGTAGGTTTTTCCGGAACCGGCCGACGCTTTATAGACTTTTAACCCTGTCATAGATCAAAATCCGAAAGTATATCCAACAGAGTAAAATACCTGATTACCATAGGGCGAATAACTGTCTTGTACCACATCGTAATAGATCATCATACTTACACCTCCGTTATTTCCCACGGGCATAACCACACCTCCGCCCACCAATACGCAGGCTACCATTCTTGTATCGGGCTGATAACTTCCCCAGAATCCATATAGCTCCGGTTGTACCTGTAAACGAAGAAAACGTACCGGATTTAATTGCAGATACAGGTTTCCTCCCAAATAATTCTGGGTATAATCTTCATAACCGAAATCGCCATCTTCCTTATAATAGCTATAGCCCAACCCCAATCCGGCTGTAAAGTAGTCACTGAATCGGTAACCCAATTGCGGCGAAAAATTGAATGAAGTATAATTGCCGAAATACAAACCAAAAGTTCCTCCAAGAACCAGATTTTCCTTTTTGAAACCGGAAGCCTGGTTAGACTGGGAACTCGAGTTTACCTGGTTCCGGGAAGCAGTGCTGGTATAATTCCCAGTCTGCCTTATTTGAGATGAGGATGTTGTTCGAATTGTATCATATCTGAATGATGGGTTTGAATTGACTTTTGACGCAGGTATCGTATCATAGCGAAATCCCTGGGAATAACTTAGAAATGGAATTATCAGACTTGTCAGGACGAGAAGAATCGTTTTCATACTATAATAATTGAAAATTGACAATTAAAAATTGAAAATGAAATTTGACATTCAGACTTTGTAGTTATAAATGCATGGTTTCATTGTCAATTATTATGCAAATATAGTGAAAGCTGAGAGGGAAATGCGAATTTATCTGTAATTTCTCCAAGGCGTCTTCTATATTTATTTAAATATAACGAAAAAACAGGTAATAGGTTTAGTTTCTAAGAAGACCATCAGGGATTATTTTTCTTTCCGGTTTTGGGAAATACAATTATGTTATTAATTTTGCAAAACAGGCTCAATAACATGTAAATGATATTTATTTTTGAAACCATCGACTGATAAAGAATATATTGCCGGACATTTACTTGATGATGTCCGGCAGTTGGCATTGAAAATCAGATCCGAATCTTCGGATCTGAATGTCCCTTTTATTCTCCGGCAAATAGCAGGACGTCAGTCTGTCATTGATAAACTTCCAACCTGGTATGCCAATGAGGACTTAATATATCCGGAACATCTGCCCCTGGAACAGTGTTCTTCCGAGTTGACTGCAAAATACAAGTCAAGTCTCTGTAGCGGACATTCATTTACGGACTTGACAGGAGGATTCGGTGTCGATTGCGCCTATATTTCCAATAATTTCAAACAAGTTGTTTATGTTGAAAAACAAGAAACTCTATGTGATTTGGCCCGGCATAATTTCAGGGCATTGGAACTGAATCATTTTCAGGTTTTTCATGCAGATTCCATAGAATATTTGCAACAGATGGAACCGGTTGATTGTATTTATCTGGATCCTGCCCGAAGAGATAAAACCGGAAAGAAAACCGTATCTTTATCCGATTGCGAACCCGACGTTTCTGTCCTGAAAGATTTATTACTGCAAAAATCGAATATGCTTCTGGTTAAGCTATCGCCTATGCTAGACATCAGCCTGGCATTGAAATTTTTACCTGAAACAGTACAGGTTCATGTGGTATCGGTTGATAATGAATGTAAAGAGTTGCTTTTCTTTCTGCATAGGAATTTTCAGGGAGAACCAGTGATCCATTGCGTAAATCTTAGCCCCAAAAAAAAGCTTCAGCAGATTCAATTTCTACGAAGTGAAGAAGAAGATACCATTCCGGAATATCCTTCTTCTCCGGGTCTTTATCTCTATGAACCCAATGCTTCTGTTCTGAAAGGAGGTGGGTATAAGATTATGACAAAACGTTTTCCTGTACAAAAATTACAAGTCGATAGCCATCTATATACTTCCAATCATTCAGTTGCCGATTTTCCCGGTCGCATATTCCGTATCCGCCAAGTCTTTTCCCTGAATAAACAGTCTTTGCAGGAGCACCTGAAAAACCTAAAACAGGCGAATATTACTGTCCGGAATTTCCCTGCTTCTGTAGATGAAATCAGGAAGAAAACAAAACTCAAACCCGGGGGAAATGTGTATTTATTTGCAACTACTTTGTCAGGTGGAGCTAAGGTTTTGATACAATGTGAAAAGATTGAATCATAGTTGACTGTTTTCAAAATAAGAACGAATCAAAAATAGTATTCATTCTTTTATTATATAGGACTTTATCAATTTTACACCGCCTGAAAAATAAATAGGCGGATTATCTAACCCGCCTATTCATTTCAGATTTATTGTATATGCTATTTATAAAGCATTGATTTCTTTCAAAACATCATTCGTTTTACGAACAGCTTCAGCGCTCTTTTCAAATAATGCTTTTTCTTCATCATTCAATTTGAAATCGATGATTTTTTCTACACCATTACGTCCCAAAATAGCAGGAACTCCGATACAAATGTCTTTTTGTCCGTATTCACCTTCCAAATACACACAAGAAGGAATCATTCTTTTATAATCGCGAACAATAGATTCAACGACATAAGCACCTGCTGCTCCCGGTGCATACCAGGCAGAAGTACCCAGTAATCCGGTCAGCGTTGCACCGCCAACCATAGTATCGGCTACAACTTTGTCCAAAGCAGCAGTATCCAAAGTAGCGCTTACAGGCACTCCATTACTGGTAGCAAAACGCTTCAGAGGAATCATAGTAGTATCTCCGTGACCACCGATTACGTTTCCTTCAACCTGAGCAGGATTAACATTCAAAGCTTTGCTGAGGTAATACTTGAAGCGGGAACTGTCTAATGCTCCACCCATACCGATAACCCTGTTTTTCGGAAGGCCGGTGGCTTTCAATGTCAGGTATGTCATCGTATCCATCGGATTGGAAATAACCACAATGATAGTATCGGGCGAATATTTCAGGATATTTTCGGCTACACTTTTAACAATATTGGCATTGACACCGATCAATTCTTCACGTGTCATACCCGGTTTACGGGGAATACCCGAAGTGATTACTACTACATCGGAACCGGCAGTCTGGCTGTAATCATTAGTTACTCCGATAATATTGGTTTCAAAGCCCAGGGTTTGAGCAGTCTGCATCATATCCATCGCTTTACCTTCAGCTACACCTTCTTTGACATCCAGCATAACCACTGTATCTGCTATCTTGTTGAAAGCAAGCACATTTGCACATGTGGCACCTACATTCCCGGCACCTACGACTGTTACTTTAGCCATTGTTATTCTTTTTTTGGAATTAATATTGAATCTATAAATCTCTCGCTTTTTTGAAGCTACAAAGGTACTATCTTGGCTTTGAATAAAGAAAAATTTCCGTATTTATTTTTTGTTAAAATAGGAAGATGGAAGTGTATTAAAAGTTAAGAGTTAAGAATTGAAAATCGCCCTTACATAATTTAAAATTGAATGGTAAAATTCAATAGATACATTTTATGGTATATTTTTCCACAAAATATTGTAACTTTAGGACCTGAAATTTTAAAACAATAAATATTATAGAGGCCATGAAAAATTTATGTTGTATTAAACAGGAAGCCCAA
>JAVBLA010000067.1:0-36636 GCA_031553775.1 Bacteroidales bacterium
ATATCCGGCCGGTACTTTCCCTGTGTAGTTCGGCGGCAGGATGATATGCTTGCCTCCCTTGCCCTTATCGGGGCCGGGCATGCCGATATCCATCACCCACAGTTGGTTCATATCGTTCACCGCCGACATAATGGGGCCTGCGGGAACTTCCATTACGATTGGCCCATTGCTCAGGTCGAGCGGAAGCCCGGCGTAACGGGTATCCGAGTTGGGCGTAAAAGCGACCTGGGCAGGAGCTCCGTCCATAATGGCGAACGTTTGGTTGGGAACGCAGCCGGCGGCAATATTTCCGTCCCAGGTAGCCAAAATAGATACCGTCGGGTAAAAGAAACGATAAGTTTGAATCGCACGATTTAAATCGGCCTCATCATAGGCTTTCTGGATGGTGGCCGCCGTCGGGTAGCCGTTCACGAATTCATAACCGGTGTCATCGGTTTGTGCTACCGGTTGTTGTTGCTGATTGTCGCAGGATGCGATCAGCATCGGAATTGCCATGAGCAATGTCCCGACTTTTAGATTTCTGATGATTTTCATGTCTGTTATTGTTTTAAAAAATGTATTTCATTTTTTGAGAAACATCGGCATATAGAATGATACAAGTTTCATTCCGAAATCGAAAAAACTTGGATAGACATACCTGTATACCTTTAAAATAACAAAATGATAAACAAATTGTTCATCAGCAGAAAGCCCTTTACTGTACTCAAAAAGACTTTTAACGCAACCCATTCAACGTTCAATATATCTAACAAACAACACCATTCGGTAGGATTAAGGACGCAATTGCCTTTCCTGAACCCTCCTATTTTGGGCATGGTTGGCGTACTTTCAATGTTAGCTTTTCAAAAGTAAAGATGTTGAAAATAAGCGTTGTGCGGAATGTTTTTAAGCAGGTTGTAGAGATGGGTGTAAAACGACATAAGGTAAGCCCCGCTTCACAACGGCAAAACACCGTGCAATTATCTTGGCTTTTACAGCGTTGGCTATAGAGGATTTATGCTTCCCATCTTTCAGCTTGCGCTGATAACAGGTATGAGTGATTTTTCAAAACTGAAAATAAATAAACGGCTGTATTTCAGACGATTTAATCTGCATCACAATCACAACCACCGCCACAATCACCAGCGCTTTCACCAACAAAGGCATAGAAATTGTAAACCGGATACAGGTATCATCCCATTTTTGAGGAAGAAAATGCAGGAAATATCCCAGTCCCATCAATACGAATACCAATGTATAACCCGAAACTAAACCCGGCAACAACTCCGGATGAAAAGCCGTTGCGATCCGGTTCAACATATCTATTGCTGAAGAAAAAGTATCGGCACGGAAAAATATCCAACTGAAACAAACAATATGAAAGGTAAATAGGATGCCTAATATCCTGGAAACCGGATGCATTTCCTTCCCTTCCTTTTTCAGAAAGGGGAAAATAGTCATAAATAATTTATGAATGGCTAAGGCTGCACCGTGCAATGCGCCCCAACAGATAAAACGCAAGGATGCTCCATGCCACAGACCACCCAAGAGCATCGTTATGAATAAATTCAGGTAAGTCCTGAATTTCCCTTTCCGGTTTCCACCCAGTGAAATATAAAGATAATCGCGTAACCAGGAAGAAAGAGAGATATGCCATCGACGCCAGAATTCGGTAATCGTAGCCGACTGGTAAGGAGCATTAAAATTGATATTGAAGCGGAATCCGAGCAACAGGGCGATACCTATCGCCATATCCGAATAACCGGAAAAATCGCAATAGATCTGCAATGCATAACCATAAACACCGAACAAATTCTCTATTCCGCTGTATAAAGTGGGATTATCAAAAATCCTGTCGACAAAATTGATGCTGATATAATCGGAAATAACCGCTTTTTTGAATAATCCGGTTATGATCAGGAAAATGCCTCTTCCGAACATTTCTTTCGTCACCCGCAATTCCTGATGCATCTGCGGGATAAAATCCCTGGCACGAACAATCGGACCTGCCACTAACTGAGGAAAAAAGGAAGCAAAAAAGGCATAATCCATGAATTTCCGGAGCGGTTCAATCTGTTTCCGGTAAATATCGATCGTATAACTCATGGACTGGAAAGTAAAAAACGAGATACCGACCGGCAGGAAAATATCAAAAGGCTCAAAAGTCCGGTGCGAAAAATCGCAGAATAAGCTATAAAAGAAATTGGTATACTTGAAATAGGCCAGCAAACCCAGGTTTCCGGTCAGACTCAGACATAGCAAAGCTTTACGTTTGAATTTTCCCTCGCTTTTCGCCATGGCCCGTGCCAGGTAAAAGTCCCAAATGGATACAAAGAGTAATAATACAAAATAATCCCCACTCGATTTATAGTAAAAGTAATAAGAAAAAAGAATTACATAGAGCATACGTCCCCTATCCTTTTTCTGCAATAAAGCATACCCAACCGAGAATGCAAAAAACAGGAAAAGAAAAAATCCACTACTGAAAATCAGCGGCGATTGCGGATCATACTTGAATAGGGTCTGTATTTTTGCTATATCAAACAAAAGAGTTAAGAGTTAAGAGTTTGAACTTCACCACAGAGTTACACGGAGTTTTTATTTTACATTTCAGAATATTCTTCATCACAAATGCTCTATAATTTTTAGTTTTTAGTTTTTAATTTTTAGTTTAAAAACCGCTTCCCCCAACAATTCCCCCTGATACTCATACCCCTCCTTAGTAAAGTGCACTCCATCCCGGGAGAAGAGGGCATTTTTAGTCCACGAGCGGGCGGAGCCTTTACCGCCGGTAATAGCAAACAGATCCCAATAAGCCATTTGGTGGTCTTCGGCGTATTTTACAATAGTATTCCGGGCAATTTCTATGCTGGGATGGGGAATGCGTTGTTTTCCTGATTTTTTCCAGCTTTCAGCGGGGGTGGTTAAAAGAAATACAGCCTGGGGATTATTGGCTCGTACCTGTTGGATCAGGCTGTCGATTTGTTGATAGAATTTATCAGCGGTAAAATTTTTGTCGTATGCTTCATTGATTCCCATGGAAAAAATAAAGAGATCGGTTTGCAGGGAAGATAATTGTTCTATGAACAAGCTGCCGGCAGCATATTCAAAATAATGGGCGCCATTAATTCCGATGGCATTATAAATGATTCCCGGCCGACCGTTTTTCAGCAAGGCACCATAAAATAGTATATTTTTTTGGTCAGGAGAATAAAAACCGAAATCAAAAGAACTTTGTGGATCTTTCAGTATAAATTGTTCCGCATAACGGTTCAATTTTTTCCGGCGAGTTACCGTCGAGCTGTCAGGCAGTACAATTTCCGATGTTTCCGTATCGTAAAACACGGTACATTCATTGAACGCCGGAATATTTAATGAACTGTCTTCTGTTAAACGAATGGATATATCCGCAAGGACATCGGTATATTGTAATGCCATTCCTCCGATTCCGAAAGGAACCGGTCCCGGTTTGATGCAACGCACCGCTGTCCATTCCTGGGAAGAAGTGATCCGGTAGCTTAACGGTTCGTTGGTTTTTGCCAGTTTTAAAGGGACAACCAATCCCCTTCCGGCATTTCCGAAACGCTCTTGCAACAATTTACGGACCATACCCGTTTCAAAATCAGCCTGGATATGTGAATCGCCTATATGGGTTATCGTAAGCAACGACCGTGTTTTTTCTTCCAGTTCATTCAGTTGTGTTAGAAAAGGATTCAGGGATCCGGAAGGATCAGTGATAATATTCGGTTTACTTTTCGGAAAAGCATATTTTTTCCCAACCTGGTAGTCCGGTTCATTTTTTTGAGTTGGATTTACTGCCATACCATCAGTCATCATTAAAGTGAATAACACCAAACAGATCAATTTTTCAATTTGCGGATGAAATTTTCTTTTGTTTGTCATACCGTTCTTTTTCATACATGATTGTTTTAAATAATAATTCTCCCAAATATTTTCCACCTTCAAAAGTGAGGTGTGTATAGTCTTTTGTTGCCTTCGAAGGTTTGGCGCTGACAAAATCCGCCATACTGTTTTCCCCTCCCATGGCCTCAAACAGGTTCCAGTAAACAATTCCCGTTTCTGCACAGACTTTCTGCTGTTCTGCATTCATTCCCCATACGCCCGGCATGGTTTGGTAGGTTCCGTTTTTCCGTTGACTTCTGTCGGGTATTCCCAGCAGCAAGAAAGAAGTCTCCGGAAAACATTTTTGCAGATACCGTACCGTCTCTGCCATATCTTTCCCGTACTTTTCATATTTTGTCTTATTTGCCTCCATTACATTCAAACCATACTGCAAAATAATCAGGTCGTATTTTACCTGACGGTTAAAATCTTTCAGTGTTTGTTCCGGAATACACTTCAATACCGTACCCGAACTGCCACGCATGGCAAAATTATCCAGCAGCACACCGGCTTTGTCCTCCATTGAAACCCCGTATACAATCAGGTTCTTTCCTCCCGGGAACGAAAGATATATATTTCCGCAGGAAGCATCGATATCTAAACGTTGTACCGGCAAACTATCGGAAGATTCCAGTAGCGCCTGTTGCCGTTCCTGTTTATTGATGCGATAAGAGATTGTGGCGTTTCCGGCGGGAAGCGAATAAAAAACACTGACCCTTCGGCAAGTATCCAAACCCGGGTTCAATTGCACTCCGGCATAATACACCCAGGCGGTATCTCCCGGAGCAAAGGCATTTCCGGCGATACCCAGAACCGAATTACGGGATTGGGAAATCAACGAATACGTATTCCATTGCCCGAAACGGTGGATGACCGTACGGCGGAAAGAATTGGTAGTAGAAGTCACCGGCAGCATACCGGCTCCACTCCCGCCCAGACTATCCTGAAAACAGGCTCTCAGGTCTCCACTGAAAATATCTCCTTCGGTAAAGGAATCGCTGAAAAAAGCAATACGGACAGGCCGTTTCAGGGTATCCAAACCATTCAGTGCATCAAAAAAAGCAGACAAGCCGTTTTGGCCCGGAGAAAAATCATCGAAACAGGTCATCCCGGCTAAGCAGGTATCTGCCTGAAGAAAAGTTTGCAGCTCTACAAGTGTGGAATCGACTACAGGAAGTTCCGGCTCACTTGTCCGTATATCCGAGAGAATATCTATGGGCCTCAAGTGATATTTCTCCATCCAGACCGTGGGGATCAGGTACAACAATAATAGACAGGCTATTACCAATCCTATCAGGAGGCTGAGTTTCCAGATGTAATTCTTCGAAGGCAAAGCTTAATACGTTTTCTTTATGATCTCTCTGTCATAATCTTCATTTCCGACCATTCTTCTCTCCGGAACCTGATATTCCCGGGAAAAAAGGCTTCGGGAAGGGAGGTAATCTTTATACTCCAGGCCGGCCAATGAAGACAGACCATAGATCAGGTACTCGATGCCGGAAGGCCGTCCCGTATCGATTACAAGATCCGTTTTTTCTTTTTTGTAGTCGTCCGATCTCCACATGATAAACGGAATTTCGCACTGTCCACGGGTTACATTATTCATTGCATGTCCGCTGGCGGCGCGTACATCGAAGATTTCTTCCCCATGATCCGAGAAAAACAAAACAAAAGAAGAAGCATTCAGTGCGTTGACCCGCTCGATCACCCCATTCACTACAAAATCAGTATAACGTACCGAGTTATCATATTCATCAATCACTTTTCTCATCCAGTCTTTTAGAAAAGGCTTGTCTGGAAGCGGATTTTTTCTGTAATCAAAATATTTGAAAGTATCCGGATAACGGGCGCTATACAAGTGATGACTGCCCATCAGGTGGACAAATATCATCTTTTTTGAGAATACTGTATCCCGTAAAACTTCTTCCAAGGCCGGCAAAACAATTTCATCCGGTTTCTGCGCCACACGCAGGTTATATACATGGTCGGCTTCTTCGGCGATCACCCCGTAACTGC
Source organism: Bacteroidales bacterium (assembly GCA_031553775.1). Classification (GTDB taxonomy): domain Bacteria; phylum Bacteroidota; class Bacteroidia; order Bacteroidales; family Azobacteroidaceae; genus JAISFI01. The sequence continues at coordinate 5,899 of JAVBLA010000067.1, forward strand.
CACCCCATTTACTGATAAATTCCTGGTTACTGATCCAATAAGTTTCGAAACCGGCCGATTTGAACATTTCTATCATCGAGGGCTTGGTCAGATAATAATCAGGATGGTCATGATCAGCAAAAGTCAGCAGTTTTTTCATGACGGCAATGGTATGATTATCAGGAGTTATTACATCCGTATAGATATCCAGTGTATTTTTCCGCTCATCGAGCAAAGGTGTTGTCTGTCGCGGGTAACCATACAGGTGCATGTGCGTACGTGTAAGAGATTCTCCTATAATAACTACAAATACCTGTTTTGTCGAATCCGGAAGATTACAGGAGACATCTATTTTCAATCCTTTCCTGAGCTCGATTTCCTTTTTCATCTGTTCGTTTTTCCAGTGGAATTTAATGCCGCTGACGTAAAAATCGAAAGTACTGACCGCTTTCGTCAGATACTGGAAAGAAAAGGTAGCCACAACGATGGCAACACAAACAATAAAAAATGCTTTATATTTTCTGATCCGGAGGGAATAAGGCGTTCCTGCTTTGAACCACAGGAAGATACCTGCAACTATGTACAAAGCCGACATAGTAAATAATGGCCAGGTAATAAACTGCTCCATATATTCTTTCGATTCCGAATAATTCGTCCCGAACAATACCCAAAACATGTCCCGGCACATATAGGTATCCGACAGGTACAGGTAAGACCAGACAACCGTATTGGGGATCAGGGACATCAGATACAAAATTCCAAGAAAGATTTTCTCCCCTTTATTTTTCAGAAAAAGGCTGATTCCCGATAAAGCGCAGAAAACAAAAAATGCGATGATCAGGCAATCCCTTTTTTCCTGCGGCAGTAAATTATCCGCCCAGAAAAAGAAACAAGGATTCAGGAAAATGATCAGGAATACCAGGAGGAAAGTCCACTTTTTACCGCGGATAATTTCTTTACTGTTTTTCATAAGATAACAGGCTGATTATAAAGAATAAATGCTGCAATGCGATGATTGTAAACCATCCCGCTTGCAGCATTTATTGCTAATTAGTTATTTCCAACTCTTCTGTCATATCCAACTCATTCTTATCTGAGTCGTAAAACTTATATTCCAGAAGTGCCAGACTTTGATTAGGAATGATTTTCATTCCCCTTGAATACTTCAGGCGCCATTTCCATTTCAGGGAACAGATACCTTTCCGGATAAAAGCTGCAACGTATGGGTGCACGTGCAGAGAAAATTTCTTCACTTTAATGTGGTTTACCAGATAGTCGATTTTTGCTTCCAGCGTATCGGTAAACAAGATGGAGGGTTTGATCGTATTTTTATCGTTACAAACGGGGCAGGCCTCTGCCGTAGAAATATCCATCGCCGGACGTACCCGCTGGCGCGTGATCTGCAACAACCCGAATTTACTTAAAGGCAGGATATTGTGCCGGGCCCTGTCTAAGGCCATGGCATCCCGCATATGATCAAACAATTTCTGGCGATTTTCGTTTTCGTGCATGTCGATAAAATCCACAACAATGATTCCTCCCATATCCCGGAGTCTCAGTTGTCGGGCGATTTCGGTAGCGGCTGCCGTATTCACGTCGATCGCTGTGTTTTCCTGTGCAGTACTTGATTTGGATCTGTTTCCACTGTTGACATCAATTACATGCATTGCTTCTGTATGTTCGATAATCAGGTAAGCTCCGCTTTTGAAAGTAACTGTTTTCCCGAAAGAAGACTTGACTTGTTTCGTTATCCCGAAGTTATCGAAAATGGGAAGTTCTCCCGTGTAATGCTCCACCACGCTTTCTCTTTCCGGGGCGATCAGTTTTACATAATCGCGCACTTCGTTATATACGTGCTGGTCGTTTACATAAATGTGTTTGAACGAAGGATTGAAAATATCCCTCAGTACGGCAACTGTTCTTCCGGTTTCTTCGTATATGAGGGCGGGGACTTTCGCTTTCAGCAGCTTGGTCATATTATCGTCCCATCTTTTAACGAGCGTTTTCATTTCCGAATCCAGTTCAGCTACCCTTTTTCCTTCGGCCGATGTCCGGACAATGACTCCAAAATTTTTCGGTTTGATACTTTGGATCAGTTGTTTGAGCCTTGCCCGCTCTTCTGCCGATTTGATTTTTTGAGAAACAGAAACTTTATCTCCAAAAGGAATAACCACAATAAAACGGCCTGCGAATGAGACTTCGGAGGTGAGCCGCGGCCCTTTGGTTGATATCGGTTCTTTGGCTATCTGCACCAAAACTTCCTCTCCCTGTTTGAGCACGTCGGAAATCGTTCCGTCTTTATTGGTTTCGGGAAGTCGTTGGAATTTGGTTATAGCCGGAAGTTTTTTGTGATCTGAAGCAACAGTCTTCAGATACTTTTGCAAGGAATTAAAATTAGGACCTAAGTCCTGATAGTGAAGAAATGCGTCTTTCTTGTGACCCACATCAACGAATGCAGCGTTTAGTCCCGGCATCAGTTTCTTTACCTTACCGAGGTAAATATCGCCCACGGAGAAAGATATATTGCGTGCTTCTTTCTGGAGTTCTACCAGAGATTTATCTTCCAGCACAGCAATAGATACTTCCTTGGGTTGAACATCTACTACTAATTCGCTTTCCACGATGATGATTTTAATTGATTAATAAAAAGCCTCTAAACCACCGGGGGATAGAGGTATCGTACTTAAATAACAAGAACAAACTTAACAGTAATAATTAAGTTTGTTCCCGGTTATCTTTCATAGACAATTATTTTTTCTTTTTATGTCTATTTTTTCTTAGTCTTTTTTTGCGCTTGTGCGTAGACATTTTATGCCTTTTTCTTTTTTTTCCGCTTGGCATTGTTTCTAAGCTTTAATATGTTAATACTATAATGATGATTCTTATTTCAGATTGTTTTTCAACTCATCAGCAAATTGTTGCGAAGGTTTGAAGGTAGGAACAAAACGTTCCGGGATGATGATAGTAGTATCGTTCTGAATGTCACGGGCAGCCTTAGCAGCTCTTTTTTTCACTACGAAAGAACCGAAACCACGGAGATAAACGTTATTACCCTGTTTCATGGAACCCATTACTGTTTCCATAAAAGCTTCAACCGTACTCAACACTGTAGCTTTATCAACGCCGGTGTTTTTTGAAATCTCACTAACAATATCTGCTTTAGTCATGATAAATATGAATTAATATGTTTGTTATTTTGTTTTTCGGACTGCAAATATAGTACTTTTATTCATTAGAGAAAAAGAAAATCACATCATTTTGAAAAAAATATTCTGAAATGCTTAAGTTTGTACTTTCAATCCAAGCAATTTATATGATAACAAGAGAGGAAACCGGTAATTCTTTCAGTAGCAAACTGATAAGCTGGTATGAGGAGAATAAGAGGGATTTACCCTGGAGAGGAATTACAGATACTTATAAAATATGGTTGTCGGAAATTATTTTACAACAGACCCGGGTGGTTCAGGGTATGGATTATTTTTTGCGGATAACCGGCCGTTTTCCGGATGTAAAATCGCTGGCGGAAGCCGATGAAGACGAAGTATTAAAATATTGGCAGGGATTAGGATATTACTCAAGAGCCAGGAATCTGCATCATGCCGCCCGCACGGTGATGAGCGATTTCGGTGGAAAAATGCCGGTTAAATACTCCGAATTATTAAAATTAAAAGGAATAGGCGAATACACAGCGGCGGCTATTTCTTCTTTTGCCGGTAACGATCCGCATCCGGTGGTCGACGGAAATGTATTCCGTTTTCTATCCCGTTACTTAGGCATTGCAGAACCCATCGATACAGGCAAAGGAAAAAAACTTTTTACGGAAACTGCAGGAAAACTAATGGACCGGAGCCGGGCCGGCCAGTTCAATCAGGCCATCATGGAATTTGGGGCACTGCAATGTATTCCGGGAATACCCGATTGTAAAATTTGTCCTTTCTCTGATAGTTGTGTGGCTTTTTCGGAGAATAAACAGGCAGCTTACCCTGTGAAGCAAAACAAAGTATCGGTCAAAAACCGTTATTTTCATTATTTCCACATTATCATCGGTTCTCGTACCTTAATTTATAAAAGAGACAGAAAGGATATCTGGCAAAATCTCTACGAGTTTCCGATGATTGAAACTACGGAAGCCATGACCTTTGAAGAATTAAAACAAACAAGCAAATTTCAAAAGTTTTTCGGACAGGAAGAAGCGCTCAGATTCCGTATCCGGAAAAATAAAAAACATGTGCTGACTCATCGGATTATCTGGGCTGTTTTTTATGATGTGCATCTGGAAAAGGTCCCGGAATCACTTAAAAGCTATCAACTGATCGAAGAAAAAGACATTGATTCATACGCCATTCACCGGTTAATGGAGGAGTATCTGGAAGATGCTGCAGGATCCTGATTCGTTGTATCTTATCCTGCCTGTCAAATTTTCCCCATAAAAAAACAATTTATCTCCTATCTGGGTCAATTTTAAAAACTAATATTGCCTTCCGAAAGTGAAAAACGAAAAGTGAAAAGTGAAAAATTAGATTTATACACTATTCCACTTTTCCGGGTCAAGTATTCATTTTCAATTTTCAATTATTAATTTTCAATTATTAACATGAAAACATCAGTTTGCATTACAATCTTCCTGTTACTTCTCTTTTGCCGTTTAACCGCGCAAACTCCTGCATTTCCGGGAGCCGAAGGAGGAGGTATGTACACCACGGGAGGCCGGGGAGGAAAAGTGATTTATGTAACAAACCTGGAAGACGACGGCAAACCGGGATCTCTCCGGTATGCTATCAACCAGGCTTATCCGAGGATTATAGTTTTTAAAGTATCCGGAATTATCAAGCTTCAAAAAAGACTGTTTATCAAAAACGGAGACCTGACCATTGCCGGACAAACAGCACCCGGCGACGGGATCTGCATCCGGGATCACAATGTTACGGTAGATGCCGACAATGTGATCGTCCGCTTTCTCCGTTTCCGGATGGGAGATGAAACCCAGGAGCAAACAGATGCCTTTTCCGGAAAAAATAGAAAAAATATCATTATAGACCATTGTTCCATGAGCTGGTCAATCGATGAATGTGCATCTTTTTACTCCAATGAAAATTTCACCATGCAATGGTGCCTGATCGCCGAATCGCTCAATAAATCTTTCCACGATAAAGCAGACCATGGATATGGCGCCATCTGGGGTGGGAAAAATGCTTCTTTTCATCACAACCTGCTGGCACATCACAACAGCCGTAATCCTCGTTTCAACGGATGGAAACGGGCCGGACTGAAATATACCAATATTCTGGATGAAGAACTTGTGGACTACCGGAACAATGTAATCTACAACTGGGGCAATAACAGTGCCTATGGAGGAGAAAGTCAGGGAAAATATAATATCGTGGCCAATTATTACAAATACGGACCGGGAACCAAGTCTTCTATTAAAAGCAAGATCTTACAGGTAGATATGGATCCGGACACCATCAATTATCCTCCGGGAACCGGACAGTTCTATGTAACGGATAATTATGTTTTCGGTAATCCTGCCGTTACAAAAAACAACTGGAACGGAGGTGTCACCTATGCTAAAGATGCTAACCAGACAGCCTGCAGAGCTGACAAACCATTTCCCTATACACCGGTTTCACAACATACCGCGGAAAAAGCTTACGAAAAAGTTCTGCAATTAGCCGGCGCTTCGCTATCCAGGGATATTATCGATGTAAGAATAACAGAAGAAGTAAAAAAGGGAACCGCCACTTTCTCCGGTTCCAAAACCGGGAAACCGGGTATCATCGACTCTCAAACCGATGTAGGCGGATGGCCGGAATACAAACAAGCCTCTTTACCTGTAGACCAGAATGAAGACGGCGTTCCCGACCATTGGATGGAAACTCATTTTCCCGGAAAGAAAGCAAATGATGTCAACAACGAAGGATATACCTACCTGGAAGTTTACCTTAACAGTCTGGTAGAAAATATCATCACAAAAGGATATAAGGATGTAACTGCCCAGATCAAAACCGGATACGATTTCGTAGTGGCACCCGATGGATCCGGAAACGGGAAAACCATTCAATCGGCCTTCGATGCCGTTCCCGGAAATGGCAGTACATTTTCCATCTATGTAAAAAACGGCAAATATGAAGAACGCCCTTCGCTGACAGCCGGTAAATCACATGTCAATCTGATCGGGCAAAACAGAGACAGTGTAATCATTTCAGCTGCGGTTTACAGCGGATTGAACGGAGCTACAACTTCTACCACACAAACGCTGGAAATCCTGGCCGATTATTTCCATGCGGAAAACCTGACAGTTGAAAATACGGCGGGAGTAGATGCCGGACAAGCCGTTGCCCTGAAAGATTTCGGAAGACATAATTGTTACAGGAATGTCAGGCTACTGGGACATCAGGACACCCATTTTACAGGAGACAACAGCATCCAGCATTACCAGGATTGCGAAATACGCGGCACTGTCGATTTCATTTTCGGAGGCGGTGATATTTTTTTCGAAAACTGCCTGCTTTATTGCATCGGAAGAAAAAATCCGGATGTGGTAGTCGCCCCCTCTACCCTCTCCTCTTCCGAACACGGTTATGTATTTTATCGATGTACGATCGATGGCGACCAGGAAACACAGAATAACCGGTTCTACCTGGGCCGTCCCTGGAAAAACGAACCTCGCGCCGTTTTTATCCATACAACCCTGAAAATTATTCCCCATCCCGCCGGTTGGAATAATATGGGAGTCATCCCGCAATTATTTGCCGAATACGATAGCCATGATTCCTCCGGAAACCCCATCGATCTGAGCCAACGCAAAAACGAATTCACTCAAAGTGAAAAATATGGTGGAAAAACTGTTGGTGGACTACAAACCGTACTCTCTGAGAATGAAGCGATTAAATACACCCGGTAAAAAGTCCACACAATCCGTCAATTTTTCAACACCAGCTTTGCAAAATCATTGTTCCTTTGTATCATAATAAATCCGTGAAACACAATGATAACGATCTGGAGAAAAATATTAGTCAAAAATTTAAGTCTTGCCATGCTGATCACAGGAATCGGAACAGTACAGGCCAAGACTGTTTATATTGCCCCGACAGGCACCACTGCCAATAATAATTCTACCTATAATAATCCTATCGGTTTCGATAAGTTGCTTTCTTCTTCAGGTTCCATGCCCACCTCATTAGTATCATCCGGCGACACTGTTTTCTTCAAGGGAGGACAATACGATGTTACCAAAATTTATACTTTTATACAAACAGGCAGTAACGGAACAGCAAGCAAGCGAACATTCCTCGGTTCTTATCCGGGAGAAACGGCTGTTTTCGACGGACGCACATTGCCTTACGGTAACGAAGGAGGAAGCGATAACATTGCCCTGAAGGTTCCTGCCAATTATGTACATATCAAAGGTATCGTAGTACAATATGCCGGAAAAAACGGACTTCACATTACCGGAAGCAACAACATTATTGAAAATTGTACCGCTTATTCCAATTCGGATACCGGTATCCAACTGAAATCAGGCGGCAATAACACTATCAAAAACTGTGATTCTTTCCGTAATTTCGATTACAAAACAAAGAGTGGAAGCGATCCCGATTATGGTGGAAATGCCGACGGATTCGCCGATAAACAATATACTTCTCCCAGCGGAACAAAAAATACCTATATAGGATGCCGCTCATGGGAAAATTCAGATGACGGATGGGACTTTTTTCAACATGTTAGTGCCACCGGATATCCCACAGAAATCAGAGAATCATGGTGCTTCAGAAACGGACCGGCACAGTTCGATATGACCGGACATGCCCGTTATGAAACGGATAAAGCCTATTTTGAACAATTCAAATCGGGAGATAAAATAGTGATTACTAATTACGGAAACGGAAATGGATTCAAAGTAGGTGGAGATGCTACCAAACACAATGTAATTGTAAGCAACTGTGTAGCATTCAACAACAAAGTCAAAGGTTTCGACCAAAACAACAACGGTGGTGATATGGTATTCTACAACTGTACTGGATATGCCAATAAACCCAACTACGGACTGAACAATACCGGTAAAGGCGCTACGTTGACCGTTAAAAATTGCATCACTGCCAAAGGATTATCTTCGGATGCTTTTCTATCAACCTATGCGCATAGCAACAACACCTGGGACCTGAGCCCTAAGATAACAGTAACCGATGCCGATTTTGCCAGTGTCGATACCACATCTGCCACATCTGCCAGAAATACAGACGGCAGCTTGCCCGGCATGAACGGTTTATTCCGTTTATCCTCTTCCAGCCAGTGTATAGATAAAGGCACCAATGTAGGACTCCCGTATAACGGATCTGCCCCCGACTTAGGCGCTTTCGAATACAATCCTGATACTCGTATAAAATTCACTTCGGTTGAAGAAACTTCGTTTTATGCTTACCCTAATCCGGTAAAAACAAGCACCCGTTTTAGTTTACAGGTACAGGAAACAGATCGCATCGTTATAGAAATATTCGATATGACCGGCAAAAAAGTAGCCATTGCCTGCGACCGGCAAATGGAAGCCGGCCACCATGAAATCTCCTTCGAAAGGGGAAACCTCCCTGCCGGTGTTTATCTTTACCGCCTCACATGTAATAGGATGCAAACAGGAAGACATCTGATAATCAACTAAATACAAGATACAAATTTTATAAATAACTAACAACATGAATCTAAGAATGAAAACAATGAAACAGGCTTTCCGGCAGATCAGTGCTGCCATCGTCGTTTTCTTATTCTGTTGCTCCAGTGTTATCGCCCAGAACAAAACAATTACGGGTACGGTAACCGACAGCAAGGGAGAAGAAATTATCGGAGCTTCGGTACTGATTAAAGGTACGACAACCGGTACGGTTACCGACATCGACGGAAATTTCACTCTTTCCGCACCGGCCACAGCACAAAACCTGGTGGTCAGCTATGTGGGAATGAAATCAAAAGAAGTGGCCATTACCGGCAGTGTAATGAAAATTGTACTCGAAGAAAACCAGACAGACCTGGATGAAGTCGTGGTAATCGGCTATGGAACACAGAAAAAAAGAGACTTAACAGGATCTGTTTCTTCCGTAGGTGCCAAAGAACTAAAAGATATACCTATTACCAATGCAGCAGAAGCTATGACCGGAAAATTAGCCGGAGTACAAGTTACTACTGTAGAAGGATCTCCCGATGCTGATGTAAAAATCAGGGTGCGTGGAGGAGGATCCATTAATGGAGACAGCTCCCCTCTTTATATTGTAGATGGATTTCCGGTTAATAGTATCAATGATATTCCCCCTTCCGATATTCAATCTATCGATGTACTGAAAGATGCCTCATCAACAGCAATCTATGGATCAAGAGGAGCTAACGGAGTTATCATCATTACAACAAAAGCACCTAAAGAAGGACGTTTGTCAATCAGCTACGATGGATTGTACGGATGGAAAGAACTGGCCAATAAACTGGATGTTCTTTCTCCTTACGAGTTTGCCAAATGGCAATACGAACAAGCCGTGCTGCAAGGTAAAGTTGACGACCAATATGTAGCTTATTTTGGAGTATACGACGACATGGATATATACAAGAATATAGCAGGAACAGACTGGCAGGATGAATGTTTCGGAAGAACCGGAAGTACTTTCAGTCATAACATCAGTTTAACGGGCGGAAGCGAAAAATCGTCATTTAACATCAATTACAACAGAGTTGACGATAAAGCAATCATGATGGAATCCAGCTACAGCCGGGATAATTTGAATATCAAATACAATGCAAAACCAATCGAACGTGTCAAGTTGAATGTAAGTGCCAGATACTCTAACATACAGGTGTATGGTTCCGGGGCTAATGAAATCAATGAAAAATCATCTGCAGACTCCCGGTTAAAAAACACAGTTATTTACTCTCCTGTTGCATTGAAAGACCTTTCTTCAATAGACTCGGACGACGAAGAAGTATTAGGAAACTTATATCCTCCTACAGTAGCTATTTCGGACAATTACAGATTTAAACAAACCAAATCATATTATTTTAACGGAGGTATTACCCTTGAAATTATGAAAGGTCTCTCTGTTCGCTCCGAATTAGGTTTGGATAATATCAATCAATCTGATGACAAATATTATGGTTCATCTACCTATTATGTAAGGAACCAGTCGACCATCCGGAATAAGCCGGCTGCAATATCCATTTATAAGAGTTCCGAACGCTTCAGAAACACAAATACCGTTAATTATGAGAAGAAATTCGGTAAAGCACATTCTCTATCTGCCATGCTCGGAAATGAGATTATGACTACTCAATCTTATACAATCAATAATACGGTAGAAGGATTACCAAGTGCTTTATCTCCGGAAGATGCACTGAAATTTACAGCTTCCCAGGAATATGCCTCCGTGAGCAAAACCTATAATACACAAGATAATATGCTCTCGTTTTTCGGACGTGTTAATTATGATTATAAAAGTAAATATTTGTTTTCCGCTACTTTCCGTGAAGACGGATCCAGTATTTTCGCACCAGGAAATCAGTGGGGATTTTTCCCATCTGCTGCCGTTGCCTGGCGTATAAATGATGAAGATTTCATGGAAAGTACCAGTAATTGGCTTTCATCTCTGAAATTACGTTTCAGCTATGGAACTGCCGGAAATAATAAAATATCTCCCGATCAATGGCGTTTGGTATATGAGCCCAAATCTACATCCTACCTGAACAATGCCAAATCATACTGGACTGACGGAGACCATTTATACAACCCTGACCTGAAATGGGAAACTACCATTACCCGCAATATCGGATTGGATTTCGGATTCTTCAAACAAAGGATCAGCGGTTCTATCGAACTATACTACAATGATGTAAACGACTTATTAATCGACTTCCCCATCCAAGGTACCGGATACGCTTTCCAATGGCGTAATGCCGGGGCAACTTCCAACAGAGGAGTTGAAGGTTCTGTCAACTTTGTCATCTTAGAGAAAAAAGATTACGGATTAAATTTCGGATTCAACATCGGATTTAACAAGAACAGGGTTGAAAGTCTCGGCGGACTGGAAAGTATCATCGCAAATTCAGGATGGAACTCTTCAATTGCTGATGATTACCGGGTGTTCGTAGGACAATCTTTGGGATTGATGTACGGATATGTAAGCGATGGTTATTACACTGTTGACGACTTCGACTGGAATGGAAGCAAATGGGTGGCTAAACCCGGTGTAGTCGACAATAGCGGAATTACAGGATCATCGTGGGGACCTGGAGCATTGAAACTGAAAGATCTGGACGGTAAAGTAAATGAAAACGGTGTATATGAGATCACTACTGACGATCGTACTATTATTGGCAATGCAACTCCCAAATTTACCGGTGGATTTAATCTGTCTGGAAAATATAAAAATTTTGACATGAATGCCTCATTCAGTTTTGTTTATGGAAATGACATTTATAACGCCAACAAAATCGAATTTACCTCAAACAATGCTAATGAAAAATATCGTAATATGACTACTGAAATGGCCAGTGTAAATCGTTGGACTCATATTGATGCAAGCGGAAACCGGGTAACCGATGCCAATCAATTAGCAGCTCTCAATGCTAATGCAAACATATGGTCGCCGTTGAACAAATTCATTTTACACTCCTGGGCCGTTGAAGATGGTTCTTTCTTAAGAATGAATAATATTACTGTTGGCTACAGCATGCCACGGGCTCTTGTTAAGAAAGTGTCTTTACAACAAGTACGATTCTTCTTTACAGGAAATAACCTGTTGTTATTTACTAATTACACCGGTTTTGATCCGGAAGTAGATTCTCGCCGTAAAACGCCATTGACTCCAGGAGTAGACTATTCTGCTTATCCCAGGAGCAAATCGTATAACTTTGGAGTAAATGTTACATTTTAATATATAATGAAAATGAAAAAATATATCATATATACAGTACTGCTTTGTGCAATTAGTTTCGGAGCATGTTCCGATTTCCTGGAACCGCCATTGGAATCTACTATGTCGGCACAAGATGTATACTCAGATCCTTCACTTACGGAAGGTGTCATCATGAGTATCTACAATCAATTCGGAGAAGACAGGAGCTATCGTAACCGTTTGGTAGGATACATGGGAGTCAATACGGATATCGAGATCCACAGCGGATCGAAAGATGGAACTGTTGCTACTGCCGACAGAAAAACAATGGCCGTATATTTACAAACAACGGGATTGAAAGACGGATTCGACAGCAGCGATGGGAAAGACCCCTGGAGCCGGATCTATACAGCTATTGCCAAAGCAAATATTTGCATAGACGGAATACGCCAATACGGTAATCCTCAGGATAATTCACAAATGGCTTATTATTTAGGAGAAGCGTTGACATTAAGAGCATTCTTATACTTTGATCTGATAAAGTTCTGGGGAGATGTTCCGGCCCGTTTTGAACCATTGGTTACAAATACATTATATGTTCCTAAAAGTGACCGGGATATCATTTATAAGCAAATCATTGCTGATTTGGGTGAAGCCTCCCAGTATGTACCCTGGCCGGGTGCTTCTTCACAAACAAGCACAGTGGAACGTATTAACAAAGCTTTTGTAAAAGGATTAAGAGCCCGCATATGTCTTTCTGCTGCAGGATTTTCCATGCGACCGTCGAATTTTAGCGGAAACATTGCCGAAACAAAAGCTACCACTTCCGTTTCTATGATCGTACGTACTGCATCCGATGCATACAGGAGAGAATTGTACGACATTGCCCGTCAGGAATGTTATGATATTATAGAAGGTGCGGGAAAAGGAACAGCCAGGTTATCGAGCTCATTTGAAAATTTCTTTAGAAATCAATGCCAGGATATTGTTGTTTCCGGAGGAGAATCCTTATTTGAACTTCCGTTCTCTAATACCCGTGGCGAGTATATGTCGTATTTAGGTCTGAGGCATGAAGGAGATAAAATTGCCAATGGTGTAGATAAATATGCCACTACCAATATGAAATGTGAAGTGAATGTTGTTCCGTCGTTTTTCTACGACTATAACCAAGCCGATTCCCGGAGAGATGTTACTGTTCTTCCCATGAAGTGGGTCAACGGACAAAAACAAATGGCCGGTACCGTAGCTAACTTTTACTTAGCTAAATGGCGTGCCGAATGGGGAAACAGAGTTTTTTCCAGTAATGACGATGGTATCAATTTTTGTCCGATGCGTTATGCCGACGTACTGTTGATGTACGCAGAAGCTGTTAATGAATTGAATGGGCAACCAGACAGCAAAGCCATTCAGTATTTGGAAGATATCAGATCACGAGCCTTCAACGGTAATCCCAGAATGGATTTGGTTGTAGCTAAGTATCCGAATTACACCAGTAATAAAACAGACTTTTTCAATGCACTCGTAGATGAAAGAGCATTCGAATTCTGTGGTGAAAATATTCGTAAATGGGATTTGATGAGATGGGGTATATTGAAAGATAAAATGGACCAGGCGAAACAAAACCTGCTGGATTTATTGGATTTTAAGAACTCATACTCCGGTGTTCCTTCTACTGCATATTGGAGAAACAGAACAAATGATACGGATGCAGACAATAACGAGGTAATTGAATTCTACGGATTGAACAGAGGCGAAGACGACTCAAGTGGCGCATATCATAAAACAGGCGACGGCTGGCATAAAAAAGCAGACTGGATTCGTGCATATCCTGAGTCCACAAAAGCAGATGCAATAGAAGCGAGCCGTTATTTGAAAGTACTGGAACAATCATTGTATAAAGGAGATCCGAACCAAAGACAGTTACTGCCTATCACAAATGTTGTTCTTACAGGCAGCCAGGGATCTTTAAGCAACGATTACGGTTATTAATATCTAAAAAACAAGATCATGAACAAGTATATTTTTAATATCATTTTATCATTTGTATTTGCTGCTGTTGTCTTCACAGCCTGTAAAGACGATGAAGAAGATTTGGGCACTCCGAGATTATTCAGACCCATATCTATCGAAGTCAAACAAAACACAGAAGAAGTAGTCCAAATTAACTGGGCCCCGTCAGACGGTGCAAAGTCTTATACATTACAAATATCCATAGATCCTAATTTTTCTGTTATCAACCAGGAAATTTCCGGAATTCCCACAAATACGATCAATCTGACAGACGGAGTACTTTTCTCAATGACTGAAAATTATGATTTTTACCTGAGAGTAAAAGCTGATGCTACAGACGGACGCCCGGATTCATACTATTTTACCGCAACCACAGCTTTGGAACCTTATAGGTTGAATGTTTTCAAAACGGTTACCAAAGATGGTGTTAAAACTATTGCCAAACAAAACATTACGAAAAACCTGGTAAGGTTAGGATTCTCAGATCCGGAAGTAACAGAAATCAGATTGGAAAAAAACGGTCAGATAATTACCGTCGCTACATTAGATGACACAGATATCGCCAATGGTTATAAAGAAATTGAAGTTGAAAGTGCTACTTTTTATTATGCATACATTTATAATGGAACAGAAAGAAAAGGAAGGGTATCTTTTACTTCAACTCCTGCCACAGAACAAATTGTAGACAATGCAACTGATCTGAAAGCCTTATTATTATCCCATGTAGAAGGTGCATATATTCGTGTAAAACCAGGAAGCTATACCTGTGGCCAGTTAACTATTACCGAATCTCCCTCTTTCACATTAATCTCTTTCAATGAGGAAAAAGCCATATTGGATATCATGCTCAAAACACAGGGAAATGTAGGTAGTATTGTTTGGGAAGACCTTGTATTAGATTCACAAAGCCAAAGGGACGGTATCTACGACTGGGATGGAACCATTAATGGAGGTAATGCTATTTTCAGAAATTGTGACATTCAGAATTATAAGAAATCGTTGGTTTATGTCAGAACTTCAGCTGTAGGCTCCATCGGAAATATTGAAATAGATAATTGTAAGATGGATAACCTGTGTGCTTCTCAAGGATTTATCGACATACGTGCAGGAAAATCGGGTAATATATCCATTAAAAACTCAACTTTCACCAATTTCCCTGCTACCGGAGGATTTGTCAGGTATGAAACTGCAACTACCGGAAGTATGAATGTAGAGATAGACAAATGTTCTTTATATAAAATTATGATCACAACTGCAACTGCATTCTTCTATGTCAGAAAAGATGGCTGTAATGTTGTCGTAAAAAATTCTATTATAGAAACTGTTAAAAATGGTAAGCCGAACCAAAGCGTTATTCCATCGATGGACTACAATTATTATTTCGATGTAGATGATAATGCAAAGACCGGTAGTAATGAAAGTTGTACCAACGGTGAGAAATCCGGATATAAGGATGCTCCCAATGGAGACTTTACTCCGGTAAATGGAGCTAATACAGCTGCAAGTGGTAAAAAACCGGCTGGCGACCCACGTTGGATTAAATAATACTCATCCCTGAATCATTGGTATTCAATAATAACCGTCTTAAAAGCCTGTATTCCCACAGCAAAAAAACAGGCTTTTAAGTACGGTACGGGGAAAGCACATGCTCAAAACAAAATTATTCAGACATGAACAAACAAATTATTCAAACCTATTTTTTCCTTCTCTCCACTTTCTGTATGCTGTTTTTTTCCTGCCAGGCAAAAGATAATTACGAATACGCTTATCTGTATAAGGATCTGCCGTTCGACATGCCGCAGGTAAAAAAACCGGTATTTCCGAAATATGAGGTTTCCATTACCGATTTCGGAGGTGTGGGAGATGGAGCCAAACTCAATACCGAAGCATTCGCCAGGGCAATGGATGCACTGTCGCAAAAAGGTGGAGGACAACTTACAGTTCCTTTCGGAGTATGGTTTACCGGACCCATCGAATTCAAATCAAATATCAACCTGCACCTGGAAGAAGGCGCACTGATCTTATTTTCCCCGGATTTTAATCTATACCCGCTGGTCAATACGATCTTCGAAGGCTTGGATACCCGGCGTTGTCAATCGCCTATCTCCGGCAGAAATTTAGTCAATATCGCCATTACGGGAAAAGGGGCCATCAATGGTTCCGGACATGCCTGGCGACCTCTTAAGAAAGGGAAAGTAACCGACAAGGAATGGCAGGAAATAGTGGCTTCAGGTGGTATCGTAAAAAATGGAAATTACTGGTATCCCTCCGAATCGTCGGCCAAAGGCGCAGCCATCAGCGATATGAATGTACCACGGAATCTGCAAACAGAAGCGGAATGGAATGAAATACGGGATTTCCTGCGTCCGGTAATGGTCAATTTCATCGAATGCAAAAAT
The DNA here is from genome assembly GCA_031553775.1 of Bacteroidales bacterium. GTDB lineage: Bacteria > Bacteroidota > Bacteroidia > Bacteroidales > Azobacteroidaceae > JAISFI01. The sequence continues at coordinate 22,154 of JAVBLA010000067.1, forward strand.
GTACTGATGGAAGGAGTTTTGTTCGAAAATTCACCGGCATGGAATATACATCCCCTACTCTGTGAAAATGTGATTCTAGATAATATTTTTGTACGGAATCCGGCATACGCACAAAATGGTGACGGACTCGACCTGGAATCTTGTGTGAATTCCATTATCGTTAATTGTCTTTTTGATGTGGGCGACGATGGCATCTGTATCAAATCCGGTAAAGACAAAGACGGCCGTTTGCGTGCACGGCCTACAGTAAATGTACTGGTGGATAACTGTAAAGTATTCAAGGGACACGGTGGATTTGTGGTAGGAAGCGAAATGTCGGGTAGTGTGCGGAATATTCTCGTCAGCAACTGTCAATTCCTGGGAACTGATGTGGGCCTACGCTTCAAAAGTACCCGGGGACGTGGTGGCGTGGTAGAAAACATCTACATCAACAATATCAGTATGTTCGATATCGTAACGGAATCTTTCCTTTTCGACCTGTATTATGGAGGAAAATCGGCTTCCGAATCCCTGGAAGACGGAGATGTTATCCCGAAAGAGGTCTCTATTCCCCCTGTCACCGAAGAGACACCGGCTTTCCGGAATATTTACGTAAAAAACCTGGTTTCCAGGAATGCACGTCGTGCCATGCTTTTCAATGGACTTCCGGAAATGAACATCACCAATATCAACGTGGAAAATGCCTATATCACCTCTATATATGGAGCAGAGATTGTAGAGTCGGATGGTGTTAAACTCAAGAATGTCAGCATTATTCCCCAACAAGGACCTGCTTTGATCCTGAAAAATGTAAAAAATTTAGATACTGTGAATTTTACCTACCCGAAAGGAACCGGGGAAATGATTGTAAAGAACTAAAAGTTAAAAACTAAAAACTAAAAATTGGCAGTCGATAAAGCATTGAAAATTGAAAATTTTGATTCATGTATTTTCATTTTCAATCATCAATTGTCAATTTTTAGTTTTTAGTTTTTAACTTTTAGTTTTTAGTTTTTAATTCTTCAGATTTTCTTGTTTCTCCAATTCCCTCTCTTCATATAAATATAGCTGAACAGGAAAATAAACAACCCATACACATACTCGCAAGTCCAGCAATATTCCAACGGGAATCTGAAATGGATTACCGATACCCAGATATAAAAAATATAGATCACAAGTGCCGAAATTTCCAGGATCAAAGCTGTTCTCGTATTACCGGTACCTGAAACCGCATTAAAAAACACATTGGATATGGAGATCAAAGGGAGTACCAGTAAAACCACATACAGAGACGGAATCGATTCCCTGATCAGGGTAGCATCGGAAGTATAAATAGCGATCGCCCATTCCGGAAAAATAAAACTGACCAGCATAAAAACGGCACAGATTATAACGGACAGTTTGGCTACTTTCCAAACCAAAGGGATGACCAGTTCTTTTTTCCCGGCACCAATGGCATTACTCACCAATGTATTAGCCGTAGCCGCCAATGAGAAAACAGGAATGGAAATCAACATGTATAAACTGCGCACTATATTAGATATTGCCAACGGCTGTTCTCCCATATGCTCTATGGCTAAAAAGAAAAAAAACCAGCTCCCCAGCGACAAAAAATTCTGAAGCATCAGCGACAAAGAAATATTCAACACATTTTTTACCACAGCCAGGTTTGCCAATGCAAATTTCCGGAATCCGTATTTTTCAAAATCAATCTTACAGAAAGTATAAATTATAAAAAATAACACGGATGCTATCTCCGAAAGTACTGACGAGATAGCAGCACCGGCAATTTTCATTTCCGGAAATCCAAACTTTCCGAATATCAGGAGATAATCGAAAAGGATATTAGTCAATGCCATGATCAATGCATTGAACGACAAAACCTTCGTCTGGGTAGTACCCACATAGAAAGCCCGGAACATTACATTGACAGATGCAAAGAAAATACCGTAAATACGCCAATCCAGATACTCCAGGGCTGCATTCAAGACATTTTCAGATGTCAGCAACTTCGATAAAATAACTTCAGAAAAAGAACGCGTAAAAAAGAACAGAACCAGAGCCATAGAAAGCAAAAACAAAATGCCTCCCATTAGAATTTCACCTATCTTATGATAATTTTTCTCTCCGTTCCTTCTTCCTATCAGGATCTGAGATCCGGTACTGAAACCGAAGATCAGCATAAAGATCACAATATAATAAATACCGGCCAGGGCTGAGGCACCTAACTCCACCTCTCCTACCCGGCCCAGGAAAGCCGTACCGATTACCTGGATCAGGTTCTGCACAAACAACGTCAGGAAAATAGGATAAGCTATCTTCCATATGTGGGAGTAAGTATACGATTTTTTTTCCGGCATGTAGAAAAATCTGTCAGTCGAGCATCATACTCATATAGATATCAGGAGGAAGAGTAATAGATTCGTCCAGAATCTTAAGCATTCCATGATATTTAGCCCAGGTATCCGATTCATACCGACAAATATAGATCTCACCGGTTTGATAATGAGAGGCTATGGAAAAAAGTAAAGACTGATAATGAATCTCATCTTTTGCCAGGATTTCCTTTACTATCACCTGGTTATTTTCCCGGCTAAAAAAACAGATACCGCCGGCATTGACAAAAATCTGTATTCCTTCAGACAAAGCATCTTCGAAAATATATTTTGCCTGGGATTCCGATTTGAGAACCACGTTTTTTTTGCGGGACAGCAAAGAAGTATATAAAAAGCTCATATCCACATTATTGGGCAGAGGATAAGAGCGAATAGACGGAATGATACTGCTAATAACCTTTTGTTGGTTGTAAAAACGAGGGAAAGCTTTTTTGAATCCGTACACGGCATAAAAATCAAACAACCATTCTTCCTGAGGTATCAGGAAAGAAACAGCCATTCCCTTCGATTTCATTTCGACAAAAGATTGTTGTATGAGCTGTTCCATGAACCCTTTTTTCCGGTACTCCGGATGAGTCATGGCTCCTGATATGTAACCGGCTTTTACCACATGCTCTCCCAGTTTCATCCGGTAAGGAATGATTTGCATGGAAGCCACCGGCAGGTTATCCTGAATCAGCACCATTGTTTCTCCGGAAGGAAATATCCGGTTAAAATAAAAGGCAATAAACTCATCGGTATCTGTAGGAAAAGAGAGTCTCCAGATCGATTTTAAGAAGGGGATATCAGTATCGGTAACGTAACGTATCATTTGAATCGAATGTATCCTTTTGACATTAAAACAGCCGGATGGTAAGAAAGTTTAGCCTGTCGCAAAGATTCCAGACCCAGGTCTTCCTCCCGGTTAATATATATAAATTCACTGCATTCATGTTCGGCAAACTGTTGGTTGATCATGCTGAATCCTCCGTCTATTTCATACAAAGATTTTTCCGCATGAACGCCAAAAGTATCCGGTCCCAGTAATTGTCCGTACGAATAAGCCAATATTTCGCCATTTACACGCAAAGCGCCACCCCTGATCTCCAGGCGTTCGAAATATTCAAAAGCCATTTGGGTTGCAATCCGTTCTTCCGCCAACGATTCATCTTCTTCACATCCCCCGTTTTCCCCACACCAGCGGTTATATAACTTCAGGCACTCCGGAATAATATCACGGGTAATCGGCAAATATTCGTAAGAATAGGTCTTCTTGAATTTGTTGATATGATTCCGTTTCGGTTGCAATTTTTTACCCTTCAGCGTAATCAGATCCTGAGAAAGATAAAGGTACTCGAACCAATCCCTGTCTGCTTTATACTCAAACATTCCCGGACAGGCTTTGTCTATATCTTCGAACATCCCGGAAGTAACAGCGAACAGGTAAAAAATATCTTTCCGTTCCCGGGCATCTTCCATCAGCAGTTCCAGAGCCATTTTCAAATCTCCGGCTCCCAACGGCATCATATACCCTGCTGTACGCACTGAAGTATGAAACCGAAAAAAAAGAAAACCATTTGTAATACAATAAGTTGTATTGTATTTATGCTTCCAGCAAAAAATATTGGCAAAAGAAAAATCGCAGTTCCGATATGGATTCTGCTTCAAAAAAGCATTGATAGGCTCTCTGCTATCTATAGTAACGGGTATGAAATTCAGCATAATAAATTCAAAATTGCACCTGACCGGCGAGTTTACAACAAACGGCAGTGCGATAAGTTTAATTGATTATTCTGTTCGTAGCCGTATCTGGAAAAACGATAGCCGGCTTAAAGCTTTTTGCCTCTTCAAAATCCATAAGTGCATACGACATGACGATGATAATATCGCCCGGTTGCACTTTGCGCGCGGCGGCGCCATTGAGACAAATCACTCCGGATCCGCGTTGTCCTTTTATGATATATGTTTCAAACCGCTCCCCATTATTATTATTTACGATTTGCACCTTTTCACCGGCAATCAAATTAGCAGCATCCATCAAATCTTCATCGATGGTAATACTTCCGATATAATTCAGGTTCGCTTCGGTAACCGTAACACGGTGGAGCTTGGATTTTACTACTTCAATCAACATTTTTAAAAATTAAGAATGAAGAATTAAGAATGAAGAATTAATTCTGCAAAATCTTCAATTTCCCGACATCCTCAAAACCGGGTGCAAAGTTAATAATTTTTAATTGAAAATTGAAAATTGAAAATTGAAAATTAGCTCTGGATATCATTTTCAATTCTCAATTTTCAATTTTCAATTATATATCATGTTGTCTATGAGGCGGACATCTCCACAAAAAACAGCTACGCAAGTCACCGGATAAGTTGTTTCATCCCATGAACGGATAGATTGCAGGGAGCTGCCGTCGACTATATCTACGTATTCTACTTTTAATTCAGGCTCCCCGTTAATGGAGTTAATGATCCATTGTTTCAACTGATCGACTGTCTGCGTTGTTTTTTGATTTTTACTTTCGTATAAAACCTTCGAGATCAGGGTAGCTTTTTCGCGTTGTTCTTCTGAAAGGCGCGTATTCCGGCTGCTCATAGCCAAACCGTTTGGCTCCCGGACAATCGGGCATGCCACAATCTCCACTCCCATTTTCAATTGCCGCACCATTGCACGTATAATGGCTAATTGTTGAAAATCTTTCTCCCCGAAATAAGCACGGTCGGGTTGTACTGCATCGAACAATTTGCTTACAATCTGTGCTACACCGTTAAAATGTCCGGGACGATGGGCACCTTCCATTACCCGCTCAAGATCACTGAAATCAAAAGTACGCGTATCCGGTTCGGGATACATTTCTTTCACTTCCGGAGCAAAGACATAATTGCATCCGTTTTTTTCCAGCAATTGTACATCGGCATCCAGTGTACGCGGATATTTCAACAGATCGTTCGGATCGTTGAACTGGGTGGGGTTGACGAAAATACTGGCCACAGTAATATCATTATCCCGTACTGATTGTCCGACTAATGAAATATGGCCCCGGTGAAGAGCTCCCATGGTCGGGACAAAGCCGATGGTCTTCAGCTCTCCCCTGGCTTTCCCCAGAAATTGCTGTAATTCGCGGATGGTATGGATGATTTTCATTTTACAGTTGATTAAAAACGCTACAAAGGAACGAAAAACCAGGGGGATATGGAAGGTATTTGGGTGAAAGTTTTTAAACACGGAGTTGCATGGAGGATAATGTGATATCGGCAAAGCCACATATCAAGCCAGCCCAATTCACGCAAAAGAAAGGTAAAAGAATATAACAAACATTATTCTATTTTTTTTCTCAATTATTTAGTTACCTTTGTAGAAATAATAAAAATTCAAAATAAACTCTAATTATGAAAAGGATTTCCTCTATTATAATTGTAATAATATTCACATCTGTTATTTTTCATTCGAAGGCTCAAACACAAAAAAACGATAATTGTGATTTTTTTGATTCTGTCGTAAATAATCATAATCAAATCTTTCAGGCCTCTTGCATACCATCAACTGTCGAAATGGTGCTAAAGTATTGTAAAGTCGTCGATTTTGATTTTTACGACTTACAAAATAAATGGAAAAACAAAACTGATGGTTCTTTCAATGACTTTGACAATAAAGAATTATACGGTATTACTTTTTTCCATAAATTTGATTTACCCCGGAATGCAAACTTTCCGATAGATAGTCTTTTTCAAACTATAGAAAATGAATTGAAGTCTGGGAAAAAAGTGATTATCTCACTTCCGTCGGACATGGGCTGGCACATGTTTGTCATCTACAAACAAACGCCAGATGGTGAATTTGTTTCATACAGCAAGCAATGGAGTCACACATTAATACTTAGAAACACAAAAGAAATTGTAAAAAAAGTTAACGGTACGGATATCATGACTTACAGTGCTCCCCCTCGTCTGCAATGAGGGGAAAGTGATTCTAATCTAATAAACCAATTCCTACTTCAGAAAATCATGGGGAAGCATACACCACTGACAACCCGTTTTAAGCATGTAGAAGATTGCATCGAAAATTTCTCTTAAACTGTGCTTGCCTTTGTCGTTTAAAATGACTACTGCACTCCATTGACTATCGGTCAAGTTAGTTGAATAAATTTTCATTTTTTCTTTATCGTTTGGTAACCATAAAAATATGAATAAAAAATGCAACTTTTGATACATCTTCTGGGGGTAATCATTTTATTTTAGTATGGAGTTTATTCATGAAAATCCATTACTTTTGCAAGTACGTATGACAGAACAATCCAACATACCATTTCTTCAATTAGTAGCACAAGACCTGACAGATCGTTTCGGAACAGATTTGTCACGAGTGACCGTAGTGTTTCCCAGCCGCCGGGCAAGGTTATTTTTCAACAATTACCTGTACCGTAGCGTTGGAGAACCGGTCTGGGCGCCGCAATACCTCACGATCGACGAATTATTCGGTCGGAAATGCAATTTACGCATTGCCGATAATATCAAACTGGTAGCAGAATTATATGATGTATATCTTGAAATATATAACAAGGAGGCAACATCTCCTTCCCAGGAAACATTAGATGAATTCTATTTTTTCGGAGAAATACTGTTGGGTGACTTCGACGATATTGATAAAAACATGGCCAATGCCCTGTCATTATTCAGCAATCTGCAGGATCTGGATGCCTTACGCGATGATTTTACGCATCTCAGCGAAGCGCAGATCGAATCCATCAGTCGTTATTTCAACAGTCACTTCCAGGGAGGCACCCGTTTGCAGGAAGCATTCCAATCGATCTGGAATATCCTGGGAAAAGTATATTTTGCTTTTAAACAACGTTTACTGTCATCCGGCATTGCCTATCCGGGGATGATGATGCGATCTGTCATCGAAGAACAATTATTCGATCTTCCGGATAACTCCCGTTCGGCGGCGTTTCCGAACGCCGTCGAAGAAACTTCCATCCAATATGTATTTGCCGGTTTCAATGTATTGAACGGTTGCGAAAAGGCGCTTTTTAAACAGTTGAAAAAAATCTCGCTGTTCTACTGGGATTACGATTCGTACTACCTGGATATGAAAGGGAGCTACAAGCATGAGGCAGGACGTTTTATCAAAGAAAACATCCAACAGTTCGGTTCTGCCCTGAACCCTGAAAATTTCAGCCATTCCAATTTTCCGGAGAAAGAAATTACCATTATTTCCGCACCTTCCGAAAGTGCACAGACTGCTTATATTTCTCCCTGGACAGAAAGCCTGCAAAATACCCGGTTCATCGATCCGGATTCTGCCGTAGTGTTATGTAATGAACAGATATTGCCTACGGTGATGCATGCCATTCCTCCGGAAAAAGTGGAAAATGTGAATATCACGATGGGGTTTCCCATCACACAGGCGCCTGTATGCAGTTTCCTACAGGTGCTGACAGAAATGCAGGTGAACGGATTTTCCGCATCGGGAAAAAATCTCCGCTACAAATATGTATTACCGGTATTACGGCATCCTTATACCTTGTCGGTCTTTCCGGAAGCTAAAGAAACGGAAGAACGCATCATCCGGGAAAATATCTTCTTCCCTACCCCGGAAATACTGGGAAATTCTTTTCTGTTCGAAAGGGCGAAAGATACGAAACAACTCGCGGACTACCTGCTGGAAGCAACCCGCCGGGCCGGACTGCTATTCAAAGACCCGGAAAAATATAACGATCTGTACGGCGGATTATACCAGGAATCGTTGTTTCGGGCCTACCAGGTAATCAACCGCATTGCAGGATTGGTCTCTTCGGGGGAGTTACAGGTGGAAAAGGTGACTTTTCTCCGTTTGTTGAAAAAGTTATTCTCGGTTACCACCGTTCCTTTCCATGGCGAGCCGGTCAAAGGATTACAGGTGATGGGGGTATTGGAGACACGCACACTTGATTTTAAAAATCTCCTGATTTTATCTGTCAATGAAGGTTTTATGCCGGGAACAAGCAACGATAACTCTTTCATCCCTCAGTTCCTGAGAAAATATTTTGGGTTGAGTACTACGGAACATCAGGATTCGATATTCGCTTATTATTTTTTCAGGTTGATACAGCGGGCAGAAAATATCACGCTAATCTATAACATAGGGAAAACACCGTTAGGAAAAGCTGAAATGAGCCGGTTTATTCTGCAATTACTGGTAGACAGCAGATTACGGATCAAACGCTTCGGTTTATCGTCTTCCGTCCGGCCTGTACGTCCGGAAACAATAGAAGTCCCGAAAAACGAAAACCTGATCCGGAAGATCAGGCAGCAATACGACCGGAATACCGATCCCGAAGCGCACAGACTCTCTCCTTCCGCCCTGAATGTCCTGATCGATTGTTCCCTGCGTTTTTACCTGCAATATATCGAAGGAATCCGGACCAAAGAAGAGCTTTCAGACGAGCTGGACAGTTCGGTTTTTGGTACGATTTTCCACCGGGCGGCAGAACTGCTTTACAGGGAAATAGGCCATATGGAAAATGAGAAGAATTTTACTCCGTTTATCGTTCAGAAAGAACATTATGACGCATATCTCGGCAAAAATTCATTTAAATTAGACCGGTTGATCTCCCGTGCCTTCGAGGAAAAATATTTTTTCAAACCGGATGTGGACATCAGTCAATACAATGGAGAACAACTGATCAATTTCAGGGTAATCAGGCATTTATTGCGTCGTTTGGTTGTATTCGACAGGCAACAGGTGCCTTTCAGCATCTGTGGACTGGAATATCCGGCATATACCGGTTTCGAATTGCCGCACCGGAATGTCTCCCTGAAAATAGGAGGTATTATCGATCGTCTGGAAGAAAAAAACGGTACCATCCGGATCGTCGACTACAAAACCAGCGGATCGGGAAAAAGCTATAAAGAGATCTCTGAATTATTCGAACAAAAAGACGACCGGGCATCGCATATATTCCAAACCTTCCTGTATGCATCCGTATTAATCCGTTCCGGGAAAAAGCTACCGGTAGTTCCTACCCTACTATACTTGCAGGAGGCAGGAAAAGAAGATTATTCTCCCGTTATTTGCTATGAGAAGGAAGAAATTACCGATTTCAATCAGCTATATGATATATTTGAAGGATTTTTCATAGCAAAATTAGACGAACTTTTCAACCCGGAAATTCCTTTCAGGCAGACCACTGCCCTGAAGAATTGCGCTTATTGTGATTTTAAGGAGTTGTGTAACAGATAAAAAAATATTGATACAAACTATTCATTTGGATTTAAATAATGGTAATCGTATGAATTTATTATATTTGTATTTTTGTCCTTGAGATATTGTAAGCGGCCAAATGAATCATACTCGTAATAAGATATTACCCCATGTGGATCTGTAACTGTTAACAATCCTACTAAAGGTTTATAAGTATACGTTGTTATTTGTGCTTCGGTAAATTGAGATCTCAAATTATTAATTAAATTCCAATCATCAGTCGAAGGTTGTATTTTTGAAGCAATGGAAGCTAACCTATACTCCGGGATTCTGGCTATCAAATCTGCATAAAATACATTCTTAACCTCTGCTATAGGATATTTATTACAATAGCCCCAAATGTAAGCAACATGCATATTGTCTTTTGTCCTCATAGAGATTAATCGTCCGTATCTATAAAATCCAAAGGTTTCTTTTATGCGAAATTTAGAATAGTACTCCGGGGAATGATACAGAACTGGGGTATTACTTTCAAATTGATAAATAGAAGATAAGAAAGGAAGACCTGATGAAACATAATATCTATTCATAACGGCACTAACCACAGAAGTGTCATTCTCTGACAGAACGGCTGTTTCAATGGGCGATTTAATCATATTCAGATTTAACATTGCCATAATTGCCTCAGAATGAATATCATTATTAAAATTTTCAAATTCAAAAGGATATTCATATATTACAGATAGAGACTTTCCATCACTATTTATTGTCTTTTGTTTACGAATAAATGACTTTTCATTATAAGAATAATCCACTTGTTTCGTAACTCCATTCTGGTCTGTTGTTTCCTGCTGGATCAATAGACACGGAGTCAATAATATTTTATAATTACCCAAACTTCTGGGTGAAGATATCAAAGAAATGTGATATTTTGAACCGGCATCCTCAACATTATATTTATTCCTAATTCGATAAACCACATCTCCAGAAACATCAGAGGTAATTTCTTCCAGAAGCCTACCTCTGAATCGGGACATATCATTGGTAATGTACGTTCCATATTTTTCTGCAATTCCATAAGTTCCTAAATTGGTAGGTGTCATATGAGTAGTTTTAACTGTATTGCTATACAAATCAGGTATATCTATCCAGGAAGAAAAACTTGACTGGACAAAACCATTATTCATAAAAATCTCTTTTACATAAGGATACCCTACATGATATTCAGAAAAAAGATTATTCGATCCAAAACTATTTGCACTTATATTTGTGAGTTCTGTTATGACACCAACACTACAGATAACGGGAAAAGCACTTGTATATCCATATGAAGTAAAGCGTTCATTTATTTTATACTTAGGCTCTATCCCTATAACACCCATTTCTTCTCCTAAAGAAGATTGGTACAAAAACCTTCTGGTATTAATTGGAGCTCTTGTTTTACTGTGAAAATCCTGTACCATTTTAACTCTTGCCCCACCACAAGGCAAAGGCTTATTGATTTCGGTTTTTGTCAATATAAAAAAATAAGGATTACGGGTAAAATAAATATTATACCGGTTATTTTCATATTCAATTTTAGACATCCCTCCTGTCGGGTATACAATTTCATTCAACAATCCAACACTACAAACATTTGGATTTACTTTTCGATTTTCTTTTATATTCGTACAATAAGCATCTTTATCACTTATTCCTGTTTCGTATCCCCCGGACCAAAATCCCCAATGATCAAGAGAAATAGTCAATGGGTCCGGCAGTTCCTGAGATAGATTATATTTGAAAGAATGCTTAAGTCCATTCTGAGAAATTGATTGCAGAAAGAAATAGCGATTTTTAGATACGTAAGAAAAAGATGCTTCCTTTAATAAGATATTATCAGAATAATGCTTTATTTTACTAAGTTGCAATAATTTGTCTTCAGATTCACCCTCATAAAAAGACAAGGAATTTTCAATATAACTGAACTGTATTTTAGTCTCGTCAATTTTTATATAATTCAGGACCGGCGTATATATTTTATCTCTTACAATAAAATTTTCAGATTCTATATCTTCATCGGCATATTGACTTGTACTAGCATCTGTACAAACAATTTGCGTGTATGAAGCCGTCCGCATATACGACAAGTAGCGATACTTATTGATTTGCATTTTTGAAATATAATTAAAGTTTGCCACTCTGCCAAACGGAGTAGTTATCGATTTCAAGAACCACGACGTAATATAGCGCGGCATTTTCTTGCATTTATCTGGATTATTAGGGGTAAAATATTCCAAATAATTACTTTCTCCCCCAAATGTATAGATAAAGCCATCCGGAGTAATAATTTTTATGGTAGAACTTAATGGTGTTTCAAAAGTACTGTAAGATTGCACAGACATCCCGTCTATATCAATTTTGCATCCGTTTTCTTCCAATAATACAGGGCGACCGTCTTTTCCCATAATAAAACGTCCGAAATAACCGCCAAAACTAAACGTAAAAATATCCGGTTCAAATTCGTATTTAAAATCGTTTCCTTCATAAAAAGTTCCATGCCCTTTTGAATTATACTCAACTCTGAAATTCATTAAATCATCATCCGAGTAATTAACAAATCGTCCATCCCGCATAGCGACTAAAATTCCATCCAATAAATAATCATCATATTCCGAATTACGATAACATCCCCTTGTATCGTCCGGGCTTCCATTGAGAGTCCGGGTCACTACTCCTCCACAATTAAGCACCCAATTGTATCCCACATAAGAGGGACGTTTGGAGGGTACAAAACCGCTTGATATATATTTCAGGGAGATAGGAATATCAAAATCAATATCTTTATAACCTTCCAATTGTATTCCAAAATCGAGCAAGCCGTGGTATTTATTTACCTGTATATTACCATAGCATATCATATCTGTTACCTGAGGAGTAGAAGTTCCTAGATTCTGAGGGGTGAAAAAATAGGCATTATCGACATTCGGAGTAAAGCAAAACTGACCCGAAACAGGAATCTGAAAGTAGTTCCATCCAAGTATCACAAAAAATACGATTTTGACTACAGATCCTTTCATATAAGTATTTTTTTAGTATTTACGAAATGGCAATCTATCTTATTATTGTAACTGAATTGGTAATATCATAATAATATTTCTCTGCCTGGTTCTTTACTCTGAAACCAATATGAAACGAAAATTGATAAACCGCTGGTATAAAACCTTCCGGTATATATTCGATTTCCCAAAAATTTGGTTCTGAAAAATCCGATTTCAGCGAATCAATCAATATTCCATTGAAATAAAGTTCAACACTCTCAATTTTTTCAATATTTATAGAAATATCTTCCAGGTATTCAATAGCAAACTGTATATTTTGTCCATTTTTTATTGGCTCCAGAGGATAGGAACACATGAACATTGCCGTGAAATAAGGTGCTTTTTCCAAATCATTACCTTCATCTTTCGAGCATCCACTATTAAATAATAGAGCAATGAAGAAGAATAATTTTATTAGTATGTGTTTCATATTTTTCATAACTTTAATTTATTATATTACAGGCCTTAAAGTTCTTCTGGACGCCAGATAATTCCGGTATAAATGGTTTCTAAACTATCCTGATTTATAACCTTGAATACCCTTAATGGAGTGTCATATTCCATATTACTCTCACTTACGTCTTTATATCCTGGAATTGAGTCTTTGAATTTTATCATTTTATCTTCATTTATAAAACTCTGCACACAAGTCGTATCACTATTATTGTATATTATTAAGTAATTTTTATAATAAAAATAGTTCTTAGCTTGCTCTTTGTCATAAAAAAAATTTTTTCCCAATATAATATAGCAAGACCCTTTAAATGTATTAAACATAATATCATAAACAATCGGAATAATATTTTTTTTATTCTTACTTCTAGTGTTATCCAGGCTATCATTATAATCAATAAACTTTTTTATCTCTCTTCCTAAAATGGGATTATAACATAAACTTATTGAGTCTTCCTCTATATCCTCTTTCAATAAAGTAGAGTTTCTGTTGTGGTTATTACAGGCTGTCACTATTATTAGTAACAATAAATAATAATGTTTCATTTTCCGTATGTTTTTGTTTGAGTATCGTTATAATTTTTATTAATAATATACTTCTGCAAGTCTTCTGGAGTTTCTATATTTTCAAACTTTTTATTCATATTATGCCAAGGTGTGTAGTGGTATAGTTCCTTAAGATATACGTTGTAAACGTAATGATTTGGAAATTCACCTGGATATGAGAGTTTACCTTTCAATCTTTCATACCTTTTTTTAATTACACGCATATCTCTTGAATATAGTGGTTCAAGCTTAGGAGGAGGGGCGAATGAGTACCCTGAAGCTCCAGGCTCTGATGTAGAATGATGAGAGTGCATTGAAAAACTCATATTCACTTCATTAAATGGACCATCTGTAATAGAAACATATTCAGAACTATGACTAGTTCTAATAAGATACTGACCTCGTCCACTGACAGAATATGCATTTAAACCCCATTCGACTGGAGTTTCTTCAGCTAAAAACTGAAAAAGGCGAAAAGCATCGTCTTTACTGGAAGTGACTCCATAATGTCCATCATATTCTGTAGCAGGTTTTGCTTGTAATTGAGGTAATAAATTTCTATCATATACGATAATTCCTTTTGACAACCTATATGCAAATTCATCATCTAGAAACAGTATATCATAATTTTCATTTTTAACATAATCTCTAGAATCCCTCAAACTTATGTATCCACCAGCATTTACTGTATAATAGGCTAATCCATTTGAGTCAATATATTTTATCGGATTATTACCACAGAACGCATAAGGGCTTGTATCATAGCTCTTCTCCGCCAACGGATCCGGTGTAGGCCATATCATCCCATCATAAAACCTCGCTCCATGGTCATACAGGTTGATCCCGTGCATTTTGTCGAACTCC